>NZ_JAMYSV010000001.1:0-970080 GCF_040322115.1 Mesorhizobium sp. M0195 | reverse complement strand
ATTTGTATAACCGACACCCCCTACACCCCTACTCCCCGACTCCCCGACTCCCCTACTCCCCTACTCCCCTATAGGCCCGATCTACGCCGCTTGCTTCCGTGACGAGTTTCTCCACAAGCGCGGCGGCCGGCATCTGCCGCAGCTTCGCAACGCCCTGCCCGGCCCAAATGGGCAAGAAGTCAGCCCGCTTGCTTTCATCCTTCGCCATCGAAAGCGGCATGACCAGACTCGCCTGTAGCGGAAACGCCAGCGCAGCATCTTCCTCACCAGCCATTTCCATCACAAACCGGTTGCGCACCACGCGCGCTGGGCGGCCAGTGAAGCAGCGAGTCACCGACGTGCTCTCGTCGTTGCCCGAGCGCAATGCTGCGCGATAGACTGGCTGCACATTGGCTTCAGGACAGGCCAGGAAAGCCGTGCCGATCTGCACACCAGATGCACCAAGTGCAAAGCTGGCGGCAATGCCGCGACCGTCGAAGATACCGCCGGCGGCAATTACAGGCACCCGCACGGCATCAACAATCTGCGGTACGAGGGCCATGGTGCCGGCTGTGCCGATAGCAGGGTCGCCAGTGAATGTGCCGCGATGCCCACCGGCCTCGTATCCCTGGGCGATAATGGCGTCCACCCCTCCTGCCTCAAGCTGGCGCGCTTCCGAGACGGTGGTAGCCGAACACAAGACAGTACAGCCGGCCGCTTTCAACTGCTGCACAATTGCGGTGTCGGGTAGGCCGAAGTGGAAGCTGACCACCTTCGGGCGCAGCTCGAGCACAATTTCGAGACGCTCACGATCGAAGGTGGGGAAGGGCTCGCCCGGCTCGGGCACCGGTCCGAGGCCGACCTCCTCATAGCAGCCGCGAAGGCGGTCTCGCATGCTTTGGGCTGCCGCATCATCGCGTGCCGGCGGCGGGTGCGCAAAGAAGTTGACGTTGATCGGACGATTGGTGGCGTGCTGCGTCGCCGTGAGTTGCTCGCGGATAGCCGCCGCAGGCAGAATGCCGCATCCGAGCGAGCCAAGCGCCCCGGCATTGCTGACTGCCGCCGCCAGTTCCGGCGTGGTGATGCCGCTCATCGGCGCCTGGATTATCGGGTGCTCAATGCCGAGGAGTTCCAGAAGATCAGTGCGCATCCACATTGGATCACCCTCCTCTTTCTCCCAGGAGAGATTTTACCCTAACTGACCTCCAGCTCAAGTCGGATGGGGCCTCCGAACCGGCTCGCGGCCGGCCACAGGCTGATGCACGCGGGCGGGAGTTCGGCGTCGACCCTGATCTACCTGCCGTCGATGCGCCGGGCTGGCGCCGCGTTTACGACGCGCCATGCAGCCGGCCCATCCGGCAGCCGCCGCCGACATTAGCGGCCGACTTCCGATCCGACATAGGCGATGCGCAGCATGTTGGTCGAGCCGGGCGTCCTCAGCGGAACGCCGGCCGTGATGATGACGCGGTCGCCGGGCTTGCCGAATCCTTCGTCCAAAGCGATGCGGCAGGCGCGATCGACCATGTCGTCGAGGTCGATGGCATCGGGAGAAACGACGCAATGCGTGCCCCACAACAGCGACAGTCGCCGCGCCGTGTTGAGGATCGGCGACAGCGCCACGATCGGCACTTGCGGCCGCTCGCGCGCGGCGCGCAGGCCGGTTGTACCCGAGGCCGTGTAGGTGATGATGGCCGACAGCTTCAGCGTCTCGGCGATCTCGCGGGCAGCAAGCGAAATGGCGTCGGCGCCGGTCGCTTCCGGTTCCGAGCGCTGCGCGTTGATGATGCCGGCATAGGTCGGGTCGGTTTCGACCTTGGTGGCGATCCGGTTCATCATCGCCACCGCTTCGACCGGGTAGGCGCCGGCGGCGGACTCCGCCGAAAGCATGATCGCGTCGGCGCCTTCAAACACGGCGATCGAGACGTCCGAGACTTCGGCGCGGGTCGGCACCGGCGCGGTGATCATCGATTCCAGCATCTGCGTGGCAACCACCACAGGCTTGCCGGCGCGGCGGGCGGCGCGGGTGATCTGCTTCTGAATACCAGGCACGGCTTCGAGCGGCATCTCGACGCCGAGATCGCCGCGGGCGACCATCAGCGCATCCGAAAGCTCGATGATCTCGGCCAGCCGGGCGACGGCCTGCGGCTTTTCGATCTTGGCCATGATCAGCGCCCGGCCGCGCGCGATCTTGCGCGCTTCGGCCAGGTCCTCGGGCCGCTGCACGAAGGACAGCGCCACCCAGTCAACGCCGGTCGCCAGAACCGCGTCGAGATCCCGGCGGTCCTTTTCCGTCAGCGCGCCGACCGGCAGGTCGGTGTCGGGCAGGCTGACGCCCTTCTTGTCGGAAATGGTGGTGCCGGCGACGACGGTGCAGGCGATCGCCTTGCCGTTGCTGCTGACCGCCTTGAGCTCGAGCTTGCCGTCGTCGATCAGCAGGCGATGACCAGCCTCGACCGAACGCAGGATTTCGGGATGCGGAAGGTAGACCCTCTTCGAATTGCCGGGCTCGGGATTGTCGTCGAGCGTGAAGGTCTGGCCGACGGTCAGCACTTCTTTGCCGTTGGCGAACTTACCGACGCGCAGCTTTGGCCCTTGCAGGTCGGCGAGAACGCCGATCGGCCGGCCGACCGCCTCCTCGACGGCACGAATGCGGCCGACAAGCGTCCGCATCAATTCATGGTCGGTGTGGCTCATATTGATCCGGAACACGTCGGCGCCGGCTTCGAACAGCTTCTTCAGCATTTCCTCGGATGAGGAGGCCGGACCGATGGTGGCGAGGATCTTGACCTTGCGGCTGCGTCTCATTGACTGTTTGTTCCCGGGGCGGCTGCAGCGCCATCCGTTGCGGGCTCGTCAGTCAGCTGGACCATCCAGCTTGCCTGCTCGCCCGTGTCATATTCCTGAAATCCGGCGCGCTGAAAGCCCCGGGCGACGCAGTCGGTAACGCCGGCAATCTTGAACTCTTTTTCGGCCACGCACATGTTGATCGGGCCATCCCAGCGTCCGCCGCGCTCGGCGTCTTCTGCATACAGATAGTAAAACCTTGATGACAACGGTCCCTCGATCAGCGTCTTGCAGCTCGATCCTTCGATGTGCCACCAGCCTTCGGTGATCCAGCCGGCCTTGGCGCGATAGCCGATGCCGACGCCTACCAGGTTCTGCGTGGCGTTGCAGACCCGGAAATCGGCCCGTGCCGGCGAGGCCGTGATCACCGCGAAAAGGCCCATTGCCGGTATCAGGAGCGGCATGGCCAAGGCATGGCGCACACGCAGCCTGCCGGCAAAACCCATCCCGAAACCCCTCAAGAACCACATTTGCATCTCTCAACGCCCCTTTTCGGAAAAGTCCGTACGCATGTCAACGCGCCGATCTGTCCAATTCCAATCGATTTAGAAGGCTCCGGCGCGCTTGCGGTCGCCCCTGCTCAGTTTTTGGCAGAAACCGTGGCCAAACAACGGCATTGCGCAAGCGTTCTCTTCGTGGAATGACGATACCACCCTCCCAGGAAGCCCGCGAACAGACCTTTCCCGCCGATGACCCGATCCACAGTTTTCGCGCCTTTCGACATCGTCGAAGGCGACCGCAAGCGCGGCATGGTGCTTTTGGCCGATCACGCTCGCCGCGACCTGCCGGAGGAGTATGGCAGCCTTGGCCTGCCAGCGGCGGAGTTCGACCGCCACATCGCCTACGACATCGGCGTCGAGACTGTAACCCGCGAACTCGCAAGTCTGCTCGGCGTTCCGGCGGTGCTTGCCAATTTTTCACGGCTGCTGATCGATCCCAATCGCGGCGAGGACGATCCTACGCTGATTCGCCAGCTCTATGACGGCACCATCATCCCGGGAAATTATCCCATGGCGCCGGAGGAACGCGAAAGACGTCTGGACCGCTTTTACCGCCCCTATCATGATGCCGTCGGCGCCATGATCGCCTCGGTGGCGCAAGCGTCCGCGCAGGCACCTTTCATCTTTTCGGTGCATTCCTTCACACCGACCATGCAGGGCTTCGTGCGGCCGTGGCACGTCGGCATATTATGGGATCTCGACGATCGCGTTGCGCGGCCGCTGATCGACATGCTCGCCAAGGACAAGAGCCTCATCGTCGGCGACAACGAACCCTATGACGGCGCACTGCGCGGCGATACCATGTTCAGGCACGCCATCGTCAACGGATTTGCCCATGCGCTGCTCGAGATCCGCCAGGACCTGATCGCCGACCTTAAGGGTGCCCTCGACTGGGCCGAACGGCTGGCGCCGATCGTTGACGCGATCGATCGACGTGCCGATATACATGCGGTGAAAATATTCGGCTCGCGCACCGGACCGGTGTGACGGAAGGCCCAAGGGACGCCAAAGACATGACCGAACTCAGCGACGAACAAAAGCGCGATTTCGAAGCCGCTGCCTTCCGCCGGCTGGTTGCGCATCTGCGCGAGCGTTCCGACGTGCAGAACATCGACCTGATGAACCTCGCCGGCTTCTGCCGCAACTGCCTGTCCAACTGGTACCGCGATGCGGCGCAGGCCGAAGGTGTTGAACTCAGCAAGGAGCAGTCGCGTGAGATCATCTACGGTATGCCCTATGCCGAGTGGCAGGCACTGAACCAGATCGAAGCCTCCGATGCCAAGAAGGCCGAGTTCGAGGCAAGGCGCCCCAGGGATCACTAGGGGAGGACGCCGTGCCTAAGATTGACGTTGCCGACGTGCCCGGACGCAAGGGCTCATCCTATCCACCGCCGTTCGATGCACCCTGTGCCGAACGCGTGCGGCAGCGGCTGGGCAACGCAGGCGGGCTCACCGACTTCGGCATCAATCTCATGCGCCTGCCGCCGGGCAACTGGTCGAGCCAGCGCCACTGGCATTCGCACGAAGACGAATTCGTCTACGTGCTTGAAGGCGAGCTGACGCTCGTCGAAGATGCCGGCGAGACGGTGCTGCGCGCCGGTGACTGCGCGGCCTTTCCGAAAGGATCAGGCAACGGCCATCACATGATCAATAAATCGGGCGCGATGGCGATTTATCTCGAAGTCGGTTCGCGCTGGCCCGACGACGTCGCCACCTGCTCCGACATCGACATGATGAGCACCAACGCTGATGGCCGGTTTGTGCACAAGGATGGCGCGCCTTATCCCGAGCCGTAAGGATTTCGGAGTGGACCGCCGAGATGGTTGGCCGACGCGAGAGGACGTAGCGTCTGGTCCAAGCACTTTCGGCAAAGAGCGCTTGACTGTGAATTGAATCGATCTAATTTGCCGCGCGAAGCCATTTCCGGACCGGATTCTACCCGATGGACGCGCAGAAAATGACGCAGACCGCGATTCGTGGACGCTGGGCAGTGGCCGGCATCTTCCTCGCCAATGGCTTCCTGACCGGGAGCTGGGCGCCGCAGATCCCGGTGTTCCTCACCCGGCTGGACATCAGCAAATTCACGCTCGGCCTGTTGATTCTGTTGTTCGGGGCAGGGGCCGTAACCGCCATGACCTGGTGCGGCCATCTGATCTCGAAGCATGGCTCGCGCACTGTGCTGCGCTGGTTCGGACTTGCCGGCAGCTTCGGCCTGTTGGTCGTGGCTCTGGCCCCCAACCTGCCCTTGGCGGCAATCGCCATGTTCATCTTCGGCGGTTCGATCGGCGGCATGGACGTCGCCATGAATGCCAACGCAGTGGCAGTCGAACGGCGGCTATCCCGTGCCATCATGTCGTCCTCGCACGGCTTCTGGAGCCTTGGCGGTTTCGCTGGCGGCGCTTTGGGCGGTTTCGCCATCCAGAACTACGGTCACCTCGCCCATGCGACAGTGGTGACGGCTCTTGCCTTTGCCGTCATCGCCGTAGCGATCCGCTACCTGATCGCCGAGGACAAGCACCCAGTCGCCGAGCACCACAAATTCGCGCTGCCGGCAAACCCGCTGGTCTATCTGGTTGGGCTGATGGCACTGCTGACGATGATCTCCGAAGGTGCGGTGCTCGACTGGGCGGCGCTGTATCTCAGGCAGGAGCTCGGCGCCGATCTTGCCATCGCAGGCCTGGCCTACGCCGCCTTTTCCGGTGTCATGGCCGTCATGCGCTTCCTTGGCGATGGCATCCGCAACCGTTTCGGTGCCGTTACGACGTTGCGCGCCTCGGCCCTTGCCGCTGCTGCCGGCATGCTGGTGGCCGGGCTGGCTCCCTCGCCGTGGCTCGCCATTGCCGCCTTTGCCTTTTGCGGCCTCGGGATTGCCAACATGGTGCCGATCATCTTTTCGGCCGGCGGCAACCAGGAGGGCATGGCGTCCGGCACCGGCATGAGCGTCGTGACCACGATGGGTTACTCAGGCATTCTGGTGGCGCCGTCGGCGATCGGCTTCATCGCCGAACACTCGAGCTTCGGCCCGATCTTCGTCGCTCTGTCCGGGCTGCTGATCGTCGTGCTGTTGATGGCCGGGCTCGCTCACCGCGCTGAATTCGCAGCCGAGGCAGCACCGGCTGAATAGCGCTTGAACTCTTCGTAGAGGAAATCCGCGACGCGGCGGATGCGGACGCTTGTACGCACGTCGCGGTGCATAGCGAGCCACACCGGCAGCGTCGGCAGCGGGAGACCCGGCAGCACTGTCTCGACCAGCGGATCACGGTCGGCGAGCGGCTCCTGGCCAAAGCCGATGCCGTTTCCCGCCCGCACTGCTTCCCACAGCACGATCTGATTATCGGTCCTGAAGCGGAAGGCATTGCGGGCAAGCGGGACGCCGAACTGGGCAAAGCCGCGAATGATCTCATCGCTGCGGTCGAAGCCGACCAGATCATGGCCGGCGAGATCGCGGGCCTCGCGCGGACGGCCACGCCGGTCGAGATAGGATTTTGCCGCGCAGGCGCGGAGCGGAATGTCGGTCACCTTGCGCGCGACCAGTTCATTCTGCGCCGGCTTGACCATGCGAATGGCGATATCGGCATCGCGACGCAGCAGATTCTCGACCTGGTTCGAGGCGACGATCTCGACCTCGATGCCCGGCTCCTCGAAACCAAGCCTCGCCATCATTTCCGGCAGTACATAGGCGGCCACCACTTCGCTGGCGGCAATGCGCACCGTACCCTCTATCGCCTCGACCGATCCCAGCGCCAGCAGCGAAAAGGCGCTTGCCTGCTCGCTCACCGCGCGACCCTGTTCAAAGAGCGTGCTGCCTGCTTCCGTGAGCGCATAGCCACGCCGCCCGCGCCGGAACAGGGTGACGCCGAGCGCCTGTTCCAGCTCGGCGATGTGGCGGCCGAGCGTCGGCTGGCTTGCTGCAAGTTTTCGCGCGGCGGCCGACAGGCTGCCGGTCTCCGCCACGGTGACGAAACTCTTGATCAGGTTCCAATCGATATCCATTCAAAATTGAATATCAGATTGCCATCTTTAGTCAATTTTCATTCGCTTGCGAAGAGACCACAACAGGGTCTCAACACAAACACGGAGACGAACAATGACCAAGATCGCAATTCTCGGCGCCAACGGCCGGCTCGGCCGCACGGTGGCCAAGGCCTTCCTCGATGCCGGCTACGATGTCCGCGCCGTCACCCGCGGCGGCGAGGTGCCGGCCGAGCTCAAAGGCGCCACGGCAATCGCCGGCGACGCGCTCGACCGCAAAGCGCTGATCCGCGCCACCGAAGGCGTCGACATCATCTTCAACGGCCTCAACCCGCTCTACACCGACTGGGGCAAGTGTCTGCCGATGGCGGAGAACGTCATGGCTGCCTGCCGGGCGAACGGCGCACTGCATCTCTTCCCGGGCACCGTCTACAATTACGGCTCGCCGATGCCGGCGGTGATCGCCGAAGACACGCCGTTTCGCCCGACGACGGAAAAGGGCCGCATCCGCGTCGCCATGGAAGATCTGTTTCGCCGCGAGGCGGACGCGGGTCGGGTGCGCACGATCCTGCTGCGCGCCGGTGATTTCTTCGGCGGCACCGGCAGCGGATCGTGGTTCGATCTGGTTGTCGCCGCCAAGATGACCAAGGGTATCTATACGGCACCGGGACCGGTCGATCTCGTGCATGAATGGGCCTATCTGCCCGACCTGGCCAAGACCTTCGTCGGGCTGGCTGACAATCTCGACAAGCTCGGCTCATACGAGGCGCTGAATTTTCCTGGCCATGCGGTGACCGATCTGGACATCAAGGCGGCCGCGGAGAAGGCGCTCGGGCACGCGCTGAAGCTGACGAAGATGCCGTGGTGGGTGCTGCGCGCCGGCAGCCCGTTCGTGGCGATGTGGCGCGAGATCGTTTCGATGTCCTATCTCCGCTTCGAGCCGCACCGGCTGGCTTCAGCCCGGCTGGAAGGCATTATCGGTACGATCCCGCACACGCCGCTGGAAGATGCAGTATCGGAAGCGCTTGAGGATATCGGCGTCGCCACAACCAAGCCGGTGCAGCAAGCTGCCCAATAAGGAAGTTGAAAAAGACGGATGGTCTGACGGTCATCCGCCGCTTGTCCGGACCAATGATTGCGCTCAGATCCGGCCCATCAACAGCAGCACCAAGACAACGATCAGGATGACGCCGACGATGCCCGATGGGCCGTAACCCCAGGACCGAGAATGCGGCCACGCCGGAACCGCGCCGATCAGGATAAGAATAAGAATAATGATGAGAATGGTGCTGATCGTCATCAGAAAATCCTCGCTTTGAGGTTGCAATGACGAAACAATGCAGAAGGCCGCCCATTGTTCCCGGGCGGCCTTTGCTTGATCAGGGCAGCAATCGGACTCTATTCGGCGGCCTTCGGGAAGGCGATCGCCGGCTCGGCGCCCAGATCGGCGTCCAGGCCTTTCGACGGGATGTCGGCCTTGCGACGCCCCAACAGGCTACTGAACCAGCCACGGCGCGCACCGGGTTTGACCTTGGCGCGCGTGAACACCATCAGCATCGACGGCGTCACCACCAGCGTCAGCACGGTGGCGAAGGACAGCCCGAAGACGATAGCCGAAGACAGCGAAATCCACCATTGCGTCGACGGCGCGTTGATCGTCGTCTCGTGGTGGAAGATTTCGAGGCCGAGGCCGAAAGCGATCGGCAGCACGCCGAGGATCGCCGACACTGCCGTCAGCACCACCGGGCGGGCACGTTCGCGGCAGGTCTGCAGAACGGCTTCGTATTTGTCCCAGCCCTCTTCGCGCAACCGGTCATAGGTGTCGATCAGCACGATGTTGTTGTTCACCACCACGCCGGCCAGCGCAATGACACCGATGCCCGACATGACGATGCCGAATGCCTCTCCCGTCAGCAGCAGCCCGAGGAACACGCCGATCGTCGCCATGACCACGCAGGACAGCACCAGCCAGACGCTGGTGAACTTGTTGAACTGCGCCAGAAGCACGATGAAGATCAGGAAGATCGCCGCACCGAAGGCTTTGCTGAGGAAGGCCCCGGCCTCCGCACTGTCCTCATTCGAACCGGCAAGCTTCCAGCGAATGCCGCTGCCGAGGTTCATGTCGGCGACAGCTTTGGTGACCTCCTGCTGGACGGCAGCCACCTGGGCGCCGGCAGCGACGTTGGCCTGGACGACCACCGTTCGCGCGCCGTCGATGCGGTTGAGGATACCGACCGTCGGCTCCGGCTTGCGCACGACGAAGTTCGAGATCGGCACCGAGCCTTGCGCGGTCTGCACCCTGAGTTCGTCGAGCGTCGACAGCGTGCGCCGATCCTCGGGCAGGCGCAGCCTGATGTCCACCGCATCGTCGGCGCCGGCTGGCCGGTACTCGCTGAGCTTCAGCCCGTTGGTCACCAATTGCACGACCGTCCCGACCGCGGTCGGACTGATGCCGTACTGCGCCGCCTTGGCGCGATCGACTTCAAGCGCCCAGTCGACGCCGGGCGGCGCCAGACCGTCGGAAATATCGATGACGCCGGGCACCTTGGCAATGCGCGCGGCGACGGCGCGGGCCTTGTCGTCAAGGCCCTTCGGATCGACGGCCGAAAGCCTGATCTGGATCGGCTTGCCGGTGGGCGGGCCGGCTTCCGGCACGCGAACCTCGACGTCGACACCGGGAATGCCGGCCATCACGCCGCGCAGTTCGTCCAGGATTGAGTTCGCCGATTTGCGCTCGCGCCAGTCGACGAATTCGTACTGGATCACGCCAACCACATCTTCCGGGACATCCTGGCCGCCGCCCTGCGTCTTGCCGACACGGGTATAGACGGACTTCACGCCCGGCCAACCGAGCAGCCGATTTTCCGCCGTCTTGGTGGCCGCATCCATTTCGGCAAGCGAAAGATTGCCGCGGGCGTGGACATAGAGCAGGCCGTAGTCAGGCTCGACATTCGGGAAGAATTCGACGCCGGCGCCGAATTTCGAATAGGCGTAGCCGACGCCGAACAACAGCGCCACAGTGAGGACAAGCACGGTGATGGGATAGTGCACCGCCTGCTTGACCACGGCCATGTACCAGCCGTCCCGATTGTCGTCGGGGTGATGGGCCGGCGCCTTGGCAAATATCGCGCCCAGCGTCGGCGCGAAGACCAGCGCATAGAGCATCGAGGCCGAGAGCGTCACGATCAGAGTGATCGGCATATATTTCATGAAGTCGCCGATGATGCCCGGCCAGAACAACAGCGGCGAGAAGGCGGCAATGCGCGTCATCGTCGCCGCGATGACCGGGCCGGCCATGCGCTTGGCGGCAAGCGCGAACGCCTCTTGCTTCGGCATGCCCTCGCTCATGCGACGCTCGGCGAATTCTGTGACGATAATGGCGTCGTCGACCAGCATGCCGACCGCCAGGATGAGGCTGAACAGCACGATCATGTTGATCGTGTAGCCCATCATCGCCAGCAACAGGATACCGATCAGGAAGGACGAGGGGATGGCCAATCCGATCAGCAGCGAGGCACGGCCGGACAGCGCGTAGAGGATAACGATGAACACCAGGATGACGGCGATCATGACGTGGTTCTGCAGGTCGCCGAGCAACTGGTTCACGAAAACGGACTTGTCTTGCGTGTAGGTGACGTGCATGCCCTCTGGCATCGTCTTGATGAAGGCGTCGGACACCTCCCTGACCTTGCCAATCGTATCGATCAGGTTGGAGCCGATGCGCTTCTTCACCTCGATGGCAATCGCCGGCTTGCCGTCGAGGCGGGTAACCGTCTCGGCGTCCTTGAACGTCGAGCGAATGGTGGCGATATCCTTGGCCTGCACCACGGCATTGGGGCCGGCGACGACCGGAAGCGCCGCTACATCCTCTGGCGTCTCGATAAGCGACGGCACCTTGACTGCGTATTTGCCCTCGGACCCTTCGATATTGCCGGCGGCGACAAGACTGTTGGAAGCGCCGACCGCACCGATCAACTGGTCGAGCTGCAGCCCGTAGGAAGACAGCTTCATCGGATCGATGACCACTTCGACGAGGTCGTCGCGCGCACCCTGCAGCGAGCCCTCGAGCACACCAGGCACTTCCTCGATGCGGTCGCGCAACTCGCGCGCCGCCGCCGTCAGCACGCGCTCGGGCACCTCGCCCGACAGCGTCACGACCAGGACGGGGAACTCGGAGATGTTGACCTCTGAGACCACGGGCTCCTCGGCCGCTTGCGGCAGGTCGGCCTTGCCGTCCTGCACCTTGCTGCGCGTGTCCTGCAGCGCGGTGGCGAGATCCGTCTGTGGCTGGAATTCGACCAGCACATAGCCGCCGCCCTGGAAGGCGGCCGAGCGCATCTCCTTGAGGCCCTTCAGGCTCTTCAGCTTGGCTTCCATCGGCCGCAGCAAGAGGCGCTCGGAATCTTCCGGCGAGATGCCTTGGTAGATCAGGCTGATATACATCATCGGAATCGGAACGTCCGGTTCCGCTTCCTTCGGCGTCGACTGGTAAGCGACCGCACCGGCAAGGATGAGAAAGACCAGGACCGATATGGTCAGCCGGGCATTGCTGATTGCAAGTTTGACGATGTCCATGATTACTGCGTCCCGGTCGTCGCTTCGCCCAACAGCTTTTGGATGGTCGCCTGGTCCGCTTCGACCGGCTTGACCACTTCGCCTTCCTTCACCAGCTCCTGGCCGGCGACGATGATGCGGGCGTCGGTCGGAATGCCGCCAAGCACCAGGCCGGTCGGCGTGTCGTCGACCAGGTCGATCGGGAAGAACACGACCTTGTCGTCCTTGCCGACGGCGCGGATGCCGAGGTCGCCCTTGTCGCCGAGCGTCACCACCGAGCGCGGCAGCATGACGGCATCGGTCGGCTGGGCGCTGAGCGCGATTTCGGCCGTCATGCCGGCCGGTACGGAACCATCTGCATTCGGGATGGCGACTTCGACCCGGAAGGTACGGGTTGCCGATGATGCATCCCGGCTGATGTAGCGCACGATGCCCTCGACGTTCTGGCCGCTGACCAGACGCACATTCGCCTTGTCACCGATCTTCAGATAGCCGAGATCGCGTTCGCTGACCTCGCCGCGCGCAATCACCGGGTCGAGGCTGAGAATAGTAGCCACCTCGCCGCCCTGCATCACGGAACTGCCAAGCTCCACCGGCACCCGGTCGATAACGCCGTCGAAGGGCGCCTTCACCTCATTGCGGTCGAGTTCGGCTTGCGCTGCGTCCAGTTGCGACTTGGCCAGCGTCAGGTTGGAGCGGGCTGTATCGAGCTGCAACTTGGGCAGATTGCCGGTTTTCATAAGCCGCAGGGCAGCAGCCAGCTCTGCCTCCCGCTGCACGACAAGCTGCTTGGCATTGTCGACCGCCGAGATTTTTTCCTCGGCGGCAAGCATCAGGATCAGGTCGCCGGTCTTGACGTGCTGACCCTGCTTGACCGGCAGCTTGTCGATGACGCCGGCGACGCGTGTCGCCAGGACGGCGCGCTTGTCGGCTTCGGTCAGTCCGGAAATGCGGATAGCGCGTGCATAGGTGCGCCGCGGCGGGGTTATGACCGCGACCGTACGTAACGGCGCCTTGGGCTGTTTCGCCTCGGCAGTCCCCGGCTTGGCAGCCCCCTCTTCGCCAGTTTGGGGCTTGCCTGCGTCGGCTGTCTTGGGCTGCTCGACCTCTCCTGCCTTGGGCTTGTTATCGGCGGACGCGCTGCCGACGGACGAGAACTCGCCTGTCACCATCCAGCCGGCGAAACCGATGAGCACAACAATGGCAGCAAGCTTGTGAAACCTGAATTTCGGCATCGTTATTTTTCCAGTGCGCGGGGTTCGGCCAAGCCGCATCTTCTACTTGGGGCGCGTCGCCGATATGGGTGCGCGCGAGGCCGTATTCAAATTGCCGTGATCGGCGAAGCGCGCTTCTACCGCAAAGTTGCGGCGCAATATAGTCAGAAAAGTTGATGGATTGTTGCTTTGTCCGCAAAGATGCGGCTGCAGCATCGGCTGTTGATCGCCAAAACAGCGGTATGGCAGCAAGTGTCAGGATGATTGGACAGATTGCGACGTCATCTGCTTTGCGGAGGAGCGAGAGCAATTCCAGGAAAATGTGAAACGGTTTCCGTCCGGAATTGCGTAAAACAAAAAGAAAAAGATAGAGCGGTTCGGCGTTTCCGAAACGATTAACCGTTCTAGGCCGGACGGCGGGCGGCCTCGGGCTGCTTGCGCGCCGCAAGAAACTCCTTGACCCGCCGGCCCGGCGCGGGCCCGCGTACCGGCTTCAGGCCGTCATCGAGCTCGCCGGACAGATCGATCGTCGGCCGCTTGCCGACGGCGTCGTAGTTTTCTTCCAGCCAGTCACTGGCCGCGGTGCGGCCGAGGTCGCGCAGATAGGCAAGGAACGCCCATTCGGCATTGACCTTGGACGATGCCGACAAATCCTTGAACGCTTCGTCGGCGTCGATGCGGTGCATGCGTATGTCGCGATATTCGCCGTGCGGCAGTCGGCCGGCGGCGATCAATTCCTTGACGAAGGCGATCGAGCGGAATTCGCGCAACAGCCCGGCATTGAAGGTGATCTCGTCGATGCGGTTTTGAATCTCATTGGCGCTCTTCGGCGTCCCCTCGCGGACCACCGGATTGATCTGAACCAAAAGCACGTCCTCGGTGGCCGCCGTCTTGAAGAACGGGAACAGTGCCGGGTTGCCGCCATAACCGCCATCCCAATAGGGCACGCCCTTGATCTCGACGGCACGGAAATGCGGCAAGCAGGCCGACGCCATCACCGTGTCGAGGTCGATCTCGCCGTCAGAGAAGACCCGCAACTGGCCGGTCTCGACATTGGTAGCGGAAATGAACAGTTCAATCGACTTGCAGGCGCGCACATTGTCGAAATCGATCTCACGTTCGACCACGTCGCGCAGCGGATTGATGGCGAGCGGATTGGCGACATAGGGCGAAAATACCCGAGACATCGTATCGAACAGGAAATAGCCGGGCGTGTTCTCGATCGACCAATTGCCCCAGGCGACGTCCCAAGGCATGCGCTGCACCGGGCTGAAGCGGCCCTTTGCCGCCACCGCACGCCAGAAATCGTCGAGCTTGCGCCGCGCACCCTCGACGCCGCCGCGGACAAAGCCGTCGGCCAGCGCCACAGCATTCATGGCACCGGCGCTGGTGCCCGAAACCGCCGTTATGTCGAGGCGCCCGTCCTCCAGCAGCCGATCGAGCACGCCCCAGGAAAACGCCCCGTGCGAGCCGCCGCCTTGCAGCGCGATGTTGATCTTCTTTGGCTCTTCCACCTTGCCGTTCTTCGGCATGGCGTGGCCCTTGACCGCTGGATGGCTCACTGAGCGGTCCAGCCGCCATCGACAGAGATGTGCGTGCCGTTGATCTGCGCCGCCGCATCCGAGCATAGGAACACTGCCACCGCCGCAACCTGCTCGACGGTAACGAACTCCTTGGTCGGCTGCTTTTCGAGCATGACCTCGCGGACCACCGTCTCGCGGTCCATCTTGTTGGCCTTCATCTGGTCGGGGATCTGCGCCTCGACCAGCGGCGTCAGCACATAGCCCGGACAAATGGCATTGCAGGTGATCTTGTCGCGCGCCAGCTCCAGGGCGACAGTCTTGGTCAAGCCCATAATGCCATGCTTGGCCGAGACATAGGCCGACTTGAACGGCGAGGCGACAAGGCCGTGGGCCGAGGCGACGTTGACGATCCGGCCGCCACCGGCCTGTTTCATCAACGGGATGGCGGCGGCGATGGTGTGGAAGGCCGATGACAGGTTGATGGCGATGATCGCATCCCACTTCTCGATCGGGAAGCTTTCCACCGGCGCGACATGCTGGATGCCGGCATTGTTGATCAGGATGTCGACCGAGCCGAATGCCTCGGCTGCCTTCGCCACCAAAGCCCGGCACTCGGCCGCCTTTGACATGTCGGCTTTGACATAGGCGGTCTTCACCTTGTGGTGCTTCGCGATCGCGTCTGCGATGGCGTGGTCGTCTGCGGTATCGGAAAAGGAATTGACGACGAGGTTGCAGCCTTCGGCCGCGAGCGCGTGGGCAATAGCCAGGCCGATGCCCGAGGTAGAACCCGTGACTATGGCGGTTTTTCTGGTAGTCAAGGCTGGCTATTCCTTTGAAGTGGGTTCCCGCGGAACCATGTTGCACTGCAGCATATAGGTTCTCTGCCATCCAAGAACAGCGGATGTGTGGAGCAATGACATGAAATTTTTGTCATGAGGACCTCTCTTATCTCGACGAGAGAGGTGTCCGGCACCGGCTATTGCGACCGGTTTCCGCAAGTATGCGAGGGAAAAATCCTCAGGCGACGAGGTCTGGGACCGGCCCGATATAGCGCGACTGCGGCCGGATCAGCCGTCCGCTCGTCTGCTGCTCGCGCGCATGGGCAATCCAGCCGGCGACGCGCCCGGCAGCAAAGACATTGGTGAACGCCTCTTTCGGAAAGCCCGCCGCTTCCAGCAGAAGTGCTGTGAAGAACTCGACATTGGTCTGGAGCGAGCGCGACGGCTTGGCGATGCGAAGCACTTCGAGCGCCGCTTGCTCGACGCTTTCGGCAAACCCCAGCCGGTGGGCGGCTACGCCCTTGGCGCCGAGTTGCCGCACCACCGCTTTCAGCACGTCGGCACGCGGATCGCGCACGCGGTAGATGCGATGCCCGAAGCCCATGATGCGGCGGCCGCGCCCGATCTCGTCACGCAGCCAGCCGGCGGCGTCGCCATGCGCCTCGATCGCATCCAGCATCTCGATCACCGGACCTGGGGCGCCGCCATGCAGCGGCCCCTTGAGCGCTCCGAGCCCGGCCAGCACCGCCGAAGTAAGCCCGGCCTGCGTCGAAGCGACCACGCGCGTGGCGAAGGTCGATGCGTTGAGGCCATGGTCGCAAACCGTCACGAGATAGGCATCGAGTGCCTTCGCCAACTTCGGCGAGGCCGCAATGCCGGTCAGCATCCGCAGCATGTCGGCGGCATGATCGGCCTTGCTATCGGGCGCAATCGGGCTTTCGCCGCGCTGCAAGCGCAGCAAGGCCGGCGTCAGCACGGCAGGTGCTGCAACCAGCCGCAGCGCGTCCGGCAATTTGCCGCCGTCCGGCAGCAGCGCAATGCCGGCGCGCATCGCGCTGTAGATATCGAGGGATGCGAGAAACGGCAGCAAGGGTTCGATCTGCCCGAACACTTCGCTGCGCGCCCGACCGATCGCGTTCGCCAGCTCCTTGTCGTCGGGAAAATCGTCGAAAAAGCCGTCGAACAGCAGATGGACCACCTCGGCGTATTTCCAGCGGCCTGCCAGTTCGGGCAACGAATGGCCCCGGATGGTCAGGCGGCCGCCAAGACCATCAACATCGGAGAGCACCGTTTCCGCCGCCACCACATCATCGAGCCCATTCGCCATTGGTTTTCTCCTTGACCCTTTCCGCGCGGTAGATAAGGGTTGGCGACTGGATCATCAATCTTGATCAACAGAATCAACATGACAGGACTGACATGACGGAGTGGCTGACGCGGGACGAGGCCCTGGAGCGTCTCAAGGTGCGCGCCCAGACGCCGCGGGCGCATCGGCATGCGCCCGGACCGGGCGGATCCACGCCGTAGCCAGTATCGCGCCGACGACATCGCGGCGCTGGCGAGCCGCCGGGCGCGCGGCCGAAATCCCCAGGCCATCGCCGAAAGTGCAATTGCCTGGGGTGAGCCGGCGATCGCCACCACGATCTCGACCGTTTTGCACGGCCGCCTCGTCTATCGCGGCCAGGATGCGGTTGCTCTCTGCGAGGCTGCCACGCTGGAGCAGACGGCAAACCTGCTTTGGGCATCTGACGCACCAGTGTCGTTTGTCTCGGCGAGCCGCCACGGCAACGGCGCAACTGGCCGGCCGGCCGCCTTCGCGGAATTGGCCGCGTTGGCGGCCAAGGACCGGCCTTCGCTCGGCCGCCGATCAGCTTCGCTCAACCACGATGCGGCCGGCGCCATCGCCGCCCTGGCCCAGGCGCTCGGCGCGATTCCCGGATCCGGTGCCGTGCACGAAAGGCTGGCGCGGGGATGGTCGCTCGATGCGGCCGACGCAGACTTGATCCGCCGCTCGCTCGTACTGTTGGCCGATCACGAATTGAACGCATCAACCTTCGCCGCACGGGTCGCCGCGTCCACCGGCGCACCTGTTTCGGCCTGCCTGCTTGCCGGCCTCGCAACGCTCTCCGGTCCGCGCCATGGCGCCGCCGCGGAGGCCGTCATGCTACTGGGCGAGGATGCGCAGAGATTGGGGCCGGATGCGGCCGTCGGACGCTGGCTCGGTCACGACATGCCACTGCCCGGATTTGGCCATCCGCTTTATCCCGAAGGCGATCCGCGCGCCGAACCTTTGCTGGCCGCAATCGATGTCGATGATGGCCTGCTGCGGCTTTGCGATGCGGCCTTTGCGGCAACGGGCATGCGCCCGAACGTCGATTTCGCCTTGGCTGCGCTGACGCGCAGCCTCCGCTTGCCGTCCGATGCGCCGTTCCGTCTGTTTTCGCTCGGCCGCAGCGTCGGCTGGGCCGCGCATGCGGTGGAGCAGGTGACAAGCAACGGCCTGATCCGGCCACGCGCCCGCTACCAGGGACCGCTGCCGGAGTTCCATTAACTGGCGGCGCAATCCCGGGCCCTTTTTGGGTGCTGGCGGATTTAAGCTTTAGATGGAATGGTCATACCGCTCATGAAAAGTCGGAGAGCCCGCTGCGCGGCCAGGGCTGGCGGCTCGGACGGATGCCATTCCCGGAAATGACCATCGAGCGCCATGCGTGCCAACCCATACACGAGTGCACGCGCGGCAAGCACAAGATGATCAAAGTCGGTGTCGGGAGCAAGCCGACCGTGTTGTTGCGCTTGCGTCAGCAAGTCGATCATCCTCCGCCGAATAGCCTCATTCTGATGACGAAGGCTGTCCGACGCTTCAAAATCAATTAGGGTTCTGGAACTGATGATCTGGAAATGCGTGGGGTTGGTAATTGCCCATTCCAGATAGCCTTGTCCGATTGCTTCGAAAGCCTCAATGGGATTTGCGCTGCCGATTTTCGACTGCGCCTTGGCAACAGCCTCTGTCAGCCGATCCATGGCCTGTTCGGCGACCGCGGTTAGCAACGCTGTTTTCGATCGAAAATGCCGGAATGGTGCGCCGGGTGAAACGCCGGCACGTTTTGCGGCTTCGCGTACGGAGACATGCTCGGCTCCCCGTTCCTCGATGATCTCCACGGTTGCCGTGATCAAGGCCTCGACGAGATTGCCGTGATGATACCGCTTGGCATGTCCGGCTTCGTCGGAATCAGTAGTCTTGGTCATCTCAGCCAAATACCACGAGAGCGGAATGTAATCGCTGATTATTTCCCTTGTGTTCGAGCACTGCATATGTAATCAGTGTTTACATCGCAACGGAGGTTATCATGTTTCGCATCACCGCAACGACTGCCCTCGCTTTCTCCTTATTGTCGCTCGTGTCTGCCGAGGCCGAGGATCGGCCCACACTGGAAGTCATCTGGCCGACGGCAGGTTCAGTTGTCGAACTCGGCAATGATCCTGAGAAGGCGATAGGCGTCGTCGTCAGGAGCAACTTCAGGCTGCTCCCTGCGGGTGAGTGCGGGGAAATCAGCCAATGCGGCCACGTGCATATGAAGATCGATCCCGACGGAGACACCTGCAACATCCCCGGCAAGCCGTACAACAGCATGAACAGCGACTTTGGCGGTGACCTTATCAAGGCCCGTTTCGGCCATTGCCCGGATGCCGCCGGCAGACACGTAATCGGCGTGCTTCTTGCCGATGATCATCACCGGCCCATTCTAGTAGACGGCAAACCTGTTACCGCTCTGGTGACGGTGACCACGAAATAGAGCATGCCACGAAGCATAGCATGGATGACATCTCCGCCTTTCGAGACGAAGATGTTTTATCACACGGTCTGCTGAAGGAAGTTTCGGCCGGCACTTCGCCAGCCGGCAGTCAGGACATCGTGTCGAGCTTGCGCTGCATCGCGGCGATCTGCTCCTTCAGTTCCTGAAGGTCGTCGGGTTTTTCCGGTGTTTCCTTCCTGCCCGGTTCGGCCGGCGCTGCTGCCGGCGCAGAGCCCGCAGGCGGGAACGGTGTGAACAGCCGCATGGCGTTCTGGAACATTTCCATGTTGCGCCGCGTCTGCTCCTCCAGCACCTTGATCGGCGTGGCGATCTTCATCATGTCCATCGGCGACTTGCCGAGCGCATCTTTCATCTGTTCGCGAAAGCGTTCCTGCTCCTTAGAGAAGGCCAGCATCGACTGCTCGAGAAAGCTCGGCACGATCATCTGCATCTGGTCGCCGTAATAGGCGATGAGCTGACGCAGAAACGGGACCGGCAGCATGTTCTGCCCGTCCTTGTTCTCCAGCTCGAAGATGATCTGGGTCAGCACCGGATGCGTGATGTCGTCACCGGTCTTGGCGTCCTGGACAGTAAAGTCCTCGCCTTTTTTGACCATTTCAGCGAGATCCTCGAGCGTCACATAGGTGCTGGTGCCCGTATTGTAGAGACGGCGATTGGCATATTTCTTGATAACAATAGGTTCGTCTTTTGCGGCCATCTGCATCCTCCCCGGACACCGGGCAGCTTAAGTAAGCCGCCGGTAACGATTGCGCCTTTTTAAAGGATATGCGCAAAAGCGTCATGAATCCAAGCAGTTTGTGCAGTGCGGGAACATTTTATGCTGCGCAGCACGGACGGGCCGCCGTTGCAGCGACGTGCGGCATGCTTGCGGCAGTGGGACGCCATGCCCATTTCGGGTTTGACTCGGGTTGTGGAAAGGGCAAGAAAAGTCCCCGACGGCACCCGAAATCGTTCCCCGAAAGCCTGGAGAAGAACATGTCCGCTTCCAACGCCATCGTTGTCGCCAGTGCAGCGCGCACGCCTGTCGGCTCCTTCAACGGCGCCTTCGCCAACACGCCAGCCCATGAATTGGGTGCGGTCGCCGTCAGGGAAGCGCTTGTCCGTGCCGGCGTCGAGGGCAAGGAGGTGGACGAGGTCATTCTCGGCCAGATCCTGACCGCGGCCCAAGGGCAGAACCCGGCGCGGCAGGCGGCTATGGCCGCCGGCGTGCCGCAGGAGGCTACCTCCTGGGGCCTGAACCAGCTCTGCGGCTCGGGCTTGCGGGCCATCGCGCTCGGCATGCAACAGATCGCCCAGGGCGACGCGAGGATCATCGTTGCCGGCGGCCAGGAATCGATGTCGATGGCTCCGCATGCGCAACATCTGCGCGGTGGCGTCAAGATGGGCGACTTCAAGCTGATCGACACCATGATCAAGGACGGCCTGACCGATGCCTTCTACGGCTATCATATGGGCAACACCGCGGAGAACGTCGCTCGCCAGTTCCAGATCACCCGCGACGACCAGGACCAGTTCGCACTGGCTTCCCAGAACAAGGCCGAGGCCGCGCAGAAAGCCGGAAAATTCAAGGACGAGATAGTTGCCTTCACAGTCAAGGGCAGGAAGGGCGACACCGTAGTCGACCAGGATGAATACATCCGCCACGGCGCGACAATCGATGCCATGACCAAGCTCAAGCCGGCCTTCGACAAGGAAGGCACGGTGACGGCAGCTAATGCCTCCGGCATCAACGACGGCGCCGCAGCTGTGGTGCTGATGACCGAAGCGGAAGCCGCAAGGCGCGGCATCACACCTCTGGTGCGTATCGTTTCCTGGGCGACCGCCGGCGTCGACCCGCAGATCATGGGGACGGGACCGATCCCCTCTTCGCGCAAGGCGCTGGCCAAGGCCGGCTGGTCGGTCGGCGACCTCGATCTGGTCGAAGCCAACGAGGCCTTCGCCGCGCAGGCCTGCGCCGTCAACAAGGACATGGGCTGGGACCCGGCGATCGTCAACGTCAATGGCGGCGCCATCGCCATCGGCCATCCGGTCGGTGCCTCGGGCGCCCGCATCTTCAACACGCTGGTCTACGAGATGCGCCGCAGAAGTGCCAAGAAAGGTCTTGCCACGCTGTGCATCGGCGGCGGTATGGGCGTTGCCATGTGCGTGGAAGCATTGTGATGAGATAGGCGATACGAGTAGGATGCTGGTGCAAAGCGAGTAGGGAATAGAGGGCAAACCCCACCGCTTCAACGCGCAGCCATCTGCATTTCCCGGGAGGACACATGACAAAGGTTGCAATCGTCACAGGCGGGTCGCGCGGCATCGGCGCGGCGATATCGGTCGCCTTGAAGAGCGCCGGCTATTCGGTGGCCGCAAACTACGCGGGCAACGAGGATGCGGCGGCAAAGTTCAAGGCAGCGACCGGCATCCCGGTCTATAAATGGTCGGTCGCCGACTATGAAGCCTGCACTGCCGGCATCAAACAGATAGAGGCCGATCTCGGTCCCGTCTCGGTGCTGGTCAACAATGCCGGCATCACCCGCGACGCGATGTTCCACAAGATGACGCGCGAGCAATGGAAAGAGGTCCTCGACACCAATCTTTCCGGCGTCTTCAACATGACGCATCCGTTGTGGGGTGGAATGCGCGACCGCAAGTTCGGCCGCATCATCACCATCTCCTCGATCAACGGCCAGAAAGGCCAGGTCGGCCAGGTCAATTATTCGGCTTCGAAGGCCGGCGACATCGGCTTCACCAAGGCACTGGCCCAGGAAGGCGCGCGCGCCGGCATCACCGTCAACGTCATCTGCCCCGGCTATATCGCCACCGAGATGGTCAAGGCGATGGACGAGAAGGTGCTCAACGAGCGTGTCATCCCGCACATCCCGGTCGGCCGTCTCGGCGAGCCGGAGGAGATCGCGCGCTGCGTCGTCTTCCTCGCATCTGACGACGCCGGTTTCATCACCGGCTCGACCATTTCAGCCAATGGCGGCCAGTACATTAGCTGAGGCTTGGGATGTCGCGGATGCCCCCGTACCGGCCCGACGGCAGGTACGGGCAGATAACCGGGCTGTCACGCGGCAAGCTTCAGCGCTGGGCTGGCTTCAGGCTGGGTTCGGGTAATTGAACCTGCCTTGCACGCGGGTGCCGGCAGACGGGCAAGCGGCGCCCGACTGAGGCCCGACAGCTTCAATGCGATGCGGCGCTTCAGGAATGGTGTGAGGTTCAGCACCGACAGCACGAGGTTGCGAACGAACCGCTTCACCGGACTGCGGGCAAGCGCCATGCCGGTCATCATGCCAGCCAGGTCAAGCACCTCTTGGGCTGCCGGGCGTCGCAGCGTTTCATAGAGTTCGAGCTCCGCTTCGGGGCGCACGCCGTTCACCACGTCGCCAAGCAATTGGCCAAGCACGACCGCGTCGACGATGCCGGTATTCATGCCTTGCCCTCCCGCCGGACTGTGCACGTGCGCGGCATCGCCCATCAGGAACAACCGGCCCTTGCGGTATGACCGGACCAGGCGGTGATGCACGCGAAACCGCGAGCTCCACGACAGGTCGAGCACGCGGGTTCTTTCTTTGGTCGGCCCACGGCTGTCGAGCAGCACCTGTATGTCTGCGACTGCGGGTTTTTCCGGTGCATCGTCCATTGTCGCGACGACGCGGTACGATCCGTCTGGGAGCGGCGCCACCACCACCAGTCCGGCTGGCGCAAAGAACAGCGACACTTCGGTTGGCCCAACCGGCCAGTCGAGACGAACGTCGGCGAGAACGAACGACGCCTCATAGGCCGCGCCGTCGAACTCTATGCTGGCCGAGTTGCGCACCAGGCTGTGCATGCCGTCGCCGCCAACGACGTAACGTGTCGATATGATCTTCTCGCGGCCGTTTTCGACCACCGTCACGCGCGCACCGTCAGTGTCCTGAAGCACCGCTTTGGCCTCGACCATGCGGTGGATCACGCCGCCCAGGGCCGTAATCCGCTCGGCAAACACCTGCTCGGTGAGATTCTGAGGCAGCATCATCAGATAGGGATGCCTCGACGGAAGCTTTCCGAAATCGAGCTTGAGCAGTGCCCGGCTGCGATCTCGGATGGCGAAATTCTGCAGCTTCAGGGCAAGTTCGCTCAGCCGCTGCGTGACGCCCAGAGGCTCCAGCGCTTCCAGCGTCTGAGCGTGGATGACGCCGGCCCGCGAGGTCTGAAGGCCCTCCCCAAGCCTGTCGATCAGAACATGGTCGACCCCGGCCTGGTGCAGCACGATGGACAGCGCCAAGCCGGTCGGGCCCGCGCCGATAATCAGGACTTCCGTTGTATCTGGCAACATTTTCTCTCTCCATTTATCAACACATGTTGACTTTCTAGTCGAAGCCATTGCATTTGTCAACAACCGTTGGCATAGGGATTTCATGAGCGAGAATCAGCAGAAGAAAACCAGCAAGTCGGACCGCACCCGCGCCCAGATCCTCGAAGCCGCGAGGCTGCTGTTCGCCAGGCACGGCTATGACGGCGCCTCCATCCGCGACGTCGCGGCCCACGCCTCGATCGATCCGGCCATGGTGATCCGCTATTTCCGCAGCAAGGACGAGCTATTCGCCAGAGCGGCGGTCGTCGACCTGAGATTGCCGGCACTGCGGGTGATCGATCGAACCGCCATCGGCAAGACACTGATCAGGCGATTTCTCGAAATCTGGGAAGATCCGGCCAACGGTACCGGCATGGCAATTCTGCTGCGGTCGGCGACGTCGAACGAATTCGCCGCCGAAAAGTTGCGCGATGTATTTGCCAACCAGGTGAGGCCACTGGTTGCGGCGGTCGCTGATCCCGCCGATGCGGGCCGGCGGGCCGGGCTCATTTCCAGCCAGCTGCTGGGTTTGGCGATGTGCCGTTACCTGCTGCGCCTACCACCGGTCGTCGCCCTGTCTCACGAAGAAATCATCCAGACCGTCGGCCCTACATTGCAGCGCTATGCCGTCGGAGAGGATGTGCCTTGAACAAGCCGTTCAGCGTGGGGCCGAGTCTGAGCCTCATGCGGCAAGTGCGCCGACCGATGGCCATGACGCCGGTGTGTGCCGAACCAGCACGCAAAGGTTAATGGCCGCTGCGCAGCCTGTGCACAATCCGTCCCGCAGCCTGTGGATTCTCGGTGGAGAAGCTGTTCACAACACAACATGTTGCGGTGAACAAACCAAGAAACTTCGGCTATCTCTGATTCGTCGCCGATTCGTTCCGGCTTTGAGCGGAACGTTAACGACGAGAGCTGAAAACGCCCTCGAAATGATTAAAGCGCGTTAGGAAACATCAATAATTTCATAATGTTGTGCGAAGCAGATTGGCCACCCACGACCATTCACCGGCAAAGGTTAACCATGGTGCTCGCCTGGATGCCGCTTGCATGAATCGGGCCAGTTCCCGTGATTCAGCATGTGGTGAGGTACGCCGGCAGAAAACCCAGATGTAGCCGTGAACAAAACCTGAATCGGCGAGAGTCAGTGATTCGTCGCTGATTCGTTCCAGACTCGTTCCAACTGTTAATCGGGAACAGATTTTCTGGCTTTGAAGCGACCAATCGGCCTGCCCTCGGCACATTCCGCTTTCGCTTCGCGCCCGAAATCCCTATGTGTCGCCTGTCATACGCGGCCAATATGGGCGCGCTCCCGACAATGCGAGGCGGAGAGCCTTATTTCCAGGCCGATGAACATCCATCCGAAACACACTGAACCGCTGATCCTGACCGGCCGAGACGTGACGGCCGTGCTCGGCCCGACCAACACCGGCAAGACCCATCTCGCCATCGAACGCATGGTGGCTCATGAAAGCGGCGTCATCGGCCTGCCGCTCAGGCTGCTTGCCCGCGAGGTCTATGCGCGCGTCTGCGAGAAGGTCGGCGCCCACAAGGTTGCGCTCATCACCGGCGAGGAAAAGATCCAGCCGGCTGGCGCGAAATACTCGGTCTGCACCGTGGAAGCGATGCCGCGCGAGACCGACGCCGCCTTCGTTGCCATCGACGAGGTCCAGCTCGCCGGCGATCTCGAACGCGGCCACATCTTTACCGATCGCATTCTGCATCTGCGCGGCCGCCAGGAGACGCTGCTGCTGGGCGCGGCCACCATGCACGGCATCCTGCAGCGCTTGCTGCGGGGCGTGTCGGTGGTGACCCGGCCACGGCTATCGCATCTTGCTTATGCCGGCTCGAAGAAGCTGACCCGCCTGCCGCGGCGCACCGCGATCGTCGCCTTCTCGGCCGACGAGGTCTATGCCATTGCCGAGCTGATCCGCCGCCAGCAAGGCGGTGCCGCCGTCGTGCTCGGCGCACTCAGCCCGCGCACCCGCAACGCCCAGGTGGCGCTGTTCCAGTCGGGTGACGTCGACTACCTCGTCGCCACCGACGCCATCGGCATGGGCCTCAACCTCGACCTCGACCACGTCGCCTTCGCCCAGAACCGCAAATTCGACGGCTACCAGTACCGCAACCTAACGGCGGCCGAACTCGGCCAGATTGCCGGCCGCGCCGGCCGGCACCTGCGCGACGGCACCTTCGGCGTCACCGGCCAGGTCGATCCGCTGGATGAGGAACTGGTCAAGAAGATCGAGGCGCATGATTTCGATCCGGTGAAAGTGCTGCAGTGGCGCACCGCGCATTTCGATTTCGCCAACCTCGATGCGCTGAAACGCTCGATCGAGACCAACGCCCCGGTCGAAGGCCTGACGCGCGCACTGCCGGCCGTGGACGCGCAGGCGCTCGAGCATCTGTCGCGCGACGAGGACGTCCGGGCACTCACCACCGATGCCAGACGCGTGGCGCTGCTATGGGAAGCCTGCGCGCTGCCCGACTACAGGAAGATCGCGCCGGCCCAGCACGCCGACTTGATCGCCTCCATCTACATGGACCTTGCCAGGCATGGCCATGTCGACGAGAACTACATGGCCGAGCAGGTCCGCCGTGCCGACACCACCGAAGGCGACATCGACACGCTGTCGCACAGGATTGCCCAGATCCGCACATGGACCTTCGTTTCCAACCGACCCGGCTGGCTGGCCGATCGGGCACACTGGCAGGAAAAGACGCGCGAAATCGAAGACAGATTGTCGGATGCGCTGCATGAGCGGTTGACGAAACGTTTTGTAGACCGCAGGACTTCCGTCCTCATGCGGCGCCTTAGAGAAAACACGATGCCTGAAGCCGAAATCAGCCCAACCGGAACCGTCCTCGTCGAAGGCCATCATGTCGGCGAGCTGCAGGGTTTCCGCTTTACCGCCGACCAGAGCGCCGGCGGCGAGGACGCCAAGGCGGTGCGGGCGGCGGCGCAGAAGGCGCTTGCCGCCGAGTTCGAGGCGCGGGCCGAGCGCTTCGGCGCCTCTGCCAATGGCGACATCGCCCTGGGTTCGGATGGCACGCTGCGCTGGATCGGCGCGCCGATCGGCACGCTGGTCGCCGGCGAAGACGCTTTGAAGCCGCGTCTTGTCCTGCTCGCCGACGAGCAGCTCACCGGTCCGGCCCGCGACAAGGTTGCGGCGCGCGCCGAGCGCTTCGTCAATTTCCAGATCGAATCCCTGCTGAAGCCTCTGGTCGACCTTAAGAATGCCGAGCAGATCACCGGCATCGGCCGCGGCATCGCTTTCCAGCTTGTCGAGCATTTCGGCCTCATCAACCGTCGCGACATCGCCGACGAGATGAAGTCGCTCGACCAGGAAGGCCGCGCGGCGCTTCGCCGTCTCGGAGTGCGCTTCGGCGCCTACCATGTCTTCGTGCCGGCGCTGATCAAACCGGCGCCGGCCGGGCTGATAACGCTGCTGTGGGCGCTGAGAAACGACGGCAAGGACAAGCCCGGTTTCGGCGATGTCGTTCACGCACTGGCCTCCGGCCGCACCTCGGTGGTCATCGATCCGACCTTCGACAAGACCTTCTACAAGCTTGCCGGCTACCGCAATCTTGGCCGGCGTGCTGTACGCGTCGATATTCTCGAACGGCTGGCCGACCTGATCCGGCCGGCGACCAACTGGAAGCCGGGCCTCGGGCCTCGCCCCGACGGCGCCTATGACGGCCAGTCCTTCATGGTGACGCCGCCGATGATGTCGATTCTCGGCGCCACCGCCGACGACATGGAAGAAATCCTGAAGGGACTCGGCTATCGCGCCGATGCCAAACCGGCGGCCGAGGTCAAGGCGCGGCTCGAAGCACAGGATAATGCCGCGCGTGAAGCTGCCGCTGCAAAGCAGGCGGCGGAAGAGGCTGCGCGAGTCGAGCAGGCGAGGATGGCGGAAGCATCTGCCGCGGCAGAGCCGCCGGCGGAGGCTTCGGAACCTGTGTCGGATGCGGCTCCTGTTGCGGAGGCGGCGGCCGAAGCTGTGACCGAAGCGACGGCAGAGCCTGTCGCGGAAGCTCCAGCCCCTGAAGCTGCGGCAGAAGTCACGCAAGAGACCCGGCCCGCCGCGGAGGCGACTGCTGAAGCGCCTGCGGAAACTGAGGCTGCGGCATCGGCAGAACCGCCGGTTTCCGACACTACGGAAGCATCGCCGGCCGAACCTGCAGCGACGGCGGAAGCCGTCTCCGGTGAAGCTGCTCCAGAAGCGGAGGAGCCAAAACCTGTCCTGTTATGGCGGCAGGGTCGTTTCGACCAGCGCCCGCGTCATCGCCAGCATGACAACCGCCCCCGGGACAATCATCGGGACAATCGCGCGCGCAATGGTCAAGCTGCGCCGGACAGCCGCAGCGATGCGCCGGCAGATGCCGGCGGGCAACCGACGCCGGGCGACCGGCCCGCCCGTCAGGGGCGTCACGACCAGCGCGACGGCGCCGGCAAGCCGCGCTTCGATCGCAGCAAGTTCAAGCCCAGGCCGCAAGGCGAGGCGGCAGAACAGCGCGCCGGCAAGCCGCAAGCCGAACGCCCGGACCGGCGCGAAAACCGGCCCGACTGGAAGGCTGGCCGGCAGGACGGCAAAGGCGGCGCCCAAGGCGCAAAACCCGCCTTCCAGCCAAAGCCGCGTGAGGAACGCCCGGTCCGCTTCGACCCGGACTCGCCCTTCGCCAAGCTCGCCGCGTTGCGCGACCAGCTGAAGAAGTAAGCTGCTCGTCCGATGGTCACTGATGCCCGCCAGCGCATCGACAAGTGGCTGTTCTTCTCGCGCGCGGTAAAATCGCGCACGCTGGCAGCCAAGCTGGTCGTCGCCGGACGCGTCCGCATCAATCGCGACAAAGCAGCGCAGGCTTCCGATACGGTCCGGCCGGGCGACGTTTTGACCATCACGCTGGAGCGGCGGATCTTCGTCTGGAAAGTCCTTGGCACCGGCGTACGGCGTGGCCCGGCCGAAGAGGCCCGCCTGCTCTACGAGGACATGTCGCCGCCCCCCGCGCCCAAGGGCGAGGCGCTTCCGGATGCGGTGCCGCCGTTGCGCGAGGCCGGCAGCGGTCGCCCGACCAAGAAGGAACGCCGCCAGACCGACCACCTGCTCGGCGACGATTGAGCAAGGTCGAACGCCCGCTTTGCCGGCCTTCCGGAATTCCATTCCGGAAACCGCGGCACCGCTGGCAGGGGCCGCCCTTGCCACCAGCGGACAAAGGCGTTACCTCACCAAAAAAGCCCAACAAAATGGGACGTCCCGGAGCCGACCAATGACCTATGTCGTGACCGACAATTGCATAAAATGCAAATACATGGACTGCATCGAGGTCTGTCCGGTCGACTGCTTCTACGAAGGTGAGAACATGCTCGTCATCCACCCGGACGAGTGCATCGATTGCGGCGTCTGCGAACCGGAATGCCCGGCCGACGCGATCAAGCCCGATACCGAACCGGGCCTCGACAAATGGCTGCAGATCAACACCGAATATGCCGAGAAATGGCCCAACATCACCGCTAAGAAGGAGCCGCCGGCCGACGCTAAAACTTTCGATGGCGAAACTGGCAAGTTCGAGAAATATTTCTCCCCCGAGCCCGGCGAAGGCGACTGACGAGCCGGCCGGCTGCGGCCGCCTGACGCCGCTTAACAGACGTGATACATTAACTGCCTTGACAGGCGGCAACGGCGCGTGGCCTTCGCGCGTGCAGCAAAACCTTGATTCTTCCGACTTTTTGTGTTATATCAGCCAAACATGCCGGTGACACAACGTCGATTTATGGCGCAAACGCCCCAAATCACTGAAAGGTGAATTTCTCAATCCGGACCAGAGCGATCTGGGGCAGGCGGTCGCAATGTTGCGATTTGCCGGTCCTGGCCTTTCCGGTGAGTTCATCGTTGTGTGGCTAAGGACCGGTCACCCCGGTCGCACGAGTTCGGGCCGGCACGATGCCGGTACCACAACAAGGAGTTCAGGGCGTAATGGCAACGATCACCCCGCAGAAGAAGTCCACCGCAGCGCGCCACGGTTTCAAGACCGGCGAGTACATCGTCTATCCGGCGCATGGTGTCGGCCAGATCGTCTCGATCGATGAGCAGGAAGTCGCGGGCCACAAGCTGGAGCTGTTCGTCATCGACTTCCAGAAGGACAAGATGCGCCTCAAGGTGCCGGTCGCCAAGGCGACCTCGATCGGCATGCGCAAGCTGTCGGAAGAGGATTATGTCGAGCGCGCGCTGAAGGTCGTGCAGGGCCGCGCCCGCGTCAAGCGCACCATGTGGTCGCGCCGCGCCCAGGAATATGATGCCAAGATCAACTCCGGCGATCTGATCTCGATCTCGGAAGTGGTGCGCGACCTCTATCGCGCCGACAACCAGCCGGAGCAGTCCTATTCCGAGCGCCAGCTCTACGAGGCGGCCCTCGACCGCATGGCCCGCGAGATCGCGGCCGTCAACCGCATGTCGGAGACCGAAGCGGTGCGCCTCATCGAGGTGAACCTCAACAAGGGCCCCAAGCGCGGCGCCAAGGCCGACAACGAGGAAGCCGAGCAGGAAGAAGCTGCCTGAGCCTTTTCGCCTTCGAATTCAGAAAAACCCGGCCTCGCGCCGGGTTTTTTGTTTTGGCTGACCGGTAATGGCCATTCTAGCTCTTGCCGCCGCCTTCCCTTTCCGCCTCCTGCTTCAGCGTGGCGATGAACCGCTTGGTCCGCTGGCGCTCGGGGTTGCTGAACAGCACCGCGGCCGGCCCTTGTTCGACGATGTTGCCGGCATCGAGGAACACCACTTCCCGCGCGATCTTCGAGGCGAGCCGCAGATCATGCGTCGCCATCACCATGGTCGTGCCCTCGCTGGCGAGCTTGCCGAGCACGTCGACCACCTCCTGCGCCAGTTCCGGATCGAGCGCCGAGGTCGGCTCGTCGCAGAGCAGGACTTTCGGCGAAGGCGCCAGCGCCCGGGCAATCGCTACGCGCTGCTGCTGGCCGCCTGACAGCGTCGCCGGCCAGGCGTCGGCCTTGTGCGCCATGCCGACCTTTTCGAGCAGGGCGAGCGCCCGTCCGCGCGCTCTTTCCTTGGGCCATTTCAGCACCGTCACCAGCCCCTCCATGATGTTCTCGATCGCAGTGCGATGCGGAAACAACTGGAAATTCTGGAACACCATGCCGGTCTGCAGCCGCAGTCGCTGGATATCCCTGGTCGAGACCCTGCCGCCGGGTTGGAATTCGAGTGCATCGTCGCCGATCCGCACCGTGCCTGAAGTCGGCAGCTCGAGCAGGTTGATGCAGCGCAAAAGCGTGCTCTTCCCTCCGCCCGACGGCCCGACAAGCGCCGTGACGCTGCCTTCCTCGATGGTGACGGTCACGCCCTTCAGCACCAAATTGTCGCCGAAACGCTTTTCGATGTTGGTGAGGCCGATCATGCGCGCGCCTCCAGGAAGCCGCCATAACGGTTGAGCCGCGTTTCCAGCCGCGCCTGCAAGGCCGACAGCACGGAGCTCATGACCAGATAGAGAGCCGCTGCCTCGACATAGAGGATCAGCGGCTCATAGGTGGTGGCGACGATGCGCTGCGCCGCCTGGAACATCTCCGGCACGGTGATAGCGGCGGCGAGCGAAGTGTCCTTGACCAGCGAGATGAAGGTGTTGGACAGCGGCGGCACGGCGACGCGCCCCGCCTGCGGAAGAATGGTGCGCCGCATTGCCTGGGCCCAGGTCATGCCGATCGAATAGGCCGCTTCCCACTGGCCCTTGGGCACCGAACCGATGACTGCGCGGATGATTTCCGACGAATATGCGCCGATGTTCAAGGTAAAGCCGATCAATGCTGCCGGAAAGGCGTCGAGCAGTATGCCGACCGATGGCAGGCCGTAGAAGATCAGGAACAGTTGCACGAGAAGCGGCGTGCCGCGGAATATCCAGACGTAGAAGCGGACCACGGCGACCAGCGGTTTGGGACCGAACAGCCGGACAAGCGCCACAACCAGGCCTAGGACAAGACCGAATGCAAACGACAGCAGCGTCAACGGCACGGTGAAGATCAGTGCGGCCCACAGCAGTGTAGGCAGGGATTCCAGCATCAGTTGCAGCCAGTGCGGCACGAAGGCTCCTCCTTGCCAGATTGCCGTCGCTCATATCACGCGAAAGCGGCGGGCCGTCAAAAGACAGCTCGCCGCGATATGAACGACGCGGGCCGGCGTTCGGCCCACACGAGAAAGCCGTTTTACTTCGAAACGTCCTGGCCGAAATAGGTGTCGGCGATTTTCTTGTAGGTGCCGTCGGCCTTGATGTCGGCCAGCGCCTTATTGATGGCGGCCACCAGTTCCGGATCGCCCTTGCGCACGATGACGCCGGAATAGTCGGCGTTTTCCTCCTGCGCGGCAATCTTCACATTGGCGTCGGGCTTGTGCTTCTTGAAGTCGAGGAAGGACAGGCTGTCATTGATGGTGGCGTCGGCGCGGCCGGTAAGAAGAAGCTGGATCGACTGGTCGAAGCCGTCGGTGCCGACGAGTTCGGCGCCGTTGGTTTCAGCCAGCTTGCCGAAGTTCGAAGTCAGCGACTGCGCCGCCTTCTTGCCCTTGAGATCGGCGAAGCTCTTGATATCGGTGTTGTCACCACGCACGATCAGCACCGCCTTGGAGGCGATATAGGGATCCGAAAAGTCATATTTGGCCTTGCGCGCCTCGGTGATGCCGACCTCGTTGATGACGGCATCGTAGCGGTTGGCGTCGAGACCGGCGATCAGCCCGTCCCATTTGCCTTCGAGGAACTGGGCTTTGACGCCGAGGCGCTCGGCGATGGCCCGCGCGATCTCGACGTCGAAGCCGACGAGCACGCCGGAAGCATCATGATAGGTGAAGGGCGCATAGGTTCCTTCCGTGCCGACCTTGAAGACGCCGGACTGCTTGATCTGGTCGAGATTGGCGCCGGCATGACCGGCGGCGATGGCCAGAACCTGCAGCGTTCCGGCGACGATAAGCGATTTGAGCCATTTCATTTTTCTGTGATCCCGTCCTTGGCCGATGTCCGGCGTCATTGCGAGTGCCGGAAAATGACAGATGCGCGATGCCGGAATAAGAAACTAAATTTCAAAAATCTCGCGCCCTTGAAATCCAATTCTCAACCAGCAGTTCCCGGCGCCATCCGGCTGAGTCAAGGCCGGTGGCGAATCTCCTGGAGCAGCGCAATCGACATGACAGTCCGGGGGAACATTCCCCCGCATGGCACGTTCTTCGCTGTTGTAGGGCGCGGCGCCGCCATTTCAACCATCGGCGCCAACTCACGATTCGATCGCACCGCAACGCCTGAAGCAGGAGCGCGGCATGATGGAAGACAGTGCAGGACGGACCATGGTTCGCGCGGCGATGAAAGCCCCTTATCTGGAACGTGACGAAGAGCATCTCCTGGCGCTGCGCTGGAAGGAAAACAATGACCAGCATGCGCTGCACCGCATCACCGTCGCGCATATGCGGCTGGTCATTTCCATGGCGTCGCGGTTTCGCCACTACGGCCTTCCGCTGGGCGACCTGATCCAGGAAGGCCATGTCGGGCTGCTGGAGGCCGCGGCCCGTTTCGAGCCCGAGCGCGAGGTGCGGTTCTCGACCTATGCGACATGGTGGATCCGCGCCTCGATGCAGGACTATATCCTGCGCAACTGGTCGATCGTGCGCGGCGGCACCAGCTCCGCGCAAAAGGCGCTGTTCTTCAACCTGCGGCGTCTGCGTGCTCGCCTGGCAAACGGCGCCGAGCAGACGTCGAATGCCACGCTCTACCGCGAAGTGTCGGCGGCTCTCGGGGTATCGGAGGCCGATGTGGCGATGATGGATTCCCGCCTTTCGGCGCCGGACAGCTCGCTCAACACACCGCTTGCCGACGATGCGGGCGCAACCGAGCGGATGGAGTTCCTAGTTTCGGATGACCCGCTGCCCGATGAGGTGGTCGGCGACACGATCGACGTCGAACGCCGCTCGGTGTGGCTGAAGACGGCACTCGGCGCTCTCAATGCGCGAGAACTCAGGATTATCGAGGAACGCCGGCTGAGCGACGAGGGCGCGACGCTCGAAGCGCTTGGCGAAACGCTCGGCATCTCCAAGGAACGTGTCCGGCAGATCGAGGCGCGCGCCATGGAAAAACTCAAGGCGGCGCTGGTAAAGCAGAATCCGGAATTTCTCGCGGCCTGAATCGCGTCGGCTGCTATTTGTCGGTGACGATCTTAACCTTGTCGCCGGCCGAAACCGCAGCACCCGGCGACAGCGCGTTGAGCACCCTGAACAAATCCAGCTTGCGGTCGACGCCGACCATCTGTGCGGCCAGGGAGCCCATTGTCTGGCCGGGCTGCACCGTGACGATGCGGATACGCAGTGGCTTCAGTGCTGCCTTCTCGGCAGCACTCAGGATGCGGAATGAGCCGCTGACCGAGCGCGCCACCGTGCTCAGCGAGGTGCTGGCCGACGGTGCAGCAGTCAGCAAGCGGTAGACCTGCCCGCCGGCGCGGATCACCGCAATATCGAATTGCCAGCCATCGGCGCCGGCATGCGCGGTTGCCGCTTCGTTGCCGTTGATCGTTTCCTGGCGCACGCTGCTGTCGTCGAGCCCGGCAACCCAGCCGCTGCGGATGTAGTCGGTCAGCGAGCGGTCCTTGTCGATCGAAACGCCGTCGAAGCGGATTGCCATGTCGCCCGGGCCTGTGGCCGTCACCGCCGCCGCCGAATTGTCGATGATGAAGCCGTTGGGGACCGAGAACGACACGCCGAGGCCAGGATGCAGGAAGGTTTCGCCGCGCACATAGCCTTCCTCCGGCGTGTCGCCGTAGAGCAGCCCGTCTATGCCGGCAAGGAATGAATCGCGGTCGCGCGACCCGACACCGGGCGCGCCGAACTGGCGGGCGTGGCGCTGCGCGAGATCGATCCGCTGCGGCGTGTTGGGATGCGTCGCCAGGAAGTCGAGGCTGGCGTCGGTGGCGCCGCTGATCGAGCGGAAATCGGCATAGGCCGACATCGACTGCAGGAAGCGGCCGGCGGCGTAGGGGTCGAAACCGGCTTCGCCGATCGACTTGATGCCGATGGCATCGGCCTCCAGCTCCTGATTGCGCGAGAACTGTGCCAGCCTCAGCTTGCCGCGGATCAGCGCCGCCTTGGCCGTCGGGTTGTCGCCGAGCACGTCCGAAACGACCTTGGTCGCCAACCCCTCTTCAGCTTCCAGCTGCTGGCGCTGCAGACCATGATTGGCCGTAACGTGGCCCATCTCATGCGCAATGACGGCGGCAAGCTCGGCCGAATCGTTGGCCAGCGCCAGCAGGCCGCGGGTGATATAGAGATAGCCGCCCGGCAGCGCGAAGGCATTGACGTTGGGCGAATTGAGGATGGTGATACGGTAGGTCTGGGTCGGGTTGGCCGACACCACCGTCAGTCTTCCAACGACCTTGGCCACCATGCGCTCGAGCTTAGGGTCGGAATACTCGCCGCCATAGGTGGCAAGGATGCGCGGGTGCTGCGCCTTCGCCAGTTCGGCGAGCCTGCTGTTAGCGGCGACATTGTCGACCGTAATCGGCTTGTCGGAGGGCTGGAAGCCCGATTCCTGCACGTCGGGAGGCGTGAACATCTGGCAGCTTGCCAGCGCCACGGCAAGACCGGCCAGCGCAAGAAAGCGCGCCAGCGGTTTCAGCCTCCGATTGTCGATGCCGGTCGGCAGGTCGGCTTCCTTTCAAGTCCTGGGACGTGACCGCGAAAATCGGGCGCGATTTCCGGAAAGCATCACGCGCAAAATCAAGTTCTACGGCGTCCTTCGTGCGTCCGACAGATACGAGGCAGCAAGGGCAAATCACGGTCTAAGCCGGACCAGTTCCTGGCGGACCTAGCCACACTACCTCGACGATGGCAAGCAAGCGCCGCTTCGCCTTCCGCCGGTTTGACCATAAATTATGTCCGCTTCCGGGCAACATCTCGTGATCCAGTCGCAAACGGACCCGAGCCGATATAGCGTCGGAATGCCTCCGGTCCAGCCCCAACGAAAAAATCGGCGGCGGTGCCGGTCGCGGCAACCGTGCCACCGTCCAGGAAAACCATGTTTTGGCCGATACGGCGCGCATCGTCCGGCTGGTGCGTGACGAATAGCACCGTCATGCGCTGCTCCGAATGGACGTCGGCCACCAGGTCGAGCATGTCGTCGCGCAGTGCCGGTCCGAGCGAAGCGAACGGCTCGTCAAGCAACAGCACCGGCCGGTCGCGCACTAAAACCCGGGCGAGCGCGACGCGCTGCCGCTCGCCGCCGGAGAGTTCGCGCGGCAGTCGGCTTTCCTTGCCGGCAAGGCCGACGCGCTTCAGCGCTGCGGCGATTGCGGCGCGGTCAGCCTCGCTCAGCCTGAGCGAAGGCGAGCGGCCGAGCCCGACATTCTGCTCGAGGGACAGATGGGCAAACAGGTTGTTTTCCTGGAACACCATCGATACCGGCCGCGCTGATGGCGGCGCAGTGCTGACGTCGGCGCCGCCGATGAGCACGCGGCCTGACCGTGGCGCTTCGAAACCGGCCACCAGATTGAGCAGTGTCGACTTTCCCGAACCGCTCGGCCCCATGATGGCGGTGATTTCCGACGCCGGGAAATCGACATCGAATGTAAGCGGCGTTTCACCATAGCTGAACGAGACATTATCGAGCCGCACGGCCGCGCCTTTTTCCACCGAAATGGACCGTTCCGGGCTGATCGGCATCATGATTTCTCCCTCCTTCCCATCCAGTCCGCGGTCAGCACCAGCGCCAGGCAGACAAGGCCGAGCAGCAGCGCCAGCCCGGCCGCATCCTCGGTGCGGTAACTGCCCATGCGGGCCAGCAGCAGGTAGGGCAAGGTTTGCACGGAATCGCTGCCGAACAGCGCAATGACGCCAAGATCGCCGAGCGACAGCGCCATGGCGAAAGCGAAGCCGGTGGCGAGCGGCCGCCGCAGCGACGGCCAGTCGACCAGCCGCAACCGGTTCCAGCCCGAGATGCCAAGCTGTGCGCAAAGCCGTTCGTGGCGTTCGCTCGCCGCGTCATAGGCAGGGCGGATGGCGCGGATGGCGAACGGCATCGCCATCACCGCATTGACCGCAACGACCATGACAGGGGCGATCGCAAAGACATCGCTGACGGTGCGCAGGAGCAGGAACCAGCCGGCGCCGATGACGATGGGCGGCACCACCAGGACGAACCCCGCACCGGTGTCGGCCAGATGTTCGAGCACCGTCCGCCGGCCTGTCCGCCGGGTGAGCGCCAGCGCCCGGCGCGCCATGACCAGCGACAGCGACAGCGCCAGGGAGAGCAGCGCCGATAAGACGGACAGCACGGCACTGGTCGCCATCGCTTGCCGCACCGCGCTCTCGCCGGCCAAGCGGCCGAGATCGGCGCCAAGCCCGGCTACCAGCATGGCCGCCATCGGCCCGGAGACAAACAGCAGCGCCAGCCCGATCACCAGCGCGTTCAGCACGGTCTCGGCCGCACCGGCTGAAAAATACCGGCGCGGCGCCACTGGCAGATTGGCGTCCCCGACCATATTGGCGCCAAGCCGCGTCAAGGCCAGCACGACGACGAAGGTCAGGGCAATCTGCAGCAGGGTCAGCGTCACAGCCCGCGCCGGGTCGAAGTCGAAACGCAGCGCCTGGTAGATGGCAACCTCCAGCGTCGTCGCGCTGGGTCCGCCGCCGAGCGTAAGCACGATGGTGAAGGAGGTGATGCACAGCATGAAAACGAGCCCGGCAACGCCCGGCAAGGCCGCACGCAGCGGCGGCCATTCGATCAGCCGGAAGGCCGGCGCAGCACCCATGCCAAGCTGGGTCGCCAGCCGCCATTGGTCGGCCGGCACGGTCTGCAACGCCTCCAGGAACAGCCGCGTCGCCAACGGCAGGTTGAAGAAGACATGGGCGAAGAGTATGCCCGACAGGCCATAGATGCCGGGCCAGCTCTGGCCGCCAATCGCGCCGAGCATGCCGGCGAAATAGCCGGCGCGGCCATAGAGTGCCAAGACACCGAGTGCGGCAACAATGGCCGGCAGCGCCAGTGGCACGGCGAAAAGCTGCAGGACAAAGCCTCGCCCGAAAAACTGTGGATGCCGCGACAGGGCACGCGCGACGAACAGCGCTGGCGCGACGGAGAGCAGAGTCGACAGCAGAGCCTGCCAGAGCGTGAAACGGACGATACGCAAGAGATACGAATCGAAGGCGGAGGCGACACCGGACGGGTCGCGTGTGGCTTCGATGATCAGCCCTGCAAATGCTCCGCCGAGCAGAAGTGCTATTGCCGCAAGCGCGAGGATGCCGGCGGTGATGCGGGAGTCAGATGATGGTGCGCGTTGCACGCTAGACCACCAGATTCGAGATTCTTAGTGAGGATTGCGTTCCTTCGCGCCCCCCTCTGTCCTGCCGGACATCTCCCCCACAAGGGGTGAGATTGGCAGTTTCAGCGCTCCGCTCATTCCAGCAACATCGGCGACTGGCGAAAGCCGCCGTGCCGTCCGATCTCCCCCCTTGTGGGGGAGATGTCCGGCAGGACAGAGGGGGGCGCCGTAGAGCGATCATCTTCGACCAATCGGCCAAAGCTACTTGCTCATCGCCGCAAGCCACTCATCGACCCAGGCCTTGCGGTGGGCCGCGACTTCCTCCGGGCTGAACAGCAAGGTCTTGGTCGGTTTGACCAGCTTGTCGAACGCCGGGTTGAGCGGCTTGTCGGTCTTGCCGGCCGGGAACATCCAGTTTGTTTCGGGAATGACATCCTGGAATTTCGGTCCGGTCATGAAGGCGATGAACTTTTCCGCCAGCGGGTTCTTCACGCCCTTGGTGGTGATCCCCGCAACTTCGATCTGCAGGTATTCGCCTTCCTCGAAGGACGCCGCCTGGTAGCGCTCGGTGTTTTCGGCGACCATGTGGTAGGCCGGCGACGTGGTATACGACAGCACCATCGGCGCCTCGCCCTTGGTGAACAGGCCGTAGGCCTCGCTCCAGCCTGGCGTCACCGTCAGCACCTTTGCCTTGAGCTTGGCCCAGGCTTCGGGCGCCTTGTTGCCATAGACCGACTTGACCCACAACAGCAGGCCAAGGCCCGGCGTCGAGGTGCGCGGGTCCTGGATGACGATCTTTTCTCCGGCATCGCCCTCGACCAATTCCCTGAGGCTTTTCGGCGGGTTCTTCAGTTTTTCGGTATCGTAGACGACGGCGAAATAGCCATAGTCGAACGGCACGAAAGTATCGTCGCGCCAGCCGCCCGGCACGCTGACATCCGATATGGCGCCATGCGGCGAAAACAGGCCGGTTGCCTTGGCGTCGGCGGTTAAATTGGTATCGAGGCCAAGCACGATATCGGCCTTGGTGGCGGCCCCTTCCAGCTTCACACGGTTGAGCAGCGCCACGCCGTCAGCGACCGAGACGAATTCAACGACGCAACTGCATTCGGCCTCGAAGGCCTTCTTCACTGCCGGTCCCGGACCCCAATCGGCGGTGAAGCTCTCATAGGTATAGACGGTCAGTCTATCCTGTGCCGATGCCTGCCCTGGCAGGGCGAGCGCGGATGCCGCAAGCAGGACAATCGGGACAAGAGAGTGGAAAAAACTGCGCATCGGCGCCTCCTTCGTTCGCATTGAAAGGAATTGAGGCGCCGGGCTGTCCGAAGCGTCTAATCCCTCCGCCGGTACAAACCGGATCAGGTTCAGCGGGTTGGCAGTCTTGCCTCTCAGCCGGTCCGCGAAGATCGCGTCCGGCACCCCGTTAGAGCGTTTCGACACATAGGCCCGGCCGAAGTGCCGCGCAAGCGGAAGTTTGCCGGGCATCCAAAGCCCAGCCTTCCGTGTCGTCTGCCGTTTCATTCTTCCGTTTCTGGGGCAGGGCTGGTAAGGGCCACGAGATATGAGCAAATTCACCATCCTGCTTGGCGGCGATCTCATCCGCACGCCGCTGCTCGACCGCCAGGTCGAAGGCTCGCGCGTCATCGCTGCCGATGCCGGCATCGGCCATGCCCGTATGCTGGGCCTGTGGCCGGAACTCTGGGTCGGCGATTTCGATTCCGTGCCTGCCGAGTTGCCGGAGGATCTGGCCGCCGTGCCACGGCAGGTGTTTCCCGCCGAAAAGGACAAGACCGACGGTGAACTCGCTATCGCTGCCGCGCTCGAACGCGGTGCGACCAGCCTTGTGCTCGCAGGTGCCTTCGGCGGTAAACGCACCGACCACATCTTCCTGCATCTGGCGTTGAGCGTCCGGCTGGCGGAAGGCGGGACGGACGTGCTTTTGACCAGCGGCGCACAGGAAGGCATTCCCTTGCTGCCCGGAAAGGCTGGCTTCGACTATGCCGACGGCACGCTGTTTTCGGTGCTCGGCTTCTCCGATCTCGCCGGCCTGAGCGTCACCGGTGCCAAATGGCCGCTCGACCATGTCGAGGTTGCGTTCGGCTCGTCGCTGACCATTTCCAACGAGGTCAGGGGCCGGCTGGAAATCGCGCTGGCCAGCGGCCGCGCGCTGCTGCTCGCGCATCCCCACCCTCTTCCGGAAAGCTGAGCCCAGAAAGCTGACATGGCGCCGCCACTTCTCAATCTCGACGGGATAAAGCTGACCTTTGGCGGCACGCCGCTGCTCGACGGTGCCGCCCTGACGGCCTCCGCTGGCGACAAGATCGCCCTGGTCGGCCGCAACGGTTCGGGCAAGTCGACGCTGCTCAAGATCGCCGCCGGGCTGATCGAGCCGCAGGACGGTGAAGTCTTCCGCCAGCCTTCGGCAACCGTGCGCTACTTGCCGCAAATGCCCGACATGGACGGTTTTGCGACCGTCCGCGCTTATGTCGAGGCGGGGCTCGGGCCCGCCGACGATCCCTATCGCGCCACCTATCTGATGGAGCATCTCGGCCTGACCGGCGAAGAACGGCCGAACGACCTCTCCGGCGGCGAGGCGAGGCGTGCGGCACTCGCCCGCGTCATGGCGCCGGAGCCCGATATTCTCCTCCTCGATGAGCCGACAAACCATCTTGACCTGTCGGTCATCGAATGGCTGGAGGAGGAGCTTGCCCGCACCTCTTCGGCACTGGTCGTCATCTCGCATGACCGCCGTTTTCTCGAGCGCGTGTCACGCGCCACAATCTGGCTCGACCGCGGCCAGACCCGCCGTCTCGACAAGGGCTTTGGCTATTTCGAGGAATGGCGCGACACGGTGCTGGAGGAGGAAGAGCGCGAGCAGCACAAGCTCGGTCGCCAGATCGTGCGCGAGGAGCACTGGCTGCGCTATGGCGTGACAGCGCGGCGCAAGCGCAACATGCGCCGGCTCGGTGAGTTGCAGACCATGCGCCAGCGCTTTCGCGGTCATCGCGGCGCCGAGGGTGCGGCGACGATGACAGCCAGCGACGCCGCCGAATCCGGCAAGCTGGTGATCGAAGCCAAGAACATCGAGAAGAGCTTTGGCGATCTGACCGTGGTCAAGGGATTCTCGACCCGCATCCAGCGCGGCGATCGCGTCGGCCTGGTCGGGCCGAACGGCGCCGGCAAGACGACACTGTTGAAGATGCTGACCGGCGAATTGAAGCCAGACGCAGGCACGGTGCGGCTCGGCACCAATCTGGAGATCGCCACGCTCGACCAGAAGCGCGAGGCCGTCGATCCACAGGAGACACTGGCGCAGTATCTCACCGACGGTCGCGGCGAGAACCTCGTCATCAATGGCGAACAGCGCCACGTCGTCTCTTACATGAAAGACTTCCTGTTCAAGCCGGAACAGGCGCGCACGCCGGTGCGCGAGCTTTCGGGCGGCGAGCGGGCACGGCTGATCCTCGCCCGCGTTTTGGCGCGGCCGGCAAACCTGCTTGTGCTCGACGAGCCGACCAACGACCTCGACATGGAGACGCTGGAGTTGCTGCAGGAATTGGTCGCCGGCTTTGCCGGCACGGTGATCCTGGTCAGCCACGATCGCGATTTCCTCGACCGCACCGTGACCAGCATCATTGCGCCGGATGGTGGCGGCCGCTGGATCGAATATGCCGGCGGCTATTCCGACATGCTGGCGCAGCGCGGCGGCACCAGGCTGGACGACCGCAAGGCGCGGCCGAAGGCAGAGACCAGCGAGGCGACCGCTGCAAGCAGGAGCGACGCGGCCGCTCCCAAGGGCCCGGCCAGGAAACTGTCGTTCAAGCAGAAATTCGCGCTGGAAACCTTACCCAAGAAGATCGAGGCGGTGTCGGCCTCGATCTCGCGGCTGGAGAACAACATCGCCAATCCGGCCTATTACGAGCGCGACCCGGCCTCGTTCCAGAAGACGATTGCCGCGCTCGACAAGGAGCGCGTCACACTGGCAGCGCTCGAGGAGGAATGGCTGGAACTCGAGATGCTGCGCGAGGAGATGGAGGGGTAATTCGCGAGTTCAAGCACCTTGTCATTGCGGCTAGACAGGAGTGCGCATATATTATGCGCATGCTGCGGAGGTGATCATGCGCAAGATAGCTGTGAATGCGGTTCGTCAGCCGGCAAATCTGTCGATCGACTCAAAGCTCATGAAGGAAGCCAAGGGGCTCGATGTGAATGTCTCACGCGCCGCTGAAGCCGGCATCGCAGAGGCAGTGGCCGCCGAAAAGACGCGGCTGTGGAAGCTTGAGAACCGCGCGACGATAGATGCGTGGAACGAATATGTCGAAAAACACGGTATTCCGCTGGCAGAACATCGGCAATTCTGATGGCGCGCTACGACGTCTTCGCGGGTAGCATCGAAGGCGGCTATCTCCTCGACGTCCAGGCCGATCTGCTCGACCACTTCAAGACCCGGGTGGTCGTCCCGCTGCTGCCGGTTGCGATGGCGCCATCACCAATGCGAAGGCTCCATCCCATTTTCGAGATCAATGGTCGGAAATTGGTCATGGCCACCCATTTGATCGCCACGGTTGCGGCGACGGAACTGGGCGAGAGCCGACTGAATCTAACCAGGCATCACGAAGACATCGTGAGCGCGCTCGACATGCTGTTCCAAGGCTTCTGAGCCAAGGAGGCGTTGGGCTGGTGAGCCGGCCTCACCCCGCCGTCTTTGTCTGCCAGGCCTTCAGCGCCTCGTCGAATACCTTCTCGCCGGGAATTCCCTTTTCCATGGTGAGCAGCGCCCGCCGCCCGGTCTTGTAGACGACCGGCACGTCAATCCAGTCCTGACCTCTGAGCAAGGTCAGATTGGCGTCTTCATCCGCCTTGGTGTCGTTGAGCGCAACCAGGAAGAAGCCATCGGCGATCTTGGCCGGGATGCCGATCAGCGGGCTGCCGGCATCCTGCTCGGAGCCCTTCATGGCGACACGCAAGATGTTGTCGACACCGCCGCCCTCGAAGCCATTAGGCGTCAGGAAAATCATCTCGATGATGTGGCTGGCCGGCAGCGTCTGGTCGGTGTTGCGACGGATCGTCATGCGCAACTGGATATCCTTGCCTGGAATGGTCGCCTCGGCACGGATCGCCGGCTCGGGCGGCAGGTCGCCGCCGGGCGATTCCTGCACCAGCGACCAGACGATGTTGCCGGGCTCGGCCGAGCCTTGAGCGGTGCTGGTGCGCTCCTCGTAGAAGATCGCCTTCTGGCCGACGGCCAACGCGGCTTGCGGCGGAACTACCGTCGGTGCCGCTGCCGTCGCGGGCGGTGGGGCGGCCGTTGCAGGGGCTGGCGGAGTAGCTGCAGCATCGGGCGGCGTTGCGGGCGTTGGCGCAGCCGACCCATCGACTGCTGGAGCATTGGCCGTGGCTTGCGTGTCGGCGGGTGCGGCCGGTGCCGGCGCGGCGGGTGCCGGGGTGGTCGGCGCATGAGCGGCCGACGGCGGCGTGGTCAGTGCGGCGACGGATTCGCCTTCGCCGATGCCCGCCTGCCCGACCGCGGGGCCGGGATCGACTTCGTGGCCCTCGGGCGTAAGGCGCTGCGTAAACTTCGCGCCCTCGCCGGCCTCCGTCGGAGGCGCGGCGGCCGGTACGGCCGCATCGGCCACCGGCTTGGCCGGGGCTGGTTTTACCAGCGGTTCGGTGGCGACGGCTTTGGTCTCGTCGAGGCCGAGCATGCTGCCGAACGCATCCTTGTTCAGCCAGATGCCATAACCGCCACTGGCAATGACCAGCAGGGCAATGGCGGCGGCGATCACGCCGCCATAGCTGCGCCTGCGCTCGGCAGGATGGAGTCGCTGGAACCTGTCCTCCGCGGGGCCGCCGTCGTTGGAAAAGTCGTCGCCCCGAAAAACGCTGTCTTGGTCATCGGCCGTCGGAAGATCCATATCGGACGGCGGCGGACCAGCGCGCTCTTGAGGAAGAGCGACGGGCTGCGGCTTTTGCCAGTTCGGCACCGCCTTGGCGGGCGTGGACTGCCATGCCGGCCCAGTCTGGGCCGGCCCGGTCTTTGCTGGCCCGGTTGTTGCTGGCTCGGTCTTTGCCGGCTGCCGGACATGGCTGGGCTGGTTCTTGTTGCGGTCGATGGAGGAGAAGATGTCCTCCAGTTCCGCCAGCGGATCGGATGCCGGTGCCGGTTTAGCATATTCTCGCTCAACGCTTGCGATGGCGTCTTCGAGTGCGCGCTTCTGCCTGGCGACATCCGACGGCGCAAACGGCGGATCGCGTTCGGCAATTTTCTTCGCGATCGTCGAACGCGCCATGTCATAAACTTTGGCGCGCACTTCCGCCGACGGCTTATCAAGCTTGTCTAGCGTCTTTTTCAGGGCACCAACAAAATCTACCATGCTTCAGTCGACCTGCATTTGTTTCTGGGCCGGCCCCCGCAAATCAGCCGCAATGCCCGGAAAGGCTGAGAAACTAGTCTTGAAACGGATCGGTCACAAGTATCGTGTCGTCCCGTTCAGGGCTGGTGGAAAGGAGTGCGACCGGCGCGCCGATCAGCTCTTCGATGTGGCGGACGTACTTCACCGCCTGGGCCGGCAGATCGTTCCAGCTACGCGCGCCGGCGGTGGTACCTTTCCACCCCTCCAACGTTTCGTAGACCGGTTCGACGCGGGCCTGCGCACCCTGGCTGGCCGGCAGGTAATCTATCGCCTCGCCGTCGAGTCGGTAGCCGGTACAGACCTTAATCTCGTCCAGCCCATCGAGCACATCGAGCTTGGTCAGCGCAATGCCCTTGATGCCGTTGACGGCGACGGCCTGGCGGACCAGCACGGCATCGAACCAGCCGCAGCGGCGCTTGCGGCCAGTTACGACGCCGAATTCATGGCCACGCGTGCCCAGGAACTCGCCGATCTCGTTCTTCTGCTCGGTCGGAAACGGGCCTTCGCCAACACGCGTGGTATAGGCCTTGGTGATGCCGAGCACATAGCCGATGGCGCCCGGGCCGACACCGGACCCGGCAGCGGCCTGGCCGGCAACCGTATTTGACGAGGTGACGAACGGATAGGTACCATGATCGATGTCGAGCAACGTGCCTTGCGCGCCCTCGAACAGGATGCGCTCGCCGGCGCGGCGCTTGTCGTCGAGGATTTTCCAGACGCGGTCCATATAGGGCAGGATCTCGTCGGCGACGGAAATCAGCTCGCTCATGATTGCCTCATGCGTGACCTCGGCATGGCCGAGCCCGCGCCGCAGCGCATTGTGGTGCGTCAGCAGCCTGTCGACCTTCAAGGGCAGCGTTTCCAAATCCGCCAAATCCATCACCCTGACGGCGCGCCGGCCCACCTTGTCTTCATAGGCGGGACCGATGCCGCGACGGGTCGTGCCGATCTTCGTTCCGGAATTGGAAGCGGCGTCCTCGCGAAATCCGTCCAGCTCCCGGTGCAAGGACAGGATAAGCGCGGTGTTTTCGGCTATTTTCAGGCGGTCTGGCGTCACCTCGACGCCCTGCGCCTTCAATTTCGCAACCTCCGCGACGAAGGCGTGCGGATCGAAGACGACGCCATTGCCGATGATGGACAGCTTGCCTTGCCGCACCACGCCGGACGGCAGCAGCGACAGCTTGTAGACCTTGCCGTCGACGACCAGCGTGTGGCCGGCATTGTGGCCGCCTTGGAAGCGCACGACAACGTCGGCGCGCTCCGACAGCCAGTCTACGATCTTGCCTTTGCCCTCATCGCCCCATTGCGAGCCGACGACCACCACATTGGCCATATTTCTTTTCCCTTGAGACGCCGCACGAGCAGCTTGAAAACAGTTCGAAACGACAGGCCTCTATCGCATCGGCCCCCAAAAACGGAATCGATTTTCGGAGAGCACGACGCGAGGATTAAAGCCTTCCGACGCGTACTTGTAGCGTCCAATTGCACGCACGTCGCTCTATAGCGTCAAGACCCGGCGAGCGCGACCACTCTTTGCCACCCAAACGCTCCGAGGCACAACAATTTTCGCCTTTGACATCATTTACTTGGGCTAGCGGTCGCAATAGTCCCACACCGACGTCAAATTCCCTCTGCCTGGCCGGAATGTCACGATGTATCGAGCCGCCTACCTATTCCTGCTGTTCACCACCTTGCTGTGGGGCGGCAACTCCGTGGCCGGCAAGCTGGCGGTCGACCACATTTCACCGATGACGCTGGTCTTCCTGCGCTGGATTCTGGCCGTTCTGATCCTGCTGCCGATCGGCTGGCGAACGCTGCAAGAGGACTGGCCAGTGGTGCGTCGGCACTGGTTGCTGCTTGGCGGGCTCGGCGCTTGCGGCTTCGCCTTTTTCAATGCGATCTTCTACACGGCACTCAACTACACGACGGCGATCAACGTCTCGATCGAGCAGGCGGCGATACCGATCGTGATCATCATCGCCAATTTCGTGCTGTTTCGTCTGCGGGTGAACCGGGTGCAGATCGCTGGCGTCGTGCTGACCATCATCGGCGTCGCGGTGACGGCGAGCCATGGCGACCTGCGCCAGCTTCTCAAGCTGGATCTCAACTTCGGCGACGCGATCATGCTGGTGGCCGTGCTTTGCTACTCCTTCTATTCGGTGGGGTTGCGGCTGAAGCCGGTCATCCGCTGGCAGAGCCTGATGCTGGCGCTGTCGGTTGCCGCACTCATCACATCGCTGCCTTTCTTCCTGTGGGAGATTGCCGCCGGCAAGGTCATCGTCCCCGACGCCCGCGGCTGGGCTGTCGCGTTCTATACCGCCATCGGTGCTTCGGTCATCTCGCAGATCTTCTATATCAGGGGCAACGAGCTGATCGGCGCCAACCGGGCCGGCCTGTTCATCAATCTGGTGCCGATCTTCGGTACGCTGCTGTCGGTGCTGATTGTCGGTGAGACATTCCAGCTTTATCAGGCGCTGGCTCTCGCACTGGTGCTAGGCGGCATCAGCCTCGCCGAATACAGCGGACGGAAGATGTCGGTATCCGCTGCTGAATGAAGTCGCTCGCCGCGACGGTTCACTGCGGTCCGTCAACGACCATGGAAGCGCCCCGCGTGCTGCTGCACACGGGGCGATCGAATTTCAGGCCGCGCCGACGTCGAAATGCAGCCGCTTGGCCGAGTCGATCGATTTGTGCGAGCGCACCTGCGCCAACACGTCTTCCGGGAACGGCGCATCGAGATAGAGCAACGCAATGGCATCGCCGCCCGGCCGGTTGCGGCCGAGCTGGAAATTGGCGATGTTGACGCCGTTCTCGCCGCACACCGTGCCGAGCAGGCCGATGATGCCGGGCGCGTCGGCATTGGTCGTGTAGAGCATGTGCTGACCGACCTCGGCGTCGAGATTGATGCCCTTGATCTGGATGAAGCGCGGCTTGCCGTCCGAAAAACAGGTGCCGGCGATCGAGCGCGTCCTGTGCTCGGTCTTAACCGTTAGCTTGATATAGCCGTCAAACACTCCCGACTTGTCGCGCTTGACCTCGGCGACGATGATGCCGCGCTCCTTCACCATGATCGGCGCCGACACCATGTTGACGTCGGCGACCTGCGGCCGGATCAGCCCGGCAAGAGTAGCGCTGATCAGCGCCCGCGTATTCATCGTCGCGGTCGAGCCATCGAACAGGATCTCGACCTCCTTGATCGGATCCTCGGTGACCTGTCCGACAAAGGCGCCGAGCACTTCGGCGAGCTTGACGAAAGGTTTCAGCCGCGGCGCTTCCTCGGCGGTGATCGATGGCATGTTGATGGCATTGGAAACGGCGCCCTTGATCAGATAGTCCGACATCTGCTCGGCGACCTGCAGCGCGACATTCTCCTGCGCCTCCATCGTCGAGGCCCCCAGATGCGGCGTTGCCACCACATTCTCCATGCCGAACAGTGCGTTGCTCTCCGCCGGTTCGACCTCGAACACGTCGATGCCGGCGCCGGCCACCTTGCCGCTCTTCAGCGCCGCGATCAGGTCGGCCTCGACGATCAGCCCGCCACGGGCGCAGTTGATGATACGCACGCCGGTCTTCATCTTGGCGATCGCCGCGGCGTCGATGATGTTGCGCGTCTTGTCGGTAAGCGGTGTGTGCAGCGTGATGAAGTCGGCACGGGCGAACAGCTCGTCGAGCTCGACCTTTTCGACACCGAGTTCCTCGGCGCGGCTGTCCGACAGGAACGGGTCGAAGGCGACGACGTGCATCTTCAGGCCGACGCCGCGCGTAGCGACGATCGAGCCGATATTGCCGCAACCGATGATGCCGAGCGTCTTGCCGGTGATCTCGACGCCCATGAAGCGGTTCTTTTCCCATTTGCCGGCATGGGTCGAGGCGTTGGCCTCCGGTATCTGGCGGGCCAGCGCGAAGATCATGGCGACGGCATGCTCGGCGGTGGTGATCGAATTGCCGAAAGGCGTGTTCATCACGATGATGCCCTTGCGACTCGCCGCCGGGATGTCGACATTGTCGACGCCGATGCCGGCGCGGCCCACGACCTTCAGCCTGGTCGCGGCGTTGATCAGCTTCTCCGTCACCTTTGTCGCCGAGCGGATGGCCAGCCCATCATACTGGCCGATCACTTCGAGCAGTTTTTCCTTGTCCTTGCCGAGATCCGGCAAATAGTCGACCTCGATGCCGCGATCCCTGAAGATCTGCACGGCGGTGGTGGAAAGTTTGTCTGAGACGAGAACGCGGGGCATTGGCTTGGTCCTTTGCGATTGGCGTCCCTCCCCCTTGAGGGGAGGGTCGGCGCGAAGCGCCGGGGTGGGTCATTGCGGCCGGATGCGGCCAAATCTTTTTTTCTTTCTGGATGGCGGATCGGTGAGCGGTTGGAGGCGACCCCACCCGGCCCTTTGGGCCACCCTCTCTTCGAGGGAGAGGGAGTTAGGCGGCTGCCTTCAGCGACGCCTTTTGTGCGGCAAAAGCCCAGTCGAGCCAGGGCAGCAGCGCTTCGAGATCGGAGGTCTCGACTGTCGCGCCGCACCAGATGCGCAGGCCGGGCGGTGCATCGCGGTAGGCGCCGATGTCGTAGGCAACGCCTTCCTTGTCGAGCGCCGAGACGATTGCCTTGGCGAACGCAGCCTGTCCATCGGCGTTGAGTGCAGCGACATCCGGATCGGTGAATGAAAGGCAGACCGATGTGTTCGAACGCGTCGCCGGGTCGACGGCAAGATGGCCGAGCCAGGAAGATTTCCGGACAAAGCGATCGAGAACAGCGGCGTTGGCATCCGCTCTGGTGACCAGCGCGTCGAGGCCGCCGATCGACTGCGCCCAACGCAGCGCGTCGAGATAGTCCTCGACGCACAGCATTGACGGCGTGTTGATGGTCTCGCCCTTGAAGATGCCTTCGATCAGCTTGCCGCCCGAGGTGAGACGGAAGATCTTCGGCAGTGGCCAGGCCGGTTTGTAGCTTTCCAGCCGTTCGACGGCGCGCGGGCTGAGGATCAGCATACCGTGCGCGCCTTCACCGCCCAGGACCTTCTGCCAGGAGAAGGTGACGACGTCGAGTTTCTGAAAATCGAGCTTTTGCGCAAAGGCCGCCGAAGTGGCGTCGCAGATGGTCAGGCCCTTGCGGGTGGCCGGGATGAAATCGCCGTTCGGCACGCGCACGCCCGACGTCGTGCCGTTCCAGGTGAAGACCACGTCGCGGTCGAAATCTATTTTGGTCAGGTCGGGCAGCGCGCCGTAGTCCGCCTCTAACCTGCGCACATCGGCGAGCCTCAGTTGCTTGACCACATCGGTGACCCAGCCGGAGCCGAAGCTCTCCCAGGCGACCATGTCGACGCCGCGTTCGCCGAGCAGCGACCACAACGCCATTTCGACCGCGCCGGTATCCGAGGCCGGCACGATGCCGATGCGGTAATCCGCCGGAACCTGGAGGATTTCCCGGGTCAGCTCGATCGCTTGTTCAAGCTTGGTCTTGCCGATCTTGGCGCGGTGCGAGCGCCCGAGCGCGGCATTTTTGAGCGCCTCGACCGACCAGCCGGGGCGTTTTGCACAGGGACCTGAGGAAAAATTGGGATTTGCCGGACGGAATTCGGGCTTCGTATGCGTCGTCATCGTGGTCTATCCTTCCAGATAGTGGCCCCTCGTTGGGGAGGGGTGGCCCACGGACGGCGATATGCGTTCAGGCTTTCGGCGTCAAGGGGAAAGTTTTTGTCGCTGTCGGGATACCGGCTGCCTTTGGAAAAAAAGTGCCACAACGCAAACGGCGGGCCAAAGACCCGCCATTGTTCACGCCTCAGCTTCGATCGAGCCTACCAGAGGTCGTATCGCAGTCCGACTTTGACCTGGTGATTATTGATCCCTTTGCGGATCGGATAAGAAGTCAGGCTTTCGGCCGTCACATATTCGGCGTCGGGTGCGGAGAAATACTGATACCCCACATCGACTGAGACATTCTTGGACACTTGGTAGGCAAGGCCGGCATTCAGCGTGTAGGCGAAGGAGTATTGGGTCTTGTTGTCACGCAGGACGAAATCGTCGGTGGGGTCGGCGTTGGCGGTGAAGTAGCTCGCCGACAGGCGGCGCTTGCTCTGGAGGATACCGACACCAGCGCCGAGATAAGGCGTGATTCCGACATAGGTGCCAAGGTCGACATAGCCATTGAGTATGCCTGAGAAGGCATAGTTCTTCAGGGTCGCCGATGCCACGGTCGTTCCGTTGTTATAGCCGACCTCGATCTTGTTGCCGGGCAGATAGCCGGCATTGAGATCGGCGCGCAAATAGTCGTTGAAATGGTAGCCGAAGCCAATGCTGGCGAAGATGGGATCTTCCTTTTCGTCGAAGCTCGCGGGCGTGAAGGCGAAATCCTCATCCCTGAAGCTCTTCTGCACCAGATAGGAGACATCGCCGCGCAGATACCATCCCGAGCCAACCTCGACCGGTACATAATCGGGCGCCTGGTCGACATAGACCGGCGGTTCGTAATCGGCACCAAGCGCCGGCGTCAGCGGCAACACGACGACTGCTGCTAGCGCCAGTGCTACAGGCGATTTGGATGTCATGGTCCTCGGCTCCCGAACTTGGCGCATTCGCAATCGCGCGCCGTTTCAGACAGCATTGTTAACCATAGTGGTTAAGTGCGGGTTAAGGATAACAAGGCGTTAGCAATTGATTTGATCCGCTTTCGCTTCTCAAGTTGGGCGGTGTTCCCGAGCGCCGCAGCATCTTAGGCAGCCAAAACGAAACCGCCCGGCATCAGCCGGGCGGTCGACGAATTCCTGGATTTCAGAAACAACTACTTGGTGTAGACGGGCTCGGGTTCTGGAACGTAGGGCTCCGGCGGCGCGCAGTCCGACCTGCCGAACTGGTAGCGCAGGCCGCCACGCACTTCGTGCACGTTGATGCCTTTGTCATAGCCTGGGCCGACATTGGGGAGGGAGGCATAGTCGAACATCTTACCGCCATTGATGTGGCTGAAGCGGTAGCCGACATCGAGTTTGACGCGATCGGTCAGGCAGTAGGATGCGCCCGCCATGGCAGCATAGGCAAAACGCCAGCCCTTGCCACCGCTATGATCAAATGAACCGTCGCTGTCCACGTTGTGCAGTTCATCCCACTTGACCCAGGCACCGCCGATGCCGGCGCCGACATAAGGCGTGATCCCATGCCAGGTGCCGATGTCGACATAGGCGTTGGCCAAGAGCAGCAGCGCCGAATAGGACGAGGTATCGACGGACGTGCAAGGCGTTTGCTGCGGGCCGCAGAAGCCGTTGGTCGAGCCGCGGAATTTGGACTTGCTCATCCAGTCCAAGGTGAGATCGGTGCGGAAATGCTCGTCGATCTGGTAACCAACACCGCCGCCGGCCGAGAAGGCGCCGTCCAGCTTGCCTGTATCGAACTTGCCGGGATTCTGGGGCGCTACACCGTAGGTGATGTAGTCGCCGCCACGAAACTTCGACCAGTGATAGTCGATGTCGCCACGGATATACCAGCCGCCGAATTCGGCCGGCTGCTCGTAGGCAACCGGTGGTGGCGCCTCCTCGACTACGGGCGGCTCGACGAAATCGGCGGCGAATGCCGGCCCGGCGCCGGCAAACAGCGCGGCCAGGAGGGCCATTCTTGCTGTGTTGAACATGCTTATCACTCCTGAGAACCCTCGAACGGCGAACGCGCCCGAAACGTGATTGACCTCAGTTGTGGATAATGAATCGGAAAGGTTAAAAGGCGTTTAACCGTATTGATTAACCACGAATCTCCAAAAGTCGAGCAATCTGGCGGCCGTTGCTGCAGGCGGAATTGGCGACTCAATAAAAAGCCCGCCGGCAAGGCGGGCTTTGAACCGATGTTGGAGGGAGATCAGGCGGCGCTGCGCGTTTCCGAAATGACCTCGACGATGTCGTTGACGACGGACTCGACAAGTTGTGGGTCGTCGCCTTCCGCCATGACGCGGATGAGCGGCTCCGTGCCGGATGGCCGGATGACCAGGCGCCCGGCCATGCCGAGGCGATTGCGCGCATCTTCGATCGCTGCCTTGACCGGCGCCTCCTCGAGCGGCTTGCCGCCGGAAATATGCACATTCTTCAACAGCTGCGGCACCGGCTCGAACTTCTTCGACAGTTCGCTCACCGGCCGGTTATGCCGCTTGATGCAGGCGAGCACCTGCAGCGCCGAGACAAGGCCGTCGCCGGTGGTCGAAAAGTCGGACAGCACGATGTGACCCGACTGTTCGCCGCCGACATTGAGCCCATGGGCACGCATGTGCTCGACGACATAGCGGTCGCCGACCTTGGTGCGATGCAACTGCAGGTTCATGTCGCCGAGGAAGCGTTCGAGGCCGAGATTGGACATTACCGTCGAGACGACACCGCCGCCGGCCAGCCGCCCGCTCTGGTGCCAGGACTCGGCAATCAGCGCCATGATCTGGTCGCCATCGACGATCGCGCCGTTCTCGTCGACGATGACGACGCGGTCGGCATCGCCGTCGAGCGCAATGCCGATATCGGCGCGCACTTCGTGCACCTTCTTTTGCAAGCCGGCTGGATGAGTCGAGCCGCATTCCTTGTTGATGTTGAAGCCGTTGGGCTCGACATTGATGGCAACGACCTCGGCGCCGAGTTCCCATAGCGCGTCGGGCGCCACCTTGTAGGCGGCGCCATTGGCACAATCGACGACGATGCGCAGGCCCGACAGCGACATCGAGCGCGGCAGCGTGCGCTTGGCGAATTCGATATAGCGGTCATGCACGCCGTCCACGCGTTTGGCGCGGCCGAGCCCATCGGAATCAGCGAGCGCCAATTCGATATCCTTGTCGAGCATCCCCTCGATACGCTCCTCGATCTCATCGGACAGCTTGTAGCCATCGGGGCCGAACAGCTTGATGCCGTTGTCGTAATAGGGGTTGTGCGAGGCAGAAATCATCACCCCGATATCGGCGCGCAGCGAGCGCACCAGCATGGCAACAGCGGGCGTCGGGATAGGGCCGAGCAGGAAGACATCCATGCCGGCGGCGCACAGGCCGGATACCATCGCGTTCTCGATCATGTAGCCGGAAAGCCTGGTATCCTTGCCGAGCACGACGCGGTGGCGGTGGCTGCCGCGCTGGAACGAGAGGCCGGCGGCCATGCCGACCCGCATGGCGACCTCCGCCGTCATTGGAAACTTGTTGGCTCGCCCACGAATGCCGTCCGTACCGAAATAATGTCCTGCCATGTTCGCCAGCTTCCCGATGGTTCTTTCCGAGCATCTCATGCCATAAAATGGCCCAAGCCCCGTCATCACATTGTATGATTATGGACGACCAATCCTTAGAAAATTGTTGTTTTGTGTGTTTTGCGTCACGCTAGTGTGTTGATTTTCAAGTTCCGAGCCCTTGTTGCGGCAGCAGCATCAGAAACGTCAACTCAAACTCATCTGGATCCTTTGGTCTGTGGCAGTGTGGCCTTGAACCCGAGTCCGCATCGTGCGGCTCCAGACAGCGGTAGGCTCAGGTCCTCCGCACCCGCCGATTTGACTGTCCCTCATGTGACGCAGTGGCCTCGCTGGGAACCAGCCATATGCGCGCTCTCCGTGCAATGCACCCGGACGAATTTGGCTGGGAGACGGTCCCGGCAACGAATTCATCACCTTAAAGAAAAGAATGCACCTCTAAATTTGTCTCTACGCTACTTAGCATCTGGCGCAACCAGCCGTTGAGCGCTATTGCTGCACTGGGACATATCATGAACTGCCACAGGGAGAAAACGCATGCTCATCCACCGACTTGCCACTTTGACGGGTCTTGCCGTCGCGACCTTGTTCCTGGCGGCGCCTGCCAATGCGCTGACCATGGCCGAGTGCAGCACCAAGTATAACGCGGCGAAGGATGCGGGAACGCTTGGCGGGCAGAACTGGAACCAGTTCCGCAAGGCGCAATGCGGCACCGATGCCACCGCCGCTACGACCGACACCGCCCCGGCCAAGGCCACTGACACCACCAAGGCAGCCGCCGGCGACGATGCGGCCCCGGGCCTGACGGCGAAGGAGTGCAGCACCAAGTACCAGGCGGCAAAAGCCGCCGGCACGCTGAACGGCATGAAGTGGAACGATTTCCGCAAGACCCAGTGCGCCGCCGACGCGACGGCAGCCGCACAACCCGCCGCCACGACCAAGGCTGCGGCAGCCGCCGACGACGCTGCGCCGGGCCTGACGGCCAAAGAATGCAGCACCAAATACCAGGCCGCCAAGGCTGCCGGCACCCTCAACGGCATGAAATGGAACGACTTCCGCAAGAGTGAATGCGCCGCCGGCGCAACTGCAGCGGCACAGCCTGCCGCGGCACCTGCCGAGGCGGCGACAGCCGCGGCGACCGATTCTGGCAAAGGCCTCAGCATGGCGGATTGCAGCGCCAAATATCAGGCTGCCAAGGCCGGCAACACGCTGAACGGCATGAAGTGGAACGACTTCCGCAAGAGCCAATGCGGCGCCGGCGCAGCCGACGACGACACCCTGCCGGCTCCCGATGCCAAGTATACCGGCGATCCGCAGCCGCCGACCATCACCGCCCCCCAGGGCGTGAAATTCCCGACGGCGATCTCCAAGAAGTATGCAACCGAGACCCCGGCCAAGGGCCGCATGCACACCTGCCTCGACCTCTATTACGCCAACAAGGACGCCAACACGCTGGGCGGCCTCAGGTGGATCCAGAAGGGCGGCGGCTTCTACAGCCTCTGCAACGCCAAGCTGAAGAGCTGACCGGCGCCATCATCCGACGATAGGAGCCCGCGAGCCGCAAGGTTCGCGGGCTTTTTTGTTATTACCGAACAAGTGAGAGGGCCTTCCGAGGTTGGACCAACTGTCAGGTCGCGTTCCTTCGCTGTCCGCCGCCGGAAGCAAAGAACCCGCCTCGGAGGGCGGGTCGTCGGCGCCGTTGAGCCCTTGGCGCCGGAAAGGCAGGCAATTTGCCCAGGTCGGCGCCGAGTCTCCCTCCCCTTTTTGGGGGTTAGGGATCATCGTAGGGCGAAAGCCTCGGCTTTCCACCTGCGATAGCCCTGCAAAGTGGGGAGATCGGCAGCTTTAGCGCCTCGCGAACATCAAAAGGAAACGCCGCGGTTAGAGCCCACGGCGTTTCGAAGTCGATCTGTCCTGGTCCCTAGCTTGACGGCTGGGGTTCCATGCCGCCTTCGGGCTCGGGGCCCTTCTTGCGGCGGCCGGACTTTGGTACGGCCGAGCCACGGCTCGGCGGCGTGTCGTCGCCGAGGTCGCGTGCGGGCTTATTGCCGGCGATCAGCTGCTTGATCTCCTCGCCCGACAGCGTCTCGTATTCGAGCAGGCCTTGCGCCAGCGCGATCCATTCCTTCTTTTTCTTGGTCAGGATTGACCTTGCCGTCGAATAGGCCTCGTCGATCAGCCGGCGCACTTCGGCGTCGATGATCTGCGCCGTCTCTTCTGAGATGTTCTGCGTGCGCGCCACCGAATGGCCGAGGAACACCTCCTCCTGGTTGTCGCCGTAGGCGACATGGCCGAGCTTGTCGGAGAAGCCCCAGCGCGTCACCATGGCGCGCGCCAGCTTGGTCGCCTGCTCGATATCGGAGGAGGCGCCCGAGGTGATGTTCTCCTTGCCGAACTTGAACTCCTCGGCGACACGGCCGCCCATCATGATGGCGAGGCGCGAGATCATGTATTTGTAGCTCATCGAATAGCGGTCGCCTTCCGGCAGCTGCATGACCATGCCGAGTGCCCGGCCGCGCGGAATGATGGTCGCCTTGTGCAACGGATCGGCCGACGGCACGTTGAGCGCCAGGATGGCGTGGCCGGCCTCGTGATAGGCGGTCAGCTCCTTCTCGGCCTGCGTCATCGCCGACGAGCGGCGCTCGGCGCCCATCATGATCTTGTCCTTGGCGTCCTCGAATTCGGCCATGGTGACGAGGCGCTTGTTGCGCCGCGCCGCCATCAGGGCGGACTCGTTGACCAGGTTCATCAGGTCGGCGCCGGAAAAGCCCGGCGTGCCGCGCGCGATCACCTTGAGGTCAACGTTGGGCGCCAGCGGCACGTTGCGCACATGCACCTTCAGGATCTTCTCGCGGCCGACGATGTCGGGGTTCGGCACCACCACCTGGCGATCGAAGCGGCCCGGCCTGAGCAGCGCCGGATCGAGCACGTCGGGCCGGTTGGTGGCGGCGATCAGGATGATGCTTTCGTTGGATTCGAAGCCATCCATCTCGACCAGCAGCTGGTTCAGCGTCTGCTCGCGTTCGTCATTGCCGCCGCCGAGGCCGGCACCGCGATGGCGGCCGACCGCGTCGATTTCGTCGATGAAGATGATGCAAGGCGCATTCTTCTTGGCCTGGTCGAACATGTCGCGGACGCGGCTTGCGCCGACGCCGACGAACATCTCGACAAAGTCCGAGCCCGAAATGGTGAAGAACGGCACGTTGGCTTCACCGGCGACCGAGCGGGCGAGCAGCGTCTTGCCGGTTCCGGGAGGACCGACGAGCAGCACGCCGCGCGGGATCTTGCCGCCGAGCCGCTGGAATTTCTGCGGGTCGCGCAGGAACTCGACGATCTCTTCCAGATCCTGCTTGGCTTCGTCGACGCCGGCGACGTCCTGGAAGGTGACGCGGCCATGCGCTTCGGTCAAAAGCTTGGCCTTCGACTTGCCGAAGCCCATGGCACGGCCGGAACCGGACTGCATCTGGCGCATGAAGAATATCCAGACGCCGAGGATGAGGATCATCGGCAGCCAGGAGATCAGTGTGCCGAACAGCGAATTGGAGCCGTCGGATTCAGGACGCGCATTGATAGTGACGTTCTTGTCCTGCAGACGCGAAACCAGTGACGGGTCCCCAGGCGAATAGGTCTGGAAGCCGTTGGAGCTGTCGGTGTAATTGCCGGAGATACGGGCGCCGGCGATGGTCACCGACTTGATCCTTCCCGCCGCGACTTCCTGCAGGAACTGCGAATAGGGGACATCGCTCGAGGCCCCACGCGTCTGCGGCGTCTGGAAAAGATTGAAGAGAGCGATGAGCAGGACCGCTATGATCGCCCAGAGCGCGAGGTTGCGATAATTCGGATTCATCAATTGTCCCGTTGGCGCCGCTGGGCGGACACGCGTCGTGAGAGGAAACTTGGCCCTAACATAGGGAGAGCGTCTCCCCTTGCCAAGCATAACAGCAGGTCTCGGTTAAGCTTTCGCCCGTGGTAGGCCGGCACTGTGGCCGCCGAATGGCGAGGCTGGAACCGGCGCCGCGCCAAGCAAGGCGGCAACGGCATCGGCCGGCGCCAGATCGAAGGACGGCAGGAAACGGGCGAAGGGCGCGACTGCCGGATATGCGGCGACAGCCGCCGGCATCGAGCCTTCCCCGGGCGAACCCGGGCCTTCCCCAGGCAGACCAAGGCATTCGCCATCCCGCCATAGCGCCGGCTCGGCGGCCAGGGCCGCGCGTACAAGGCTTGCCGGCGTGCCATGCCCGGCAATTGCCCGCTTTGCGGCAAGAGCCGCCCCGAGCGGTGCTACCAACAGCGGCGCGATCAACAATGCACCTGAACTGTCGCCCAATGTGATCCGTCTGCGGCCGTCCCAAAGCGCATTGTCGGAAACCTCGACAGCGGGCGGCAGATCGCGCAATTCGCGATGCAGAAAGATACCGGTACGCCGGGCATCGATCACGGTCCGCGACAATGTGGCACAAAGCGGCCCGGTGCGGAGCCGGCCGAAAAGGGCTTCGCTGCGGGCCTGGTCGGGAAGGAAGGCTGTGCCGCCGGTCGCCGCCAGCAGAATGCGCAGCGCATAAATGGCCGCCCCGCTGTCGCTTTCCGTCGCAAAATCCCGGTTGAGGCGGACTAGGCCGGCGGCTGGCCTGGAGGCCAAGCTGCGGATCAGCATGGCCGCGCGGCGTCCCAGTTGCTCACGCTCGGCCGCCACCTTTCTGGCCAGCGCTATCGCTTCAGCCACGCGTGGCGCACCATCGCCTTCGGCAAGTGCTGCGCGGACGCGCGGCCGCTCGAAAGCGGTGTCGGCATTGGTCGGATCTTCGATCCAGGCAACCTGTTCACGCCGCAGGAATTCGCGCAGTGCCTCACGCCTTACGCCGAGCAGTGGCCGCACGATCCAGTGCCGCCAGTCGTAGAGGGTTGCCGGCGCCATGCCGGCAAGACCCCGCCCTTCCTCGCGCCGCCCGTCGTCGCTTTGCCCTCCGTCACTTGGCCGCTCGTCACTTGGCCGCTCGTCACGTGCCCACTCGTCACGCGCCCACTCGTCCCGCGCCCACTCGTCCCGCGCTTGCCGCATCAGCACGGTCTCGGCCTGGTCGTCGGCGGTGTGGCCAGTCAGGATCAGGCCGATGCCTGCCGCTTCGGCGGCCTCGGCGAGCAGCCGGTATCGGGCTTCGCGCGCGGCGGCGGGCAGGCCGGTCGATGGTTTGTGCCCCGACCAAGCGAGGACGCGATGGGCAATGCCGCGCGCCGCGCACAGCCTGGCCACGGCTTGCGCTTCCGCTGCCGCTTGCGGCCGCAATCGATGATCGATCGTTACCGCCAGCAATTTCGTTGCCGGGGCGTTACGGTCGAGATGGGCTTTGAGGAGGAGGAGAAGGGCGGTCGAGTCGCTGCCGCCGGACACGGCCGCAACAGCGCCGTTGGAAAAGTCGATCCGCGAAAAATCCGAAAGGTCAGGCTCGGTGTCGAGCGTCATGCATGTCGCCCAAGCGTGGGCCCGGTTTTGCGGCAACGACACGCAACGGAAAAACTAGCACGCCGCGAGTGCCCTTTCCTGCTTGACCCGCTCCTTGAGCGCGCCGGAAATATCAGGGTAGCGCTTGCCGATCTCGCTGAAAGTGGCACAGGCCACGTCGCGCTGTTTCAGCCCGACCAGTGAAACGCCGAGCTTCAGCAGCATGTCGGGCGCCTTCTTGGCCTTGGGATAGTCCTTGCTGGCAGCGAGGAAAATCTCGGCCGCATCGCGGTATTTCTGCTGGCCGAGCAGCGATTCACCAAGCCAGTAATGCGCATCCGCCGCTTTGGCGTCCCGGGGAAAACGGGCGATGTGATCGCGGAAACCCTGTTCGGCCGTGCTGTAGTCGCCCGACAGGATGAACTGGTAAGAGTTGCGGTAAAGCTCCTCCGGGTCGTTGGTCGATGGGAGTGCCGCGACCACCGTGTCGTCGGATTTACCGGCCTTGTTGCCGGCCGCGCTGGCGCCGTTGGCTGGGGCCGTATTCTGCGACGGCGCGTTCGCCTGCGCATTGCCATCCGCTTCGACGACATTGCCGTTTTTGTCGACGGTGATGGTGCCGAACGTCTTGGGTGGCGCGCCGGGGATCAGCTTGCCGGGATCGCCGCTCGGCGATTCGATGATGACGTCCTCGACGCTTTTGCCGCCGTCTGCAGCCTTGCCCGCGTCGGCCGGGGCCTGCGTTGCCGGCGCCTCCGCCACGTTACCGTCGCGGTTGGGGCTGTCGCTGCTGGGCGCGGCCTCGGACTTCTTCTGCCCGGCCGGCTGCTGCGCGCCTTGCGGACCGCCTTCCAGCTGCTGGAAACGGAATTCGTTGTCTTCCTGCTGCTTGCGGATCTGCTCCTGCATCTGCAGGACCTGGAAATTGAGTTCCTCGATCTTGCCGTTCATCTGCCGGAGCTGTTCCTCCAGCGCCGGAGTGCCGGTGCCATCCTGTTGCGCGAATTGAACCTGATCCGGCTTTTTCCTTTCGCCGAAAATGCCGGGCAGTTTGATCGTCGGCAGATGGAAGGAAAAACCGCTTTGCGATGACTGCTCGGTGCCGTTTGCCCCGATACCGTTAGCAATTGCCGCGATACTTGATACGAGCAGCAGCGCAAGCGTGCCGCTCAAGACCGATCTGAAATGCATGTGCCTCTCGCCGTGAAACCATTGTTGCGCGCCTCTCACTCGAAGTAGACCAGCCAACTGGGGACTGGCCAGACGCTCTCGGCTCTTAACAGGACGTGAGACTTCGGCCAAATTTTGTTTGGAGCGAGCAGATACGAAAAAGGCGGCCCTGCGGCCGCCTTTCGCACCAAGTGTTGCATTTTTGCCGATCAGGAGCCGGCGCCGCTCAGTGTGGTCACGGCGCGGCGGTTCTGCGACCAGCAGGAGATGTCGTCGCAAACCGCGACCGGACGCTCCTTGCCGTAGGAAATAGTCTTCAGGCGCTGTGCCGAAACCCCTTTGGCAACCAGGAAGTCGCGGGTGGCGGCAGCACGGCGGGCGCCGAGCGCCAGATTGTATTCGCGCGTGCCGCGCTCGTCGGCATGGCCTTCGATGACGATGGCATACTGCTTGTACTGGTTCAGCCACTGCGCCTGGCGCGACAGCGTCGTCTGCGCATCGGCGCGGATCGAGGACGAATCGGTATCGAAGAAGATGCGGTCGCCGATATTGACGGTAAAGTCCTGGGCCGACCCGGGCGTTGCCGCGCCGGCGCCGTTGAGGCCGAGATCGGCGGCGCTGTTCGGCGTCTTCTTCGAGGCGCAACCGGTGATCGCGAGCATCGCGACCAGCGCGATCATGACCGGGTTTGTGGTAAGTGCTGCGATACGGCCCATGCCGCCTCTCCTTCGCAATTCGAGTGATTTCATTGATCGTCCAGTAACCACGTTTGGGTTAACCGACGCTCAAGAAACACGGTTAAAATTTGGTTTCGGCTGCCGTCCGCAGCCTTTGTTGCAGGGGCGCCCCGAGGGGTCATCCAAGGCTACACAATGAGCGCGGACCGTAGGCCGAAATGCGGCCAAAACGCGACCAACACGTGGAAAACAGGCCGGAAACGGCGCTTTTCGGCCACCGTTGCCGGCGTGCAACTGGGAGCAAAGGATGCTCGAGTTGAACATCCTTGCCCGGGACTATTCCAGCAACGGCGACCAGGCAGGATCCGAGGCGAAGTTCGCCGTCGGGATCGACTGTTCGTTGCGGCCGGTGAGATCGACCGAAACAAGTTTTGGTCCACCATTGGAATCGCGGAAGAACATCAGCACCCGGCCGTTGGGCGCCCAAGTCGGCCCCTCCTGCTGAAAACCGGTGGACAGGATGCGCTCACCCGACCCGTCGGTGCGCATGACGCCGATCTGGAATTCGCCGCCGGTCTGCTTGGTGAAGGCGATGAGATCGCCGCGCGGCGACCACACCGGCGTCGAATAGACGCCGTCGCCGAAGGAGATGCGGGTCTGGCCCGAGCCATCGGCGCCCATCACATAGATCTGCGCGCGGCCGCCGCGATCCGAGGTGAACACCACCTTGCTGCCGTCAGGCGAGTAGGACGGTGAGGTGTCGATGGCGGTCGAGTTGGTAAGCCTGGTCGTCGAGCGGCTTCTCAGGTCCATGGCGAAGATGTTGGAATTGCCGTCATCGCGCAGCAGGCTCATGATCACCTTCTGGCCGTCCGGCGAAAAGCGCGGCGCAAACGTCATGCCGGGGAAATTGCCGACCAGTTCGCGCTGCCCCGTCTCGATCTGCAGCAGGTACACCCGCGGCTGACCGCTTTCATAGGACATGTAGGTGATTTCCTGCCGGTTCGGCGAAAAGCGCGGCGTCAGCACGATCGATTTGCCGTTCGAGAGATAGCGGACGTTGGCGCCGTCCTGGTCCATGATGGCAAGCCGCTTCTTGCGCGCATTCTTGGCACCGGACTCGTCGATGAAGACAACGCGCGTGTCGAAATAGCCCTTCTCGCCGGTCAGCCGCTCGTAGATCGCATCGGCGATGATATGGGCGACGCGCCTGGTATTGGCGTCGTTGGCGAAGAACTGCTCGCCCGACATCTGCTGGCCGGCAAAGGTGTCCCACAGCCGGTACTGGGCGCGGATGCGGCCGTCAGCCTCCTTGCCGACGCTGCCGGTGACCAGCGCCTGCGCATTGATCACCTTCCAGTCTTCGAAGCGCGGCGTGGCATCCGGGCTCGAGATCTTTTCAATGAAAGCGCTTTTGTCGATCGGCGCGAACAGGCCGGAGCGTTTCAGGTCGGCACTGACGATGCCGGAAATCTCGGCGCCGAGCGCATCGCCGCCCTGGAAGTCCGTGATGGCGATCGGCAACGGCTCGACATTGCCCTTATTGACGTTGAGCTCAACGAGCGCCCGCGCCGGCAGGGTGACGGCAACGGTCATACCCAGCGCCATCGCTGCGATCGTCAGGAGCGGCTTGAGGATGGATTTCATGTCTTCTCGCTTCTTTCGCTGATTCTGTGAGCGCCGGGCCTAAAGACCGAGCATCTCCCTGGGGTCGAAAGTGACCCGAACGTCGGACCAGATGTCTTGCTTGCCCGCCGGAACCTGCAGGCCGGCCATGTCGCATTTCTGAACCGCCCGCACTGCACTTTCGTCAAACGGGCGGTTTCCGCTCGATTTTTCGACAGTAGGCCGGCCATCCAGCTTGCCGGAGGCGTCCAGGTTGAACTGGATCACAGCCACGAAATTCTCCGAACCCTCGACCCCTACCGGCAGGGTCCAGCAATTACTAAGCTGGGCCTCCAATGCCCCCTGCTCCGATTTCGAAAGCTTCTGGCCCTGATCCTTGTCGCCGCCGAGCGATGCTTGCTGGGTCGAGCGCTTGGCGCCGCCGCCGGACGGCTTCCGCTTGTCGAGCAGAGCCGAAATCTCGTCGGCGTTGAACTGCTTGTCTTCAGATTTCGGCCTGGACGAGGCTTCCTTGACCGGCTTGTCGGCATCCTTGCGCTCGGGCGCCTTGGCGCTTTCGGCCTGGGCCGGCTGCGGCTTCGGCCGAGCCTCGGGTGCTGGCGCCGAGTCCGGAAGCTGCGCCTCCTCGGTCGGCGGTTGCTTGGCAATCGCCTCGGCGACGGCATCCGGCTTGACCTCGGGCTGCGGATCGATCGCGGCAGTCTTGTCCTGCGGCGGCGTGGGCGTCGGCTCCTTCGCCGGCGTCGGCTTGGGCTCGGTCTGCTTGACCGGTTCGGGCTTGACCTCTTCCTTCGGCTGCGGCACCGGCGCCACCTCCGTAGCGGGAATAGGCTTCGGCTCTTCCTTCGGCTTCGGCACGTCCTCGGGTTTGGGCTTTTCGACCGGCGTCGGCGCTGGTGGCGGAGCCGCCGTCATGTCGACTGGCTGAGGCTTGGGCTCAGGTGTCGGCGGCTTTTCGGTGTCGACGCTATTATCGCCGACTTTCTGGGCATCGGGAACGATGTCGGGACGCTGTGTCGGCAGCGGCGCCGGCTTGTCATGCATCACAGACTTCTTGTCGCCTTGCAGGACCTGTGCCGTCGCTTCCATCGGCACGATCTCGACCGACACCGATTCCGCATCGGACGCAGGCATCGCGGGCGGCGAGGACAAGGTGAACAGCCCGAAGGCAATCGCCACCGCATGCAAGATCACCGATGTGGTGAGGCCGGTCCTCATCTTGCGTCTACTGATCCTGTTCCTGCAGTGAAACCAGGCCGATATTCTTGTAGCCGGCAGCCGAGATGCGGGCCATCACCTTCATGGCCGTGCCGTAATCCGTCGCCTTGTCACCCCTGATGAAAATGCGCTCGTCATAACCTGTCTTCGAGATCGCCTGCAGCTTGGCCACCAGTTCCTCGACCGGGATCTCGGTTTCCTGGAGGTAAATCTGACCGGCCGAGTTGATGGACACGGTTATAGGCTGCGTATCGGCGTTCATCGCCTTGGCCTGGGTATCCGGCAGGTCGATCGGCACGCCGACCGTTAGCAGCGGCGCCGCGACCATGAAGATGATCAGCAGCACCAGCATCACGTCGACCATCGGCGTGACATTGATCTCCGATATCAAGGCGTGATGGCGGCCGCGCCGCCGGTGGCCGCGCCCGCCACGTCCTCCGCCACCTGCGCTTACGGACATTCCCATGATCGTTCCTCAGGCCTTCTGCGCGACTTTTTCATCGATTTGGCGCGAGAGTATGGCGGAGAACTCATCCGCGAAACCTTCCATGCGCACCGCGATCTTGCTCGCGTCCGACGACAGCTTGTTATAGGCGATGACGGCGGGAATGGCGGCGAGCAGGCCGATGGCCGTCGCCAGCAGCGCTTCGGCGATGCCGGGCGCGACCACCGACAGGCTGGTGTTCTTCGAGGCGGCGATCGCCTGGAACGAGGTCATGATGCCGATCACGGTGCCGAACAGGCCGATGAAGGGCGCCGCCGAGCCGGTGGTGGCGAGAAACCCGAGCCGCCCTTCCAGCTTTTCCATTTCGCGGGTCAACGCCAGATCCATCGCCTTGTCGATGCGGGTCTGCAGGCCGAGCGGCGATTTCGCGCCCTTCTCGAAGCTTTTCTTCCATTCGCGCATGGCGGCGACGAAGATCGCGCTCATGCCGGTCGTCTTGCGGTCGGCGAGCGTGCGGTAAAGCTCTTCCAGCGACTGTCCCGACCAGAACACCTGCTCGAAGCGGTTGAGCGCCAGCCGCATGCGGGCATAGGCGACGAGCTTGTCGACGATGATCGCCCAGGTCCAGATCGAGGCGCAGAGCAAGCCGATCATGACCAGCTTGACCACCCAACCGGCCTGCATGAACAAGGCCCAAATCGATAAATGCGCGCCCGGGTCGGCGAGAGCGATGTTTTCCATGTTACGTCCTTAAAGATTTTCCGGGCGTGGCTGGCGGCTGGCCCATGGGCATCCCTTGTGGTCCGTTCGCGTTAAGCTTGCGGAATAACCCCAAATGCACCGTTGGCGGCCTTTTCGGGGCAAATATTGGTGAAAGGAAGGCGCTTGGATTCTCCCAATCTTAACCAATCCCTTCATGGACCGTTATGGTTAAGGATGGGTTATGACGTACAGCGCGGCGCATTGCCGCGCCCCGACGAGCCGCCCGGCGATCCTCGCCCCGATCAGGAGTTCCGGATCGTCCGCCTCTGAGCCTTATTTGCGCGTTCTGGGCACGAAGGCTGCGATCCAGTCCTTGGGAAAGCGCCGCGGCCGCCCGTTCTCGCCGACAATCGCCGCTTCGACACGCGCCTCGACCAGCACTTCGCTGCCGCGCTTCAACTGTTGCGCCATGACGATGCGGGCGCCGGAAATCTCGTCGGTGCGCGTATCGATGGTCAGGATGTCGTCCATGCGGGCCGAGCCGCGGAAGTCTATCTCCATGCGCCGCACCACCCAGACTATTTTCTCGCCATGCTTGCCATCGGCAAGCTCGGTGTGGTGGACGCCGGCCAGCCGCAGATAGTCGGAACGGCCGCGCTCGAAGAATTCGAGATAGCGCGCGTGGTAGACGACGCCGGAAAAATCGGTGTCTGCATAATAGACCCGCGCCATCAATCGATGGCCGAATTCCGTCAGCGCGCCGGAAAGCCCGGCGGACAATGCCGATTCACCGTGATCGTCCATTGCGCTGTCCTTTTGGTCCCGACGAGCATCTGTTTTGACACCACCTGTTTTGCGCATAGACCGGCGATGATCAAGGCCCGGAGGGCTGGGCCGGGGAACTGCCAGCACCAAAGCCATAAGTAGCGGAACTTAGGGCTCTTCCTGGAACAGGCTGATCTGCTGCTGCGCCAGGTCCTTCGGCGCGTCGAGGCCGAGATGCCGCCAAGCATTGGCCGCCAGCACGCGGCCGCGCGGCGTGCGCATGATGAAGCCCTGCTGGATCAGAAAGGGTTCGATGATGTCCTCGATGGCATCGCGTGGCTCGGAAAGCCCGGCAGCGATGGTCTCGATGCCGACCGGCCCGCCGCCGAAATTCCGGGCGATCATCGACAGATAACGGCGGTCGAGCGCGTCGAGGCCGAGCCCGTCAATCTCCAGCCGCGTCAGCGCCTCGTCGGCGACCTTGCGGTCGACATGACCGTCGCCGGCAACGCTGGCGAAGTCGCGCACCCGGCGCAACAGCCGGCCGGCGATGCGCGGCGTGCCGCGCGCCCGCCGAGCGATCTCCAAGGCACCGTCGTCGCCGAGCGGCATGGCAAGGATGCGGGCGCCGCGCCGCACGATCTGCTCGAGTTCCTCGACCGAGTAGAAATTGAGCCGGACCGGAATGCCGAAACGGTCGCGCAGCGGGTTGGTCAACAGGCCGAGCCGGGTGGTGGCGGCGACTAGCGTGAAGCGGGCCAGGTCGATCTTGACCGAGCGCGCCGCCGGCCCCTCGCCGATGATCAGGTCGAGCTGGAAATCCTCCATCGCCGGATAGAGGATTTCCTCGACCGCCGGGTTGAGCCGGTGGATCTCGTCGATGAACAGCACGTCGCGGTCTTCGAGATTGGTGAGCAACGCCGCCAGATCGCCGGCCTTGGCGATGACCGGACCCGAGGTCGAGCGGAAATTGACGCCGAGCTCGCGCGCCATGATCTGCGCCAGCGTCGTCTTGCCGAGACCGGGCGGGCCGACGAACAGCACATGGTCGAGTGCTTCGCTGCGGCCCTTGGCGGCCTCGATGAAGACTTTGAGATTGGCCCGCACCGCAGCCTGGCCGACGAAGTCGCCGAGCGTCTGCGGCCGCAAGGTCTGCTCGGCGTCCTCGCCGCGTCTGTCGGGAGCAATGAGGCGTGGCGAGAGGCTCATGCGAGGAGTTCCATACCGGGAATGGCCTTGGCAGCGCGCTGATCGAAGGTGACCGTGTGCGAGCAACCTAATTTTCGATTGTGTTCCGCAATCAACGCGTCGGCAAAGTCGACCTGCACTGAATTCGATCGCTCGAGCGCGATGACGATGGCATCGAAGTCTTCGAACTCCAGCGTCTTGATCTTGAGCAGCCTCTGGATTGCGGCCGATACTTGTTCCTTTGGCTGCCTGTAGCGCGAAGCCAACGACCAGCTGAATTCGACCAGCACGATCAAACTCACGAAGCCGGGCATTTCCACACTAAGGCCGCTGCCGAACGCAAGCGCCTTTGCCCGCTGCTCCGGATCATCATTGAGCACCATGCGAAGCAGAACGTTGGTATCGATGCCGATCGACGTCAAGCGGGACCCTCTTGTCCGTCATTTGATCTATCCCCGACAACATGCCGGCCGACTGCATCCCGCACAGCGGCGTCGATTTCCTCCAGCGTAGCGGGACCGCCAGGCGGATCTCCCAAGAATCCGGCGAGGTCGGCAAATCCGAGGTTGCGCGGCGTTCCGATCAGGTAACCATCCATGACCGTCCAGGCGATCGTATCGCCCGTCTTGAGCGACAAGGCGTCGCGGACGTCCTTTGGAATCGTGAGCTGTCCCTTGGAGGTCAGACTGGCATATGCGCCCATATTCTTACTCCTGGAGAAAATTCTTACCGATCACATAGTAGTTGGAATTTCACTTTCCAGCAACGTCTCACCGTGCGAGCTCCTTCAGCCCGAAGCGGATCAGCTTCGATGCGTCCGCCTCCTCACCTGCCGTCTTCAGCGCCGCTGCAACTGCATTGGCGGCGGTGTCGCGCGAATAGCCGAGATTGACCAGCGCCGAGACGGCGTCGGTGATCGGCGCCGAGGCAACGCCCTCACCGAGCTCCTGCTTCAGGCCGATGGTGCCGGAGGCGGTGCCCGCATAGGCCGGCGCTTTGTTCTTCAACTCGGTGACGATGCGCTCGGCGACCTTCTTGCCGACGCCGGGCGCGCGGCTGACCATGGCGATATCGCGCAGCGCAATCGCATTGGCGAGATCGGCCGGCGCCAGCGTCGACAGGATGGCCAGCGCCACCTTGGCGCCGACGCCCTGCACATTGTTCATCAACAGCCGGAACCACTCGCGCTCCAGCACCGACTGGAACCCATAGAGCCGCAGCATGTCCTCGCGCACATAGGTCTCGATGAACAGCACCACCGCCTCGCCCGGCTGCGGCAATGCCGCCAGCGTACGCGCCGAGCAATAGGCGACGTAGCCGACGCCATGCACGTCGACGATGCAGAAATCCTCGCCGATCTCGTCCAGCGTGCCTTTTAGCTTGCCGATCATTTGAGCTTGCCGATCATGCCGGGTGGGTTTCCGGAGAGATGATGTCGAGGTCCGGGAAGTAGCTGCGATAGCGCGCGGCATCGCGCGTCAGCAGGCGATGCCCGGCGACAACCGCATGGGCGCCGATAAAGAAATCCGGCAAGGTTCGTTCGCGAATGCCGCCGGCGCGGCGATAGCGCGAGTGCGTTACACCGGCGAGGAAGGCTGCTTCCCACGGCAGGAATTCACGCTCGATCTTGAGCATGTCGACTGCCTGGCGAAGGGCCTGCTCCGTTGCAATCAGCGGCGCGAGCTCGGACCAGACGATTGTGTTGATGACAAGCGCACCGTCGCGCCGGCATGCGGTAATTGCCGACGCCGACCACTTCCTCTCCCGTCCGGCAGGACCCCAAACGTCGACCAAGACATTTGTGTCAATCAATGTCGAGGTCTTCACGCGGGCCCCTCAGCCATTTCATATATTCGTCCGTCGTCATGCCCCCCAAATCCAGCGTACCGGCCATACGATCGAGCGTCTGGCTGAATCTGCGCGAGGCTTCCTCCTGCGACATGTTTTCGTTGACCGCAATGACACGAGCGCCGTCCTCGGTGGGAACGAACTCCACCTCCGAACCTGGGCCGATACCCAGATGATCCCGTATCTCCTTAGGGATGGTCACTTGCCCCTTAGTAGTAACGCGCATTGTAATACCTCGTCGGTATTACTTATTGTCGACCTGAGAACAAGTCAAGAACAAACTTATCCGGCCAGCGCCGCCAGCCTGTAGGCGATGCTCTGCCGGTGGTGCGCGTGACAGATGGCGATGGCCAGCGCATCGGCGGCGTCGTCGCTGTCGAAAGTTGCCTTCGGCATCAGCACCTTGACCATCATGTGGATCTGCTTCTTGTCGCCATGGCCGACTCCGATCACCGCCTTCTTGACGGCGTTTGGCGCGTATTCGGCAACGACAAGGCCGGCACGCGCCGGCACCAGCATGGCGATGCCGCGTGCCTGGCCGAGTTTGAGCGTCGCTGCGGCGTCCTTGTTGACGAAAGTTTGCTCGACCGCCGCCTCGTGCGGCATCGCGGCATGCAGGACCTCGGCGAGCCCATCATGCAATTGGCAAAGACGCATCGCCAGGGCGGCCTTGTCGTCGGACCGCACCGTGCCGGAAGCGACGAAGCGCAGCGAATTACCGAGGCTTTCGACGATGCCCCAACCGGTGCGCCTCAGCCCCGGATCGATGCCGATGATGCGAATCGCTTCCCCCATCCGCCAACTTTACCCCTGGTAGACAGCGATGCCAGCGAAATGTGAACAAACCAGAAACGAGGGGTGGCTACGTCGCGCAGGCTGTTTGAGATTCGCTCTGACGAGGCAGATGGCGTGATTTTCGAGAACCGAGGCGGCCTTAGGTGTCCGTCGGAGTAGAATTATCAAACGGTCCCTCAGCCGCGGGCGAAAGCCGTGTTGAGCAGCGTGATCTGGTCGGACACCGGATTGAGGCGACGGCTCGACGGCGGCACCTCGGTGAGGCCGCCATAGATCTCCTCGTCCATGCGGCGCACCAGCGCCTGCAGGCGCAGCGAGCGGTTGACGAGGTCGGTGAAATCGTTCGGCAATTCGGCCCAGCCGGGCGCCTCCTCATGCGCCGAGGCGGTGTCGAGACGCACCTTGGATTTTTCTGAGGCCACCTGATCGCGGGTCATCTCGCCGGAATTCGCCGCCCGTTGCAAAAGCAGCCACGAGGCGACCTGCATCAGCCTGGTGGTCAGCCGCATCGATTCGGCCGCATAAAGCGTCGCCGCCGGCCTCGACAGCTTCTTGGCCTCGGCGCGGCCCTTGCCGTCGAGATACTCGGCCGCCTGCTCGACCAGGCCCATGCCTTCCTGATAGAGCGGCTTGAAGGATTGGGAGAAAACCCGGCGCTCCGCCAGCTTGATGGTTTTCGCGCCAGCCTTCGAAGGCTCGTTCATTGCCACGCCCCTGCACTTGCCTCACAGCCGGCCGATTCGGCTCTTGGTCTGCCACATCCGGCAGCCTAAACGACTGAAGCTTGAAAATGCGCTTCGCTGCCAGCGAAGGCAAGCACATGTTTAACAAACGGTTAACGGCCGCATTTAGCCGCTAGACGCCCATGCCGGCGCACAAAAAAAGAGCCGCGGATAAGGCGGCTCTCAGGAGTTTAACAGGGAGGCGTCAAACAAAGTGGCTCCAACCACTCGGTAAGAATCCAGATCACTGGATGGACATAGTAAACGCCTGTAAAGCTTAACGAAGCCTTAACGCAGCGCATATTTTTCGATCAAGGGCCCGGCATCTGTGCCGTAACAGCACAGCTGACCGGCCAGGGCGGCGTTCACACCACTGGCTGGAAGCGGGGGCGACCCGCTTGCGCCATGGTTCTTCCAGATCGTGACCGACATACCGAAACAAAGCGGCACTGCCCGCGACATCGTTCCGAAACAGGCGACGCGCTAAACGCCGCGCTCCTCGCAACGAGGCGGAGCAAACCTTGCGCTCCGGCAATCATGAAAATCTCTCAAGGAGCGAACAATGGATTGGTACTCGGTCGTTAAATTTCTGCACATCGTCTCGGCGATCCTCTGGGTCGGCGGCGGCTTCACGCTGATGCTGCTTGCGGTACGCGCCGACCGTGCCGGAAACGTCGAAGGCATGCTGCAGGCGATGCGCGCCACCGGCGAGCTCGGCAACCGGTTCTTCGCGCCGATGTCGATGCTGACATTGCTCTTCGGCCTCATCATGTGCGGCTTCTGGGTCGGCTTTTCCGATCTGTGGGTGCTGATCGGCCTTGCCGGTTATGCGACGACCTTCTGCATCGGCATGTTCGTCTTCAAGCCGACTGCCGACCGCATGGCAGGCATGATCGCCAAGGATGGCGTGACGCCGGCAGTGCTTGCCCAGGGCCAGCGCGTCCTCAATGCCGCGCGCTTCGACTATTCGGTGATGCTGGTGATCATCGCAGACATGGTGCTGAAGCCGACGCTGCACGACATCACCATTCTGGGCTGCATGGCGTTCGTGCTAGCAACCGGCGTTGCCCTGGCGCTTGGCAGGACGCGGCCGCTGCTGCCGAGTGCCGCCTGAGGTTTAAGGAATCCGACGGCGGCCGACTGGGGCCGCCGTCTTACAGGAGGCCGGCGATGCCGTCCCACAGAAGCTTAACCGCGACGACCGCCACGGTCGCATAGGTGAAGGGATAGAACAACTCCGGCCGCATCCGCCGCACCAGCCAGGCGCCGGCGATTGTCGACAGCGGCGCCAGCGGCATCAGCACCGCCGACGCGGTCAAATTGGTGGTGTCGAACTGGCCGAGCGCGAAATAGGGGATGAGCTTCAGCGCATTGGTGACGGCGAAGAAGATCGCCGCGGTGCCCGACAGCACCTTCGGATCGAGCCTGATCGGCAGCGCATAGACCTGAAAAGGCGGGCCGCCGACATGGGCGACGAAGCTGGTGAACCCGGCAACGGTACCCCAGAGGCCGGCGGCGACGCGGTTGGGCTCCGCCGCGTGGCCGGCACCGTGGCGGAGTTGCAAATAGAGCCAGCGCAGCACGAAGATCAGGGCAACCGCGCCGACGATCAGCCTTACCATCTCTTCGGTGACCAAGGCCGCCGTCAGCCAGCCAAGGGCAATGCCGATCACGGCGCCCGGCATCATGTCGGCCAGCATCTTGCGGTCGAAGATGCCCCACCATGTCCACACCGAGACAATGTCCATCAGGCACAGAATTGGCAGAAGGATAGCGGCAGCCTGAACCGGCGGCATCGTCAGCGCCATCAATGGCACGCCGACAAAGCCGACGGCGCCGCCGAAGCCGCCTTTCGACAGGCCGACGAGGATGACGGCCGGAATGGCCGCGGCATAGAACCAGGGATCGACGAGCAGGCCTGACATGAGGGAAAGGAGGCTGGAGGGAAGTGATCTCTGGAATAGACCAGAAATGGCCAGACCGCGACCGCAAATATGTGGGCCACGCCACCGAAACCCGTCACATGTTTGGCATGTCGAGCGGCGGCGGGCGTCTCCGGATCGGCTGCGCCTTGATGATCGCGGTGCTGGTTTCGGCCTTGTCGGCGATGCGGTCGAGAATCCCATCGAGCTCGCCGATCGAGCGGACGAACAGCCGCGCAACGAAGCAGTCATCGCCCGTCACCTTGTCGCATTCGCCGAATTCGGGGATTTCCTCGATCAGCTTCTGGACGATGTGCAGCTTGCCCGGCAATGGCCGGACGCGAACGATCGCCTGCAAGGCGTAGCCGAGCGCCTGCGGATCGATGTCGATGGTGAACGCGCGGATGACGCCGCGATCCTCTAGCCGTCGAAGCCGCTCCGAAACGCTTGGCGACGACAACCCGACCTGCAGCGCCAGTTCCTTCAGCGAGGTCCGTGAATCTTTGACCAGGATATCGAGGAGCTTTCTATCGAGCTCGTCCAGCATTTTACAATTCCAGGAAAAGAGCGATGTTTACCTAATTTAATGAGGCTCGTCCTGCATATCACCGGCTACAAGTCATGGAAAGACCCGATCCGCTGTGGGATTATAAAATCTCAACAAAGGTTCGGGAGCATCCATGGACAACACGGTACGCGGCACGATCGAAATGACGGCGGCGATGGCGATCCTCGGCACGATCGGCTGGTTCGTCGTCCTTTCCGGCCAGCCCATCATGGACGTGGTGTTCTGGCGCTGTGCTTTCGGGGCGGTAACGCTGCTGATTATCTGCGCGGCGCTGGGACTGCTGCGCGGCAGGCTGTCGCTTCGCATTGTAGCCATCGCGGCTCTCGGCGGTGCTGCCATCGTTATCAACTGGCTGCTGCTGTTCAGCGCGTTTTCGCGTGCCTCGATCTCGATCGCCACGGCTGTCTACAACACGCAGCCCTTCATGCTGGTGGGTTTTGGCGCGCTCTTCTTCTCTGAACGGCTGACGATGACCAAGCTGACCTGGCTCGGCATTGCCTTCGCCGGCATGCTGCTGATCGTGCAGGCCGCGCCCGATGCAGGCGATCATGGTACGGATTACTTTGCCGGCATTGCGATGGCGCTGGCCGCGGCTTTCTTCTGGGCCGTTGCGGCTATCGTCACCAAGAAACTCAAAGGCACGCCGCCGCACCTGATCGCCTTGATCCAGGTCTGTGTCGGCGTCGTCATGCTGGCACCCTTCGCCAATCTCACCCACCTTCCCGCCGACGCGCGGAGCTGGGGCATGCTGGCGACGCTCGGCATCGTCCATACCGGCCTGATGTACATCCTCATGTACGGCGCCATCCAGAAGCTGCCGACGCATCTGCAGGGATCGCTGTCCTTCATCTATCCCGTCGTCGCCATCCTCGTCGACGTGGTCGCTTTCGGTCATCGTCTGCAGCCGGCGCAGATCGTCGGCGCCGCCGCCATCCTGGTCGCCGCCGCCGGCATGAACCTCGGCTGGTCGCTGTGGAAATCGAAAGTGCCAGCCTAGAGCCCGCAAGCGCCCCCCTGCCGCCTGTTCAACTCCCGCACTTTGCTCTATGCCGCAATGCAACCATCTTCGCCCGGCATAGGCGATAACCGGGACCGAACACCAATGAATGACGCAACGCCGCCCAACCGCTGCCGTATCGTGCTGATCGCGCCGCCAAACGTGCCGGCCGAGCGCATCGCCGCGGCCTTCGACGGCGGTGACGTCGCCTCGCTTATCCTGCCGGAAAACGGTATGGACGAGGCCGCCTTCCAGGCCTTTGCCGAGCAGATCGTGCCGGTGGCGCAAGCGGCCGGCATTGCCGTCATCATTGCCGGCGACACCCGCATCGCCGGCCGCGTCCAGGCCGACGGCATTCATGTCGAGGTCGGCAAGGACGAGCTCGCCGAAACGATCGAACATTTCCAGGCCAGGATGATGGTCGGCACCGGCGGCGCCAAGACCCGCGATGATGCGCTGGAACTCGGCGAGCTCAGGCCTGATTACATCTTCTTCGGCCGCTTCGGTTACGACAACAAGCCGGAGCCGCACCCGCGCAACCTGTCGCTGGGGCAATGGTGGGCGGACGTGATCCAGATCCCTTGCATCGTCATGGCCGGATCCGATCTTGCCTCGGTGGAAGCGGTCGCCGCCACCGGTGCCGAATTCGTTGCGCTGTCCAGCGCCGTCTTCGCCGACGGCGCCGATCCGAAGACGGCGGTTGCCGCCGCCAACGCGCTGCTCGACGAAACCGCGCCGCGCTTCGAGGACTGACGTGCTCTCGCGGAAAATCCTTTTCAGCGCCTTTCTTGCAACGGCCGTGACGCAGGCGATAGCGGCGGAACCCGTTCCGCTACCGCAGCCCAGGCCGGATTCCAGCGAACCTGCCGATAAGCCGATCGCCGCACAATTGCCGCAGCCCGCCACGACCGCCCCGTTGCCGTCGGCCGATACCATCAACCCCGACCGCTTCGGCGCAAAGCCGTCCGACGCCGCCTACGGCGCCTTTCAGCGCGGGCTCTACAAGACGGCCTACAATCTTGCGCTGTCCCGTGCTCAAAACGGCGATCCGGCGGCACAGACGCTGGTGGCCGAGATACTGTCGCGCGGCCTCGGCGTGCCGGTCGACGCGGCTGGGGCGGCGAAGTGGTATGCGCTTGCCGCCGAGCAGGGCGTGCCGGAATCGCAATTCCAGTATGCGCTGATGCTGCTCGACGGCCGCTACGTCAAAAAGGACGAAAAGGAAGCCTATGCGCTGATGCAGGCCGCCGCCGAGGCCGGCAACCGCCTGGCGCAGTTCAATTTTGCGCAGCTGATGGTCGAGCAGGAGCCCGGCGATGCCGGTATTGCCAAAGCCGTATCCTATTACGAGCGCGCTGCCGCGACCGGGCTTGCCGACGCACAATATGCGATGGCACAGGTCTACGCCAACGGCGCCGGCGGCAAGCCGCGCGACGATGTCCGCGCCCGCGGCCTGCTGGCACAGGCCGCGCGGCAGAACTATGACACCGCACAGATCGATCTCGCCACCTGGATGATCGAGGGGCGCGGCGGCGCACGCGACCTGAAATCCGGCTTCAACTGGATGAAGCAGGCCGCAGAAGGCGGCAATGTCGCTGCCCAGAACCGTCTCGCCAAGCTCTACATGAACGGCATCGGCACCGATCCGGATCTGATCCTAGCCGGCGCCTGGTATGTTGTCGCCCGCCGCGCCGGGCTCATCGACCAAGAAATGGACGATTTCCTGCAGGGCCTGACCGACGAGCAGACACAGCAGGCGCTGCAACGGGCCAACCGCCTGCCCTGATCGCGATCTCGCGACTCATCGCACCCGGGCTCGTCAGGCGGGCTCACTGCGTATGATCGAGCACGACCTTGCCGAAGGGCGAGCCGTGTTCAAGGTACCGAAAGGCTTCGGCGGCCTGGCTCCACGGCACAACCCGGTCGATCACCGGTCTCAACCGGTTGACGACAATGGCGCGGTTCATCGCCTCGAAGGATTCGCGTGAGCCCACCGGTATGCCTCGCGCCCGGACCTGCCGGCGGAAGATGTCGAGCGGGTTGATGGCGCCGTCACTGCCGCCGAGATAGCCGATGACGTTGATCTGGGCGCCGCGCGCCGCTGCCCTCAGGGATTGTGCAAAACTCTGCGGTCCGCCAACCTCGATGATATGGTCGGCGCCGCGGCCATCGGTCAATCCCAGCACGGCCGATGCCCAATCGGGGATGCTGCGATAGTTCACGCCATCCTGCGCGCCAAGTTGCTTTGCCCGCGCAAGCTTCTCGTCGCTGCTCGACGTCACGATGACGCGCGCCCCGGCAGCGGCCGCGAACTGCACCGCAAACAGCGAAACGCCGCCGGTGCCGAGGCAAAGCACGGTGTCGCCGGGTTTGACGCTGCCCTCCGTAAACAGCGCGTGCCATGCCGTCACGCCGGCGCATGGCAGCGTCGCTGCTTCGAGGTCGCTCAGATTGGCCGGCGCCAGCACCGCCGCCTGTTCGTCGAGCCGGGCAAATTCGCTGAGCAGCCCGTCGATTGGGCCGCCGCGTTGGTAGGAGGGCTCAGCCATCGCGAAACTGCCACCGACCCAGCGTTGCCAGAAGGTGCCGCAGACCCGGTCGCCGATCTTGAACCGGCTGACCTCGGCGCCGATGGCAACGACTTCGCCGACGCCGTCCGACAGCGGCACCAGCGGCAATGCAAACTTCGTGTGATAGCTGCCGCGGACGATCTCGGCATCGCGGTAGTTCAGCGCCGTGGCCTTGACTTTCACAATCATCTCCTGACGCCCTGGTCCAGGCATCGGCCGCTCGACCATTTTGAGGTTCTCGAAGCCGCCCGGGCTCCGCAATTCGATCGCTTTCATCGTCGTCCCTTTCCGGCTGGGTCCTGCCGGAGGAAAATCGCTTGCAACCCATCGGATTTCAAATTCATAATGTTCAGAATAATTATGCTTCTATGACATGTTCTGGTGTATCGTGCTTGAAGAATTGAAAACACTGGCCCTCTTTGCCGAGGAGGGTTCGATTCAGAAGGTGGCTCGACGCCTGCCATTGACGCAGCCGGCCGTCACCCGCCAGATCCAGCGGCTGGAGGAAATGCTCGGCACGGAATTGCTCGACCGCCGGCTGAAACCGTCGCGACTGACCCCGGCCGGCGTAGAAGTGCTGGCACGCGGCAAGGACATTCTCGCCGCGGTCGACGCGCTGAGATCATTCGCCAAGGGCGACGAACCGGAGGGCCTGCTGCGGCTCGGCCTCGCGCATGGACTTTGCGACAAAGCTGTGGCCGCCGCTATCGCTGATGCCGTGGCGCGGTTTCCGAAGGTCTCGCTGCGGCTGAAGAGCGGCTGGAGTCTTGAGCTGGCCGACCAGCACAAGCGCGGACAGCTCGACCTCGCCTTCATCCTGGACGGCAGCAATTCCAAAGCCGGCGACGGTGTTGTCGGAACCGAGCCCCTCGGCATCATCGCTGCCGAAAACACCGGCCGGCAAGCTGGCGTCAAGACCATGCCCTGGGTCCTCAGCCCTGAACCTTGCGACGCGCGCCGGCGGCTGGCGGCTGCCCTTGCCGAGGGCGGCCACAGGTTGATCGTCGGCGCCGAGATTCAGGACAGCGTGCTGCAGATCGACTGGGTTCGTCGAGGCCAAGGCCTTGGCCTGCTGCCCAGGCGGCTGCTGCGGGAAAAGCTGCCGCAGGGTATTGCCCTGGTCGACGCTCCCGGCCTCGAGCTGTCGCTGCGAATTGTCGTCCTACGTTCGCCGCACCTGCATCTTTTGAGAAAGGTTGCCGACGCGGTGACCGAGGCGGTCACCGCAACCGTCGGGACGGACTGAGGCTGCCGCGCCGCGTTGCCGGGCCAGCTTCGTTCCCGCTTCACCTGAAAGGCGCTCCTTGCCTCTGCTGGCGATTTGTGGTCTTGGAGGCGCCAAATTGCCCTTTGCGGCGATCATCTCATTTCCGGATCACCTCACCATGGCCAAGATCAATGGCAACGAAATCCGTCCCGGCAATGTCATCGAGCATGATGGCGGCCTTTGGGTGGCGGTCAGGACCAACACCGTCAAGCCCGGCAAGGGCGGCGCCTACAACCAGGTCGAGCTCAAGAACCTGATCAACGGCACCAAGCTCAACGAGCGCTTCCGTTCGGCCGAAACGGTCGAGCAGATCCGGCTCGATCTAAAGGATTTTTCTTTCCTCTACGAACAGGGCGACGCGCTGGTGTTCATGGACACCGAAAGCTATGAGCAGCTCGAACTGCAAAAGGAGTTCGTCGGCGATCGCGCCGCCTTCCTGCAGGACGGCATGATGGTCACGGTCCAGCTCTATGACGAAAGGCCGATCGGCATTTCGCTGCCCGACTATGTCACGTTGACCATCACCGAGGCCGACCCGGTGGTGAAGGGCCAGACGGCAGCCTCGTCCTACAAGCCGGCGATACTCGAAAACGGCATCCGCGTGCTGGTGCCGCCGTTCATCGGCTCGGGCGAGCGCATCATCGTCGATACCAACGAAATCACTTACGTGCGCCGCGCCGACTAAAGCGCGGGCAGCAGGAAGAAACACAATGGCGCGTTCCGCGATCCTCAATGTCATGGTCCAGGCCGCAATGAAGGCCGGCCGCTCCCTGTCGCGTGACTTCGGCGAAGTGCAGAACCTGCAGGTCTCGATGAAGGGGCCAGGCGACTATGTCAGCCAGGCCGACCGCAAGGCCGAAGACATCGTCTTTGCCGAACTGTCGAAGGCGCGGCCCGGCTACGCCTTCCTGATGGAGGAACGCGGCGTGATCGAGGGCGACGACGGCCAGCACCGCTGGATCGTCGACCCGCTCGACGGCACCACCAATTTCCTGCACGGCATTCCGCTCTTTGCCGTTTCAATCGCGCTGGAGCGCCAGGGCCAGATCGTCGCCGGGGTCGTCTACAATCCGGCGATGGATGAGCTCTATACCGCCGAGCGCGGCGGCGGCGCTTTCATGAACGACCGCCGGCTGCGCGTCGCCGGCCGTACCAAGCTGGTCGATGCGGTGATCGGCTGCGGCATGCCGCATCTCGGGCGTGGCCAGCACGGCAATTTCCTCATCGAGTTGCGCAATGTCATGGCCGAGGTTTCTGGCGTCCGCCGTCTCGGCTCCGCCTCGCTCGATCTCGCCTACGTCGCCGCCGGCCGCATGGACGGGTTCTGGGAAACCGGCCTGTCGGCCTGGGATGTCGCCGCCGGCATCTTGCTGATCCGCGAGGCGGGCGGTTTCGTCTCCGATTTCGCCGGGGGACAGGACGTGCTGAACGCCGGTTCGCTGGTTGCCGGCAACGAACTCATCCAGCGCGCGCTGTTGAAGACCATAAAAAGGCCACTCTCAGCCAGCTGATAGAGGCGCGCCGCGCTGAAGCGCCGCAGTCGCAAAACCGCAACCAAAGCTTGAAATACTCGCCCGCGGCCGCCCAGATAAGGCGACGCAGGATCATCGATGACGAACAGCCGGCCCAAATCCCAGAGCGAATTCTCCCAGCTCGACATTCCCTTCATGGGGCGCTGGCATTACTCGCGCGCCGAGATCATCGCCGACGGTATTGTCCACGCCGTGGGCATCGTGCTGGCGATCGCTGCGGGCTCGACGCTGCTGGCACTGGCCGCCTATCGAACCGGCCCCGGCGAATATGTCGCCGCCGCATTCTATGTGGTCTCGCTGCTCACCGTGCTGTCGATTTCGCTGGCCTACAATGTCTGGCCGGTGTCGTCGCCGGCAAAATGGATATTGCGGCGCTTCGACCATGCCGCGATCTACCTGTTGATCGCTGCCACCTACACGCCTTTCCTGGCCCAGCTCGGCGGCTCGCCGCTGGCCGTTTCGACGATCCTCCTGGTCTGGACCGCCGCGGCGGTCGGCATCGCCATCAAGGTCTTTCTTCCCGGCCGTTTCGATCGGCTGGCGATCGTCTTCTATCTAGCCATCGGCTGGAGCGGTCTCGTTCTGGTGGAGCCGCTCGTGCGGACGCTGCCGGCGACATCGATCGCGCTCATCGTTGCCGGCGGCATCGTCTACTCCTGCGGCGTGATCTTCTTCGCCTGGAGGGGCCTGCGCTTCCACAATGCGCTGTGGCATGGCTTTGTCGTCACCGGCGCCGGCCTGCATCTGGCCGCCATGGTCGACTGCCTGGTCATCAACCGGCTTTGACCTCCGGTCGCGGACAGTGGCAATATTGCCAAGCGCCATTCAATTTCGTCACAATTCCGTTTAGAGTCGCAAACACAAATTGATCGGCGGCGACGGCATCGGAAACGGGGCACGGATGACTCTTCTCAGATCCTTCGGCATGGGCAGGCGCTCCGACGTTCTGATCTACGATCCGCACAAATTGTCGAGTCCGCAGGTGTTTCTGCTGACCATGGTGATCTTTCTGTTCATCGTGGCCTTTATCGCCGCCATCCTGACGCGCCAGATCTCGACCGCCTTCGTCACCAATCCCGGTCTCAACGGCCTGATCATCGGCGTGCTGGCGGTCGGCATCCTGCTGGCCTTCGTCCAGGTCGGCCGGCTGTTCCGCGAGGTGCGCTGGGTCAACTCGTTCCGCGCCGGTTCCGAGACAACCGAGCCGGTGCTGCTGGCGCCGATGAAGGCGATGATCGGCCGCTCCTCGACGATTGCCTTCTCAACCAGTTCGATGCGCACCATGCTGGATTCGATCGCCACCCGCCTCGACGAAAGCCGCGACACGTCGCGCTACCTTGTCGGACTGCTGGTGTTCCTCGGCCTGCTCGGCACCTTCTGGGGCCTGCTCAATACGATTGGCTCGATCCGCGAAACCATCGAGTCGCTCGATCCCGGCACCGGCGATGCCGCCGCCGTGCTCGAATCCCTGAAGCAGGGACTTTCCGCGCCGTTGGCCGGCATGGGCACCGCCTTCTCGTCCTCGCTGTTTGGCCTCTCCGGCTCGCTGGTGCTCGGCTTCCTCGACCTGCAGGCCGGCCGCGCCCAGACGCGCTTCTATACCGAACTCGAAAACTGGCTGTCCTCGGTCACCGACCTGTCCTCCGACATCGTCGTTGCCGACGCGGCGAGGACCGAACCCTCCGAGGAAATCCGGCTGTTGTCGGAAAAGCTGCGCACTCTGCAGGAAAATGGCGGCGGCTCCAATCCGCGCGTGGCCACTGCCATGGCCAATCTCGCCGACGGCATTTCCGGCCTGGTCAAGAACATGCGCTCGGAACAGCAGATCATGCGCGACTGGGTCGAGGCCCAGTCCGACGAGCAGAAGGCGATGCGCAACACCCTGGAGAAGATCGCCGACGCCTTGAAGAAGCCTGGAGTGCATTGACGTGGCGTTGGCGCGAGGCCGGCGCTCCGACCGCCGCATCGATTACTGGCCGGGCTTCGTCGATGCGCTGTCGACGCTGCTGTTGGCGATCATGTTCCTGCTCACGGTTTTCGTTTTGGCGCAATTCCTGCTCGGCCGCGAGATCTCCGGCAAGGACACGGTGCTCAACCGCCTCAACTCGCAGATCAATGAGTTGACCCAGCTTCTGGCGCTGGAGCGCTCGACGACACAGGACAAGGAAGACACCCTTGCCAATTTGCAGGCATCGCTATCCGCATCGGAGGCCGAAAAAAGCCGGCTCGAGCAATTGCTGGCGCAAGGCGCCGGTGCCGGCGATGCCGCCAACCAGCGCGCAACGGCCCTTTCCGGCGAGCTCGACAGCCAGCGCCAGATCAGCCAGCAGGCGCTGAGCCAGGTCGAGATCCTCAACCAGCAGATTTCGGCGCTGCGCAAGCAGATCGCAGCGCTCGAACAAGCGCTCGACGTGTCCGAAACGCGCGACCGCGAATCCAACACCAAGATCGCCGATCTCGGCCGCCGCCTCAACGTCGCACTGGCGCAACGCGTGCAGGAGCTGAACCGCTACCGGTCCGATTTCTTCGGCCGCTTGCGTGAAATTCTCGCCGACCGCGAGAACATCCGTATCGTCGGCGACCGCTTCGTCTTCCAGTCGGAAGTGCTTTTCCCGACCGGCTCCGAAGTGATCAACGATGCCGGCAAGGTCGAGATGAAGAAGCTTGCCGATGCCATCATCGAATTGCAAAAGGAAATCCCGCCGGAGATCAACTGGGTGCTGCGCGTCGATGGCCACACCGACAACAAGCCGCTCTCCGGCACCGGCCGCTACCGCGACAATTGGGAATTGTCGACGGCGCGCTCGACCTCGGTGGTCAAGTTCCTGATCGAGAACGGCGTGCCGGCCAACCGGCTGGTCGCGGCCGGCTTCGGCGAATTCCAGCCGCTCGACCCCGCCGATACCGAAGAGGCGCGCAACAAAAACCGCCGTATCGAGCTGAAGCTGACCGAGCGGTGATCTGCAAGCCTTTGGCTTATATCATGCGCCAGGGCGAGCCGGCTCAAGTCGGCGGCATTTAGTGCACTGGTGCGGCAGCGGCAAGAGCTGAAAAAATTACCTTTTTTAATTACATTTTGCCGCCGTGGCCTTTTAGCCTTGGTCATGGGCCGAGAACCGCCGGCGGTAGAACCGCTCATCGCGACGCGACGGAACCTGACGGCCCGCGGCCGGAAGGCAGGGCCCCTCCCAACCACCGCCTTCCGCAGTAAAGGAGACGCAACCATGCGCTTCTTCGCTCCCAGGAATTTTAGGACCGCTGCGCTCGCCACACTTCTCCTCGTTCCGTTTGCCGGCGCTTACGCCGGCCCACGCGAGACGGCCTTGATCAATCAGATCCAGAGCGTGGAGACAGGTATCCAGGGCGCCATCCAGGCGAACAAGCTCGAGCCGGGCGAGGCGCGTGACTTGCGCACGCAGGTCGCTCAACTCGACCGGGCCGCCGAGTGGGCCGCACGCGAGGGAACGATGCCGAGCACGCAAGATCAGCAGTTGCTGGCGCAGCTCGACGATGTCAGCCAAAAGGTGCGCGCTGATACCGGCAGTGCCTTCCTCATCGGCAACGGCGCCGATGGCGGATACTATCCGAACGGCTATGGCCCAACCTATCCAGGCGGCTGAAACCGGCCGCAGCGCCCGGCGCTGTGGCAATTGATTTTTGCGCATGATCCTTGTCCAGCTTTCGGTTCAGGGAATCATGCGCTAGCCCAACGCCTGCGCAATCAGCGCCAGCACTGCCGGCACGGCGTCGGTCGCGGGCGGCTTTCGGGGTTGCCAACAGTTTTGCATTGATATCTTTTCTCGCCGTCAAATCAGCGGAACCCACAATGTCCTTTCAAAAACTCGACGACCTCGGCCACAAGCTCGAAGCACTGGAACACGCCCTTGCCATCCTCGGCGCCGATGAAGCGACCCATATGGCGGTCGGCGGCGGCGAGAAGCGCGCGGAGGCAATGTCGGCGCTTGCCGGCATGCACCATGCCCGGGCGACTGCGCCGGAGATTGCCGATTGGATCGCGGCGGCCGAGCAGGAAGCGCTGAACGAAGAGCAGCAGGCCGCGGTCAGGGAATTCCGCCGGCAATACACCAACCTGACCTGCCTGCCGGTCGAGTTCGTCGAGCGCCAGACGACCGCGCGCATGCGCTCCGAGCAGCTCTGGCGCGACCTGCGCGCCAAGAACGACTGGGCCGGCTTCCTGCCGGCGCTGGAAGGCGTCGTGGCGCTAGTCCGCGAGGAGGCGGCACTTCGCGCCGAGGTACTCGGGCTCGAGCCTTACGACGCGCTGATGGAGCAATATGACCCGGGCAATCGCACCGCCGACATCACGCCTGTGTTTGCCGAGTTGAAAGCCTTCCTGAAAGGCTTCGTACCGGAGGCACTGGCCGTGCAGGAAGAGCGGCTGGCGAAACATCCGCTGAAGCCACTTTCCGGCAGCTACCCCTTGGACAAGCAGCGCGAGCTCGGCCTCGCCATGATGGCGGCAGTCGGCTTCGACCTCACCCACGGCTCGCTGTCGGTTTCGCACCATCCTTTCTGCGGCGGGGTGCCGAGCGACGTGCGCATCACCACCCGCTACAAGACCTCGGATTTCCTGTCGGCGCTGATGGGCGTGCTGCACGAGACCGGCCATGCGCTGTACGAGCAGAACCTGCCGAAGGCGTGGGCGCACTGGCCGCTTGGCAAAGCGCGCGGCATGGCGGTGCATGAAAGCCAGAGCCTGTTCGTCGAAAAGCAGATCGGCCGCAATCCAGAATTCTGGCGCTGGGCGCTGCCGGTGCTCGAAAGACACCTTGGTGAGATCTGGACGATCGACGACATCCTGCCGCATGTGCACCGGGTCGAGCGCGGCCTGATCCGTGTCGATGCCGACGAGGTCACCTATCCGCTGCACGTCATCCTGCGCTACGAGCTGGAGCAGGAGCTTGTCTCGGGACGGCTGGAAGCAGCAGACCTGCCCGAGGCCTGGGATGCCAAAATGCGCGATTATCTCGGCCTGTCGACATCAGACAATCCGGCTGATGGTCCGATGCAGGACGTCCACTGGCCGGGTGCCGCCTTCGGCTATTTCCCCTCCTACACGCTCGGCGCCATGATGGCGGCACAGCAATGGGCGGCGTTGACCAGAGATCATCCTTCAGCCGACGAAGACCTCGCCAAGGGCGATTTCGCCGCGATCAACGACTGGCGCCGCAAAAGGATCTGGTCGCAAGGCTCGCGCTGGTCGACGCCGGAACTGCTCCAACGCGCCACCGGCGAAAAGCTCAATGCCGTGCATTTCACCAATCACCTGAAGAAGCGGTACGGGAAGTGAGCCGCTCCGTCTATTCCCGGCTCTTGCCGCGGTGACCGCGGAAATCCGCGAAACTGGCCTTTACTTTGGTGGGAAAGCCTCTGAAAAAGGAGTTCTTCCAAGTTGGGCGAGCGTAGATGTCTGCCTGTTACAGTTTTCATAGGGTGAAGTCTTTCTGGCCCCCATTGGTATTTTTCATCTTATTGATCGGTCTGAGTTCTCCGGCCATGTCCGACGACATGGTTTTCAAGGGTCCGGCAGAAAGCTGGGTAAAGCAGCTTGATATTCCGGCTGCCGATCCCGCCCGATCGGATCAAATCAAGAATGGCGTTTCATGGCTGCTCTCGGACGACCAGATCAAGCATCGCGCCGGCGGCTATGTCGAGTACTCGCGCACCGTCTATAAGATCGTCGACCGTCCCGGCCTGGATCGTGGCGCGAGTATCGATCTGCAGTTCGATCCGTCCCGGCACAAGGTCACGCTCAACCATCTTCACATCATCCGCGATGGCGCCGTTCTGGACCGGCTGGAAGGCGTCGAATTCGACATCTTCCGCAGGGAAAGAGACGCCGAGAAAGGCGTCTTCGACGGCTGGCTGACTGCACATGTCAACATCGATGACGTGCGTGCCGGCGACATCGTCGATTACGGGTCGACCTACGAAGTAACACCGCTGGTCGGCAAGGACCTTTTCTTCAAGAATTTCTCCACCGAATGGGAAGAGCCGGTAGCGCTTCTCCGCACAAGCATCATTTGGCCTTCGGGCCAGCCGCTCCAGATCAAGACAAGGGGAACCCGACTTAAGCCCTCAATCTCCCCGACTGGGCCGGACACCACTTATCTATGGGAAATTCCAAACCCGAAACCGGTCAATGTCGAGGACAACCTGCCCGTGACCTATCCAGGCTGGGGCTCCATCGATGTCGCGTCTACCGCGAATTGGCAAAGTGTGGTCGATGCCGTTGCGCCCTATTACAAGCCAGCGACCGTTTTCCCCCCGGCTTTTGCCGCAAAGCTCGATGACATCGCTCTGCGGCATCCGGCGCCGGAGGACCGAATGGTCGAGGCAACGCGGTTGGTGCAGGACCAGATCCGCTATGTAAGCCTGTCGATGGGTGCCGGTTCCTACGTTCCGCGTGATCCCGCGACGGTCATCCTGAGCGGGTTCGGTGACTGCAAGGACAAGGCCCTGCTGCTGGTTTCGTCGCTTGTGCGGCTTGGCATTGCTGCCGAGGTCGCCTTGGCCGATCTCGACGAGGGACGGGCCCTGGACCAGCATCTGCCGGCGCTCCGCGATTTCGACCATGCCATAGTCAAGGCAAGGATCGGAGCAAAGACATATTGGCTGGACGCCACGAACTATCTTCAGGGCGGCAGGGCGCACAATCTCGCACAGCCGGACTACGGCTTCGCGCTGCCGCTTTCCAGCACCGGCGGGTTGGAGAAGATGCCGAGCCCTGTGCTCACCAGCCCATCGATCCAGATCGCCGAGGAATTCGACTTTCCGCGCAAACCGGGCGATCCCTTGGTGCTGACGGTCTTCTCGACATATGAGGACGCCGATGCCGATTGGATGCGCGGCAATTTCGCCAGCCGGTCGCTGAGCGAGGTTTCGGACGCCTACCTGAAATACTACAACAAGCAATATCCGGGCATCCAAACCATCGCCAAGCCGGAAATCGTGGATCGCCGCGACGGCAACATAGTGAGCGTGAAGGAAAGTTATCGCTTGCCGGCGGAGGCGCTGGCGGCCAACGATCTGGCAAAGAATTTCCCGATCCGCGCGGCCGATCTCGGCAACAACTCTCTTCCAACCCCGACAATCGTCGACCGAACCGGGCCCGTCTCCCTCGGCTCCCAGTTCTACCGCCGCCACAAGGTGACCGTGCGCAACCTCAAGGCGAGGTTTTCCGGCGAATCGATGAAAAACGTCGTGACGCCCTACCTGTCTCTCAAGGCGTCCTGGTCCAACACGCCCACCGAATTTCAAGTTGAATGGAACTTTCAGACGCTGGCAAGTGAAGTGCCGGCCAAGGCGATTGCCGATTATCTGAAAACCGTCGATGACGTCGCAGACCAAATTCGCTGGCAGTACGATTTTACCTATGAAGAGCCGCCTGCCGATGTGCAGCTCAGCGATCCGGCAAAGGAGCAGCGACAGACCGTCGCCAGCATGCTTTTGTTGTCGTTGCTTGTCGGCGTTCCCCTGTTCATCGCCTATCGACGCGGCAAACGCCGAGCTTTCGGTAGCTGAAGAATCCCGGCCGTCGCGGGCAGACCTACTCGGCCGCGCCCCTGAAAGCATTCGCACCGGTATCGAACTGCAGCTTGGCCAGCCGCGCATAGATGCCGCCCTTGGCGACCAGGCTCTGATGCGTGCCTTCCTCGACGATGCGGCCGCCATCCATAACCAGGATGCGATCGGCCTTCAGCACGGTTGCCAGCCGATGGGCGATGACGATCGTGGTGCGGCCCTGCATCAGCCGGTCCAGCGCCGTCTGCACCAGCGTCTCGCTTTCGGCATCGAGTGCCGAGGTCGCCTCGTCGAGCAGAAGGATCGGCGCATCGCGCAGAATGGCACGGGCGATCGCCACGCGCTGGCGCTGGCCGCCCGACAGCGTCACGCCGCGCTCGCCGACCTGGCTGTCATAGCCTTTTTCGAGCTTCAGGATGAACTCGTCGGCAAGCGCGTCCTTCGCCGCCGCCTCGATCTCGGCCTGGCTAGCACCGGGCCGGCCAAAGCCGATATTGTCGCGCGCGCTCGCCGCAAAAATGGTGACGTCCTGCGGCACGATGGCGATGCGCGCGCGGATCGCGGCCGGATCGGCCTCGCGCAGATCGACCCCGTCGATGACGATCCTGCCGGCCTCCGGATCGTAGAAGCGCAGAAGCAGCGAAAACACCGTGCTCTTGCCGGCGCCGGATGGCCCGACGATCGCCACCGTCTCACCGGGTTTGACCTGAAAGCTCAGGCCATGGACGGCGGCGCGGTCGGGCCGGGCCGGATAGGAGAAGGAGACATCGTCGAAGCTGACCGCGCCTCTCGCCTTTGCCGGCAGCGGCGTCGGATCGGCGGGCGCCTGGATCGCGGGTTTCTCGGCCAGGATCTCGGTCAGCCGTTCGGCGGCGCCCGCTGCCTGGGACAGTTCGCCCCAGACTTCCGACAGGGCGCCGAGCGCGCCGGCGGCGAACACCGAATAGAGCAGGAATTGGCCAAGCGTGCCCGGCGACAGCGTGCCGTCGAGCACGTCGCGCGAACCGAACCACAGCACCGCCACGACCGACGAAAAGATCATGAAGATGGCGAAGAAGGTGAGAAAGGAGCGGGCAAAGATCGAGGCCCGCGCCGCTTCGAACGCTGCTTCCACGGCGGATGAAAAATACCCGGTTACAAGCTTCTCGTTGGTGAAGGCCTGCAGGGTGCGCACCGCGCCGATCTGCTCGCTGGCGTAGGCGGTGGCATTGGCCAGAGTATCCTGCGCCAGCCGTGACTTGCGCCGCACCGAGCGGCCGAAGGCGACCAGCGGCAGCACGATTAGCGGAATGGCCGCGATAACCAGGCCGGACAGTTTTGGGCTGGTGAAGACCATCATCGCCACGGCGCCGAGGCCAAGGATGACGTTGCGCAAAGCCACCGAGGCGGTGGCACCGACGGCCGATTTGACCTGCGTCGTGTCGGCGGCGAGCCGCGAGACGATCTCGCCCGACTGGGCCGTATCGAAGAAGGAGGGCGACAGCGTAGTGACGTGGGCAAAGACATCGCGGCGGATATCGGCAACGACGCGCTCGCCAAGCGTGATGACGAAATAGTAGCGGCTGGCAGACGCCGCCGCCAGCACGGCGGCCATCACCACCAGCATGGCGAAATATTCGGCAATGAAGCTGGAATCGGAAGCGGAAAAGCCGTGATCTATCATCCGCCGCACGGCCAGCGGCAGCGCCAGTGTCGTCGCCGCCGCGACGGCCAGCGAGGCGATCGCGCCGATGACCATTTTGCGGTAATGCATGATATAGGGAAACAGGCGCTGCAGCGGCCTCAGCGAGCGCTTGCGCTCGTCTGCATCGCCGCTGATGTTCGCCATGACCCGTTTCCTTTGGCCCTTTGAGGTTTGCGCCATCAATATGCGCTTGCCGCGGCCTTGTGATTCAATTCCGGCTGATGTATAGGCTCGCCGACCGTTTTAGAAGCCGTGGCTCCTCAATAGCTGCGGCTTCGAGTTTTAAAAAGGGGCGCATCGACGCAGGCTTCAGCCCGTCGGCAGCACCCGGCAAGCCAGGAACAGACCCATGAAGACCGACATCCATCCCGACTATCACACCATCAAGGTCGTCATGACCGACGGCACCGAATACATGACCCGTTCGACCTGGGGCAAGGAAGGCGATACGATGAACCTCGATATCGACCCGACCACTCATCCGGCCTGGACCGGCGGCCAGCAGACCCTGCTCGACCGCGGTGGCCGCCTGTCGAAGTTCAAGAAGCGTTTCGAAGGTTTCGGCCTCTAAGCACTGGCGTTTCGCTGATCGAGAAACCCGCCCTCGTGGCGGGTTTTTTATTGATTGGGCCTCAGCGGCAATCATCTCAGGTTTGGCGCTGCCCCTCACCCTTACCCTCTCCTCGTGAAGAACGGGGCGAGGGGTCGCCGGCGCTGGAGTTCCCCCTTCTTCCCGTCTCTAACGAGGAGAAGGTGCCGGCAGGCAGATGAGGGCCAGCGCCCCGCTTCCGCAGTTGATCGCCACCACCTAACGGCCTGTCCCTACGAGCACGGCGGCCTACCCGTCCACCAGCTCGCGCAGCGCCATTCGCTTGTAAGCGGCAACCAGCCTGTCGCCTTCTTCTCGCCCGACCGAGATCGCCAGCCGCATGGCGGCTTCGCCCAGCTGCCAGATGAGAAATGCCGTCGCTTCCAGCGCCGCCGGATCGGCAGACGGCCGCAGCCTTTTCAGCACCGCAGTGAGGAATTCGGCGTTGGCCCGGCTGTCGGCAAGCTCAAGCTCGCGCAGCGCCTTGTCGGCCTGCGTGCCCGACCAGATATCGCGCATCACCGGCTCCGCCAGGAACATTCCGTAGTAGGTATCCACCAGTTCCGAAAACGCCTTCCACAGGCCTTCGGCGTCCCTGACCTCCGCCAATGCCGTGGCAATGCAGGCCTGGCTTTCCGCGGTGTAGCGCTCGGCCAGCGCCCAGATGATTGCCCGCTTGTCCGGGAAGAACTGGTAGAGCGAGCCGATCGACACGCCAGCCCTCTCGGCCACCACTCCCATGCGCATGGCGTCGCTGCCTTGCTCGGCGATCAGCGCCGAGGCGGCGGCCAGCATGCGCTCGACCCGCTCGCGGCTGCGCTGCTGGCTCGGTGCCCGGCGCGGCGATGCGATCTGGCCGTCCTGTGAATCCGATACGGCAGAGCCTTCCATCACTGTCTCCCGACGAAGAATCAACAAATTGGCTTGACTCGCAAAATACGAGGGTTTATCACGTTTTGCAAATGTGAGGATTACTCACATTTCAAACTGAGGAAAATCGACATGAACCCTACTGTAACGAGACCAACTTTGATCCTCGGCGGCACCGGCAAGACCGGCCGTCGCCTCGCCGAGCGGCTGACGGCGCGGGGCCTACCGGTACGGATAGGCTCGCGCTCGGGCACGCCACCCTTCGACTGGGAAAACAAAGCCACTTGGGAACCCGCCCTTGATGGTGTCGGCGCCGTCTACATCAGCTACTATCCTGATCTTGCGGTGCCCGGCGCGGCCGACACGGTCGGCGTCTTCTCTCGCCTTGCCGTGCAGTGTGGTGTGCGCCGGCTGGTGCTGCTGTCGGGGCGCGGCGAAACGGAAGCGCAACGTGCCGAAGAGATGCTGAAAGCCTCAGGCGCCGATTGGACGATCCTGCGCTGCGCCTGGTTTTCCCAGAACTTCAGTGAGGGGTTTCTCGTGGATGCCCTGCGCGAGGGCGAGGTGGCGTTGCCGGTCGGCAATGTCGGTGAGCCATTCGTCGATGCCGACGATATCGCGGACGCCGCCTTTGCCGTACTAACCCGGCAGGGCCATATCGGCCAGCTCTACGAGTTGGCCGGGCCGCGGCTGCTGAGCTTCGCCGACGCGGTCGCCGAAATCGGCAGGGCCGTCGGCCGCGACATTCGTTTCAAGCGGATTTCACACGCCGAGTTCACCGCCGCCATCGCCGAGCATGAGTTGCCGGCCGAGTTCGCGTGGCTGCTCAACGAGCTGTTCACCGAAGTCCTCGACGGCCGCAACGAGTCGCTGACAGACGGCGTCGAGCGCGTGCTCGGCCGCGCCCCAAAGGACTTTTCCGCCTACGCAACCGAAACCGCCTCAACCGGCATCTGGAGCAACTGACATGATCATGAAACTGCTTCCCACCCTCACTTTCGTCGCTGCCATTGGCTCAGGCGTTGTCGGCGGCGTTTTCTTCGCCTTCTCCAACTTTATCATGCCGGCGCTCGGCCGCTTGCCTGCCGGAGGCGGCATCGCCGCCATGAATTCGATCAACATCACCGTGATTACGCCGGCATTCATGACCGCGCTTTTCGGCACCGGGCTGGTCTGTCTTGTCCTTGCCGCCGGCGCTCTTATCGGCTGGAGCCAACCGGGTGCATTCTGGCTCCTCGCCGGCGCCCTGATCTACCTCGTCGGCAACCCGATCGTGACGATGATGTTCAACGTGCCGCTCAACAACGCCCTGGCCGCCGTCGATCCGACAAGCGCCAACGGCGCTGCAGTATGGGCCACTTATCTCAGGGACTGGGTGATGTGGAACCATGTCCGCACCATCACCGCCATCGTGGCGCTGGGCTGCTTCATCTTCGCCTGGCGGTGAATGCAGGACGGAAGTGTAAAAGGCCTCAGGCAGGGTCTTTTGACTTATCGCCCTTGCGGTCGGCATGGCCCAGATCGCGATCCGGATCGATGACGTCGCGAACCAGTTGCTTGAGCTTTGCGGCGTCGGGGAAACCGCCGTCCCGCTTGCGGTCCCAGACCAGCGTGTCATTGCAGGAAATGGTGAAGATGCCGCCGGTGCCGGGCACCAGCGTCACTTCGCCCAGATCGGTGCCGAAGGTCGACAGCAGCTCCTGCGCCATCCAGCTGGCCCTGAGCAGCCACAGGCACTGGGTGCAATAGGTGATGCGGACGCGGGCTCTGTCTGACACGTTCATGTCTCGGTCTCATCTGCGCGAACTGTGGTTACGGCAAATCGATCGTGTATCGGGTCGTTGCCAAGAGCTATGGATATTGCGATCCAGATCGGCCAGACCATAACCAAGACCAACGCGGCGTATGCACCGACAATCTCCAGCCGGGAGAAGTCCTGCGCGACCCCAGGAGCGCTGCCCCAAGCCTGAACAGTGTACCACCCTCCCATGAACATTATGGGCAAAGCGCCGAGAAATTTCATTCCCTGCCGCCGAACAGCCTTTCGTACGGGCAGTCCGATTCTATTTTTGTCATCCTGGTCATGCACTATGAGCGCCGCGAACCGCTTGCCGATTGGCTGGCCAGAGGTCAACTCCATGACAAGGAGATAAGACGCGAGAACGACCAGTTCGAGGAAACCCAGATCCAATGCTGCCGGTCGGATATTGCCCTGCGAATCCAAATCAAATGAGATGGAGGGATTTCCTTCAGACTGTGAGCCCGAAGCCGTTCCCAGGGCCCATTCGGCGACCGTCAAACCGAACAGCGACGTTCTGCATATCTGCCAATCGTAACGGGCAAATGATGGATCACTTGCTCCGTTTAACGTAGCCGCCTGACATAGTCTCCAGTTCAACCAAAAGCTGCCTTTGACTCCGCCGTCAGTTAGCAGAAACAAACCCGCTACAAGTCCGTAAAGAGGTATCAGGACGATAAGATAGTCGATGATCGAAGCGAACAGCCGGCGCCATATGCCACCCCGGCGAGGCCAGGACATCGCGTCAGAAAAACGAGCCTCGTCAGTGTCAGTCATCCGTCCCCCATCAGTAACTGACAGCTCTAGAAGAAAGATACGTGGTCGATGCGCGGCGTTCTCAACTTACGCCGCGCTGAGCTTCGCCAAGGTCTCCTCGTCGACCTCGAAATTGGCGTAGACGCTCTGCACGTCGTCGTCGTCTTCGAGCGTCGCGACCAGCTTCATCAGCGATTGTGCCCGCTCCTCGTCGACCGCGATATTGGTCTGCGGCTTCCAGATCGGCTTCACCGATTCGGCCTCGCCGAGTGCGCCTTCCAGCGCCTTCGACACTTCGCCGAGATTCTCGAAGGCGCAATAGATCGTGTGGCCTTCCTCGTCCGACTGGACATCGTCGGCGCCGGCCTCGATCGCTGCGTCCATCACCTTCTCGGCGCTGCCGGCCGATGCCGGATAGTAGATCTCGCCGACGCGGTCCCACATGAACGAAACCGAGCCGGTCTCGCCCATCGCCCCGCCGGCTTTGGTGAAGGCAGCGCGCACATTCGACGCCGAGCGGTTGCGGTTGTCGGTCAGCACCTCGACGATCAGCGCGACGCCGCCTGGCCCGTAACCCTCGTAGCGAACGGCTTCGTAGGTCTCGGCATCGCCCATCGACGCCTTGTTGATGGCGCGCTGGATGTTGTCCTTCGGCATCGACACCGCCTTGGCGTTCTGCACCGCAAGGCGCAGGCGCGGGTTCATCGATGGATCGGGCGTGCCGCTCTTGGCGGCGACGGTGATTTCGCGCGCCAGCTTGGAAAACATTTTCGATCGCACCGCATCCTGGCGGCCCTTGCGATGCATGATGTTCTTGAACTGTGAATGGCCAGCCATGGCACCCCTGTCGTTTTCTCGGCTAGAGCATCTGCGGCCTGGTGAACCACCCGGCGCCTTGCAAAATGCTCGAATTCAAAACTTCAGAACGTCCTGCTGCGTCCGGACGGACGTACGGCGCTCTCTGTCGGAATGGCCGGCTTATAGATAAATCGGCTCAATTCGTCCAGCCGCGCCATTGCGTCGGACACGCAAGGGTCTCAAGGCCCGAAAGTGGCAGGCTTCGGCAACCTTTCATCCCTCAAGATCGGATTTCAGCCGGTCGAGGATGCTGATCGCGTGCGTGGCATATTGACTGATCCAGCGGTCGTGGATGTGCTTGATCGGCAGCGCGTTGAGATGGTTCCAGCGTTCGCGCCCCTGCCGGCGCACCACGACCAGGTCGGCCTCCTCCAGCACCTTCAGATGCAGCATGACCGTGCAGCGGTCCATGTCTGGGAAGGCATCGCACAGCATGCCGGTGGTCTGCGGCGCATCCTTCAGCCGGTCCAGCAACGCACGCCGGCGCGGATGCGCCAGCGCCTTGAAAACATTGTCGTCCTGCGCCGTGCTTGACATGTTATGTTTTTATAACATAATGCCGTTGCATTCAAGGAAGGAGCTGTGGATATGTCTCTTGGATTCAGGGTTTCTGGCCGCATCGGCAAACCCGTCGCCGAAGTCTTCGATGCGGTCGTCAATCCGAAGAAGCTCAGCGGCTACTTCACCACGATCGGCGGCGCCAGCGCACCGCTGCTGGCGGGCGCCACCGTCATCTGGTGGGGCAAGGTTCCCGTGGAGGTCGACAAGGTGGAGAAAGACAGCCGCATCGTGCTGCGCTGGGATGCGACCGACGCCGACGGCGAGCCCGCCTACAAGACCCGCATCGAGATGAATTTCGAGCCGCTCGACGACGGCGGCACCTTCGTCACCATCGCCGAAACCGGCTGGCACGAGGACGCGGTCGGCCTAAAGAAATCCTACCTCAATTGCGAGGGCTGGTCGCAGATGCTGGCCTGCATGAAGGCCTATGTCGAATACGGCATCAATCTGCGCGACGGCTATTACCGCAGCGAGATGAAGGGCGAGCCGGCCAACGAGAACAACATCTGAGAGCAAATGGAGTAAGAATGACCGCGAAGATCACCGGCGGCATCAACATCGCGATGAAAGTCCCGCCGCATCAATACCAGGCAACGATCGCCTTCTATCGCGACGTCATCGGCCTGAAGCCATTCACGGCCAAACCGCCGGCCGTCGGCTTCGAACTCGGTCCCAATCGACTGTGGATCGACGAGGCGCCGATGATGAGCCAGGCCGAGATCTGGCTGGAACTGTTCACCGATGATTTTCCGGCCGCAGCGGAGCATCTCGCCAAGGCCGGTGTCGTGCGCTGCGACGCCATCGAGGCACTGGGTGAAGGCTTTCGCGGCGGCTGGATCACCAACCCGGCCGACATCATTCACCTGGTGCGCGAACCCGATGCCTGGTGAACAGGCGGCACCGTGGAAAGGAGGACGATATGGAAATCCGCGAAACACCGACCGCCGAAGCCGGCATGCTGATAAGGCGGCCGGTCGCCGACGTATTCGAAGCCTTCGTCGATCCGGCGATCACGACGAAGTTCTGGTTCACCCATGGCAGCGACAGGTTGGACAGCGGCAAGGAAATCCATTGGGAATGGCGCATGTATGGCGTCTCGACGACGGTCAATGTCCGTGAAATCGTCGAAAACAAGAAGATCTTGATGCAATGGAGCGATCCGCCGACCACGGTCGTGTGGACCTTTACCGAGATGCCGGGCGCCACGACCTTTGTCGAGGTCCGCAATTTCGGCTTTGCCGGCAGCCTCGATGAGCAGGTCAAGCAGGCGATCGATTCGACCGGCGGTTTTGCGCTGGTGCTCGCCGGCGCCAAGGCGTGGCTGGAGCAAGGCGTGATGCTAGGCCTGATCGGCGACCGCCATCCGAAAGGCGTGCCGGGGCATTAGGTCAGCCGCGGTGGGTCATCCTCAGTGCCCGCCGCCCTTTGCCTTCTTCCGCCGCCGCGCCAGCATGTTGAGCCCTTCGACCAGGGCCGAAAAACCCATGGCGGCGTAGATATAGCCTTTCGGCACATGATAACCCATGCCGTCGGCGATCAGGGTCATGCCGATCATCAGCAGGAAGCCCAGCGCTAGCATGACGATGCTGGGGTTCTTGGCGATGAAATCGGCCAGCGGCCCGGCCGCCAGCATCATCACGCTCACCGCCACGATCACCGCGATGTACATGATCGCGATTTCGTCGGTCATGCCGACGGCGGTGATGATCGAGTCAATCGAGAAGACGAGGTCGAGCAGCAATATCTGGAAAATCGCGCCGGCCAGCGAAAGCTGCAGCGTCTCGCCCATCATCGTGTCCTGGTGATCATCGAGATCGACCGTGTGGTGGATCTCCTTGGTCGCCTTCCAGACGAGAAACAGGCCGCCGGCGATCAGGATCAGGTCGCGCCATGAAAACCCGTGGCCGAAGGCGGTGAATATAGGCGTCGTCAGTTGGACGATGATCGAAATGGTGGCCAGCAGGATCAGCCGCATCACCAGCGCGGCGGAGATGCCGAGCCGCCGGGCGCGGGCTCGCTGCGCTACCGGCAATTTGTTGGTCAGGATCGAGATGAAGATCAGATTGTCGATGCCGAGCACGACCTCCAGCACGATCAGCGTCAGCAGCGCGACCCACGCAGTCGGGTCGGAGACAAAGGCGAAATGCGGCGCCAGGAATTCGACTAGCTGCATGGAGGTCGTCCCCTCTACGATCTAGAGCAGTTTCGCCGGCAATTGGGTATTGCAAGCGTCTATATCAATGTCACGACCAGAAGGATGGAGCCGTTTCCTCGAGCCGCGGGCCGCGGCGAAACGGCGCGATCCGTTCGGTCAGGCCGCTACGGTCGGAAATGTCGACGCCGACGCCGCACAATGTCGCCGGTCCGGTCGACGCCTCGAAGCGGCCTTTCGGCACCTTGGACAAGAACCGGTTGAGCGGCTCCTCCTTGTCCATGCCGAGCGAGGAATCGTAATCACCGCACATACCGGCATCGGAAATATAACCGGTGCCGCCATTGAGAATCTGGTGATCGCCGGTCGGCTGATGCGTGTGGGTGCCGACAACAAGACTGGCACGGCCGTCGACGAAATGAGCGAAGCACATTTTTTCCGAGGTCGCCTCGGCATGGAAATCGATGACGATTGCATCGGCCTGCTCGCCAAGCGGACAAGCGGCAAGTTCGCGCTCGCCGGCCTGGAACGGATCGTCGAGCTCGGGATGCATGAACACCCGACCCATGATGTTGGCGACCAGCACGCGCGCGCCGTTCCTGGCGATATAGACGCCTGAGCCGCGCCCCGGCGTACCCTTGGGGAAATTGGACGGGCGCAGGAAGCGCTCTTCGCGCGGCGCGAAAATCAGCGCATCGCGCTGGTCCCAGACATGGTTGCCGGTGGTGACGACATCGGCGCCGGCCGAGATCGTCTCGCGAAAAATCTCCTCGGTGATGCCGAAGCCTCCGGCGGCGTTCTCGCCATTGACGATGACGAAGTCGAGTTTGAAATCCGAGATCAGGCCGGGCAGTTGTTCCCACACCGCCGTACGTCCTGTCTTGCCGACCATGTCGCCGAGGAAGAGAAGTCTCATATAAGCGCGATCCCGAACCGAAGGTCAGCGAAGCAAAAAGCTGCATGACTTTCGGAAAAGACCATGCGTCCAGGAACTTATCTACAATTTCGGCGCGAACCGGCGCAACCCGCTCTCGGTGAGTATTTCGGGAATGATCACGTCATGCGGCTCGTCCGGCACCAGGGCCACCTCCTGGCAGTCGAAGGCAACGCCGATCAGCCGCGGCTGCTGGCCCTTGTCGGCCAGCCGCCCGATCGCCCGATCGTAATAGCCTGCGCCGTACCCGATTCGGTGCCCGCGCGCATCGAAGGCGGCAAGCGGCACCAGCATAAGCTGCGGATCGAGCACCTCGGCTTCCTCATGCGGCCCGACTGTGCCGAAACCCATGTCGATCATCGGCGCGCCGCGCACCAGTTCGCGAAAAACGATGGTGGTCTTGTCGAGGATGGCCGGCAGGCAGAGCCTTGCGCCCTTCTCGCGCAGGGCAAACATCAGCGGCCGGACGTCGACTTCCGAGCGCATCGGCCAGAAACCGGAGACGATTTGGCCCGGCTCGACCGTGATCCGGTCGCGCGCCGTCTCGGCCATTTCGAGTGCTGCCTCCACACGCCAGAAAGGATCGAGCGCATCGCGGCGCCCGAGGGCTTGGTTGCGGAGATTTTTTTTCAGGTCTTTTGGGGATGTCATGCGCCGACGGTAGCAAAGGTCCGATTTGGATGGAGTTTTACGAGCGACGTTTTGGAAGAGCGGGGCGAACTTGTCGTTCGAGAGCACCGCAAAAAGCGGCGCGACGACAAGATCCGCCAGATGGCCTTTTCGATAGGTGACGATCCACACAACCGGTGGAGAGAGCGATCCCGGGAACCTACAAAGTAGGTGGGCGCCGTATGAGAAAACCCACGGGTCTTCCCAGGGACAGCTCCCTAGGGATCATTAAGGCCCCGGGGAAAATGTTCTCCTGCCGGGAAGCGCAGACCGTCATGCCCAATATAGGCTGACGCCAGACCAAGCGCCAGAGAGGCGACATGTTTCGAGGCGTAATTCGACGCAGAACCCCTCGGCGAGGGCCGCGCCGGCAAGATCTTCGCTTCGCCAGCGGCGCCTTGCACAGCGAAGGCCGCGTCCTTAGGGTCGCGCGATGGACCCGGGAGCAAAAATGCGTTTCGAAGGCACGGCGGCCTACGTTGCCGACAAGGATCTGATGGTGGCGGTCAACGCGGCGATCGCGCTTGAGCGGCCATTGCTGGTCAAGGGCGAGCCCGGCACCGGCAAGACCGAACTTGCCCGTCAGGTGGCGGCAGCGCTCGGCCTGGATCTGATCGAGTGGCACGTCAAATCGACCACGCGGGCGCAGCAGGGCCTCTATGAATATGATGCCGTCTCGCGGCTGCGCGACAGCCAGCTCGGCGACGAGCGCTTCAACGACATCCGCAATTACATCAAGCGCGGCAAGCTGTGGGACGCCTTCGCCGCCGGCAAGAAGGTGGTGCTTCTGATCGACGAGATCGACAAGGCCGATATCGAATTCCCCAACGATCTGTTGCAGGAACTGGATAGGATGGAGTTCTTTGTCTACGAGACCGGCGAGACCATCCGCGCCACCGTCCGGCCGATCGCCGTCATCACATCCAACAACGAAAAAGAGCTGCCGGACGCCTTCCTGCGCCGCTGCTTCTTCCACTACATCCGCTTTCCCGACGTCGAGACGCTGCACAAAATTGTCGACGTGCACTATCCCGGCATCAAGCAGAACCTGGTGCGCGCCGCACTCACGCAATTCTATGAAATCCGTGACGTGCCCGGCCTCAAGAAGAAGCCGTCGACCTCCGAGGCACTCGACTGGATCCGCCTGCTTGTTGCCGACGACATCGCGCCCGAAGACCTGCGCGCCGACGCGAGGAACGCGCTGCCCAAGCTGCACGGAGCCTTGCTGAAGAACGAACAGGACGTGCATCTGTTCGAGCGCCTGGCCTTCATGGCGAGACGGCAAGGGTGAGGGGCGGTCGACGAAAGCCGCCGGACAGCGCTTTCCCGTCGCTGGACCGTTGCCGCCAGCGAGGCGTGAAGGCAGCTTCGTGTTGCCGAATTCAGAGGAAATGAAATGACCGAGATCACCGTCCGCCCGCTTGCGCAACCCGACCATGCCGACTGGCGGCGTCTGTGGACCGCCTATCTCACCTTCTACGAAACCAAGCTGCCGGAAGACGTTTACGCCGTCACCTGGAAGCGGCTGTTCACGGCGGGCGAGTTCGAGCCGAAAGGCTTCATCGCCACCCTCGACGGCAAGGCCGTCGGCCTGACGCACTATCTCTACCATCGCTCCTGCTGGTCGCAGATAAACAACTGTTACCTGCAGGACCTGTTCGCCGACCCCGATGTGCGCGGCAAAGGCGTCGGCGCCGCCCTGATCGAAGCGGTCAAGCAGGAAGCCGGCAAGATCGGCGTCAAGAACGTCTACTGGATGACCCACGAGACCAACACCACCGCACGCAAGCTCTACGACCACGTGGCGCGCAGGACCGGCTTTATCGAATATGATCTGCTATGATGAAGCCTACGATTGAAATAATCACCTGTGCGCAATATATTGCGCATGATCAGGGGCGACAGTGCCGCTGATCGAGACCAACACGCGCAAGATTGTCACGAGGCTTTTACGTGACGGCTGGGTGAACGTAGGCGGCGGCAAACACGAGAAGTACGAGCATCCGGAAAGGCCGGAGATCATGATCATTGTGCCGCGGCATCGCGAACAATCTCTGGGTGTTGCGCGGTCGATCGCCCGGCTTGCTGGATGGATTTAAGGACGAATCATGACGCACTATGTCGGAATTCTTGACGGCGCAGATGAAGTCTGGGGAGTGCGGGTGCCTGATCTTCCCGGATGTCACGGCGGTGGCGCAAGTCCCGAAGAGGCGATAGCCGATGCGACTTCTGCCGTTCGCGAATGGGCAGAGACACGAATGGCGAAGAACTTGCCCTTGCCCGCCGCGCGCACTGTGGCAGATCTGCTCCGACTGGGCGAAGTCGATAGCGCTGCCGGTGAATCCGCCGTGATGATCCCTGTGCTGATCGATTCCGGACGGCCTGTCCGGGCCAATCTGTCGCTCGACGCAGGTCTTTTGGCGGCAATCGACGAAGAAGCGGGTCGGCGTGGTCTGACGCGTTCCGCCTTTATCGCCAGCGCCGCACGGGAGAAGATCGAGGGACACAGATAAAGTCGGACCATGTTCATCCCCTTCTTCCTCGAACTGAAGGCAGCGCGGGTTCCGGTCTCGCTCCGCGAATATCTGTCGCTGCTGGAGGGGTTGGAGGCCGGGCTGGTCGACTATGATGTCGAGGGCTTTTACTATCTCGCCCGCGCCGCGCTGGTGAAGGACGAGCGACACATCGACCGCTTCGACCAGGTCTTTTCGCACGTCTTCAGAGGTGTCGAGGCGCTGGCTGGCGAAACCCAGGTCGATGTCGCAAACATCCCGGAGGAATGGCTGCGGAGGCTTGCTGAAAAGCACCTGTCGGACGAGGAGAAAAAACTGGTCGAGGCGCTGGGTGGCTTCGAAAAGCTGATGGAGACGCTGAAGAAACGACTGGAGGAACAAAAGGGCCGGCATCAGGGCGGTTCGAAATGGATCGGCACCGCCGGCACCTCGCTCTTCGGCGCCTATGGCTACAATCCCGAAGGCGTGCGCATCGGCCAGCACGGAAGCCGCAACCGCCGCGCGGTAAAAGTCTGGGACACGCGCGAGTTCAGGAATTTCGACGATGCCGTCGAGCTCGGCACCCGCAACATCAAGGTCGCGCTGAAGCGGTTGCGCCGCTGGGTGCGCGAAGGCGCCGAAGAGGAGTTCGACCTGCCCGGCACCATCCACGCCACCGCCGAGCGCGGCTATCTTGACATCAAGACACAACCCGAACGTCGCAATGCCGTGAAGCTGCTGATGTTCTTCGATGTCGGCGGCTCGATGGACGACCATATCAGGAGTGTCGAGGAGCTGTTTTCGGCCGCCCGCGCCGAGTTCCGCCAGCTCGAATATTTCTACTTCCACAACTGCCTCTACGAAGGCGTGTGGAAGGATAATCGCCGCCGCCATGCCGAGGTGATTCCGACGTCCGACCTCCTCCATAAATATGGCCCCGACTACAAGGTGATCGTCGTCGGCGACGCCTCGATGAGCCCCTATGAGATCGCCCATCCCGGCGGCTCGGTCGAGCATTGGAACAAGGAGGCCGGCGCCGTCTGGCTCGGCAGGCTGCTGCAGCAATGGCCGAACGCCATTTGGCTCAATCCGGAAGACGCGAAGAACTGGGGCTATACCCATTCCATTGCCATGATCCGCGATATCTTTGGCGGCCGCATGTTTCCGCTGACGCTCGCCGGCCTCGAAGCCGCGACGAAGCAACTTTCAAGGAAGCACTGAATGGATGCGCGCAAAACAGGAGGGTCGACCTGTTTCCTTTGCCTGCAATGCGGTGTCCAGTTCGCGGCGACAGCGACGCCGCCGCAACATTGCCCGATCTGCGAAGACGAGCGGCAATATGTGCGCTGGGAGGGCCAGGCCTGGACCACGCCGGAAGAGCTCGCGGCCGGGCATCGGGTCGTGGTGAGGGACGACGCCGGCGTGCTCGCCTTCGGCATAGAGCCGCGCTTCGCCATCGGCCAGCGGGCGTTGCTGGCGCAAACGCCGCACGGCAACATGCTGTGGGACTGCATCTCGATGGTCAGCGACGAGGCGGTGGCCGAGATCAACCGCCGGGGCGGCCTGGCCGCCATCGCCATTTCGCATTGCCATTATTATTCGGCAATGGTCGAGTGGAGCGAGGCGTTTGGCGGCGTGCCGATTTATCTGCATGCCGATGATCGTCAGTGGATCATGCGGCCGCATCCGGCGATCATCAGCTGGGAAGGCGAAACGCGCGCCATAAACCCGTCGCTGACGCTCATCCGCTGCGGCGGCCACTTTGCCGGTGGCCAGGTGCTGCACTGGAAGCGCGACGGCGGCAATGCCATGCTGGCCGGCGACATCCTGCAGGTGACGCCTACGCGCCGTCATGTCAGCTTCATGTACAGCTACCCGAACTATATCCCGCTCAACGCGACGAAAGTGCTCGGCATCAAGGCCGCGCTGGAGCCTTTCACGTTCGACCATATCTACGGCGCATGGTGGAACCAGAATGTCATCGGAGACGCAAAGGCGGCATTTTCAGCATCGGTTGGGCGCTATCTCGCGGCCATCGCCTGAGGAATTCGTCGCAGCAGGATAGGAAATACGAGCAAACGCCGTAACAAATGCCTATTTCAGGCGAAGTTGGGAAGGCAACCCAAATAGCGACATAAGCTAAGAGGAAAAAATGGACAGCCACACCTACCCCGTTACCCGCACCGATGCCGAATGGCGCGCCCGGCTGACGCCCGAGCAATATGCGGTGATGCGCAACCACGGCACCGAACGGCCGGGAAGCTGCGCCCTGCTGCACGAGAAGCGCGCCGGCACCTTCTCCTGCGTCGGCTGCGACCAGCGCTTGTTTGAATCCAAGCTGAAATTCGAGAGCGGCACCGGCTGGCCGAGCTTCAACGATCCCGTGCCGGGCTCGGTCGAGACCACCGTCGACCGCAGCTACGGCATGGTCCGTACCGAGTGCCATTGCGCCCGCTGCGGCAGCCATCTCGGCCATGTCTTCGACGACGGCCCGCCGCCGACCGGCCTGCGCTATTGCATCAACGGCGTGGCGCTCAAATTCGAGCCGGCCGCCTGACCGTCAGGCCACAACCACCAGGATCAGCCACAACGTGGCGCCAAGCGTCATCAGCGAGGCCTTGGCGCCACTCGATTTTCCGGCAGTTCGCCAAACGGCAAAGGTCAGGAAGATATTATAGGGCACCGGCGCGAAATGCACCGCCAGGACTAGCGCAAGCGGCAGCTTCAGCCCAAGCAGAATGAGCGCCGCCACCGACAACGCGACGTTGATCGCTGTGCCGACAACGACCATATCGCGCCAGAACAGCCGATCGAGCGGCACGCCGCCCAGCCAGCGTGAGCGGAAGAAGGCGGCAACGCGCGACATGATCGTCATCGATCGACCGGCTCCCTTGCTCTGCTCACCAGAGCGATTCTAAGGATTGCGTCTGGAAATTCTGCTTTATTCCTGACCCAGAACTTCGGCAATCGCGCGCTCGAAACGTGAGGCTTCCGTCACCAGCCAGTCGGTCATCGCCGGCCAATTGTCTTCGGCAAAACAATTCACCCGCCACATCGAATTGATGCCGAGGCCGTCGCAACTTTGTTCTGGCCTGAGCTTCAGCCTGTCTTCGATGGCCGGCTGGAACGGCTTCAACCGTGACCAGGCTTGCGTGGCACCGAGCTTCTCGTTGCGGCCGAAGAAGACGCCGACATGATTGTGCGCAGGCGCGACATACATGGAAATGACCAATGCGAAATCGGGCAGCCCACGCTGCCAGAACCACGGTCCGCGCCTCGCCAGCAGAGCCCTTTCATCCGGATGCCGTTCCGCGAACAGCGTCCAGAAGCTGCGTTGGCGGAATTCAGAGGCGCGGCGGGCGCCAAAATCGAATTCGCTCATGGTTCGATGCTCGCTCCGGCATCAGGCCGAGAACTGTTGCCGAGACGGTTTCGAAAATTCGCTCTGGCGGGTCGTATGGTGGTGGTTTCGAAAACCGGAGCGCGGCGGACTTTAGGTCCGTGAGCGCTGGAACCGCCGAAAACACCATCGGATTGCCGCCGGAGTAGAATTTCCAGACAGTCTCTACACCATTCCAAGCGCGGCCTTGTAGAGGTCGAGAATGGATTCCTCTTCCTGCCGCTCGGCCTGGTCTTTCTTGCGCAGCCGGATGATCGACCGCATCGCCTTGGTGTCGAAGCCGGTGCCCTTGGCCTCTGCAAACACTTCCTTGATGTCGTCGGCAATCGTCTTCTTCTCTTCCTCGAGCCGCTCGATGCGTTCGATGAAGGCGCGCAGCTGGCCGGCGGCAACAGTCTGGCTGGTCTCGGTGATGTCGTCGGCCATATTCTTCTCTCCGCGTCGTTTCTCGCCGCGACTCGGGGTAACCCGAGCGGCGAATTGCAGCGGTTCGATGCCCGACCGGGCGCGGCGGGTCAAGGTGCTATCGATGCGGCATGAAGGGGTTGGGCACGCCTTAAGGTGTGTTGAGATTCAGGTCAGGCCGAGCCGAAAACGATGGCTGCCGAGAACCGGAGCGGGAGCGTACCCGAGTACGTGAGCACCGGAAGCGCAGGAAGCCGGCGTTTGCAGGCCGGCATCACCTGAATATCAGCACACCTTACCCGAATGCGATCAGCAGATCCTTTGCATCGATCTGGTCGCCGGCCTTGACCAGCACCTCGGCTATGGTGCCGTCGCGTTCGGCATGCAACGCCGTTTCCATTTTCATCGCTTCGATCGACAGCAGCACGTCGCCGGCCTTTACCGCCTGGCCGGCAACGACCGCAAGCGCCGAGACGACGCCAGGCATCGGCGCGCCGACATGCGCCTCATTGCCCGGCTCCGCCTTGCGCCGTACCTTGGCAGCGGAGGCGCCATGCGCCCGGTCCGGCACCTTCACCCGGCGCGGCTGCCCGTTGAGTTCGAAGAACACGGTGACCATGCCCTTTTCGTCGACATCGCCCATGGCAAGGCAGCGCACCACCAGCGTTTTGCCTTTTTCGATATCGACGAAAATCTCGTCTTCCGGCTTCATGCCGTAGAAATAGGTCGGCGTTGGCAGCACGCTGACCGGCCCGTAGGTCTCCTGCGCGGCGGCAAAATCGGAAAACACCTTCGGATACATCAGCCACGACGCGAACTCGAACTCACTGAGCTTGCGCTCGAGTTTTTCCTCGACCTCCGTGCGACTGGCCTTGAGGTCCGCCGGTTTGAGCAGCGAACCTGGCCGCACCGTGATCGGCTTTTCGCTCTTCAGCACCTTCTTCTGCAATGACTTTGGCCAGCCGCCCGGCGACTGGCCGAGATCGCCGCGCAACATCGACACCACCGAATCCGGGAAGGCGATGTCCCGCGCCGGATTCTCGACGTCGGCGACGGTCAAGTCCTGGCTCACCATCATCAGCGCCATGTCGCCGACGACCTTGGACGACGGGGTCACCTTGACGATGTCGCCGAACATCAGATTGACGTCGTGATAGGTCTGCGCCACTTCATGCCAACGTGTCTCCAGCCCGAGCGAGCGCGCCTGTTCCTTGAGGTTGGTGAACTGCCCGCCCGGCATTTCATGCAGATAGACCTCCGATGCCGGCCCCTTCAGGTCGCTTTCAAAGGCGGCGTACTGGTTGCGCACCGCCTCCCAGTAGAACGAGATGTTCCTGATCCATTGCGGGTCGAGGCCCGGGTCGCGCTCGGTGCCTTTCAGCGCCTCGACGATCGAACCCAGGCACGGCTGCGAGGTGTTGCCCGATAGCGAATCCATCGCCGCGTCGATGGCGTCGACGCCGCTCTCCACCGCCGCCAGCACGGTTGCCGCCGACAGGCCGGATGTGTCGTGGGTGTGGAAGTGGATCGGCAGGTCCGTCGCCTCACGCAGCGCCTTGAACAGCACGCGGGCCGCCGCCGGTTTCAAAAGCCCGGCCATATCCTTGACGGCGATGATATGGGCGCCTGCCGACTGCAGTTCCCTGGCCAGGCCGACATAATATTTCAGATCGTATTTGGCCCGCGCCGGATCGAGTATGTCGCCGGTATAACAGATCGCCGCTTCGATCAGCTTGCCCTCGGCGCCGACCGCATCCATGGCGACGCGCATGTTCTCGACCCAGTTCAGGCAGTCGAAGACGCGAAACAGGTCGATGCCGCCGGCAGCGGCCTGGCGGACGAAATGCTGGACGACGTTGTCGGGATAGTTGGTATAGCCAACGCCATTGGCGCCGCGCAGAAGCATCTGCAGAAGAAGGTTGGGTGCCGCCTCGCGCACTTTGCTCAGCCGCTCCCATGGGTCCTCGGTGAGAAAGCGCATGGCGACGTCGAATGTGGCGCCGCCCCAGCATTCGAGCGACAACAGCTGCGGCAGAGCACGCGCATAGGTGCCGGCAATTCCGGCGATGTCATAGGTGCGCACACGCGTCGCGAGCAAGGATTGATGCCCGTCGCGCATTGTCGTGTCGGTGACCAGCACCTCTTTTTGCTCGCGCATCCAGGCGGCGAATTTCTCGGGCCCGAGCACGTCGAACTTCTGCTTGCTGCCTTGAGGCACATTGCCGTTGAGATATGGCACCACCGGCGGCGCCGCATCGGCCTTTGGCTGCGGCCGGCCGCGCGTCTCGGGATGGCCATTGACCGAAACATCGGCAAGATAGTTGAGCAGCTTGGTCGCGCGGTCCTGCCGCTTCACACTGGCGAACAGTTCCGGCGTCGTGTCGATGAACTTGGTGGTATAGGAATTGTCGGCGAAGCTCCGGTGATTGATGATCGCCTCGAGGAAGGTGAGATTGGTCGCCACGCCGCGGATACGGAATTCGCGCAGCGCCCGGTTCATGCGGGCAATGGTCTCGGCCGGCGTCGGCGCCCACGCCGTCACCTTTTCCAGCAGCGGATCGTAGAAGCGGGTGATCACCGCGCCCGAATAGGCGGTGCCCCCATCAAGGCGGATGCCGAAGCCGGTGGCACCGCGATAGGCGGTGATGCGGCCATAATCGGGGATGAAATTATGTTCGGGATCTTCCGTGGTGATGCGGCACTGCAGGGCGTGACCGTTGAGCCTGATGTCCTTTTGCGCCGGCACGCCCGATTCCGCCGTGCCGATGGCAAAGCCGTCGAGGATATGGATCTGCGCCTTGACGATGTCGATGCCGGTCACCTGTTCGGTGACGGTGTGCTCGACCTGGATGCGCGGATTGACCTCGATGAAATAGAATTTTCCGGTGTCGGCATCCTGCAGGAACTCGACCGTGCCGGCGCCGATATAGCTGGTTTGGCGCGCAATTCTCAGCGCGTAGCCGCAAAGCTCTTCGCGTTGTGACATTTCGAGATACGGCGCCGGCGCCCGCTCGACGACCTTCTGGTTGCGGCGCTGGATCGAACAGTCGCGCTCGAACAGGTGCACGGCGTTGCCTTGGCGGTCGCCCAGCACCTGCACCTCGACATGGCGGGCGCGCTCGATCAGCTTCTCGAGATAGACCTCGTCCTTGCCGAAAGCCGCCTTCGCCTCACGCTTGCCCTCCATGACCTCGCGGGCGAGATCGGCCTCGGAGCGGATGGCGCGCATGCCGCGGCCGCCGCCGCCCCAGGATGCCTTGAGCATCACCGGGTAGCCGATCGTCCTGGCGAGTTCCCTTACCGCCGCCATGTCGTCCGGCAAGGGATCGGTAGCGGGAATTACCGGCACGCCGACTTCGATCGCGAGATTGCGCGCGGCGACCTTGTTGCCCAGCCTGCGCATCGTATCGGGCTTTGGCCCGATGAAGATGATGCCGGCCTTGGCGCAGGCCTCGGCGAATTCCGGGCTCTCCGACAGCAGCCCGTAACCCGGATGGATGGCGTCGGCGCCCGAAAGCCTGGCGACGCGGATAACCTCCTCGATCGAAAGATAGCTTTCGATCGGCCCCATATCCCTGGCCAGATGCGGCCCGCGCCCGACCTGGTAACTTTCGTCGGCCTTGAAGCGATGCAGGGAATATTTGTCCTCCTCTGCCCAGATCGCCACGGTTTTAAGGCCGAGCTCATTGGCCGCGCGGAAGACGCGGATGGCTATTTCGGAGCGGTTGGCGACAAGGATCTTCGAGATTGCCAAGGACAGGGCTCCGGACGCCGGGAAGGGAACTGCCGGACATGATTAGCGCGAAAATGCTGCAGTGCAAACAAAATCGAAAAGAGCATTAAACCGATTTAGTTTGATCTAATCGCGTTGACGCATTGCGTGTCGATCCGGACAACGCCTGGGCAGTTCCGATCCAGGCTTTCGGGAACTCTCATAAAAAATGCCCGGCGCGAGGCGCCGGACATTCTCATGTAGCAACGTCCGGTTATTTGCCGGGTTCGTTCTCGACATAGGTGTACTTGCCGTCGTCACCCTTCTTCCAGGTGTACATGACGTAGTCCGGACGGGTGATATCGCCCTTTGCGTCGTAGCCGATCTCGCCGATCGCAGTCTTCCAGGGGCCGGCCGACTTGATGGTCTCGGCTACCTTCTGAGCGTCATCGGCTGAGCCGGTCTTGGTGATGGCGGCCGCGATGATTTCCATCGCTGCGTAGGAGTAGAGCGTATAAGCCTCAGGCTCGAAGCCGGCCGCACGGAACTTCTCGACGAGTTCCTTGGCGTTCGGATTCTTGCGCGGATCCGGAGCGAACGTCATCAGCGTGCCCTCGACGGCGTCGCCGGCGATGGAGGCCAATTCGTTCGACACGATGCCGTCGCCGGACATGAAGGTTGCCTTGAGGCCCTGGTCGGCGAGCTGGCGTATGATCAGGCCGGCTTCGGTGTGCAGGCCGCCATAGTAGACGACCGAGACGCCCGCATCCTTCATCTTGGCGATGAGGGCCGAGAAATCCTTGTCGCCGACATTGATGCCTTCATACATGGCCTCAGTCACGCCGTTGGCTGCGAGCGCCTTCTTGGTTTCGTCGGCGAGGCCCTGGCCATAAGGCGTCTTGTCATGGATGACAGCGATCTTGGCATCCTTGAAGTTCGCCGCGAGATAGTCGCCAGCGACCTTGCCCTGCTGATCGTCGCGTCCGCAGGTGCGGAAGGTGTTCCACATGCCACGTTCGGTGAACTTCGGATTGGTCGCGGCCGGCGTGATCTCGAGGATGCCGTTCTCGGCGTAGACTTCCGACGCCGGGATCGAGACGCCGGAGTTGAAGTGGCCATCGACGTACTTGACGCCGTCGGCGACGAACTTGTTGGCGACCGAGATGCCTTGCTTGGGATCGGAGACGTCGTCGCCGACTTCAAGCTTGAGCTGCTGGCCAAGAACGCCGCCCGCCGCATTGATATCGGCGACTGCCTGTTCGGCACCCTTCTGAAGCTGGGCACCGAACGCTGCGTTCGGACCGGTGATCGGACCGGCAACGCCGATCAGGATGTCAGCCCACGCGTTGCCGCTGAACGCGACAAGCGCGGTCAGTGCGACGGCGGACAAAAGTGACTTTTTCATTGAAACGCTCCCATTTACCGAGTGGGCGTGGATGTTGCTTTCATGCGATGCCCACTCTTGCTCGCAGAAAGAGTACTTTGCCGATTTTCAGGCACTTGTCACGCCGATTCATCCCTGAAACGCCATTAATGATAAATGTCAACCTTTCGGTTTCCAGCTCAAAAGAGAGGCTCTTTCGTAAAGCCAATTATACTGCGTTACCATCTGGTTCGTGCGCGTGTATTGGTAGCCAATGAAGCCCAATATCATCAGCACGATGGTATCGACCACGTAGTAATGCAGCGAAAACATCGTTCCGCCGAACAGCGCATGATGGATGAATCTTACGCCGATGCCGAGCCCCAGCATATAGGCGAATAGCTGGGCGAAGCTGCGCCATGTCTGGGCACACGCCTTGCCCGTCATCCAGGCCGCCCAGCCGCCGAGCAGGCAGGTGACGAAAAAGAACTGCCAAATCGAGGGTTCCTCATAAAGAATGCCCTGCATGATGAAGACTCCTGAAACTCAGTGATGGCCGCCCTCGAGATAGGCGGCGCGCACTTCCGGATTGGCGAGCAGTTCCTTGCCGGTGCCGCTCATCGTCACATTGCCGTTGACCATGACATAGCCGCGCGTGGCGAGCTTCAGTGCGCCGAAGGCGTTCTGCTCGACCAGGAACACGGTCAGTCCCTGCGTGCGGTTCAGCTCGCGAATGGCGTCGAATATCTGCTTGACGATCAGCGGCGCCAGGCCTAGCGACGGCTCATCCAGCAAGAGCAGCTTCGGCCTTGCCATCAGCGCGCGGCCGATCGACAGCATCTGCTGCTCGCCGCCCGAAAGCGTGCCGCCACGTTGGCTGACGCGTTCCTTGAGCCGCGGGAACAGCGTAAAGACCCTTTCGACATCCTCGTCGTAATGCTTGAGACCGTCGAGGCTGGCGCCCATCTGCAGGTTTTCCATCACCGTCATGCGCGGAAAGATGCGCCGGCCCTCCGGCGACTGCGCGATACGCATGCGCGCGATCTCGTGGGTTGGCATCTGGGTGATATCGGTGCCGGCGAAGGTGATAGTGCCGGCACGAGCGCGCGGAGCACCGAAGATGGTCATCATCAGTGTCGATTTGCCGGCGCCGTTGGCGCCGATCAGCGCCACGATCTCGCCCTGTTTGACGGTGACGTCGACGCCGTTCAGCGCCCTGATGTTGCCGTAGTAGGTCTGGACGCCCTTGATATCGAGCAGCGTTGTGCCGGCCATTATTTCCGCCCCCCACGCCGATTAGAGGTGCCGGGAGTTTTCGACTTCGCCGGAGCCTTGCCCGGCTTTGCCGTGGAAGATTTCGCGGCCGATTTGGCTTTGGCCGGCGATCCGGACTTTGCAGCAGCAGCGCTCGACCTTGCATCGATCTGCCCGGCCTTCGAAGCGCCCTTTGACACTGTGACGCGTTCGCCCTCGCTATGGCCGACCGTGTCGGCCACCGGTCCGGCAAGATAGGAAGACGATGTGCCCGGTCCATGCGCGGCATCCGGACCCGTATCCAGTTGCTCGATGACGTCCTCGTCGCCGACTTCGGTCAGTACCGTCTCGACGTCCTCGTCTTCGACGCCGAGATAGGCGGCAATGACGCGCGGGTCGGTTCGTACCGATTGCGGGTTGCCGTCGGAGATCTTGCGCCCGTATTCGAGGACGACGACATGGTCTGAAATCTGCATGACCACCGCCATGTCGTGCTCGATCAAAAGGATCGAGGTGCCGGTGTTGTCCTTGATGTCCATCAGCAGCGCATTGAGCGCCGCCGATTCCTTCGGATTAAGGCCGGCGGCCGGCTCGTCTAGGCACAGAAGCTCAGGGCCGGTGCACATGGCGCGAGCAATTTCGAGCCGTCGCTGCGCGCCATATGGCAGATCGCCGGCAGGATCGTCGGCGCGGTCGACGAGATCGGCCTTCTCCAGCCAGTGCTCGGCGAGTTCAACGGATTCCGCCGAAGCCTGTCTGTATCCGCTATAACCGAACAGGCCGAGAACGGTATAGCCGGACGCCTTCATCAGTTTGTTGTGCTGGGCCACCAGCAGGTTCTCCAGCAGCGTCATGCCCGAGAACAGGCGGATGTTCTGGAAGGTGCGCGCCACCTTGGCCCGCGCCGGGATCTCATGGTTCGGCAGGCGTTCGAGCAGGAAGGTCGAGCCGTCGCGCCGGTTGAGCGTGATCATGCCTTCCGACGGCTTGTAGAAACCGGTGATGCAATTGAACACGGTGGTCTTGCCGGCGCCGTTGGGGCCGATCAGCGCGGTGATCTCGCCACGTTTGGCCTGGAATGACAAATCGCCGATGGCGATGAGACCGCCGAACTTCATCGACAGATGCTCGACCTGCAGGATGGCATCGTTCACGGAGGGGCTCGCGTTCATCAGCCGTGTCCCTCCTTGGTGAAGGACCCGGACACCGCCCTGCGCACCTTGAGGAAGGCTGTCGGCTCGCGGCTGCCGACGAAGCCACGCGGCTTCCACAGCATGACGATGACCATGGCCATGCCGAACAACAGCATGCGATAAAGCTCCGGCGTGAAGTCGGGGCCGAACCCGGGTATGACCTTGATGTTGCCCCAACTCAGGCCGGTCTTGAGGAAATCCAGTTCGCGCAGGATTTCGGTGCCGCCGATCATCACCATGGCGGCGACGGCAATACCGACCAGCGAGCCCATGCCGCCAAGCACGACGATGGCAAGGATGATCGCCGATTCCAGGAAGACGAAGGATTCCGGGCTGACGAAGCCTTGCCGCGCGGCGAAGAACGAGCCGGCAAAGCCGCCGAACATCGCCCCCGTGGCAAAGGCCGTGAGCTTGGTGGTGGTGGTGTTGATGCCGAGCGAGCGGCAGGCGATCTCGTCCTCGCGCAGCGCTTCCCAGGCGCGGCCGACCGGCAGGCGCCTGAGCCTCACCGTGACGAAGGCGGTCAGCAGGCAGAGTCCAAGGATCAGGTAGTAGAGGAAGATCTTGTAGTAGGCACCGGACTGCGCGATGCCGAGCACCTTGGAGATATAGTTCGGGTCGGAGACGTTGAACGACATCAGGCCGAAGAACGAGACCTTCGGGATGCCGGAAATCCCGGCCGAGCCGTTGGTCACTTCGCGCCAGTTGATGATCACCAGCCGTATGATCTCGCCGAAAGCGAGCGTCACGATCGCCAGATAGTCACCGCGCAGGCGCAGCACAGGGAAGCCCAGCATCACGCCCCAGAATGCAGCCATCAGGCCGGCGGCGGGCAGCAGGATCCAGAAGGAAAGGCCGTAATGCGTGCCGAGCAGCGCATAGGCATAGGCACCGACGGCGTAGAAGGCGACATAGCCTAGGTCCAGCAGGCCGGCCAAGCCAATAACGATATTCAACCCCCAGGCCAGCATCACGTAGATCAGGATCTGGATGCCGAAATTGTCGACATACTTCAGCGAACCCTGGAAACCGGCCGCCATGGACCCGGCATATAGCGCCAGCACCAACACCACGATAATCGGGTAGAGCGCCAGTGCGGTTATGCCCAATGCAGAGAAATGAGAATGAATGAAGGCCCGGAACCGATATATCAGCCAGGCTAGCGCATAGATGATTGCAAGTGCCCGCAGGAACCGCACAAAATCGGAAAGTTCCGGCCCTAAAGCCTCGGTCAGGAAGCCCCTGAGCGCGAGCAGAATAACGGCGACGGCGAGCGCCACGATGAACGCGGGAAGGCGGAAGAATCGCGAAGCCAGGCTGACCGGCAGCAGGCCGGTAGCGACGTCGACGATCTTCTGGTTCGCCAGGAAGGGCTGGCCATAGGCGACATAAAGGAAGCGTCCGGCCATGGTGGCGATCACGACGCCGGCGAGCAAGCCCCAGCGCTGCACCAGGATCAGTTCGTTGGAGATGTTCTGGTCGGTCTTCAGGCCGATGAACAGCACGAACAGGCCAAGCGAGATGGCGCCGGCATAGAGCGCTTCGCGAAAAGCGCGCTGGACCGGGGTGGCGACGACGGTGCTTTCCGGAGACACGGTAACCGCCATGATCTCAGACCTTTTCGACTTCTGGCCGGCCGAGAATGCCGGAAGGCAGGAAGATCAGCACGATCGCCAGGATGGAGAAGGCGGCGACGTCCTTGTAGTCGATCGAGAAATAAGCCGACCACATGCTTTCGATGAAGCCAATCATCAGGCCGCCGAGCACGGCGCCGGGCAGTGAGCCGATACCGCCGAGCACCGCGGCAGTAAACGCCTTCACACCCGGCGTAAAACCGTCGGAAAACACCACCACGCCGTAATACATCAGGAACAACGTGCCGGCGACGGCGGCGAGGGCGGCGCCCATGATGAAGGTGATCGAGATGGTGCGATCGACGTCGACGCCGAGCAGTGCGGCCATCTTGCGATCCTGCTCGCAGGCGCGCTGCGCCCGGCCGAGCGAGGTCTTGTTGACCAGGTACCAGAACACCGCGAGCAGGACTATGGTGACCAGGACGATGATGATCTGCTTCAGCGAGACGCTGATGCCTTCGATGTTGTAGACCGTGGACACCATTGGCGGGACCGGCTTGTTGCGCGGCCCTTGCGTCACCTGGACGAAATTGGACAGCGCAATCGACATGCCGATCGCAGTGATCAGCGGCGCCAGCCGGAATGAACCACGCAAAGGCCGGTAGGCCACCTTCTCGATCGTCCAATTATACAGGCTGGTCAGCAGCATCGCGACGATCATCATGATCAGCAGCGCAACGACGATCGGCAGCGAATAGAACAACGCACCGAGGATAAGGAAAACGATGAGTGCGGTGAAAGCGCCGATCATGAAAATGTCGCCATGGGCGAAATTGATCATGCCGATGATGCCGTAGACCATCGTATAGCCGATCGCTATCAGCCCATAGATCGATCCCAGCGTCAGCCCGTTGATAAGCTGCTGGACAAAATACTGCATGCTGTCGTGGCTCCCCTGGAATGTCGCCCATGCAGACGCATTCCTTTTCGTATTTTCCCTAGTCGTAAAGTTTCGAGCCCGGATTGCAACGTGATTTTTCGATCATTACGCGTGTTTTCGCCGCACGCCGTCCGATTGCCCGTTTTGTTCCCGTCCGCCCCCTGGACCATCGCGGACCCTACCATTGGCCTAACGCAATGGCTTTGACGATTCAATCGCTCTATGCGCCCCATGTCGAAGAAATCGCCGTCAAAATAAGTTGATGGGCGGGATCGTTGCGCCGTCAAAGGCAATCCGTTTGCGCTCTCTGTCTTTCCCTAACGTCAGCGTTTTCTCTATTTGACGACGAAGCCGTCTGCAAACGGGTCGCGGTCGTCGATGAAGATCGTGTTCAATCCAGTCATCCGCGCCCACCCGCCGATCGACGGAATGATTGCCGGCTTGCCGGCGACGGTGACCTCTTTCTCCACCCTGCCCTTGAACAGCGACCCGATGATCGATTCATGGACGAAGTCGTCGCCGACCCCAAGCTTGCCCTTGGCGTGAAGCTGCGCCATCCGCGCCGAGGTGCCGGTGCCGCAGGGCGAGCGGTCGATTGCCTTGTCGCCGTAGAAGACGGCGTTGCGGGCATCGGCTTGCGGGTTGGCCGGCGCGCCGGTCCACAATATGTGCGACAGCTTGTCGATGCCGGGATTCTCCGGGTGGACGAAGGAATATTTCTCGTTGAGCCGCTGCCGCACCACCGGGCTCCAGGCGATCAGCTCGCCGGCCGAATGGTCGGCCATGTCGCGATAGTTCTTTTGCGGTTCGACGATGGCGTAGAAATTGCCGCCGTAGGCGACATCGACGCTGACCTCGCCGAGCCCGGGGCATTCGACCGTCAGTCCCTCGGCATAGAGGAAGGAAGGCACATTGGTGATGCGCACCTCCTCGACATAATCGCCGACTTGGCTGTACTCGGCGACGACCACGCCCGCCGGCGTATCCAGCCTGAGCACGCCCGGCGTCTTCGGCTTGATCAATCCATTTTCGACGGCAAAGGTCACCGTGCCGATGGTGCCGTGGCCGCACATCGGCAGGCAGCCCGAGGTTTCGATGAACAGGATGGCGATGTCGCAATCCTCGCGCGTCGGTGGATAGAGGATCGAGCCGGACATCACGTCATGGCCGCGCGGCTCGAACATCAGGCCGGTGCGGATCCAGTCGTATTCGGCCAGGAAATGCGCTCGCCGCTCCATCATCGTCGAGCCGTTGAGCAGCGGTCCGCCGCCGGCAACCAGCCGCACCGGATTGCCGCAGGTGTGGCCGTCTATGCAGAAGAAGGAATGCTTGGCCATGCCGGCTCCCAACTGAATGTCTTCGATCTCAAAATCGTTGCGGGCTGAACGGACCGAGATCAAGCGATGGACTCTGCCCGAGAACGAGCTCGCGGATCAAGCGTCCGGTCGCCGCGGCCTGGGTCAGGCCGAGGTGACCATGGCCGAAACCGTACACCACCGACGGCGTTTTTTGCGATTGCCCGATCACCGGCAGCGAATCCGGCAGCGACGGCCGGAACCCTATCCATTCGCGCCCATTGGCCGGATCCAGTCCCGGCAGGAATTTCTGGGCCTTTTCGAGCAGCGCTTTCGAGCGCGCATAATTGGGCGGCCTCTCAAGGCCGCCGAGTTCGACCGCACCACCGACGCGCAGGCCCGTCTCGAGCGGCGTGATGACGAAGCCATGCCCGGAAAAGATCAATTGCCGCCTTACGTCGAAGGCAGTCTTCGGCAGCGTCGTGTTGTAGCCACGCTCGGTCTCCAGCGGGATTCTGTCGCCGAGATGTCTCGCCAACAGGTGCGACCAGGCCCCGGCAGCGATGACGAGATGCTTCGCCCGTCGCCTCGTGCCGTCGGCCATGGTCAGGATCGCGCCGTCCTGTCCTGCCTCGACACGCTCGATCCGGGCCCTTTCGAACCCGGCGCCCAACCTCTCGGCATAGGCCCATAACGCCTTTCCAAGCCGCTTGGGGTCGGCGACGGTTTTCCACCCCGGAACGAAAGTTCCCTTGACGAAGCGCGGCGACAGACCGGGCTGCAAGGCGGCGAGAGCGCTCCCCTCGACATGGCTGAAGCCGATGCCGAAGCGCTGCCTTGCCGCCCAGCCGGGCAGTGAGGCCTTGAACTCGGCTTCGCTTTCGTAGAGTTCGAGCGAGCCGTCCTCGTGCAGCATCGGCCGTGTGCCGGAACGGTCGAGCAAACCCATCCATTCCGCCTCGGCGAGCTTCATCATCCCGGCCTGTGCGGCAAGGCCGGCTTCATAGCGGTCGCTTCGGCCGGCGCGCCAGAAGCGGACCAGCCAGGGCAGCAGCTTCAGCAGATAGGCTGGTGGGATGCTGAGCGGGCCGAGCGGGTCGGCGAGCCATTTCGGCAGCTGCCTGATCATGCCCTTGTGGGCGAGCGGCAGCACGTCGGAGAAGGCAAAGGCGGCGGCATTGCCGGAACTGGTCTCCTCGCAGATCCCCGTCCGATCGAAGATCGTGACGTTTCGCCCCGCCTCGGCCAGAAATGCGGCAGCGCAGATGCCGATAATGCCGCCACCAATGATGGCGACATCGAGCGTAGCATTGTCATTCATTGGCATGCGCCGCGCTGCACATCTGCAAACACCCTCGAAGGCACTGGATCAGAATGCCGGCAGTTGCGGCCGCACGGCCAGCGCATCCCTGACGACCTTTTCGACTGCCTTGCGCCGCTCGCCCGACAATGGCTGGCGCGGCATGCGCACGCGGTCGTTGGTGTTGATCGCCAAAACTTCGGCGAGCTTGATGTTCTGCACCAGATAGGTCGAGACGTCGAGGTCGAGCAGCGGCCGGAACCAGCGGTAGATCTTCAACGCCTCCTCGCGGCGGCCCTGTCTCATCAGCTGGTAGATGGCGACGGTCTCGCGCGGGAACGCGGTGACCAAGCCCGCCACCCAGCCGATGGCGCCGACCGACAGTGCCTCAAAGGCGAGATTGTCGACGCCGGTGAACAGGTCGTAGCGGTCGCCGAGGCGGTTGATGATCTCGGTCGAGCGGCGGATGTCGTCGGAGGACTCTTTTATGGCGACGAAGCGCTGGTCCTTGGCCAACTCCTCCATCTGGTTGACGGTGACGTCGACGCGATAGGCAAGCCGGTTGGAGTAGATCATCACCGGCAGGTCGCCGGCCGCGGCGACGGCGCTGAGTGCCGCGACCGTCTCCTCGGCATTGGTATGGTAGATCGGGCTCGGCACCACCATCAAACCGTTGGCGCCTTCCTTGGCGGCGCGGCGTGCGATCGCCGCCGCCTCGCGTGTACCGGCCTCGTTGACCGTCAACAGCACCGGTTTTTTGCCGGCGATCTTCTGGGCGGTCTTCAGCACCGCGATCTTCTCGTCATGCGACAGCATCGGGCCTTCGCCGAGCGACCCGCAGACGATGATGCCGTCACAGCCGGCCTCCATCTGCAGCGCAAAGCAGCGCTCCATCTCGGCATGGTCGAGGCCGTCGTCCTCGGTGAATTTGGTCGTAACGGCGGGGAAGACTCCGGCCCACATGTCGATCGCTCCATCTGATATATCAGTCGTATATTTCTTAAGAAGCCGACTGTCAACGTTGAATCTGATATGATATATCAACAATATATCAGGAGAAGCCGCATTGGTATATGACAGCCCGGGCTCCGAGCCGGCAACTGCGAAGGCCTACCGCAGGCTCGAGCACATGATCGTAACTCTCGAGCTGGCGCCGGCGAGCTTCATCACCGAGGGGGCGCTGATCGACAGGCTGGGCCTCGGCCGCACCCCGGTTCGCGAAGCGATCCAGCGGCTGGCTTGGGAGGGGCTGCTCGAGGTCCGGCCGCGCGCCGGCATTGCCATTGCCCCGCTGCACCCCGGCGACTGGCTGCGTGTCCTCGACGCCCGCCGTGGCGTCGAGGTGGTGCTTGCCCGCTCAGCCGCTCGCTTCGTCACCCGCGAGGCCGCCGACCTGTTCCATGACGCTGCCCTTGCCATGCAAAAGGCGGTGATTTCGGAAAATGTGTTTTACTTCATCCAGGCCGACAAGGCGCTCGACGAGGCGCTGGCGCTGGCTGCCGACAACCCGTTCGCCGCGCGCCTGGCGGCGCCCTTGCAAACCCACAGCCGCCGTTTCTGGTTCCGCTACAAGGCCGATACCGGCTTGGCCGAATCCGCCGAGCATCATGTCGCGCTGATCCGCTCGATCCTAGCAGGCGACGAGGAGGCCGCGGCCAAGGACGCCAAGCGCCTGATGGCACTATTGCGCGGCCATGCCGAGGCAGCTGCCACACGCTGAGCCTGTCATTTCGTCATGCGCCCTGGCCGGGCAGGGCCATCACGTTTTCCCAATTGTCGCCGGCCGCGACGATGCAGCTTCTGCCGGCGACATCGGTGACGACGATACTCCAGGTTCCGGTCTCGGCGACAAAGACTTCCATGACCGCCTCATGACCGATCAGCCCCAAAGCAAACTGCCTTTCCTGGAACTTCTCGCTCAAATGGGCGACGAGCTCGCCATGTTCAACGCAGTATTGATATTGCGCGCTTGCGGTGTTCGTACCCACCGCCAATGCGCCAGCAAGAACCAGGGTTTTCACCCATCCCAACAGTGCTTTGTGTGCCATAGGGCACCTCCTTTGCCATCACGTTCCGGCAAAGGAGGGGTTTGACAGCCTCACTTTGCCGGAGCGATCCAGGCCGGTTCCGACGTCATCATCATCGCGTCGTTCCTTTCTGTGTTCCGGTCTGCCATCGGTGGGAACGATTCTAGATGTTCCCATTATGTTCCCGATATATGGTATCGGCAACGGAAAAGCGCAAGCAGGCGCCCAAGCGGGCGCCTACAGATCCGTTTTACGGTTGTCGCCGAAAGAATGGGCCACCAGGCTGCGCGGCCATGCGAGGCCGCTGCTACGCGCGAGCGTGGAACCTCATCAGGTGCCTGGCAGCGCCGCTGTCGTCATCGCGCTCTCCCAGCCTTCGCCGACTGAAATCACGCAGCTTTGGCCTTTTGTGTCGCTGGCGAGGATGGTCCATGTGCCCTTGTCGGAAACGAAGACTTCAAGCACCACATTCGGATTGACGACGCCGACCGCGCTCGGGTTTTCATGAAACTTCTCGCCGAGCGCCTTCACCATATCGGCGCGTGCCGCACATTGCTCGGCAGCCATTGCCGGGACGGCGAAAAGGGCCATCGCAGCGCAAGCTGCAGTCGCCATGAGACGTGTCATCTGACACCTCCTTTGCGCCGGACGATATCCCCGGAGCCGTCACCAGCGCCGTTGGTTGATCTGCCAGCGTCTGCTTCGCGGCAGGACTGCAACCTAAGAAGATTGCTGCCTTCTTGGTTCCATCACATTAGTGTTCATGCCGATGAAGACCGCGACGAAAAAAAGGCCCGGGTCGAGCCCAGGCCTTCTTTTTCCGCGATCTGGATCAGTTCATCGTCGGAATGATGAACTCGGCGCCATCCTTCACGCCGGCCGGCGCGCCCGAAACCGAAGGCGAGGACGCGCAGACAGAAAACCGTCCGGCTAATTCATCGTCGGAATGACGAACTCGGCGCCATCCTTCACGCCGGCCCGCGCCCCCGAAGCCGAAGGCGAGGACGCGCAGACAGAAAACCGTCCGGCTAATTCATCGTCGGAATGACGAATTCGGCGCCGTTCTTCACGCCGGCCCGCGCGCCCGAAGCCGAAGGCGAGGACGCGCAGACAGAAAACCGTCCGGCTAATTCATCGTCGGAATGACGAACTCGGCGCCATCCTTCACGCCGGACGGCCAGCGCGACGTCACCGTCTTGGTCTTGGTGTAGAAGCGGAACGCGTCCGGCCCGTGCTGGTTGAGGTCGCCAAAGGAGGACGCCTTCCAGCCGCCAAACGTATAGTAGGCGATCGGCACCGGGATCGGCACGTTGATGCCGACCATGCCGACCTGGACTCGCGAGGCGAAGTCGCGCGCCGCGTCGCCGTCGCGGGTGAAGATAGCGACGCCATTGCCCATCTCGTGCTCGTTGGCGAGCTTGATGGCGTTCTCGTAGGTCGGTGTGCGCACCACCGAGAGCACCGGCCCAAAGATCTCTTCCTTGTAGATGCGCATATCGGCGGTCACGTTGTCGAACAGGCAGCCGCCCATATAGTAGCCGTTCTCGTAGCCTTGCATGGAAAAGCCGCGTCCGTCGACGACCAGCTTGGCGCCTTCCTTGACGCCGGTGTCGACATAGGACTTGACCCGCTCCAGCGCCTGTGCCGTGACCAGCGGGCCGAAATCGGCGGAAGAATCGGTCGACGGACCGACCTTCAGACTCTCGACCCGCGGCACCAGTCTTTCCATCAGCCGGTTGGCGGTGTCGTTGCCGACCGGAACGGCCACCGATATCGCCATGCAGCGCTCGCCGGCCGAGCCGTAGCCGGCGCCGATCAGCGCGTCGACGGTCTGGTCCATGTCGGCATCCGGCATGATGATCATGTGGTTCTTGGCGCCGCCGAAGCACTGCACGCGCTTGCCGGCCGCGCAGCCGCGCGAGTAGATGTACTGGGCGATCGGCGTCGAGCCGACGAAACCGATGGCCTTGATGTCGGGATCGTCGAGGATGGCGTCGACCACTTCCTTGTCGCCGTTGACGACATTGAGGATGCCCGCCGGCAGACCGGCCTCGATGAACAGTTCGGCAATGCGCATCGGCACACCCGGGTCGCGCTCGGACGGCTTGAGGATGAAGGCATTGCCGCAGGCAATGGCCGGCGCGATCTTCCACAGCGGGATCATCGCCGGAAAATTGAACGGCGTGATGCCGGCGACGACGCCGAGCGGCTGGCGCATCGAATAGACATCGATACCAGGGCCTGCGCCATCGGTGAACTCGCCCTTCATCATGTGCGGCGCACCGATGCAGACCTCGACCACTTCGAGGCCGCGCTGGATGTCGCCCTTGGCGTCGGCGATGGTCTTGCCGTGTTCGCGCGCCAATATCTCGGCCAGCGCGTCATACTCCTTGGCGATCAGCTCGAGGAACCGCATCAGGACGCGCACGCGCCGCTGCGGGTTGGTCGCCGCCCAGCCGGGCTGTGCCGCCTTGGCGTTTTCGACCGCCGCGCGCAATTCCGCCTGCGAAGCCAGCGCCACCGTGCCGCGCACCGTGCCGTCCATCGGCTGCATGACGTCCTGCTTGCGGCCGCTGGTTCCGGCGACGCGCTTGCCGCCGATGAAATGACCGTATTCGATCATGGTCTCTCTCCCTGGTTCGTGATGAGGCATTGTCCGCCTTTGCGCGAGCGATGGCAACGCGAGCGAAAACGCAACCGTTGTGCAGAAAATAGATAGCGGTTGACGGCAGAGCATCAATTCTCGCAAATAGCAGGGTGCGATTGCCACCATACGGATTGAGATTGAGTTCCTTCACCGCCCCCCTCTGTCCTGCCGGACATCTCCCCCTCAAGAGGGGAGATTGGCTGTCACGCTCGCCTTCGCAAATCCTCATCGCAGCAAGAGAGACGCCTACGGCGAAACTGCCAATCTCCCCCCTTGAGGGGGAGATGTCCGGCAGGACAGAGGGGGGCGCGAAAGAACACGGCTTTGACCATCATCATCCGGACCATTCCGATGAACTGGGATGACGCCCGTATCTTCCTTGCCGTGGCGCGGGCCGGCCAGATCCTCGGCGCCGCCAGGCGGCTGGAGCTTAATCACGCGACCGTCTCGCGCCGCATCGCCGCCCTCGAGGATGCGCTCAGGACAAAACTGTTTCGCCGGCTTACCACCGGCAGTGAGCTGACGCCGGCGGGCGAGCGTTTCCTCGAGATCGCCGAACGCATGGAGGGCGACATGATCGCCGCGCGCTCGACTGTTTCAGGCGAAGGCGACGACGTGTCGGGCACCGTGCGGATCGGCGCGCCGGACGGTTTTGGCGTCGCCTTCCTGGCCAGGCGCCTCGGCGTGCTGACCGCTCTGCACCGTGAACTCACCATCCAGTTGGTGCCGGTACCACGCTCCTTCTCTTTGTCACGCCGCGAGGCCGACATTGCCATCACCGTCGAGCGGCCGACGGAAGGCCGCCTGGTGGCGGGAAAGCTGGTCGACTACACGCTCGGCCTGTTCGCGTCGCGTGCCTACGCCGACACCCATGGCTTGCCCGGAAGCGCCGCCGAGCTAGGTCAGCATACGCTGATCGGCTACGTGCCGGATCTGATCGTCAGTCCCTCGCTCGACTACGCGGCCGAATTCAGCGCCGACTGGCGCACCAGCTTCGCCATTTCCTCCGCGCTCGGCCAGGCCGAAGCGGTGCGTTCCGGCGCCGGAATCGGCATACTGCACACCTTCGTTGCCCGCTCGATGCCGGAGTTGGTGCCCCTCGATATCGTCGCACCCATCCGCCGCGCCTACTGGCTGGTCTATCACGAATCGGTCAGGCCGCTGCGCCGCGTCCAGGTCGTCTCGAGCTTCATCACCAAGGCCGTCGAACGGGACAGGAGTTTGTTCGCGTGAAGCCTATCGGCCGGCGGCTGTCTTGAGCTGCCGGGGGTCTTACTTGGTGTATCGTCCCGGCCCGAGATCGCCGACGTCGATGTCCGGCACCCGGCTGGAGATGATGTCGGCTAGAACCTTAGCCGAGCCGCAGGCCATGGTCCAACCGAGTGTGCCATGGCCGGTATTGAGATAGAGATTGGAGAAATCGGTGCGGCCGATCAGCGGCGGCCCGTCCGGTGTCATCGGCCGCAGCCCGCACCAGAAGGTCGCCGATCGCATGTCGCCGCTGCCCGGAAACAGGTCGCCGACCGAATGTTCGAGCGTGCGGCGCCGCGATTCGTGCAGCCGCAGATCGAAGCCGGAAATCTCCGCCGTGCCGCCGACCCGGATACGGTCGCCGAGCCGGGTGATCGCTACTTTGTAGCTCTCGTCCATCACGGTCGAGACCGGTGCGGCGGTGGCGTCCTTGATCGGCAGGGTGATCGAATAGCCCTTGACCGGGTAGACCGGGATGGGCCGCTTCAGCATGCGCATGAACCGCGCCGAATAGCTGCCCATCGCCATCACATAGGCATCAGCGACCATCCAGCCCTTGCTGGTGCTGATGTTGGTGATGCGATCGCGCTTCTTGACGACGCGTCGTATCTCCGTGTCGTATTCGAAGGTGACGCCGCGTGCCGCGCAAAGCTCGGCAAGCCTGTCGGTAAACATCTTGCAGTCGCCGGTTTCGTCGCCGGGCAACCGCAGGCCACCGACGAATTTTTCGCGCACGCCAGCCAGCGCGGGTTCGGCCGCAATGCAGCCGTCGGGGTCGAGGACCTCGTAGGGGACGCCATAGGTCTTCAGCACCTCGACATCGCCGCCGACGCCGTCGAGCTGCTTTTGCGTTCGGAAAAGCTGCAGCGTGCCCTTGGCGCGCTCGTCATAGGCGATGCCGGTCGCCTCGCGCAGCGCCTTCAGCGTGTCGCGGCTGTACTCGGCCAGCGGCACCATGCGCGCCTTGCTCAGCGCGTAGCGTTCAGCCGTGCAATTGCGCAGCATCTTGACCAGCCATATCCACATATGCGGATCGAGGGCCGGTCGCACCACCAGTGGGCCGTGCTTCATCAAAAGCCATTTGATGGCCTTCAGCGGAACGCCGGGCCCGGCCCAGGGCGAGGCATAGCCGGGCGAGATCTCGCCGGCATTGGCAAAGCTGGTTTCCAGCGCCGGGCCTTTCTGGCGATCGATCACAGTCACCTGATGGCCGGCCTCGGCAAGAAAATAGGCGGTGGTGACCCCGATCACGCCGCCGCCCAGCACGAAGATCTTCATCGTTTGGTTCTCCGCGGCGGCATCTCGTCGGGATTCGAGACCGGGATCATCGCCGCCTTCTGTCTGCCGGATTCTGTGGCGTCAGCCAAGTGCCGATGCTCAGGGAAAAGACATGCGTGAGGACAACAAGCTTGCGTCCTAGCGATTCACATAGCGCCAGTGGAAACGGTGGCCGAGGCTGGTCAAGACCTCGTAGCCGATAGTGCCGGCCTGGCCGGCTACCTGGTCCACCGTCTGCGACGACGGCCCGATCAGTTCAACGAGGTCGCCGGCCTTCAGCTTGCCGGGCGGCAGTGCGGAAATGTCGAGGATGATCGTATCCATCGAAATCCGGCCGACGAAGGGCAGCCGCACATTTTCGAACCAGGCAGCGGAAGCGGCGCGACGATGCCAGCCATCGCCGTAGCCGAGCGAAATCGTCGCCGCGGCAAGCGGGGCCTTGGCATGAAAAGTGTGGCCGTAGCCGACACCGGCGCCGGCCTCCAATATCCGCGTCTGGATGACCTTGGCCTGCAATCGCACCACCGGCAGCATCGGATTGTCCTTCGCCGGCGTCGGATTGATGCCATAGAGAGCGGCACCCGGACGAACGAGGTCGTAGTGATAGCGCTGCCCGAGAAAAATGCCCGATGAATTGGCAAGCGAAGCCGACGCTTCCGGCAGCATCCGGCGCAGCCGTTCGAATTCCAGCCGTTGCTGTTCGTTGGCCGGTTGCTCGGGTTCGTCGGCGCAGGCGAGATGGCTCATCACGAAGGTCAGTTCGACACCGTCGAAGGCCTGTGGATCCCGCGCGACTGCCTTCACCTCGGACGGCGTCATGCCGAGCCGCGACATGCCGCTGTCAACCTGGAGGGCGGCCGGCAGCTTACGGCCCACCCGTCCGGCCATTTCGCGCCATGCCGCGAGTTGGCTGGCGCTGTTGAGTACGGTGCAAAGCCCTGCTGCAACCGCTTCCCTTTCCGCACCCGGCGGAATGCCGTTCAGCACATAAATGGCCGGGTCTGAGCCGAGCGCCTTGCGCAGCAAGATGCCGCCGGCCAAATGCGCAACAAAGAAGGTATTACAGCCCTCAGCCATCAGTGCCGCCGCCACCGGCGCCGCGCCAATCCCGTAACCGTCGGCCTTGACCACTCCAGCACAGCTGACGCCGCCCAGCCGCGCCTTCAGCCGCCGGTAATTCTCACGGATGGCGCCGAGATCGATGGTCAGGATTGCCCCCGCCGCCGCTTCGCTGATCGGCTCGCTCGGGGCGCCAGCCTGCCGTGGAGCAACGGCCTGCGGAAGAGATTTGCTGGAGATGTCGTTCATGCCGACCTGTTTTAGCGGAAGGCCAGTGGCTACGCCACCAAATGCCGGAACGCTGCCACCACGTCTTCGTAGACCTTGCGCTTGAACGGCACGATCAGGCTCGGCAATTCCAGCATCGGCCGCCACGCCCACCGGTCGAACTCGGCCTTGTGGCCACCCGGTGGCGGATTGATCGCGATCTCGCTTTCGTCACCGTGGAAGCGGAAGGCAAACCATTTCTGCGTCTGGCCGCGATACCGTCCCTTGAAGGCGACGCCGACCAGATGCGCCGGCAGGTCGTAGTTGATCCAGTGCGGCGCCTCGGCCAGCAGCGACACCGAGCGCATGCCGGTCTCTTCGTAGAGTTCGCGCGCCGCCGCGGGCAGCGGCTCCTCGCCATCGTCGATGCCGCCCTGCGGCATCTGCCAGAGCTGCGTCGTTCCAGCGAATTCGCTGTCCGGCTCGGCAATGCGACGGCCGACCCAGACCAGGCCGTCGCCATTGAGGACCATCACCCCTACGCAGGGCCGGTAGGGCAGTGTCTCGGCGTCAACGAGCTTGTTCTTTGCCATCTCAGCCTTTTTCCGGATCTATGGCCACCGCCGAAATCGGCACGATCTCGATGCCGCGCTTCTTGGCCTCGGTCACCCAGGAAGACACGGTATCCACCGTCAGGTCGAAAGCCGAGCCGATGCCGACGGCAAACCCTTTCGCCCGCGCCGTCGCTTCCAGCCCATCCAGTTTCTTCAATATGGCGCCGCGGTCCTGCACCGCGTCGATCGCCGTATCGCCGCCGACGAACGGCACGCCGTCCTTCAGCGCCAATTCGGGTGCCAGGCTGCGCGCTGAGGAACCGTCATCGACATAGGCGAGGCCACGCTTGCCAAGCTCGGCCATTAATGGCCCCATTGCCGTCGCGTCGGCCGAAAAGCGGGCGCCCATATAGTTCATGACGCCGGTGTAGTTGGTCGTTCGCGACAGCGCCCAGCGTAAATTCTTCAAATTCTCGTCCGGCGTCGCAGCCACGGTCAGCGTGTTGCGGCCGGGATTGACGTTCGGATAGTCGACCGGCTCGAGCGGCACCTGCATGATGACCTCATGGCCGCCCTGCCGCGCCACCTGCATCCAGCGGCCGATGCTGTTGCCTTGCGGCGCGAAGGCCAGCGTCACCTCCGGCGGCAGCTTGGCGATGGCTGCCTGCGTGCCGGTCTGCGACACGGCAAGACCGCCGATGACGAGCGCCACGCGTGCACCGCGTGCGCCGGACCACGGCCGCGCATAGACATCGAACGGGCGCCGGCCGTCGGCGGCGCGGATCGGCAGCGGACCGGTCTCGCTGGCCTCGATCAGTGCCTTGTCGGGAATGTGCGCGATCCTGAGGTTCTGGCCGATCGTCGAAGGGTCGCGGATGACGATGGTCGCCTCGGGTGGACCATCGCCCTCTTCGGTCTGGACATGGATGATCTGCGGACCGCCCGTCTTCGGCCCGCTTATGTTGGCCCCGCTTGCGTTGCTTGGCGCTGCCGTTTCGGGCGTCGCCTTGGCGGGCGCCGCGGCGGTATCCGCCGCCGCCGGCGTCTTCGGCGTCGAAACGGCTACTTCCTGCAGCTTCCGGAACGGCTTGTCGCGCAAGGCGATCGCGCTGGAGACGCCGACCACCGACAGCACGACAAGCGCGGCCGCGACCGCACCGGCGCTGATCCCGCTGCCCGAGCGCGACGGCCGGATCGCCTGTCCGAGAGGTCGTTCTATGTCCTTGCCGATATCAGCCAAGCCCGCACCCCCGGCGTGCGCCCCCGAAGTAAAACCTTCTCCGGAGGCGCAAGATCCAAAATGTCGGCGCGTCCTCTTGCTTCACTGGACGCGCAGCATGCCGGCCGCAGCCCCGAATCAAACTGCCGGAGCCTCGCGGCCCCGGCAGCATCGCATCGCTTCGCTCAGGCAGCCAGACCCGTTTGGCCCGGCTTGCCCGCCCTTACTGGTTCAACACGGCCTTTTGCGGATTCGGCGGGAACGCCGGATCGGTCTTCTGGCCGCGCAGCAGCTGCTCGGCATAGATGAGCTGCAAATCGTCCTTCGGCTCCGGCGGCACATAGGCCGCCGAGCCCGAACCGGTCGTGCCTTCGTCGGCGCCCTTGATATGGCCCTTGAGGTCGGATTCGCCGCGCGTCAGATCCCTGCCCTGCAGTTCCGCCGGCAGCGGCTGGTCGACCTTGATGTCGGGCGTGATGCCCTTGCCCTGGATCGACTTGCCGGACGGCGTGTAATAGAGCGCCGTCGTCAGCCGCAGCGCCCCGTTTTCGCCAAGCGGGATGATGGTCTGCACCGAACCCTTGCCGAAGGACTGCGTGCCGACCACCGTGGCGCGGCGCAGATCCTGCAGCGCGCCGGCAACGATTTCCGATGCGCTGGCCGAGCCGCCATTGACGAGCACGATCAGCGGCTTGCCGCCGATGTCGTCGCCGGCCCGCGCGTCGAAGCGGGTGACGTCCTTCGGATCGCGACCGCGCGTCGAGACGATCTCGCCACGGTCGAGGAAGGCATCCGACACGCTCACCGCCTGGTCGAGCAAACCGCCCGGATTGAGGCGCAGGTCGAGCACGTAGCCCTTGAGCTTGTCGTTCGGCACCTGCTTCTTGATGGTGTCGATGGCATTCTCGAGGTCGTCATAGGTCTTTTCGGTAAAGGAGGTGATCTTCATGTAGCCGATGTCGTTTTCGACCCGGAACTTGACCGCCTTGACCTTGATGATGTCGCGCACGACGGTCAGTTCGATCGGCTTGTCGGCGCCCTGGCGCAGGATGGTGAGCTTGATCGGAGTATTGACCAGCCCGCGCATCTTCTCGACGGCGTCGTTGAGCGTCAGGCCGCGAACCTCCTCGCCGTCGATCTTGGCGATATAGTCGCCGGCGAGCACACCAGCCTTGGCGGCCGGAGTATCGTCGATCGGCGTGATCACCTTGACCAGGTCGTTCTCCATGGTGACCTCGATGCCGAGGCCGCCGAACTCGCCCTTGGTTTGAACGCGCATGTCCTGCGCTTCTTCGGCGTTCATGTATGAGGAGTGCGGGTCGAGCGACGACAGCATACCGTTGATGGCATTTTCAACCAGCGACTTGTCGTCGGGCGGCGTCACATAATTCGCCCGCACCCGTTCGAAGATATCGCCGAAGATCGCCAGTTGCTTATAGGTCTCGGAGCCCGCAGCCTTCGCCGTCGAGCCGGGCGCGCCATAGACCAGGCTCATCGCCGATGCACCCATCAGCGCACCGGCAAACAGAAGCGACAGTTTCCGCATCATTCACGTCCTTCCAGAAAAACGGTCCGCCCACCATGGGGCCGGATCGACGGGTTTTCCATCCTTGCGGAACTCGACATAGAGCTCCGGCGTGGCATTTCCATTCTTCGATGCCGAGGTGCTCGCCACCCGGGCCTCTCCCATCGCGCCGACCGGCTCACCTGCGAGCACCGACTGGCCAGACGCGACGCTGATTCTGCTCATCCCCGCCAGGACGACATGATAGCCGTCACCCGCATTCAGGATCAAGAGTTGACCGTAAGAGCGGAAAGGCCCCGCATAAAGCACATTTCCATCCGCCGGTGCTGTGACGATGGCTCCGGATTGTGTCGCAACCATGTCACCGAGCATCACCGCGCCGTTACCGTCCTCGGCGCCGAAGCGCCGCTTGATCCTGCCGGTGACCGGCAGCGCGATCTGCCCTTGCAGCGCGGAAAACGGCGCGGCAGCGGTGAGCCTGTTGCTCTCCGGCACCGGCAGCGAGGCCAATTCCGTCGACGCCGCAGCCGATGCCGGGCCCTTGTCGGCGTCGGCCGTCTTTTGCTCGGCTGCCTTGGCCGCATCCGCCGCCTTGCGGGCCCTATCGGCCTCGAGCGAGGCGATCAGTTCTTTCAGGCTGCCGGCCTTGGCCGCCAACGTCGCGGACCGCTGCTTTTCGGCGGCCAGCGCGGTTTGCGTATCGGCGGCGAGCTTCTGCTTGGCTTCGAGCAGCATGCCGAGCCGCTTTTTTTCCGCCGCCTGCTCGCCGATCGCTGCCGTCAGCCGCGCCCGCTCGGCCTCGATCGAGGCCGTCACCCGCGACTGCTCCTTGAGGTCGGTCAGCAACATGTCGGTCTGCTGGCGCAGTTCCGGCACCACGGCACCGAGCAGGATGGCGCTGCGCACCGACGACAATGCGTCCTCCGGCTTGACCAGGATCGCCGGGGGCGGGTTGAGCCCCATGCGCTGCAGCGCGCCGAGCACTTCGGCCAGAACGTCGCGTCTGGCGGCCAGTGAGGCGCGGATCTTCTGCTCCTGCGCCTTAAGCCCTTCCAGCTTGCCGCCAATGTCCTCGATGTCCTGGCCGAGCTTCTGCTCGGTCATCGCCGACTGGATCAGCGCCGCGGTGATCGAGGCGTGGTCCTTCTTGACCGCCGCGATATCGGCGGCGAGCTTGGCCAGCCGCTCGGACGACAGCGTGATCTCTTTCGATACTTTCTCGTATTCGGCGCGGCTCTGGTCCGGGTCGGGCGCCAGGTCGAGCGTGTTCTCAGCCCGCGCGACGCCGAGCGAAAGCGCGATCGCCGCCACGGCGATGCCGTAGCGCACGCGCCAGGAGCCCGTTCGTGATTTCCAGTCTTCAGACATTGAAGCCTAACTCTATGCGCGGCTTCGTTAACGAACCATCAACCATGTTCGAGCCCGGCCGCGATCCGCAAACCCCATGAGCCCAAACTGTCGATGAGCATTGGGGCAAAAATCCGGGCGGCTGGCATCAATTCGCCGACCGAGCCGACTTCATGAACGATGGTAGGGGTGGCCGGAAAGGATCGTGGCCGCCCGGTAAAGCTGCTCGCCCAGCATTACGCGGACCAGCTGATGCGGCCAGGTCAACGCACCGAGCGACACCGTCAGATCAGCCAGGTCGCGCAGCGACTGGTCATGGCCGTCGGCGCCGCCAATGGCGATCACCAGCGCCTTGCGCCCGCCATCGCGCAGCGAGCCTATGCGGCCGGCGAAATCCTCGGAGGAAAGGTTCTTGCCGCGCTCATCCAGCAGCACCAGCGCCGTGCCCGGTTGCAAGTGCGTCTGCAGCTTCTGGCCTTCCTCGCGCCGGCGCTCATTGGCCGTCTGCGCGCGGCCTTCAGCAATCTCGACGATCCCGGCGAATTCGAGGCCTACGGCAGGACCGCTCTTGGCAAAACGCTCGAAATAGCGATCGGCCAACTGCTTCTCGGGGCCGGCTTTCATTCGGCCCACGGCATGAACGGTAATCTTCATCCCTGCCTCGAAGAGCCGCTGATGCATGTCTGACAACGACATGCATCAAGACGAGTACGGCTCAGTGGAGGGTCTCCTCCTCGAGATCGGGCGCCTGCCACATCTTTTCGAGATTGTAGAAGTCGCGGACCTCGGGACGGAAGACATGGACGATGATGTCGCCCGAATCGATCAGAACCCAGTCGGCGCCAGCCAGCCCCTCGACGCGCGCCGTGCCAAGCCCGGCATCCTTGAGCGCCTTGAGGAGATGATCGGCGACAGCCGAGACATGACGGTGGGATCGGCCCGATGCGACGACCATGTAGTCGCCGAGGCTCGATTTCCCCTGAATGTCGATTGAGACGATGTTTTCGGCCTTGGAGTCTTCCAGACTGGCAAGGACTGTCTTGATGGCGCGGGACACGGCGTCGTGTACGCTGATCCCGGCCGGCGAAGGCACGATGTCGGCCTTCTTCCGAAGTGCTGTTCTCAGTGTATTTCCTTTCGCAGCAAGAACAACCAAATCACCTCTAAAATCAGGTGACATTGCTTAGATAGGCAGAGTTAGGTTGCAGTTTCAAGACATGGTTCGCAAGCAGGCGCCCGGCAGCGGCCGAATATGAGGCTTTCGAGCGAGAAAATCGGAACCGCCTCGCCCCGCAGCGGTTATCGGCTCATCCACGAACCGGAATCCCGACATGCCGATCGATCCCCAGAACGCCCTCCTCACCGTGCAATCCGGCCTGGCGCAACTCAGCACGCTGATCGTCTCCTACTCGCTTTCGGCGGTCGGCGCCGTCATCCTGCTGGTCATCGGCTACATCGTCGCCGGCCTCGCCGAGCGTTCGATCTATGCCGGCCTCGGCCATATCCATGGCTTCGACGAAACGCTCCGCCATTTCTTCTCGCAGGTCGTCCGATACGCCATCCTCGGGCTGGTCGTGATCATGGTTCTCGGCCAGTTCGGCGTGCAGACCGCTTCGATCATTGCCGCCATCGGTGCCGCCGGCCTGGCCATCGGCTTGGCGCTGCAAGGCACGCTGCAGAACATCGCCGCCGGCATCATGCTGCTGGCGCTGCGGCCGTTCCGCATCGGGGAGTATGTCGAAGTCGGCGCCATATCCGGCACCGTCGAGGAGATCGGGCTGTTCGCTACAACGCTGAGGACGGTCGAAGGCGTCTACGTGCTTGCACCCAACTCGACCCTGTGGAACCAGCCGGTCCGCAACTTCACCCGCAACGGTGTGCGTCGCGGCGACATCACGCTCGGCATCGGCTCGTGGAACGACATCGATTTCGCGCAAAAGACCATGCTTGGCGTTGCCGCCGCCGACCGGCGTGTCAGGCGGCAGCCTGCGCCGATCGCCTTTGTCGCGACCGTCGGCGACAGCACCGTCGCCATCACCTTGCGCTATTGGACGGCGGCTGCCGACTTCTTCGCCACCCAGATCGACCTCACCAAGAGTGTCAAGCAGGCGTTCGATGCCGAGGGCCTTTCGGTCCCGGCGCCGGCACCGAAAACGCCGCAGCCGGATGCCTCAGCCACACGGCAATAGAGCATTTGAAACCAGCTGGGAGGGTGTTCAAAGTTCTTCGCGCCCGCGTTGACCTTCGGGCGCGAAGGCGAGATCAACGGGCAGCGGCGCCTGCGCCGTCATCGGCGCGAAACTGCCGGTCTCGGTGGCGGGCACGGGCCGCACCATGAGGACTCGCCAAAGAACGAACAGGCAGTAGGCGGCGGCAATGACGATTGCCACATAGATGAAGGCCTGCGTGCCGTATACGGCGGAAAGCCCGGTCACGATGCCGGGCACGACGAAGCCGGACAGCGACCAGGCGAACAAAAGCGAGCTCGACAGCGCCACCATGTCGTCCTTGCCGGCGCGATCGCCGGCATGGGCGCTGGCCAGAGAGTAGATCGATTCCGAGGCGCCGTCCCAGACCACGTAGATGACGAGCAGCGCCACCAGCGCGCCGCCGTCGAAACCGAGGGCAAACAGGCCCGCCGCGGCGGCAAGCGCCGACGCCGCGATCAGCACGAAGCGCCGGTCGGTGCGGTCGGAAATCCAGCCGAGCGGGATCTGCAGGATCAGCGTGCCGACCGGCATTGCCGAAAGCAGCAAGGCGACGTCGGCCTGGCTGTAGCCCTTGGCCGTGGCATGGATCGGCGCAAAGCCCGAGATCGTCATCGACAGGCCGCCGACGGCAAGCATGCCGGCAACGCCGACCGGCGAGATCCGCCAGGCGCGGCCGAGCGCCACGGACGCCGCTTGCGGCGCCGGTGGCTGCGCGAGCCGCGTCAGCCCGACGGGAAGGATCGACAGTGCGGTGAAGGCAATGCCGATCAGCGGCGCGTCGGCCGCGCGGATATCGATCAACGCCAACGTCGAATAGCCGACGCCGAGTCCGGCGACATAGGCAACGTAGAAGATAGCCATGACCCGGCCGCGGATGGCGTTGGCAACGACATCGTTCAGCCAGCTCTGCGCGACGATGAACAGGCCGCAAATGGCAAAGCCGTAGAGCGCCCGTGCAGCGATCCACGGCAAGGGATGCGGCCCGGCGCCGACCGCGGCGTTGGACAGCACGATGAGTGCCGACAGCACCATGAACACGCGGGCATGGCCGACACGCCGCACCAGCGGCCCGGTCAGGATGCAGCCGGCGAGGCCGCCAGCCGAAAGGCCGGTGACGATCAGCCCCGCCCAAGTCGGATCGAAGCCCGCGGCGCCGAGCCGGACTGGGATATAGGCGAACATGAGGCCATTGCCGACGGCGATCAGCGCCATCGACAAGAGGATACTGGCAATGGCGATCGACGGGGCCGGCTGCCCTAGACCGTTCTTGTCCTGGTCGCGCTCGAGAATCGTCATGACCGAGGATCGCCCATCAAGCTGGTCAAGGCAGCGGCAAAAGCGACATCAGCGGTCTTGCCTTCCGTGTTGACTCAGCCCCTTGCCACCTTGCGGATCGCGCTCGACGACAGCGACGAACGAGGGCCGTGGATGAAGGTCCAGGCCGGCGCGTCCATGCGGGCGAGCCGCGGCGCGTCGCCCTCGTCGACGCGGGCATAGTCGAACGTCTTGGCGACCACCGACGACAGGAACGACAGTGTCGCGCCCGGCCGGTCGACCACCGCGATCGGGAACGTCATGACGATGCGGCGCCAGCGCTGCCAGCGGTGGAAGTCGCGAAGCGAGTCGGCCCCCATGATCCAGACGAAATCGACGCCGGGGTTACGCGCCTTGACCAGCGCCAGCGTATCGGCGGTGAAGCGGACGCGGTGGGCCGCCTCGAAAGCGGTGACCTTGATCTTCGGGTTCTTAGCGATCTTTTCGGATAGCTCCAGCCGCTCGGCCAGCGGCGCCAGGTCACCGGCATTCTTGAGCGGGTTGCCGGGCGTCACCATCCACCACAGCTGATCGAGCGCAAGGCGTCTGAGCGCGATCTCGGCGACCAGCGCATGGCCGGCGTGCGGCGGGTTGAACGAACCGCCGAACAGCCCGACCGCCACGCCTTTCCCGGCATGCGGCATCTTGAGGTAGCGCGGAGGGACGGGATGCTCGGAAGGGGATAGCATCGTGCTAAGCACCCCCCTTGCGGAGGAGATGTCCGGCAGGACAGAGGGGGGTGGCTGGGCGCAAACTTCAAGCCCTAGCGGCGAAAAAGGTCAAGGCCTCACCTGTCCCGACCCGCGTACGCGGTATTTGAACGACGTCAGTTGCTCGACGCCGACCGGCCCGCGCGCATGCATCTTGCCGGTGGCAATGCCGATTTCGGCGCCCATACCGAACTCGCCGCCATCGGCAAACTGGGTCGAGGCATTGTGCAGAAGGATCGCCGAATCGATCTCGCTGAAGAACCGTTCGACGGCCTTTGCCTCCTCCGCGATGATCGCCTCAGTATGATGCGATGAAAAATTCTCGATATGCTCGATCGCGCCGGCAACGCCGTCGACCAGCTTCACCGCAATGATGGCATCGAGATATTCGGTCACCCAGTCTGCATCGGTCGCGGGCTGGGCATCGGCATAAAGCCTTAGCACCTCGGCATCGGCGTGGATCTCGCAGCCTGCCGCCCGCAAAGCCTCGAGGATCGGCACCAGGTGCGTGCCGGCGACGGCACGGTCGACCAGCAGCGTCTCGGCAGCACCGCACACCCCGGTGCGCCGCATCTTGGCATTGACCGCGATCTCGACCGCCATGTCGAGGTCAGCCGATCGGTCGATATAGAGATGGCAGATGCCCTCGAGATGCGCGAAGACCGGCACCCGTGCCTCGTTCTGCACACGCTCGACCAGGCTGCGGCCGCCGCGCGGAATGATGACCTCGAGATTGCCGGAAAGCCCTTTCAGCATTTCGCCGACGGCGGCGCGATCGGTGGTCGGCACCAATTGTATGGCATCCTCCGGCAGCCCGGCTGTCTTCAGCCCCTCGACCAGGCAGGCATGGATCGCGGCGGAAGAATTCGCCGAATCCGAGCCGCCGCGCAGGATCACCGGATTGCCCGCCTTGAGGCAGAGCGCGCCGGCATCGGCGGTCACGTTCGGCCGGCTCTCATAGATGACGCCGACGACGCCAAGCGGCGTGCGCACCCGTTCGATATGCAACCCGTTCGGCCGCTCCCAAGCGGCAATGACATCGCCGACCGGATCGCGCAACCCGGCGATTTCATTGATACCGTCTGCCATGGCGCGGATGCGGGCGGGATCGAGCTTCAGCCGATCCATGAAGGAGGCGGAAAGCCCGGATTCGTGACCATTCGAAACATCGATGGCGTTAGCATCGAGAATGTCCTGCTCACGGGCGATGATGGCGTCGGCCATGGCGAGGAGCGCGGCATTCTTGGCAGCAGTGTTCGCAATGGCCAGCGGTCGGGCGGCAGCGCGCGCCTTGCGGCCTATCCGTGTCATCAAACTGGCTACATCATCGCCTTGGTGTTTGTTCAGCATTTGACCGATCCAGTGAAGCTGGTGGATTTACACGCGGGCAGCCTTCGCGGCAATGGCCGCAAATTTGAGGAAGCAGAATGAAGACAGTTATCCTCGTTGCTCTCGGCGCGATGCTCATACCGACAAGCCTCCGTGCCGCGGACTACTGCGACGACAAATTTGAACCTGGAGAGAGCCCCGACGGCAAGGCCATGCTTATGGTAAGCTCGATGATGTCCCTCGCACTCGCTGAGCGCTATTGCGGCGCGCCACCGACACCGCTTTCCCAGATCAACGTCGTTGTTGAAGAGTTGCATGGATGTGGGCCGCGCGCTCGGCTTGAGGCGGAATTCAAAAAAAGGATGGAAGAGGAAAAAGGGGCAGAAGCAATGACGACTGACGCGCTCATCCGCGATCTCGTCGTCGAAGACGACAAGGATGTTCCCCAAGCCGAAGTGGATCGACGTGCCAAGGCTGGCATCGAAGCGGAGTTGGGAGGTTGCAGCGAACTTCTGAAGATATACCAGGACTTTCAGGATCGATATCGCAACCCACCCAAATGGCCGCATGAGCCTGACCAGTAGCGCGCCGTCAATGGCGGGCTGCATCTCCGTCGGCCGCGCCGCTCACCACGAGGTCGTCGCGGTGGATCATCGCCGAACGCGCCTCGTAGCCGAGCACGGTTTCGATCTCGGTCGTCTTCAGGCCAGCGATCCTTACGGCATCGGCGGCATCATAGGCAACCAGCCCGCGCGCTATCTCGCGGCCCTCGGGCGACAGGATCGCCACCGTATCGCCACGCGCAAAATTGCCGCTGACCAATTTGACGCCGGCCGGCAGCAGCGACTTGCCGGAGAGCAGCGCGCCGATGGCGCCGGCATCGACGGTCAGCCGTCCTGCAGGTTCGAGCTGCCCGGCGATCCAGGTCTTGTAGCCCTTGACCGGATTGGCACTCGGCCGGAAGAAGGTGGCGCGCTCGCCGCGCTCGATTGCCAGCAGCGGCGACAGCCGCGTGCCCGATGTGATGATCATGGCGGCGCCGGCGGCGGTGGCGATCTTGCCGGCGTCGAGCTTGGTGCGCATGCCGCCGCGCGACAATTCCGAAGCGGCAGCACCCGCCATTGCCTCGATGTCGGGAGTGATGCGGTCGACGACGGGAATGAACCGAGCTTGCGGGTCACGCGCAGGCGGTGCCGTGTAGAGCCCGTCAATGTCGGAAAGCAGCACCAAAAGGTCGGCGCCCATCATAGTGGCGACGCGCGCCGCCAGCCGGTCGTTGTCGCCATAGCGGATTTCCGATGTCGCCACCGTGTCGTTCTCGTTGATGACCGGCACTGCCGTCATCTTGAGCAGCGTCGAGATCGTCGCCCGCGCGTTGAGGTAGCGGCGGCGCTCTTCGGTGTCGCCGAGCGTCAGCAGGATCTGGCCCGATTTCAAGCCATTCTTGCCGAGCGCATCCGACCAGGCGCCGGCCAAGGCGATCTGCCCGACGGCAGCAGCGGCCTGGCTCTCCTCGAGCTTCAGCGCTCGCTTGCCGAGGCCGAGGATGGTGCGGCCGAGCGCAATCGCCCCGGAAGACACGACGAGAATTTCGGCGCCGCCATTGGCCAGCACGGTGATGTCGTCGGCAAGCGAGGCCAGCCAGTCGCGCTTCAGGCCCGTCGTGCGGTCGACAAGCAGCGCCGAGCCGATCTTGACGGCAATGCGCCGATAATTTTTCAGCGATTGCGCGGCCATGGCTATGTGTTCCAGCGCGTCTCGACCGGCGCAGCGACAGCTTCGCGGGCCTCCGCCACCACAGCCATCAGCGCGCGCAACACCGCCTCGACGCCTTCGCCGGTGACAGCAGAAAGCAGCATCGGCGCGCGGCCGGCGGCACGTTTCAGCGAGGCGGTCTTTTTCTTGCGTGCGTCGGCATCGAGTATGTCGACCTGGGAAAGCGCGACGATTTCGATCTTGTCGGTCAGCCCGTTGCCGTAGGCGTCGAGTTCGGCGCGCACGGTCTTGTAGGCCTGGGCCGGATTTTCTTCCTGTGCCGAGACAAGATGCAGAAGGACGCGCGTGCGTTCGACATGGCCTAGGAAGCGGTCGCCGATGCCGACCCCTTCATGCGCGCCTTCGATCAGGCCGGGAATGTCGGCGATGACGAATTCGCGCCCGTCGATGCGGGCCACGCCAAGGCCCGGATGCAGGGTGGTGAAGGGATAGTCGGCGATCTTCGGCTTGGCCGCGGTGACCGCCGCCAGGAAGGTCGACTTGCCGGCGTTGGGCAGCCCGACAAGGGCGGCATCGGCGATCAGCTTCAGCCTGAGCCAGATGTTGAGCTCGTCGCCTGGCAGTCCGGGATTGGCGCGGCGCGGCGCCTGGTTGGTCGAGGTCTTGAAGTGCTGGTTGCCGAAACCGCCATTGCCGCCCTTGGCCAACAGAAAGCGCTGGCCGACGACCGTCAGATCACAGATCAGCGTCTCATTGTCCTCGGCAAAGACCTGTGTTCCGGCCGGCACTTTCAGCGTTACGTCGGCCCCCTTGGCGCCGGTCATGTTGCGGCCCATACCGTGCGTCCCGGTCTTGGCTTTGAAATGCTGCTGATAGCGATAGTCGATCAGCGTGTTTAGTCCGTCGACCGCCTCCACCCAGACATCGCCGCCGCGGCCACCGTCGCCACCGTCCGGACCGCCGAACTCGATAAACTTTTCGCGCCGGAACGACACCGAACCGGCGCCGCCGTCGCCGGAGCGGATGTAGACCTTGGCTTGATCGAGAAATTTCATCGGATTGTATGGTTTCTGTTATTGGCTTTGCGGGATTGCTCTAGACCAAGGCGGGTCGAAGGGCGAGGGCCGTTTTTACTGCTGTAACGTCGCGCGTATCTCTGGACGCGTAGCCTTTGGTTGACCCTTGCCGAAAATCGATCTTCGGCTTTCCACGCGCGAGATGTCGGAATGAAGCTGGTAACTTACAATATCCACTACGGCGTCGGTCTCGACGGCCGGTACGATGTCGGCCGTATCGCCGACGCCGTGCGCGGTGCCGACGTGATCGCGCTGCAGGAGGTCTCCCGCGCCAACCCGAAGAATGGCGGCCGCGACATGGTGGCTGAACTCGGCGAGGCGCTGCCCGACTATTTTGCCGTTTACGGCAGCAATTTCGAAGCCGACGCTGGCTCGCGCTTGGAGAACGGCCGCGCCATCACGACCACCTTCCAGCTCGGCAACATGGTGCTGTCGAGGACGCCGATCCATCTGTCGCGCAATCTCCTTTTGCCGCGCAGCCGCAGTTTCGAAGCAATGAACTTCCAGCGCGGCGCGCTGGAGGCGCTGATCGAAACGCCGCTTGGTCCGATCCGCGTCTATTCCACCCATCTCGACCACCGCAGCCCGGTTGAACGCCTGAGCCAAATCCGCTTTCTGCGCGAACGCCTATTAAACTACCCGCTCGAGGGCGGCGGGCTCTCCGGCGTCGCCGAGATCGGCTTGCCGGACCTGCCTTGTCCTGAAGCCTTCGTCGTCATGGGCGACTTCAACATGCTCGCCGGATCGCCGGAGCACGTCGAACTCGCCGGCCAACCCGACCATGAATTCGGCATGCCGGTGACCGCCGACCTGCCGTTGATGCCGCCGTGCGTCTTGGCGCTGCCGGCGCCGATCTCGTCACCTGGGTCGACCCCAAGCGGCCGGGCGATACCAGCCGCTACAAGCGCATCGACTACATCTTCACCAGCGCTTCGCTTGCCAAATCGCTCAGGCGCCTGTGGGTCGACCGGCAAGCGGCCGGTTCGGACCACTTGCCGGTCTGGGTCGAGATGGCGTGATGTCAACGTTGGTCCGCAATCTTTCGCGCCGAGGTGTGTCGAGATTCAGGTCAGGCCGTGCCGAGAGTGGTGGCTTCCGAGAACCGGAGCGGAGCGTACTTAGAGTACGTGAGCACCGGAAGCGCAGGAAGCCGCCATTCGCAGGCCGGCATCACCTGAATCTCGACATGCCTCAAAAATGCACCCAGTTCCGCAGGCTGGTCCAGGTTTTTCGATCGAGGCGATAGCGCTCGACCGGCACCTGGCCGGCAACGATCGAATTCAGCATGCCCTGGCCGGCATACTGGAAGCCGCATTTATGGATGACACGGCGCGAGGCCGGATTGATAACCCGCGTCGAGGCGTGCAGCACCTGAATCGTGGTTCTCTGGAAGGCAAGGTCGACCAGTGCGTGCGCTGCCTCCGTCGCGTAGCCGCGTTTCCAGTACGGCTCGCCGATCCAGTAGCCGAGCTCCAGCCCGCGATCCGTTGTGTTGAGTCCGGCACAGCCGACGAAGGTCTCGGTGCCGGCCAGCGTCAACGCATAGGCGATTCCAGCCCGGCGCGATGCCGTCATAGCCAGGAAAGCGCGTGCCTCCGCCTCGCCATAGGGATGCGGCATGCGAGCCAGCATTTCCGCGACATGGCGGTTGTCGGCGAGCGCCACCAATTGCTCGATGTCGCTTTCACGCGGGGCACGCATGACCAGCCGCTCGGTCGCGAGCACCGGGCAATCTATCGTGTAACTTTCGTCGTCTGAGTCTTCCGCTTCGGCAACCATGTCAGTCCTCCAGGCAAGAAAAAAGGGAGATGGAAACCCATCTCCCCTGATCCTTTTCCTGGCTTGGCCAGACACCGGTCCCGAGATGGGTGCCGGTGTTCTCGTGCGGAACCGGCTACTCCGCTGCCTTCGTCATCGGGTTCACCGATACGTAGGTTCGGCCATTGGCTTTTTTGTTGAAGGTGACTGCGCCAGCTTCGAGCGCAAACAGCGTGTGGTCCGTGCCAATGCCGACATTGGTGCCGGGATGCCACGTCGTGCCACGCTGACGAATGATGATGTTGCCCGGAATCACGGCTTCGCCGCCAAACTTCTTCACGCCGAGTCGCTTGGAATGGGAGTCGCGACCATTGCGCGACGATCCGCCAGCTTTCTTGTGTGCCATCTAACTACTCCGATGCGCCGTGAGGCGCCTAAACGATCTTATGAACGCGTTCGCGTTCCGTTTCAAGTCCGATCCGGCGACGATTGCGCCGGTTCGTTCTACTTTTTCGCCAATTCCTTGGCCTGCTCGCGCCAGTCCTTGATCTGGTCGGCGCTGAACGGCATGTGCTCGTCGATCTTGGCGACATCCTTGTCGGACAGTTTGGCGATCTGTGCGAAGGTCGTGATGCCCTGTTCGTTGAGCTGGCCGGCTGCAACCGGGCCGATGCCCTTGATCACGGTCAGATCGTCCGGTTCGCCCTTCGGTGCCTTGAACAGCGGAGCGGCGGTTTCGGTTGCCTTGGCCTCGGTTTCCTTCGGCGCAGCCTCTGCGTTGGCTTCCGTCTTGGGAGCAGCCTTTACCTCAGTCTTGGCGGCGGCCTTCTTCGCCGGCTTGGCGCCATCCAGCAGGATCTCGGCGATCCTGACGGTGGTCAAAAGCTGACGATGGCCGATCTTGCGGCGCGAATTCTGCCGGCGGCGCTTCTTGAAGGCGATGACCGTGCGGTTCTTGCCCTGTTCGACGACTTCGGCGGTGACCAAGGCGCCGTCGACGAACGGCGCACCGAACGTGACGTTCTCGCCCTCGCCATGCGCGAGCACCTGGCCGATCTCGACGATATCGCCGACATTGGCTTCGAGTTTTTCGATCTTCAGGAGATCGTTGGCGGCAACGCGATACTGCTTGCCGCCCGTTTTGATGACTGCGAACATTTTTTGCCTTTCGCTGTTCGGTCGGCCTTAATGATCCGCCTTAGGCGGTTCGGCCGTCTTTTTGTCAGTCTGCGGGTTCAAAAAACAAGCGGCGCGGAAGATCCCTCCACGCCGATTGCGCGCTGTCCCTAACCGAAGGTTCGGTTTGAGTCAAGGCAAGCGCCGCGGGCAAGCTGCAAACGGGTTGAGCCCAGTCCTTGCAAATATCGAGCAGCGGCTGCCGGAGCTCGAAGGAAGCAGGGACAGAAGCTGCGGCGACGGGGCAGATTGGCCCTTGTAACCTGCCTGTCCAGCCGTTATCTAGTGCGCCGCGCCGGCAACGGCGGACCATGACCGCGGAGAGGTGGCAGAGTGGTCGAATGCACCGCACTCGAAATGCGGCATGGGTGCAAGCCCATCGGGGGTTCGAATCCCTCCCTCTCCGCCACTTCGGAATGGTACGACCCGAGCCATAGATAACTGCATCTCTCATCGCGCCGGTAATGGCTTAAGATCGCGGCCTATGCAGCCTTCCGCCGCAATTGGCTCACACTTAGCCACACCGCCGAAACCAGAAAGTAGAGGGCGCCTACTGCGGCATAGCCGGCCACGTTGCTGATGGATGGCGGCATCGGCATCCGCGCCTGCAGGATGAAAAACGTGCCTGCCAGCGCTGATTGCCCTCCGCTCAGGATCATCGCCCACTGTGCACCATAGCTCTTCCAACGGCGGACTGCGGTGCCGAGTTGAAGCAGGCCAGACAGGATCGCCCATACGCCGAACACCCCGAGCACCCAATTCATGCTCATCTCCAGCGCGAGAACGACCGCGAGCGTTGTCGCCATACTGACCACGACGTTGATGGTCTGCGTGCGATTCTGTCCCAATCCTCCGCTGCGCGATGCGTCGACAAAATTGGCCAGGGCATCCCATGCAGGATAAGCCACGAGTAACACCGCCGCGATCTCCCCGGAATTCTGTCCCACCGTAAAGGCAGCCGCCACCCAGGCAGCCGAGAACGCCGTCCGAGCGAAGTAATAGAGCTTGAGCCATTGTTCCTGGCTGGCACGGGAAAGATCGCTACTGTGAACCGTCATTGGATGTCCTTTCGACTAGTAGGTAGAGAGTCTTGACGAACGTCGCGGAGCCGTTACGGCTATAGTTGGTTGAGATCTTAGTGTCGTATCTGGAGGGAACGCGGAGCGAGCCGCTCCAGGAGCGGGCCTGTTATGACGCCGAATATCGTCGGGTCGCCATAGGCCCGTGCCGAAAGCATCGCGCCGTGGACAGTCGCCATGAACGCTTCAGCCTCGGCACGAGGGGTACTCATCAGTTGAAATTGGCCGCGCCGCGCGCCGCGCTCCAGCACGGATGTAAGCCAAGCCGACAGGGAGCGGAAATGCGCCCGGACCTCAAGGCTGACTTCCTCGGGCAGAACGGGGAGCTCGCTTGCCAACAGCGCGCAGATACAAAACGGGGCGCTGGCGTCCGCAATGCAGGCTTCCCAATACCCGGCATAGATCCGCAACTGTTCGAGCGGATCGGATTCGTGAAGTTCGACATTTGCCATCCCCGCTTCAGCTTCTTCCCGATACCCCGCAACCAGCGTCCGAACCAGATCGACTTTGCTTGGGAAATGGTGATGGATGCTCGCCTTACGGATCCCGACCACATCAGCGATGTCGGCATAACTGAAACCGTTGTAGCCGCCAGCGACGATCAGAGAACGCGCACAAGCCAGGATGTCGTCAGAGGTGGTAGACAAGTTGCTCATGCCCGTACCTACCTTCTGGTAGGATGGCCGTCAAGCCTACTTGCAAAGCGAGTAGCGTGAAATTGGGTGGCTTTGGCGTAGACGTCGTTCGATCTTCATTGATGTCGGCTCGCCATAAATTCAGAAAGCGCCGGGTGTTTGTCGATCGAGGTAGCCATCCCACTTCGGGGAGGAGGGCAACGCCCTCCGGCCGACCGGATCATTGCGATCGCCGGGCGGCACTAGGCGTTTGCACCGACTGCGCTATCTCCCCATCGTTAGCTTGTTCTATCGCTGGTTGAAGACTGGGAGGTTTCCATGGATCGGCGACTATTTTTGACAGGAATGTTTGGCATTGCCGGGGCCGCGGCCCTTGCAAGCACAGTTCGGCCAATCAACGCAGTGGCCGGCGTTCCAACTGCCAGAAGCGGCATTCTCGATGAACTCGAGGCGCCGGATGTCGAGACCTTCGACGACGACGAAACTCAAGCCGAGTTGCAACCAGTCTATCATCGCCGGTGGCACCGGCCGCGTCGCCGCCGCCGGCGTGCTTGGAGAAGGGTCTGTCGCGTTTACTGGCGAAATGGCTATCGGCGCAGGCGGTGCTTCCGCAGGCGCGTGTGGGTCTGGTTTCGATTCTAGCAACTGGCCGGCTTGAACCCTGGCCATCGCGGCCGGGGTTCGCCTCAGGCGGCCGTTAGCGCCCTTGGAGAGCTTGTCTAAGGGCGCCCGAGGAGGCTGACGGTGTTTGCAGGTTTCAGAGCCACCAGCTTGCGACTGGACGATACGACCATTTTCGCAAGGGTCGGCGGCACCGGTCCGCCGCTGCTGCTTCTTCACGGTTTTCCAGAAACGCATCTGATGTGGAGGGATATCGCCGCAGCCTTGGCGCCCCGCTTCACGGTGGTCGCCGCCGACCTTCGAGGCTATGGGCAAAGCGGATGCCCGGTTTCATCTGCCGATCATAGCCCATACGCCAAGCGCGCCATGGCCGGCGACATGGTTCAGGCCATGAAGCAACTGGGGTTTGAGCGGTTCATGGTTGCCGGGCATGACCGTGGCGGGCGGGTTGCCTATCGCCTGGCGCTCGACCATCCCGACAAAGTGCTCAAAATCGCCGTCCTCGACATCATCCCCACCGCCGCAACATGGGATCGGGCGGATGCCAGACTGGCGCTCGGCTTCTGGCCCTGGAGCCTTCTTGCCCAGCCGGAGCCCCTGCCGGAGCGTCTGATAGGCGCGGCTCCCGATGCCGTCGTCGACGATGCAATAACGCAGTGGGGATCGTCGGCGAAAATGGTCTCCAAAGAGGTCAGGGACGCCTATGTTGATGCGCTTCGCGATCCCGCGCATATTCACGCCATCTGCGAAGAGTATCGCGCCGCTGCGACGATCGATCGTGAACATGACGCGCTGGACCAGGTAAACGGTAGTCGCATCGAGTGTCCGCTAGTGGCGCTATGGAGTGGCGAAGGCGCCCTGGAGAACTGGTATGCGCAACAGGGCGGGCCGCTGGCCATTTGGAGGAAATGGGCCGACAGAGTGGAAGGACGCGCTGTTCAAGGCGGGCACTTTTTCCCGGAAGAGCACCCCGACAAAACGGCAGCGGCACTCTCGGAATTCTTCGAGGATAAACAGGACGGTCAGCACAGAGTATTGTAGAGGTCACATGCTTCAGTTACGCCGAACCTCGGGAGTGCTTCGCGGCCTGAGATCGAGAACCCTCCGAAATTCGCTCGGCCGGCGTCAACGTGCTTGAAAAGAAAATGAAGGCGATCTCCACGGCCGCGCCTCTGATATGCAGCCTGATGTTTGTCGGAAGTTGCGCATCGCCTTTGCCTGCATCCTTCGATGCTGCGAAATACGACAAGATGAGTTGCGTCGAGCTCAACGTGGCGATGGGCGCTGTCGCCGACGAAATGTCGGCGACAGCCATCGCTCGTGGCAAAGTCGTCCACACCAACATTCCGGGCTGGCTGTTGGGAGGGCAGCGTGTCGCCTCGACCGTGGCTGCCCGCCAGAGTGCGAAGATCGAGCGCTTGCGGCAGCAGGAGGCTGCGATTGCGGCGGCGAGGCGAAGCAGGTGCTGATTACGTCACTGAAGTGGGTCTTCAGCCCGCCACACCAGATTGATGCGCAGCGATCGCGCCGAGGAATATCTCGCCGAAATCCTTGAGCTTGGCGGCGCCGACACCGTTGACCGCGGCGAAGGCGTCCAGATCACGCGGGCAGCGTTCGGCCATATCGATCAGTGTACGATCCGAAAAGATCACGAAGGCCGGCACCTGGCGTTCCCGGGCAAGACGCAGCCGTACAGCCTTGAGCGCGGCCAGCAGCGCCGAATCCAGACCTTCCGTCCCTGCTGCGGTATCGGTCCGTATCTTGCCTCGCGATGGCTGGCGCGCGTCCACGCGATACCGGAACGAGGCCTCGCCCCGAGCCAGCGCACGGCCCTTCTCGGCAATGGCGACGCCGCCATGGCCGGTTGAGTCCAATGTCAGAAACCCTCCCGCGACGAGCTGGCGCACCAGCGACAGCCACACATTTTTCTTGTGCGCGACACCGGTGCCGAAGCTGGCAAGCCTGTGGTGGTTCCTGTCCAGGACCTTCTCGGTCTCATGGCCGAGCAGAACATCGACGACATGGCCGGCGCCAAAGCGCTCGCCGGTCTGTGCGATCGCCGCCAGGATGATCCGCGCCTCCGCCTCGCCATCCGCATGCGGCGCCTGGTCGAGGCAGTTGTCGCAATTGCCGCAAGGCGAAGCACTCTCGCCGAAATAGCCAAGCAGGATCTGACGGCGGCACTGCGTCGTCTCGCAATAACCGATCAGCGTATCGAGTCGGCCATGCGCGCGCCTTTTGTGCTCAGCCGGCGCGTCCTCGTCTTCGATGAAAAGCCGGCGCATGCGGATATCGCCGAGACCGAAGAGCATATGTGCCTCGGCCGCCCGCCCGTCGCGGCCCGCCCGCCCGATTTCCTGATAATAGGCCTCCAAGCTGCCCGGCAGGTCGGTGTGGAAGACATAGGCGACGTCCGGCTTGTCGATCCCCATGCCAAAGGCGATGGTCGCCACCATCACCACACCGGACAAGGTCATGAAAGCGTTTTGATTCGCTTCACGCGCGTCCTTGCTCATTCCGGCATGATAGGCGAGCGCGCGTACGCCGTTCCGCTCGAGGAACGCCGCCATCTCTTCGGTCTTTTTGCGCGACAGGCAATAGACGATCCCGCTGCGGCCTGCATGGCGCTGCACGAAGTTTAGCAATTGGCGCTTGCTGTCCTGCTTGGGCTCAATGCCTAGCTTGATGTTCGGTCGGTCGAAGCCGAGCACCACCGTATCGACGCGCCCGTCGAACAGTTGCGCGGCAATGTCGGTGCGCGTCGTCTCATCCGCCGTCGCCGTCAGCGCAATGATCGGCACTTTCGGGAAGATATCACGTAGTCTCGACAATTCTTCGTATTCGCGCCGGAACGCCGGTCCCCATTGCGAGATGCAATGTGCCTCGTCGATGCCGATCAGCCGGACATCGAGCTTGGTCAACGCCTCGAGCATTCGCACGGTCATCAACCGCTCCGGTGCAAGATAGAGCAGGCGCGTCTGGCCTGCCGCGACACGGCGCCATGCAGCGACATTGGCATCGCGGTCGAGCGAGGAATTGATCGTATCGGCCGCCACGCCGGCAAGCCGCAATGCGGCGACCTGATCCTGCATCAGGGCCACCAGCGGCGAAACGACAATGGTGAGCCCGCCCAGCACCAGCGCCGGGACCTGGTAGCAGAGCGACTTGCCGGCGCCGGTCGGCATGACAGCCAGCACATGATGCCCGGCCAGAAGCGCCTCCATCACGGCCGATTGGCCGAGACGAAAATCATCGAAGCCGAATACATCCTTCAGGACGCGCCGCTTGGAATCCTCCACCGGGACGCTCGCCGCTATCTGCATTAGGGAACTTTCGGGGATACGACCTGCCGAAATTCGCCGGCGAATCGCCAGGTGATTGCCTGGACAGCAGATTCGAACATTTATCGACCCCTCTGGTCCTGTCCGCGGCACCGTCTGAGGCGAACTTCTCTCTCATTGGCCGATATCAGACCGTCGTTCCAGCCCCTATTCGCTTTGGCTGTGAATATCGCACCGCCTCGGAGCGGTTAATCCTATCTTCACCATCATTCGGCAGGTTCAGGTTCTGCGGTGATGTTTTGAGTACCGCGGCGCCACAAGCGCCCAGGCAACACGCCCGCGTCTCTCCGGAGGCGCGGGTTTTTTCGTTCTGAGAACCGGCTGCCTGATCTTCGGGCCCGCAGCTCAGTCGAGGAAATCGGCGCGGTGCGGCGTAAAGCTGTCGACCAGTCGTCCCGCCTGCAGCGCCTTGACGCCATGGACAAGGTTGGAAGGAACGATGAAGCTGCTTCCGGCTTCCAGGATCTCGGTCCTGCCGTCGATGGTGACCTCGAAGCGCCCTTCGGCGACGTAGCTCGCCTGGACGTGCGGGTGCGAGTGCAGCGCGCCGACGCCACCCTTGTCGAAACCGAACTCGACCATCATCAGCTCGTCCGTGTGCAGGAGCACGCGTCTGCGGTTGCCATCCGGCGTCGGCGTCCATGCGCCCTCACCGGCATGCGAGAAGATTTTGGTTCCGGTCATCGCCAAACTCTCATCTTTGGTTGTTCATCGCGCCAGCCAGCCGCCGTCCACCGGCATCACCGCGCCATGCATATAGTTCGACGCCGGCGCCAGCAGGAAGACGGCTGCGTCGCCGATGTCTTCCGGCGCGCCCCAGCGCCCGGCCGGAATGCGCGCCAGGATCGACGCGCTGCGGTCGGGATCGGCGCGCAGCGCCTCGGTGTTGTTGGTCTCGATATAGCCCGGCGCAATGCCGTTGACATTGATGCCTTTTGCCGCCCATTCGCATGCCAGCAGCCGGGTGATGCCGAGCACGCCGTGTTTGGAGGCGGTGTAGGAGGCGACACGAATGCCGCCCTGAAAGCTCAGTACCGAGGCGATGTTGACGATCTTGCCACGCCGCCCCGGCTCGGCAAGGACGCGCCTGGCAAAGCGCTGGCCGAGGAAGAACACCGTCTTGAGATTGACGCCGATGACGTCGTCCCAGTCGGCTTTGGTCAAGTCGACCGCATCGGCACGCCGGATGATGCCGGCATTGTTGACCAAGCCATCGAGCGGCCCCGTATCATCCCAGACGCGGTCGAGCATCGCCTGGGCAGCGGCATCGTCGCCAAGGTCGCAGCGGACTGCCTCGAAGCGGCCGCCGGCCGCCGCAATCTTCTCCGCCGTCTCGTCCATCGCCGACCGGCCAACGCCGACCACCGCGCCACCGGCGCGCGCGATCGACACGGCGATGCCCTGGCCGATGCCGGTATTGGCGCCGGTAACGAGGATGCGCTTGCCGGCAAGGCTGAACGCAGAGAGGTCGCTCACCTGAGCTCCTCCATCATTACCAGGTCAACGTCGGTATAGTCGACATTGTCGCCGGCCATCGCCCAGATGAATGCGTAGTTCGAGGTGCCGGCGCCCGAATGGATCGACCATCCCGGCGACAGCACCGCCTCCTCGTTTCGCATGACGAGATGGCGCGTTTCGTCCGGCTCGCCCATGAAATGAAACACCCGCGCCGCCTCCGGCAGATCGAAATAGAGATAGGCTTCCATGCGCCGATCATGCACATGGCATGGCATGGTGTTCCAGACCGAACCGGAGGCAAGCTGCGTCATGCCGACGACAAGCTGACAGGTCTTTACCCCATCGGCATGGATGAACTGGAAGATCGAGCGCTCGTTGGAGGTTGCCTGGCTGCCGAGATCGAGCCGCTTGGCATCGCCGATGCGGATCAGCCGGTTGGGATGGCCCTGATGCGCCGGCGCGCTGAGCAGGTAGAATTTAGCCGGCGCTGCCGGATTGGTCGCAGCGAACGATACCTCATCCGTGCCCATGCCGAGATAGAGCATGTCGCGCGCCTGCAGCTCGTAGGATTGACCGCCGGCCTTCACGATGCCGGCACCGGCGATGTTGACAATGATCATCTCACGGCGGTCGAGAAAATTCTTGGTCCCGGTCGGCTTGATCGCCTGCAGCGGCAGCGGCGTACCGGCGGGCATGGCGCCGCCGACGATCATGCGGTCGTAGTGGGTGTAGGTCAGGCCGATGCGGCCGGGCCGGAACAAGTCCTCGATCAGGAAATTGTGTCGCAGCTCGTCCGTTCCCATGGCAGCGGCAGAAACGGGATCGATGGCGAAGCGGGAGGTGAAATCCGTATGATTGTCAGTGTGATTCATTGCTGTCCCATGGGGCTGCCTCAATTGCTTATTCAGTTCCCGCGGCCTTGACCGAGTCGGCATAAAAAACCTGGCGCGCGTGCAGGCGCTCGCGATAGCGCTGCTGGCTGGCACCGAGATGCGCGCGCATCGCCTCCCGGGCCGCCTCCGCATCGCCTGCCGAGATGGCCTTGAGGATCACCAGATGCTCACGTTGCAGGCCGCGCTGGTAGGCGTCCGACTGGGCGATCTCGGTCGACCATGGCGAGGTGACGTCGCAAGGAATGGCGCGCCGGCCGAGCACGTCGAGCATCTCGACATAGAACGGATTGTTGGTGGCGCTGGCGATTGCGCGGTGGAAAGCAAGGTCGGCCGGTCCCGTCGGCTCGCTGTTGAGGAGCAGCCGTTCGAATTCGAAGAAGGCTTCCTGGATCGCCGCTTCCTGCGCGGCGTTGCGGCGGATGGCAGCGAGCCCGGCGGATTCGATCTCGATCGCCAACCTGACTTCGAGCACGTTGAGGGCGATCGAATCCTTGCTGCCCATCTCCGCCGCAAGAGCACCGAATGCTGTCGAGATATGCTCGGTGACGAAGACCCCGGCGCCTTGGCGCGGCTCGACCAGGCCGTCCGCGGCAAGTTTGGCCAGCGCTTCACGTATCACCGTGCGGCTGACCCCGAAGGTCTCGGTCAACTGGCCCTCGGTCGGCAGCTTCTGCCCTGGCTGGATCTCGCCCGCCTGCAGTTGCTTGCGGATCGCCGCAACGACGGTTTCCGAAAGTTTCGGTCTTCGTTCGACGCGGAGGCCGGCTGCGGTGTCTGAGGCCATGTCGCACCTCCTATTTGAAGACGCTCGGCAGCCACAGCGAAATGGCCGGAATGTAAGTGACGAGCCCCAGCACCACGAGGCCTGCGCCATAGAACGGCCAGATCGAGCGCATCGATTCCCAGACGGATATCTTGCCCACTGCGCACGCGACGAACTGCACCGCGCCCACCGGCGGCGTGTTCAGCCCGATGCCGAAATTGAGGATCATGATGACGCCGAAATGCACCGGATCGACGCCGTAGGCCTGCGCCACGGGCAGGAAGATCGGCGTGCAAATGATGATGGTCGGCCCCATGTCCATGAAGGTGCCGAGGAACAGCATCAGGAGGTTGAGCAGGAGAAGCACGACCAGCGGATCGTCCGAGATCGCGTTCATGGAGGCGATCAGCGCTGCCGGCACTTTCAGGAAGGCCATCAACCAGGAGAACGCCGCCGCCATGCCGATGATGAGCAGCACCATGGCCGTGGTGCGCACGGCGCCGTAGGTGGCATGAACGAAACCTTCCCAGGTCATCTGCCGGTAAACGAAGACGGTTACGAACAACGCATAGATGACGGCGATACAGGAACTCTCGGTAGCCGTGAACACGCCCGATCGTACGCCGCCGAAGATGATCGCGATCAGCAGCAGGCCGGGCACCGCGACGGCGAAGAGATGCGCAACGGCGGTGAAGCCCGGAAACGGCTCGGTCGGGTAGCCGCGGGAGCGCGCCACGAAATAGGCGGTGATCATCAGTGACAGGGCCAACAGCAGGCCCGGGATGATGCCGGCCGTGAACAGATCGGCGATGGAGATCTTTCCGCCTGCCGAGATCGAATAGATGATCATGTTGTGCGACGGCGGCAGCAGCAGCGCGATCAGCGCCGCCATCGATGTAACGTTGACGGCGTAGTCCGCTCCATAGCCGCGCGCCTTCATCTGCGGGATCATCAGGCCGCCTACCGCCGCTGCCTCCGCCACCGCGGAGCCCGAAATGCCGCCGAACAGTGTAGCGGTGGCGATGTTGACCTGCCCGAGGCCGCCGCGCAAATGACCGACGAGCGAGCCGGCGAAGGCAACGATCTTGCTGGCGATGCCGCCGCGCACCATCAAGTCGCCGGCGTAGATGAAAAACGGAATGGCCAGCAGCGAAAAGACGCTCATGCCGGAATTCAGTCGCTGGAATACGATGAGCGGGGGCAGACCCATATAGAGGACGGTGGCAAGGCTTGCGACGCCGAGGCAGAAAGCGATCGGCGTGCCGATAAGCATCAGCAGGGTGAAGACGCCGAACAGAATCCACAGTTCCATGGCGTCAGACCTTCACGTTCGCGGTGTCGAGTTCGGCCGCGACTTCGGCCGGCGGCAGTTCATCGAGGGTATCGTCGATCGGTGCGCCGGAGAGGCGAAGCACGATGCGCTCCAGCGTGAAGAGCACGATGAGCGCTCCTCCCGCGACAAGCGGGACGTAATCCCAGCCCCCCGATATGCCGAGTGACGGCAAGGTAGAGCCCCAGGTCAATGCGACCAGCTGGCTGCCATACCAGATCATGCCGATGCCGAAGGCGAGCGCGACGAGGTCCGAAATCATCCGCAGCCAACGCTTGCCGCCTTTCGGCAGCACGTAGAGCAGGACGTCGAAGCCAAGATGGTAGTTCTCGCGCACACCGACGGCAGCGCCGAGGAAAATGAACCAGCTCATCAGCATCACCGAGCCCGGCTCGGTCCAGCTGGGCGAGCGGTTCAGAACATAGCGGCCGAACACCTGCCATGCGACGAAGGCGGTCATCAGCACCAGCCCGATGCCGGCGATCGACAGCGCCGCCGTGCTGACGCGCGACATCACTTGCGCGACGCCGGACAGAAGCGGTCTTGGTTTTGGGCTGGAAGTCACCGGTTTTCTCCGCAAGAGGATGGCGGCGCGGAATGTCCGCGCCGCCGCTTGATCACTGCACGGCCTTGATGGCTTCGACCATGGCCTTCAGCTTGTCGTCCTTGACGTGCTTCTCGTAGACCGGCCCCATCGCGTCGATGAAGGGCTGCTTGTCCGGCGTCGTGATCTGCGAACCTGCCGCCTCGACCTTGGCGCGCGATTCCTTGACCTTGGCGGTCCACAGCTCGCGCTGCTTGGCGACGCTTTCTTTGGCGGCCGCCTTGAATATCGCCTGGTCTTCCGGCGTCAGCTTGTCCCAGCTCGACTTCGCCATGACGAAGGCTTCCGGCACCATCGTGTGCTCGTCGAGCGAATAATACTTGGCGACTTCCGCGTGCTTGGCAGTGTCGTAGCTCGGAAAATTATTCTCCGCGCCGTCGATGACCCCGGTCTCGATCGCCGAATACACTTCGCCATAAGGCATCGGTGTCGCGTTGGCGCCGAGTGCCGCCACCATGTCGACGAAGATGTCGGACTGGATGACGCGGAACTTCATGCCGGCCATATCGGCTACAGTGTTGATCGGCTTCTTCGAATTGTAGAAGGAGCGCGCACCGCCGTCGTAAAAGGCGAGCAACACCAGCCCGACCTGGTCGAACGCCGCCGCGATCTGGTCGCCGATCGCCCCGTCCATGACCTTGTGCATATGCTCTTCCGAACGGAAGATGTAGGGCAGCGAGGGCACGGTGGTCTCGGGGATGAGCCCGTTGAACGGCGCCATCGAAACACGATTGAGATCGATCACGCCGGTGCGCACCTGCTCGATCGTGTCCTTTTCCTCGCCAAGTTGCGCGGAAGGATAGATCTCGACCACATAGCGGCCGGCCGTGCGCTCCTTCACCAGCTCGCCGAAATATTTGACCGCCTCGACCGTCGGATAGCCATCCGGGTGGGTGTCGGACGAGCGCAGGACCGTCTGGGCGCTTGCCGATCCGGCCAGCAGTGCGGCGGCAACTAGCGTAGCTCCCGCCAGTCTAGAAAAATGCAGCATTGGTTTCCTCCCGTTTTTGAAACGATGGCGGCAAGCGCCGTTAGAGCCGGTACGCCTTTTTCGCGAGCGTATAGGCAAGTTCCTGCGCCAGCTCGTGCGCCTCGTCTTCGCCGAGCCGATGCTCGGTGACGAGACGCGCCAGAAAAGCGCAATCGACCCGGCGCGCCACATCATGGCGAGCCGGTATGGATGGGAAGGCGCGGGTGTCGTCGTTGAAACCGACGGTGTTGTAGAAACCGGCGGTTTCGGTGGTCATCTCACGGAACCTGCGTATGCCTTCGGGGCTGTCGTGGAACCACCAAGCCGGCCCGAGCTTCAATGCCGGGTAGACGCCGGCGAGCGGCGCCAGCTCGCGCGCATAGCTGGTCTCGTCGAGGGTGAAGAGGATGACGGTGAGGTCGCGCTCCAGCCCGACGCAGTCGAGCAGCGGCTTCAGCGCCGTCACATAATCGGTTCGGGTCGGGATGTCGAAGCCTTTGTCCCTGCCGAACTTCTGAAAGATAGAAGGCGAATGATTGCGCCAGGAGCCGGGATGTATCTGCAGGACCAGCCCGTCGTCGCGGCTCATCTTGGCCATCTCGGTCAGCATCTGGGCGCGAAACAGTTTTCGCTCGCGCTCGTCGTCCGAGCCCCGGCGGATACGGTTGAACAGCTCCGCGGCGGCGGCATCCGAAAGATTGGCGGTGTCGGCCGTCGGATGGCCGTGATCGGAGGACGTCGCACCGAAACTCTTGAAGAAGGCGCGCCGCTGGCGATGCGCATCGAGATAGCCGGTCCAAGTACCGGTGTCGCGGCCGGTGATCTCGCCAAGCCGGTCGAGATTGGCTGAGAAGCCTTCGAAATCGGGATCGACGACCGCATCGGGCCGGTAGGCGGTGACGACGCGGCCCTGCCAGCCGCTCTCGCGGATCATCTGGTGCCATCTGAGATCGTCGAGCGCACCTTCGGTCGTCGCGATGACCTCGATGTTGAAGCGCTCGAACAGCGCCCGAGGGCGATAGTCTTCACGCTGCAGCAGCGTCGCGATCGTGTCGTAGTGGCGGTCGGCTGTCCTGGCATTCAGCGGCTCGCCGATGCCGAACAGATGGGCGAGCACATGGTCGAACCACAGCCGGGTCGGCGTACCCCGAAACAGGTAATAATGCTCGGCGAAGCGCCGCCAGATCGTTCTGCCGTCGGTCTCCACCGGCGAGCCGTCAAGCGTCGGCACCCCAAGCTCCTCAAGCCGAACGCCCTGGCTGAACAGCATGCGGAAAATGTAGTGGTCCGGCACGATCAGCAATTGCGCCGGATCGGGAAACGCCTCGTTGAGCGCATACCAGCGCGGATCGGTGTGGCCGTGCGGGCTGACGATCGGCAGATCCTTGACGGCGGCGTAGAGATCGCGGGCCAGCGAAAGCGGGCGCGCCTCGGCGGCAAACAGCAAATCCGGATCCGTCAATGCGGCCACGTAAATCCTCCCAACCCGGACATCGGTAGGGTCGGAAAGAAATAATGTCAACATACAAAAACTGGGTTGTTGTATGATGACTTTTCGTCGGCCATTGCCCATTGTGCGTGACGGCATCGGGTGTTACGCCGCCTGCCAGCAGGGACCCAACAATCTCGATCAGACACGTGGCGCAATGACCAATAGACGCCTTTCCAACAGCACGCTGAAGGCACTGCCGGCTTCGGTCGCGGTTCCGCGCTACGCCCGCGGCGGCGTCGCACCGGGCATCGTCCATCTCGGCGTCGGTGCGTTCCATCGCGCCCATCAGGCGGCCTATGTCGACGACTGCCTGGCGGCGGGAGAGGCGGACTGGGGCATTGTCGGCGTGTCCTTGCGCAGTCCAGACACGCGCGACGCACTGGCGCCGCAGGATGGTCTCTACACGCTGGCGATCAGGAGCAGCATCGGCGAAGAGCTGCGCGTCATCGGTTCGATCCTGTCGCTGCTGGTGGCGCCGGAAGATCCGGCTGCGGTGCTCGCCGCTCTGACGGGTCAGCGCACCCGCATCGTTACGCTCACGATCACCGAAAAGGCTTATCTGAGAGCAGCCGGCGGCGGTCTGGACAGCACCCATCCGGACATCGTCCATGATTTGGCTAACCCGCAAATGCCACGGACGGCGCATGGTTTTCTCACCGAAGCGCTGTCGCGCCGCCGTTTCGCCGGCATCAAGCCCTTCACCGTGCTCTGCTGCGACAACCTTCCGGCCAATGGCGCTACGCTGCACCGCCTGCTGGTCGAATTCGCAGCACTGCGCGATCCCGGCCTTGCCGGGCACATCGCCGACGGCGTCGCCTTCCCGTCAAGCATGGTCGACCGCATCGTGCCGGCGACCACCGATGCCGACCGGGCGCGTATCGCCGTCGAGCTCGGCGTCGAGGATGCCTGGCCGGTGATGACCGAGCCGTTCTGCCAATGGGTGGTCGAGGATGATTTCCCGGCAGGCAGGCCGGTCTGGGAAAAGTTCGGCGTCACCATGGTCGGCGACGTCGGGCCCTTCGAGGACATGAAGCTGCGGCTGCTCAACGGTTCGCATTCGGCAATCGCCTATCTCGGCCTGCTCAGCGGCTACGACACGGTCGACCGCGCCTTTGCCGATCCGGCGATCCGGCAATTCGTCGACGGACTTTGGGCCGAGGCCATCCCGACACTGCCGCAGGACGCCGGGCTCGATACGGCCGGCTACACGGCCCAGCTCGCCGAGCGCTATTCGAACACCGCGCTCGCCCATCGCACGGCGCAGATCGCCAATGACGGCAGCCAGAAGCTGCCGCAGCGCATAGTCGCCTCGGCCCTCGATCGACTGAGCGCCGGTGACCCGCCCGCGCATCTCATGCTGGTGGTGGCGGCCTGGATCGCCGCTTGCGAGGCGCGCGGCAAAACCTTGCCGGAAGCCCATTTTACCGACCCGATCGACACTCCGCTTACGGCGCTCGGCAGCCGGCCGGCTGATGAAACGGTGACAGCGATATTCGATCTCGCCGGCTTCGCCAAAGACCATTCCCACCGCATGACACTGATCGATCTGACGGCAGCCAATCTCGAGCGCCTGCGGCGGGGCGGAGCTGCCGCTGCCTTCGCGGCGCTTGGCATACGGAGTGAGAAGCCATGAGACAAACCTGGCGCTGGTTCGGGCCAGACGATCCGGTGACGCTTGCCCATGTCCGTCAAGCCGGCGCCGTAGGCATCGTCAGCGCGCTGCATCACCTCAATGACGGCCGCGCCTGGCCGGCGGACGAGATCGCCAGGCGCAAGGCCGACATCGAGGCAGCGGGCCTGACCTGGGATGTGGTCGAGAGCATCGTCGTCCATGAGGACATCAAGACCCGCAGCGGCAACTGGCGCACCCTGATCGACAATTACAAAGCGTCGGTCCGCTCCGTCGCCGCCGCCGGGATCAATACCGTCTGCTATAATTTCATGGCGATCACCGACTGGACGCGCACAGACCTCGATTATCCCATGCCGCATGGCGGCACGGCGCTGCGCTTCGATGTCGTCGAGCTCTGCGCCTATGACGTCTTCATCCTTGAGCGAGAAGGGGCGGAGGCCGATCACCCGCCGGCCCGCGTCGAGGCCGCGCGTGTGCGACTGCAAGGGATGAGCGATAGCGACAAGGCAAGGCTGGAGCGCAACCTGATCGGCTGGGTCCCGGCGCGCGAATTCATCTTCGATCGGGCAAGCTTCCGCCGCGCCCTCGACCTCTACAAGGACGTCTCCACCGAAGGCCTGCGCGAAAACCTGTTTGCCTTCCTGCGCGAGATCGTGCCGGTGGCCGAAGAGGCCGGCGTAAGGATGGCGATCCATCCCGACGATCCACCTTTTTCGCTGTTCGGCCTGCCGCGCATCGTTTCCAATGCCAATGATGCCCGCGCGCTGCTCGACGCCGTCGCTTCGCCGGCCAACGGGTTGACGCTGTGCACCGGCTCCTACGGCGCGGGCGCGCAGAACGATCTGCCGGCAATGGCCAAGGCCTTCGCCGAAAACATCCATTTCGCCCATCTGCGCAACGTCACCAAGGAGCCAGACGGCTCCTTCCACGAAGCCGAGCACCTCGACGGCGACACCGACATGGTGGCGGTCGTGTCGGCGCTGATTGGCGAAGAGCGGCGGCGCAAGGCGGCAGGCAGGGCGGACTGGCAGATCCCGATGCGTCCCGACCATGGCCACGCCATCGTCGACGACATCGGCAAGAAGGTGAACCCCGGTTATTCCTGCATCGGCCGCCTGAAGGGCCTCGCCGAACTGCGCGGCGTCATGCGCGCAGTGGAAATGTTGACCTAAGCAGGTAAGCAAAAAGCCGGACGAGGCCCGGCTTTCAAAAACCCGTGAATGACGTTCGCTTTACGCCGGCAACAGCGCGCCTTCGAGCGTGGTGAGTTGGCTAAGGAACTGCTCGGCCTTGCTGCGGGTCTGATCGTCCTTGGCGTCGGCGGCGTCTTCTTTTGCTTCTTGGATGCGGCGGGCAAGGTCGGCGCGGTCGATGTCGCCGACGGCCACAGCCGATTCCGCCAGCAGCGTGCAGCCGGCCGGAACGATGTCGGCAAAGCCGCCGAACACCACATAGCGCTCTTCCTTGCCTTGCGCGGTCTTCAGCGTAACGACGCCCGGCTTGATTGTGGTCATGACCGGGGCGTGATGCGCCATGACAGTCATCTCGCCTTCGGCGCCCGGGATGACGACGGATTCGACTTGCTCGGAAACCAAGAGGCGCTCCGGCGAGACCAGTTCGAATTTGAAAGCTTCAGGCATGATCAATTTAGCGAGTAGGGAATAGGAAACTAGGCAGTAGCAACTGGCCCTAACCGGCCCACATCACGCAACTGCTATTTCCTAACCACTACTGACTACTCCCTATTCCCTAAATTAAGCCGCTTCGGCGGCCAGGCGCTGTGCCTTCTCGACCGCTTCCTCGATGCCGCCGACCATGTAGAAGGCCGCCTCCGGCAGATGGTCGTAGTCGCCGTTGCAAAGGCCCTTGAAGCCCTTGATGGTGTCGGCGAGGTCGACCAGCTTGCCCGGTGCGCCGGTGAACACTTCGGCGACGAAGAAGGGCTGCGACAGGAAGCGCTCGATCTTGCGGGCGCGGGCAACCGTCTGCTTGTCCTCTTCCGACAGCTCGTCCATGCCCAGGATGGCGATGATATCCTGCAGCGACTTGTAGCGCTGAAGAATCGACTGCACCTGGCGGGCGACCTGGTAATGCTCTTCGCCGACGACCATCGGGTCGAGCATGCGCGAGGTCGAATCGAGCGGATCGACGGCGGGATAGATGCCCTTTTCCGAAATCGCGCGGTTGAGCACGGTCGTCGCGTCGAGGTGGGCGAACGAGGTCGCCGGTGCCGGGTCGGTCAGGTCGTCGGCCGGCACATAGATCGCCTGCACCGAGGTGATCGAGCCCTTGGTCGTCGTGGTAATACGCTCCTGCAGCGCGCCCATGTCGGTGGCCAGCGTCGGCTGGTAGCCCACGGCCGAAGGAATGCGGCCGAGCAGCGCCGACACTTCCGAACCCGCCTGCGTGAAGCGGAAGATGTTGTCGACGAAGAACAGCACGTCCTGGCCCTGGTCGCGGAAATATTCGGCAACCGTCAAGCCGGTCAGGCCGACGCGGGCGCGGGCGCCCGGCGGCTCGTTCATCTGGCCATAGACGAGCGCCGCCTTGGATCCTTCGCCGCCGCCCTTCTTGTTGACGCCGGACTCGATGAACTCGTGATAGAGGTCGTTGCCTTCGCGGGTGCGCTCGCCGACGCCGGCGAACACCGAGAAGCCGCCATGCGCCTTGGCGACGTTGTTGATCAGTTCCTGGATCAGCACCGTCTTGCCGACGCCGGCGCCGCCGAACAGGCCGATCTTGCCGCCGCGGGCATAGGGGGCCAGCAGGTCGAGCACCTTGATGCCGGTGACCAGGATCTGCGCTTCCGTCGACTGCTCGACATAGGTCGGCGCCGGCTGGTGGATCGAGCGCATCTCGATGCCGTCGACTGGGCCTGCCTCGTCGACCGGCTCGCCGATGACGTTGATGATGCGGCCGAGCATGCCCGGGCCGACCGGCACGGTAATCGGTGCACCGGTGTCATAGACGTCCTGGCCGCGGACCAGCCCTTCGGTCGAGTCCATGGCGATGCAGCGCACGGTGTTCTCGCCCAGATGCTGGGCAACCTCGAGCACCAGGCGATTGCCGACGTTGATCGTCTCAAGCGCGTTCAGGATCGCCGGCAGATGTTCGCCGAACTGGACGTCGACAACGGCGCCGATGACCTGCCGAACCTTGCCGGCCAGGCCGGTTTTCTTGATGGTGGCGGCCGGCGTATTCACAGCGGCGGCCTTGGTTGCTGCCGCCTTCTTGGCCGGAGCGGCCTTGGTTGCCGCCGCAGCCTTTGCTGGTGCCGCGGCCTTAGGGGCTGCCGTCTTCGGGGTCGCTGCTTTCGCCATCGTCTTTACCCTTTTCGTCTCTTTGTTTCTCACACGCTTGAGGTCGATGACCTCCTTGTGAGCGTGCCTAGAGCGCCTCGGCGCCCGAAATGATTTCGATCAATTCCTTGGTGATCTGCGCCTGCCGCTGGCGGTTGTAGGTGATCGACAATTTGTTGATCATGTCGCCGGCGTTGCGCGTCGCATTGTCCATGGCGCTCATCTTGGCGCCCATCTCGCCGGCAGCATTCTCGAGCAGCGCGCGAAAAACCTGCACGGAAATGTTGCGCGGGATGAGATCGGAGAGGATTTCGCCCGGCTCCGGCTCGTATTCATAGACGGCGCTGCCGCCATCCTTCACTTCCGCGGCAGCCGAAGGCGTGCCCGCCGGGATAATTTGCTGCGCCGTCGGGATCTGGCTGATCACCGACTTGAACTGCGAATAGAACAGCGTGCAGATGTCGAAGCCGCCTTCGTTGAACAGGTGGATCACCTTCTTGGCGATGGCATCGGCATTGACGAAGCCCAGCGTCTTGACCTCGCGCAGATCGACACGCTCGATGATCAATGCCCCGTAGTCGCGGCGCAATATGTCGAACCCCTTCTTGCCGACGCAGATGATCTTGACCTGCTTGCCGTCGGCCAGAAGCTTGCGGATGTGGTCGCGGGCAAAGCGGGCGATCTGCGAATTGAAACCGCCGCACAGACCGCGTTCGGCCGTGCAGACGACAAGCAGATGCACGTCGTCCTTGCCGGTGCCGGTCATCAGCGCCGGGGCATCGCCGCCGTCGCCGATCGCCTGGGTGATGTTGGCCAGCACCGCGCCCATGCGCTCCGAATAGGGACGCGCCGCTTCCGCCGCTTCCTGCGCGCGACGCAGCTTCGCCGCGGCGACCATCTGCATCGCCTTGGTGATCTTCTGCGTCGCCTTGACCGAGGCGATTCGGTTACGAAGGTCTTTTAACGAAGGCATGCTTCAAACCTGATCCCGTCCGTCCTGCTCAAGCAAAGGTCTTGGCGAAGGCGTCGATTTCTGCCTTCAGCCTGGCGCGCAGATCGTCGGACAGCGCCTTCTCCTTGCGGATGCCGTCGAGCACGTCCTTGCCGGCCGAGCGCATATGCGACAACAGGCCATGCTCGAACTTGCCGACCTGGTTGATCGCAAGCTTGTCGAGATAGCCGTTGACGCCGGCGAAGATCACCGCGACCTGCTCCTCGACTTTGAGCGGCGAGAATTGCGGCTGCTTCAGCAGCTCGGTCAGGCGCGAGCCGCGGTTGAGCAGGCGTTGCGTGGCGGCATCGAGGTCGGAGCCGAACTGCGCGAAAGCAGCCATTTCGCGGTACTGCGCAAGCTCGCCCTTGATCGATCCGGCAACCTGCTTCATCGCCTTGATTTGCGCCGAGGAGCCGACCCGCGACACCGACAGGCCGACATTGACCGCCGGACGGACGCCCTGGAAGAACAGATTGGTTTCCAGGAAGATCTGGCCGTCGGTGATCGAGATCACGTTGGTCGGGATGTAGGCCGAAACGTCGTTGGCCTGCGTCTCGATGATCGGCAGCGCCGTCAGCGAACCGCCGCCATTTTCGTCATTGAGCTTGGCGGCGCGCTCAAGCAGGCGCGAGTGCAGGTAGAAGACGTCACCCGGATAGGCCTCGCGGCCCGGCGGACGGCGCAGCAGCAGCGACATCTGGCGATAGGCGACGGCTTGCTTCGACAGATCGTCGTAGCTGATCAGCGCGTGCATGCCGTTGTCGCGGAAATATTCGCCCATGGTGCAGGCGGTGAACGGCGCCAGGAACTGCATCGGCGCCGGATCGGAGGCAGTCGCGGCGATGATGATCGAATAGTCGAGCGCGCCGCGCTCTTCCAGGACCTTGACGAACTGCGCCACCGTCGAGCGCTTCTGGCCGACGGCGACATAGACGCAGTACAGCTTTTCCTTCTCAGGGCCGTGGTCGTGCACCGATTTCTGGTTGAGCATGGTGTCAAGGATGATCGCGGTCTTGCCGGTCTGGCGGTCGCCGATGACCAGTTCGCGCTGGCCGCGGCCGACCGGGATCAGCGCGTCGATGGCCTTGAGGCCGGTCGACATTGGCTCGTTCACCGATTTGCGCGGGATGATGCCGGGCGCCTTGACGTCGACGCGCTTGCGCTCGGTGGCCTGGATCGGGCCTTTGCCGTCGATCGGGTTGCCGAGCGCGTCGACGACGCGGCCGAGCAAGCCCATGCCGACGGGCGTATCGACGATGGCGCCGGTGCGCTTGACGGTGTCGCCTTCCTTGATGTCGCGGTCAGCGCCGAAGATGACGACGCCGACATTGTCGGCTTCGAGGTTGAGCGCCATGCCGCGGATGCCGCCGGGGAACTCGACCATCTCGCCGGCCTGGACATTGTCGAGACCGTAGACGCGGGCGATACCGTCACCGACAGACAGCACCTGGCCGACTTCGGAGACCTCGGCCTCCTTGCCGAAATTCTTGATCTGGTCTTTCAGAATTGCGGAAATTTCCGCGGCGCGGATGTCCATCAGCCGACCTCTTTCAGTGCAAGCTTGAGCGAATTGAGTTTGGTTTTGAGCGACGTATCGATCTGGCGCGACCCGATCTTGACCACCAGTCCGCCGAGCAGCGACGGATCGACGGTGACCGTGATCGCCACGTCCTTGCCGGCGACGCTTTTCAGCGCCGCTTTCAGCTCGGTTTCCTGGGCAGGCGTCAGCGCATGCGCCGAGGTGACCTCGGCAGCGGTCTCGCCACGGTGTTCGGCGGCGATCTGGCGGAACGCCTTGATCATGCCGGGCACGGCAAACAGCCGGCGATTCTGGGCAACGACGCGCAGGAAATTGCCGGTGAGGCCGGCAATCCCTGCTTTGTCGGCGATCGCGGCGATCGCCTTGGCCTGGTCCTCGCTGGAGAAGACCGGGCTCCTGATCAGCCGCGAAAGGTCAGCGCTGCCTTCGAGCATGGCTTCGAACCTGTTGAGGTCGGCCTCGACGCTCGCGACCGAATTGGCCTGCAGCGCGAGTTCGAACAGCGAACCCGCATAGCGTTCTGCGACACCTGAGATTGGCGATGACGATTGGGCCACGGACCGTCTTTTCTCTTGTCTGACAGGCCGCAGATTGTTGGCGCGAGCAAAAACTCTGGCTAAATCTTTGACCTTACTGCATTTTTCCAAGCACGGAGGCGCGGCTTCCGCTATCCCCGGTCGAAAGTCGATTGCCGTCTAGCACAGGGATTTTCAGACCGCAATGCGTCGTCCGGCATGGTTTTCAGGCACTATTGTCGCATCCGCTGGCCGAGTTCAGCAACCAACCCCGGATTGATCCCTGATTCAGGGCAAAAAGCCGAAGACGAAGGCGAGCGGCAAGGCGGCCAGCACCAGTTCGACGACGATGGAACCCCAGTTGAAAGGTGTGTTGGCGCCATCCGACATCATCGACAGCAGCCGGCCGAAGGCGGTGAACAGCCAGGAGAAGCCGAGCGCCATGTAGAGCCATGGTTGTGCCAGCAGAATGCAACATAGGCTGACGCCGAGATAGAAGCCCGACATCCTGCCGCGCCCCTCGGCGATCGCCGCCGCCTTCTCCGGCTTGACCTGCAGCCGCAGGATGCGGAATGCCAGCTGTGGCGCCAGGAATAGCAATAGGCCGAGCAACAAGGTCGCGACCGCGCTCGACCATGCCAGCCACTCGCCCTGGCTCATCGGCCACGGAAACGCAAATTCCATCTTGTCCCCTCGTAAATGCATAGTCGAAATTTCGGACATTCTAGCGAAGCAACTGACATGCGCCAGATGGCCGTCGGCAATATGCAGGGCGCGTCAGCCCAACGCGCGCGCCGTTGTCTCGACCGGGCTAACAGGATGTTACACGACCGGCTGTTTTTTTCTGCACAATTCCTATTTGTGGCTACATGAGACCACAAGGGGTTCCGCGCATGAAGACGATGCAACTACGAGAGGCAAAGGCCAGCCTTTCCGCGCTCGTGGAGGCTGCTGAGAACGGTGAGCCCACGGTTATCACCAAGCACGGCAAGCCCGCAGTCATGGTGGTGTCAATCGGTGAGGGACGGAAACTTTATCCGCAGAACAGCCAAAAAGACTTCGTGGATTTCCTGCTTCGGTATCCAGGCGGCATCGAGCTTGAGCGAAACGAATCGCCGTCGCGGTAAGTGGAGTTTTGACCGGCTATCTGCTTGATAAGTCTTTTCTCTCGGCATTTGCACCTGGTCGGCCTCTGCTTCCGTCACACGTGCAGAACTGGCTTGCCGAACAAAGAGAACGCGGCTCTTGGCAGCTCTCGTCGATAGTTATCTTGCGAAACTGAAGCGGGCGGGCGGACATATGAAGGCAGAGCGCATCAATGAGTGGTTCGAAAGGTTGCTTCTGGAGTTCAACCAGCGCATCCTTCCCATCGACTTAGCTATCGCGCGAGAAGCTGGAAAACTCGAAGATGCCACGATCGCCAGAGGCGCCAATCCGGGTCTGGCGGACGTTCTGATCGCAGCTGCTGCCCGTTTGCACGGCCTGTCAGTTTTGACGGCCAACACCCGGCATTTTGCGATTCTCGACGTGCCTTACCTGAACCCATTCACCGAAGGCGTCTCGAAAGGGTAATTCGACAGCTTACAAGAAGCTCTGCGGGTCGATGTCGACCTGGACTCGCACCGAGCCCCTTATCTTCGGTCCCTCGGCCAGCATGGTGCGAATGAACCCTTGCATGTCGGCGCGCCGCTCGCCCTGGATCAGCAGGCGAAAGCGATGGCGGCCGCCGATCAATGACAGCGGCGCCTCGGCCGGGCCGAGCACGAACAGGTCGGTGGCTTGCGGCGCGGCGCGACGCAGGCCACGGGCGTGCCCTTCGGCTTCGGCGCGTGTCGCCGCGCTGACGATGACGCCGGCGAGCCTGCCGAAGGGCGGCAACCCCGCCCGCTCACGCTCCGCGATCTCGCGCTCATAGAAGGCCTCGGCGTCGCCGGAGACGATCGCGCGCATCACCGGGTGGTCGGGTTGGAAGGTCTGCAGCAGGCCGAGGCTTTTCTTGCCGGTGCGGCCGGCGCGGCCGGTCACCTGGCTGAGCAGCTGGAAGGTGCGCTCGGCGGCGCGCGGGTCGCCATTGGCAAGGCCGAGATCGGCATCGACCACACCGACCAGCGTCATGTTGGGGAAATTATGGCCCTTGGCGACGAGTTGCGTGCCGATGACGATGTCGGCCTCGCCATTGGCGATGGCTTCAAGCTCGAGTCGCAGCCGTCGCACGCCGCCCATCAGGTCGGACGACAAGACGATGGTGCGGGCATCGGGGAAATGCGCGACGACCTCCTCGGCGATGCGCTCGACGCCCGGCCCGCAGGCGACCAGATGGTCGAGCGTGCCGCATTCCGGGCAGGCTTCGGGCCGGCGTTCATTGTGCCCGCAGTGGTGGCAGACGAGCAGGCCGCGAAAGCGATGCTCGACCAGCCAGGCCGAGCAGACCGGACAGCCAAAGCGGTGGCCGCAGACTCGGCAGAGCGTCAGCGGCGCATAGCCGCGCCTGTTGAGGAACAGCAGCGACTGTTCCTTTCTCTCCAGCGTCTGCCGCATATGGCCGAGCAGCACCGGCGACAGGAAGCCGCCGCGTGCCGGCGGCGCGCGGCGCATGTCGACCGTCTTGAGATCGGGAAGTGCCGCCTCGGCAAAGCGCGCCGAAAGCACCGCCCTGCTATAGCGGCCCTGGCTGGCATTGACCCGGCTTTCGACCGACGGTGTCGCCGAAGCGAGCACGACTGGAAAGCCGCCGATATGGCCGCGCACCACAGCCATGTCGCGCGCGTTGTAGAAGACGCGATCCTCCTGCTTGTAGGCGGGATCGTGCTCTTCGTCGACGACGATCAGTCCAAGCTCCCTGAACGGCAGGAACAGCGCCGAGCGCGCGCCGGCGACGACCCGCACGCCGCCTTCCGCCACCTGTCGCCAGACCTTTTCGCGCATTCTTGGCGGCAGGTCCGAGTGCCACTCCGCCGGCTTGGCGCCGAACCGCTCCTGGAAGCGTTCGAGAAAAGCGTGGGTCAGCGCAATTTCCGGCAGCAGGATCAGCACCTGCTTGCCACGATCGAGCGCGGCCGCGACCGCCTCGAAATAGACCTCCGTCTTGCCGGATCCGGTTACACCGTCGAGCAGGGTGACACCGAATGTGCCGGTCGCGATATTGGCGCGCAGCGTCTCGGCGGCATCGCTCTGGTCCGGCATCAGTGAAGGCTGGGCGTAGCCCGGGTCGGGTGCTGCGACTACCGGCCGCGGCGGGATCATCACCGTCTCGAATACCCCCTGCGCCCGCAGCCCGTCCACCACCGTCGACGACACGCCTGCCGCATGCGCCAGGCCGGACCGCGTCCAGGCCAGTCCGCCTTCGGCTGTCTCCAACACGCGCGTCCTCGCCTCCGTCATCCGGTCGGGTCTGGCGAAGGTGCGCTGCAGCCCTTCGATCCACGGCTCCGGATCGAACGCTTCTGGCGCCCTGAGCAGCATGCGCGCCACCATGCCGGGCGGCGACAGCGTGTACTGCGCCACCCAATCGACAAAATGCCGCATCGCGCGGTCGATCGGCGGGCAGTCGAAAACCTGCTCGATCGGCCGCAATTTCTTCGCGTCGACCTTTTCGACGGCGCCGTCCCAGACGATGCCGGCGACCTGGCGGGGCCCAAGCGGAACGCGCACGATCGAGCCCGGCACCACGCGCATGCCAGCCGGCACGGCATAGGTGTAGGGGCGCTCGGCGGGCATCGGCACCAGCACCGGTGCGGCCGCGACAAAGGGCGAATCTTCGATCATGAGGCGTGACCTTGCCCCGACTTTGGTCTAGATCAAAGTCCGACCCCAAATGTGCATGACGTGCACATGAAAAATCTTCAGGAGACCGCCATGAAATTTTTTGTCGACACCGCCGATGTCAAGGAAATCCGCGAGCTGAACGATCTGGGGCTACTCGACGGCGTAACCACCAATCCGTCGCTGATCCTCAAATCCGGCGGCAAGATCGCCGACGTCACAAGAGAGATCTGCGAGATCGTCAAGGGCCCGGTCTCGGCCGAAGTCGTCGCCACCGAATACAAGGACATGATGGCGGAGGCCAAGATCCTGGCCAGGATCGCCGACAATGTCTGCATCAAGGTGCCGCTGACGCTCGACGGCCTGAGAGCCTGCAAGGACATCCGGTCGGACGGCCGCATGGTCAACGTCACGCTGTGCTTCTCGGCCACCCAGGCGCTGCTCGCCGCCAAGGCCGGCGCCTCCTTTATCTCGCCCTTCGTCGGCCGCATCGACGACAGCGGCTGGGACGGCATGGAGCTGATTGCCGATATTCGCACCATCTATGACAATTATGACTTCCAGACTGAAATCCTGACCGCTTCGGTGCGCACCGTGAACCATGTCAAGCAGGCGGCGCTGATCGGCGCCGACGTCATCACTGCGCCGCCGGCAACGCTCAAGGCACTGGTCAAGCACCCGCTGACCGACAAGGGCCTGGAGCTGTTCCTCGCCGACTGGGCAAAGACCGGGCAGAAGATCGGCTGAAGCGACTATCCTGCGAACAAAAAAGGCCGAGCAATCGGCCTTTTTTGCAGATTGCGCACTCTGGAAACACCTAGCTTGCCGCCGGCTTGCCGTGCTTGATCAGATCCTGGGCGATCGACAGCCGCAGCACATCCGCCAGTTCGCGCGCCGCACGGTTCTCGGCGTTGATCTGGGCTCGGTATGACGCGAATTCCTGGCGGGGCCTGTCGTATGACGACGGAATCGAGCGCTTGCCCCTCGCTATGACCGTGCCCGTCTTGGCATCGCTGAGCACATAGTTGGCGGTCAGCGTCACGGTGCCGGCGGTCGGCTCGTCCTCGTCGGTCGTGACCTGCTCGATTGCCGCCGATTCGACGAGTTCGGAGACGCCCAGATCAAGCGAATAGACCGGCGAAGCTGGCTCGCCGGCGCCCTGGCCGAGTGCGAAGATCAAATTGTTGCGGACCTGCTGGGCGTAGCGGGTCTTGACCGGCTTGACCGAGATCGATGCCAGCTCGGCAGCAGCGCCGACCTGCGAGCCGGCGACCAGCGGCGCGCTCGAATAGAGCGGCCGCACCGTGCAGGCGGAAACCAGCGCCACCGAGGCGAGCAGCCCGCAAAGCACGATACGGCGCACCGTCAGCTCTGTCTTTCGCGGCTTAGGCAACGACATTGACGATCCTCTGCGGCACGATGATCACCTTGCGCGGCGCCTTACCTTCGAGCGCTTTCTGAACGAAGTCGAGAGCCAGAACCGCCTTTTCGACCGCACCTTGATCCGCGTCGCGGGCAATTGTCAAATCGCCGCGTTTCTTGCCGTTGACCTGCACCGGCAGCACGATCTCGGCGTCGACGACAAGCGAGGGATCGTAGTCCGGCCAGGGCCGTTCGGCGACAAGGTCGGTGCCGCCGAGCGTCTGCCAGCACTCCTCTGCCAGATGCGGCATGACCGGCGCGATCAGGTGCACCAGGATCTCGACGGCCTCACGGCAGGCCGCTTGCAGCGCCGGACCGGCTTTGCCCTCTGCCGTCTCATTGAGCGGTACGGTCAAGGCATTGGCGAGCTCATAGATGCGGGCGATGGCGCGGTTGAAGGCGAGCTTTTCGATGTCCTCGCCGACCGACTTCAAGATCTTGTGCGCGGCCTTGGACACTGTCCCGGCCTCGCCGTCCTTCGCCGCCTCTGGCCGGACTCCGGCGAGCGATTCGGCAGCCGTCGACACCAGCCGCCAGATGCGCTGGATGAAGCGATGGGCGCCGGCCGCACCCTCGTCGGTCCATTCGACATCGCGCTCGGGCGGCGAGTCCGACAGCATGAACCAGCGCGCCGTATCGGCGCCGTAGCCGTCGGTGATTTCTTCCGGGCTCACCGTATTCTTCTTCGACTTCGACATTTTTTCGAGCGGACCGATCACCGCCTCTTCACCGGTGGCGATTTCGAAGGCGCGGCGCTTGCCGTCGGCGTCTTCCAGCCTGACCTCGCTGGGCGCAAGCCAGCGGCCGTTCGAGGCGCCGCCAACCCGATAGGTCTCGTGCACCACCATGCCTTGCGTGAACAGGCCCCTGAACGGCTCGGCCAGATCGACATGGCCGGTCTCGCGCATGGCGCGGGTGAAAAAGCGCGAATAGAGCAAATGCAGGATCGCATGCTCAATGCCGCCAATATACTGGTCGACCGGCAGCCATTCAGTCGCGGCCTTGGGATCGGTCGGATCGTTTGCCCAGGGCGCCGTGAAGCGCGCGAAATACCACGAAGAATCGACGAACGTGTCCATCGTGTCGGTTTCGCGCCGCGCGTCCTTGCCGCAACGCGGGCATTTGACGTGCCGCCATGTCGGATGGCGATCGAGCGGATTGCCCGGCCGGTCGAACTCGATATCATCCGGCAGCCTGACCGGCAGGTCGGCTTTCGGCACCGGCACCACGCCGCAATCCTCGCAATGGATCATCGGGATAGGGCAGCCCCAATATCGCTGGCGCGAAATGCCCCAGTCGCGCAGGCGGAAGTTCACCTTGCGCTCGGCCATTGGCCGGTTGCCGATAGTCTTTTGTTCCAGCAGCTTCGCCACCTCGTCGAACGCCTGATCAGGCTTCATGCCGTCGAGGAAGCGCGAATTGATCATCACGCCGTCGCCGACATAGGCCTCATCGATGACCTGGAAGCTTCCTTGATTCTCGCCTTCCGGCATCACCACCGGAATGACCGGCAGGCCGTATCTGTTGGCGAAGTCGAGGTCGCGCTGGTCACCGGACGGGCAGCCGAAGATGGCGCCGGTGCCGTAGTCCATCAGCACGAAATTGGCGACGTAGACGGGCAGCGTCCACTTCTCGTCGAACGGATGGACGACGCGAATGCCGGTATCGAAGCCCTTCTTCTCGGCCGTCTCCAGGGCCGCCACCGAGGTGCCCATATGGCGGACCTCGTCGATGAACTTTGCCAGCGCCGGATTGTCTTCGGCGGCCTTTTTGGCTAGCGGATGGTCGGCGGCAATCGCCATGAAGGAGGCGCCGAAGATGGTGTCCGGCCTTGTCGTATAGATTTCGAGCTCATGCTCGCCGGCTGCCGGCTTGGCCAGCGGCCAGCGGATCAGCAGACCTTCCGAACGGCCGATCCAGTTCGCCTGCATCAGCTTCACTTTTTCCGGCCAGTCGTCGAGCTGATCGAGCGAATCCAGCAGGTCCTGCGCATAGTCGGTGATCTTGAAGAACCACTGCGTCAGCTCGCGCTGCTCCACCAAGGCCCCCGAGCGCCAGCCGCGTCCGTCGATGACCTGCTCGTTGGCAAGCACCGTCATGTCCTCCGGATCCCAGTTGACCTTGGAGGATTTGCGCGTCACCAGCCCCTTCTCGACGAAATCGAGGAACAGCATCTGCTGGCGGTGATAGTAATCGACATCGCAGGTGGCGAACTCGCGCGCCCAATCGAGCGACAGGCCCATGACCTTGAGTTGCTCGCGCATGGCGGCGATGTTCTGATAGGTCCAGTCCTTGGGATGGACCTTGTTCTGCATCGCCGCGTTTTCGGCTGGCATGCCAAAGGCGTCCCAGCCCATCGGGTGCAGCACGTTGAAACCCTTGGCCCGCTTGTAGCGCGCCACCACGTCGCCCATCGTATAGTTCCGCGTATGGCCGATATGGATGCGCCCCGACGGATAGGGGAACATCTCCAGCACGTAATATTTCGGGCGCGGGTCGTCATTGTCGGCTTCGAACAGCTTCTTGGCGTCCCAGGCCTTCTGCCATTTGGGCTCTGACGCGCGCGGATTGTATCGTTCGGTTGCCATCGGGTGTTTTTCACTTAAAAGCATGCGCGAGCCGCCGGACAATGCCCGGGCGGCTCAGGAAATGTCGTCGCGGTGTTCACCATGGATTGCCGGACCCGTCAACTGCGGCGATCCGGCGAAAAGCCAAACACAGGCAGGATATAGGCATGGCGAGCGCCGTCGAACAGCTTTTCACGGTCAAGGCAAGGATCGCTGCCGCCGAGCGCGAGGCAGGACGCGACGCCGGTGCGGTGACGCTGGTCGCGGTCTCGAAAACCTTCGACGCCGCCGATATCCGCCCCGTCATCGAGGCCGGCCAGCGCGTCTTCGGCGAAAACCGGGTCCAGGAAGCACAAGCCAAATGGCCGGTGCTGAAACATGACTTCCCCGACATCGAGCTGCATCTGATCGGTCCTCTGCAATCGAATAAGGCGAAGGAAGCTGTCGCGCTGTTCGACGTCATCGAAACCGTCGACCGTGAAAAGATCGCCGCCGAACTCGCCAAGGAGATCGCCAGGCAAGGCCGGTCACCAAGGCTGTATGTCCAGGTCAACACCGGCTCCGAGCCGCAAAAGGCCGGCATCGAGCCGCGCGGGGCTGTCGCCTTCGTGGCCCGCTGCCGCTCGGTTCACGGCCTCGCCATCGCAGGGCTGATGTGCATTCCGCCGGCCGGCGAGAACCCCGGTCCGCATTTCGCGCTGCTGGAAAAGCTTGGGCTTGAGGCCGGCGTCGACAAGTTCTCCATGGGCATGTCCGGCGACTACGAAACCGCGATCGCCTTCGGCGCGACCAGTGTCAGGGTTGGATCGGCGATTTTCGGCGCCAGATGAGGCGCAGCCGGCCTTAGGCCACAGGCTGACATCGACTAAGCCAGGGTATAGAAACGGAACGTTTCGTTCCTATATGGGTCGAGTTATTCTCAACCCGTCTGGAGCCACCATGCGTTACAATCAACTTGGAAATACGGGGATGTTCGTGTCCGAACTTTGCCTCGGCACGATGACGTTCGGCGCGGCCGGCGAGAACGCCCAATGGGGCCTGATCGCCAGCCTCGACCAGAAGGGCGTTGACGAGATCGTTGCCCGCTCGCTCGCCGCCGGCGTCAATTTCTTCGACACGGCGGATGTCTATTCCTTTGGTGCCTCGGAACGGCTTCTCGGCCAGTCGCTCAGGAACCTTGGCGTCAACCGGCAGGACGTGATCATCGCCACCAAGGTTCATGGGGCCATGGGCGGAGGCCCGAACCAGCGTGGTTCCTCGCGCGGCCACATCATGGATTCGGTCGAAGGCAGCCTCCAACGGCTGCAGCTGGATCATATCGATCTCTACCAGCTGCACGGCACCGACACGGTGACGCCGATCGACGAAACGCTGCGGGCGCTAGACGACCTGGTTGCCGCCGGCAAGGTCCGCTATGTCGGCGTCTCGAACTGGCAGGCCTGGCGCATCGCCAAGGCGCTGGGTATTGCCGAGCGCAAAGGCTTTGCCCGCTTCGAGACCGTGCAGTCGTATTATTCGATCGCCGGCCGCGATCTCGAGCGCGAAATCGTGCCGCTGCTCAACGAGGAGAAGCTCGGGCTGATGGTCTGGTCGCCGATGGCTGGCGGCCTGCTCTCCGGCAAATACGGACCGGGCGCCCCCGGCAATGGCGAGGGCCGCCGCGCCAGCTTCGATTTCCCGCCGGTCAATGAGGACCGTGCCTGGGCAGCAGTCGCCGTCATGCGCGAGATCGCCGCCAAGCACGGCGTCAGCGTCGCTACAGTGGCGCTAGGCTATGTCCTGGCCAAGCCATTCGTGATGAGCGTCATCATCGGCGCCAGCCGCATGGAGCAGCTGGAACAGAACCTTGCAGCCACCGAGTTGCAGCTCGATGCCGATGATCTTGTTCGCCTCGACGAAGTCAGTGCCCTGCCCGCCGAATACCCGGGCTGGATGCTGGAGCGTCAGGCGGCCGGCCGACGGCCGGCGCCCTTTGTGCCGAAAAAGTAACTCAATCTTGCCTTCCTTACCTTCGTTGCTTCGGGAGCCGGCAGGCTCCCGATCGTTTGGGCTCAGTTCAGCCGGACAGTCTCGACCAAAAAGTCCAAAAATGCCCGCACCCGCGCCGGCAGATGCTTGCCTTGGCCGACATAGACGGCGTGGGTGAGTTCCTCGTCGCCGGGGTTGAACTCTTCCAGCAGCGGCAGGAGCCGACCGGCGGCAATGTCGGCCTCCACATGCCAGCTTGCCAGCCGGGCGATGCCCGCCCCCGAGAGCGCCATCAGCCGCATCGCCTCGCCGTCGCTGACCAGCGTATTTCCGGCGATCGACAGGGTGATCGGCTTGCCGGCCGCATCGATAAAAGGCCAGCCCTCGAGGTGGCGTACGAAACGGAAGCCCATCCGGTTGTGACGATCGAGATCGGCGGGCGTCATGGGCGTGCCACGCGCTTCGAGATACGACGGCGCCGCAACGACGACCACCCGGCTCTGCCCGAGCTTGCGCGCCACCAGCCGTGATTCGCCGAGCGGCCCGGCCCGGATGGCGACGTCAGCGCGCTCCTCCATCAGGTCGATGACATCGTCGGTCAACACCAGATCGACCGAGATTTCGGGGTAGCGCTCTAGAAAACGCGGCAAAATCGGGATCAGCCGATGCTGCCCGAAAGGCACGTAGCTGTTGATCCGCAGCCGGCCACGCGGCGCGGCACCCGCCGCCGCCTCGCGCTCGGCCGCTGCCATATCGGCCAGGATACGCACCCCGCTGTCGAAGAAGGCCGCCCCCTCCGGCGTCAGTTGCAGCTTGCGCGTCGAACGGCTGACCAGCCGCGCGCCGAGCCGTGCCTCCAGCCGCGCAATCAGCTTGCTCACCGCCGACGGGGTCATCCGCAACGCACGGGCAGCGGCCGAAAAGCTGCCCGCCTCGACCACGCGGACGAACACTTCGATCTCGCCGGAGCGGTTGATGTCGGGTCTGGCCATTGGTGAATCTATTTCACAGACGATGTGCCCGATGCAAGGCTGGTTCACAGCACATCGCGACACGATCTTCCGAATTGGGGCGTGGGAGGAACACGGCGCCCGTCGTCAAAACTGGTCGTCATCGAAGTGGGAACCGCCATGCCGTTTGCTCTTTACGCTCTTGCCGCCGGTGCGTTCGGCATCGGCGTCACCGAATTCGTCATCATGGGCCTGCTGCTCGACGTCAGCACCGATCTCGACGTCTCGATCTCAGCCGCCGGCCAGCTTATTTCCGGCTATGCGCTCGGCGTTGTCATCGGCGCGCCGCTGCTGACGATCGCAACCGGCCGTTGGCCGCGCAAGACCGTGCTTCTGTCGCTGATGGCGATCTTCACGCTGGGCAACCTCGCCTGTGCGCTTGCCCCAGACTACTGGACGCTGATGGGGGCGCGCGTCCTGACCGCCTTCGCCCACGGCACCTTCTTCGGCGTTGGCTCGGTCGTGGCGACCGGGCTGGTGGCGCCCAACAAGAAAGCTTCGGCGATCGCTCTGATGTTCACCGGCCTGACCATCGCCAACATCCTCGGCGTGCCCTTCGGCACATGGCTCGGCCAGGCCTTCGGCTGGCGGGCGACGTTCTGGGCGGTGACCCTGGTCGGCATCGCCGCCTTCGCCATCATTCTCCTGGTGGTGCCGCGCAGCCGAACAGAACCTGAGAAGAGCAATTTGCGCGCCGATCTCGCCGTGCTCGGCCGCACGCCCGTCCTGCTTGGCTTTGCCACCACCGTGCTTGGCTATGCCGGCGTCTTTGCCGTCTTCACCTACATCGCCCCGTTGCTGACCGAGATCACCGGTTTTGAGGAAGCAGCGGTGTCGCCTATCCTGCTGGTCTTCGGCGGCGGCCTTATCGCCGGCAACATCGCCGGCGGCAAGTTCGCCGACCGCCGGCTGCTACCTTCCGTTCTCGGCAGTCTCGTCGTCCTGGCGCTGGTGCTCGGCACCATGACCTTCGCCCTGCACAGCAAGGTCATGGCCGTTATCTATGTCGGCCTGCTCGGCGCCGCCGCCTTCGCCACCGTGGCGCCACTGCAGATGTGGGTGCTGGAAAAGGCACAAGGCGCCGGCCAGAGCCTCGCCTCGTCCTTCAACATCGCCGCCTTCAACCTCGGCAACGCGGCCGGCGCCTGGCTCGGCGGCGTGGTCATCGCGCACGGTCCCGGCCTCGGCGCCGTCACCTGGGTCGCGGCCCTGTTGCCGCTTTCAGCGCTTGCCGTGGCGGCGTTTGCTCTGCGCCTCGACCGAGACCCTGCCCTCGCCACACCGGAAATCGCGCCGTCATAGAACGGCAAACCTCAACCAATCTTTGAAACAGCCATCCTTCCACACGGAGCAAACCCATGGATTATCGAAATCTTGGCGCATCAGGCCTGAAGGTCCCGGCACTCTCGTTCGGCGCTGGAACCTTCGGCGGTTCAGGCCCGCTGTTCGGCGCCTGGGGCAACAGCGATGCGACGGAAGCACGGCGGCTGGTCGACATCTGCCTGGCGGCCGGCGTCAACCTGTTCGACACCGCCGATGTCTATTCGAATGGCGCTTCCGAACAAGTGCTCGGCGCTGCCATCAGGGGCCGCCGCGACGCCGTGCTGATCTCGACCAAGACCTCGCTGCCGATGGGCGACGGTCCCAACGATGCCGGCTCGTCACGTTCACGCCTGATCAGGGCCGTCGAAGACGCGCTGAAGCGTCTTGGCACCGATTACATCGACCTGCTGCAACTGCACGCCTTTGATGCCGCAACACCGATCGAGGAGGTGCTGTCGACGCTGGACGGTCTCGTGCGCGCCGGCAAGCTGCGTTATGTCGGCGTCTCCAATTTTTCCGGCTGGCAAGTGATGAAGTCGCTCGGCCTGGCGGATAGATATGGCTATCCCCGATACGTCGCCCAGCAGGTCTATTACTCGCTGGTCGGACGCGATTATGAATGGGAGTTGATGCCGCTCGGCCTCGACCAGGGTGTCGGTGCGCTGGTGTGGAGCCCACTCGGCTGGGGCCGCCTGACCGGCAAAATCCGCCGTGGCCAGAAGCTGCCTGAGAAAAGCCGGCTGCACGACACGGCAAGCTTCGGACCGCCCGTCGAGGATGAGCATCTCCATCGGGTCGTCGACGCGCTTGATGTTGTCGCCGAGGAAACCGGCAAGACCATACCGCAGATCGCCATCAATTGGCTGCTGCAGCGGCCGACCGTCGCCTCCGTCATCATTGGCGCGCGCAACGAGGAGCAGTTGCGCCAGAATCTCGGCGCCGTCGGCTGGTCCTTGACAGCCGAGCAGATGAAAAAGCTCGACACGGCAAGTGAGGTCACCGCACCCTATCCGTATTTTCCCTATCGTCGGCAGGAGGGGTTTGCCCGGCTGAACGCGCCCGCAGTCTGACGCTCCAAAAGCTGGCGGCGGCTCCCGGGCTGCCGCCCCCGGCTAATGCAGCACGAACTCGCCGTCGACCTTGCGCCATTCGTTCGGCGCGATCAGCTTCTGGTGCGTGTAGCTCACCGAATGCAGCGGGCCTTCGAGCTCGGCCTTCCAGAACTCGATGAAGCGGATCAGCACCGGAAATTTCGGGGCGATGTCGTAGTCCTGCCAGATGAAGCTCTGCAGCAGATGCGGATGATCGGGAAAGTGATAAAGAATCTTGGCCGTGGTCAAGCCATAGCCCTTGAGCATCAGGTCCATTTCTGAATGGTCGCGCATTGCGGTCCCCCTGGTTGATTCTCCTTCCTCCCAGCCTGAAATTGTGCACCCCATTTGCTTATTCGTCTATTGATATTTCTGCGATCAAACCAGATTCTTCCCGCAAAAACATGCGCTTAGCAGCCGCCTCACGAGAGTGCTGACACCGCCCGGCAAGGTACCTGCGGCATCCCGCCGCGCGAATCCAACGTCTAATGTTGCCGTCACCGCCGAACTGTTAATAATGCGCGCGAATTCGCGGCCGCATCGCTGCGATCCTGCCGGCGGTCAAGCCGGCGGTTTGGTTTTGGGGAGGAAGGCGAAGAAATGTCCGATGTTCATGTCCATCGCGTCCAGCCGGCGTGGAAGAAGAACGCGCTGATTGACAATGACACCTACCTGCAATGGTACGCCGACAGCGTCAAGAACCCGGACAAGTTCTGGGGCAAGCACGGCAAGCGCATCGACTGGTTAAAGCCCTACAGCAAGGTCAAGAACACGTCCTTCGACGGCAAGGTTTCGATCAAATGGTTCGAGGATGGCCAGACAAACGTTTCCTGGAACTGCATCGACCGGCATCTGAAGAAGCGCGGCGAACAGACCGCCATCATCTGGGAAGGCGACAATCCCTACGACGACAGGAAGATCACCTATAACGAACTTCACACACATGTCTGCCGCCTCGCCAATGTGATGAAGAAGCACGGGGTCAAGAAGGGCGACCGCGTCACCATCTACATGCCGATGATCCCGGAGGCCGCCTATGCGATGCTCGCCTGCACGCGCATCGGCGCCATTCATTCGGTCGTCTTCGGCGGCTTTTCGCCGGACGCGCTGGCCGGACGCATCGACGACTGCAAGTCGACCTTCGTCATCACCGCCGACGAAGGCCTGCGCGGCGGCAAGACTATCCCGCTGAAGGACAACACCGACAAGGCGATCGAGATCGCCGCCAAGGCCGGAACGAAAGTCGAAAAGGTCTTGGTCGTGCGCCGCACCGGCGGCAAGACCGGCTGGGCCGCCGGGCGCGACGTCTGGTACCATGACGAGGTCGCCACGGTTAAGGCCGAATGCAAGCCCGAGAAGATGAACGCCGAGGACCCGCTGTTCATCCTCTACACATCCGGCTCGACCGGCAAGCCGAAGGGGGTGCTGCACACCACCGCCGGCTATCTCGTCTATGTCTCGATGACCCACCAATATGTCTTCGACTATCATGACGGCGACATCTACTGGTGCACCGCCGATGTCGGCTGGGTCACCGGTCACAGCTATATCGTCTACGGGCCGCTCGCCAACGGCGCCACCACGCTGATGTTCGAAGGCGTGCCGAACTACCCGTCGCAGTCGCGTTTCTGGGACGTGATCGACAAGCACAAGGTCAACATCTTCTACACGGCGCCGACGGCGCTGCGCGCGCTGATGGGCGCCGGCGATGCCCATGTCACCAAAACGTCGCGCAAGTCGCTGCGCGTGCTCGGCACCGTCGGCGAGCCAATCAATCCGGAAGCCTGGGAGTGGTATTTCAAGGTCGTCGGCAACGGCAAGGTGCCGATCGTCGACACCTGGTGGCAGACCGAGACCGGCGGCATCATGATCACGCCGCTTCCGGGCGCCACCCACCTCAAGGCGGGTTCGGCGACGCGGCCCTTCTTTGGCATTAAGCCACAGCTGGTCGATGCCGACGGCAAGGTACTGGAAGGCGAAGCCAGCGGCAATCTTTGCATTGCCGACTCATGGCCGGGCCAGATGCGCACCGTCTATGGCGATCACGACCGCTTCGTGCAGACCTATTTCTCGACCTACAAGGGCAGGTACTTCACCGGCGACGGCTGCCGCCGCGATGCTGACGGCTACTATTGGATCACCGGCCGCGTCGACGACGTCATCAACGTCTCCGGCCATCGCATGGGCACCGCCGAGGTCGAATCGGCGCTGGTTTCGCATGAGAAGGTCTCGGAGGCCGCCGTCGTCGGCTACCCGCACGACATCAAGGGCCAGGGCATCTACTGCTATGTCACGCTGATGGCCGGCGAGACGCCAAGCGAGGACTTGCGCCAGGAGCTCGTCGTCCATGTCCGCAAGGAGATCGGCGCCATCGCTTCGCCCGACAAGATCCAGTTCGCGCCCGGCCTGCCGAAGACCCGTTCCGGCAAGATCATGCGGCGCATCCTGCGCAAGATCGCCGAGGATGATTTTGCCGCGCTTGGCGACACCTCGACGCTCGCCGATCCGGCAGTCGTCGACGACCTGATCGCCAACCGGCAAAACAAGAAGGGCTGATGCAACCCGCATTGGGCGCCGTCACCGAGCTTTGGCGCTATCCCGCGAGCTCGCTCGCCGGCGAGTTTCAGGAGGCGATCTCCGTCGACTGGTATACCGTCGAAGGCGACCGCCTGTTTGGTCTTGTCGATACCTCGACCGATGAAATCGCACGGCCCGACCGCGAAGCGAAATGGCACAAGGTGCCCCGCATCCGCACCCGGCTGTCGCAGTCCGGCAGGCTGGAGGTCGCCATCCCCGACGGACGCTGGCTTTCGGCACCTGGCGCGCAAAGTGATCGCGCGGTTTCCGCGTATCTCGGCTTTGCGGCTTCCATCCGGCCGTTCCGCCGGGAAAATGCGGCTCCGGATTATGCCGGCCCTCTGCTGACGGAACGCTACGTCAAAGCCCCTATTCATCTGCTGACCACCGCCTCACTGGCGCGTTTGAAAGTGCTGCATCCAGAGGGCACCGCCGACGCGCGCCGCTTCCGCCCCAACATCGTCGTCGATATGCCGGAGGTCGAGGGGTCGTTCCCCGAGACGGAATGGATCGGGCGCAAGCTGGCAATCGGCGACCTGCTCCTGACCATCTCCGAGCCGTGCCGCCGCTGCGGCTTCACCATCATTGGCCAGGACGGGTTCGACCACGACCCGGCAATCCTGCGCAGCCTGGTCCGCCACAACGCCCATAACCTCGGCGTCTACTGCACCGTCGACCGATCGGCCCGCGTCGAGATCGGCGCCACGATGCGCCTCCTGTAGCTATCGGTACAAATCCGCCCGCGTCGGCGGCAGGCCGCTCGGCCCACGCGCGCGCCTTGTGGCGACGGTCTGGAAAACCTGGGCCGATGCACGTTCGAAGGTAATCGAGCAGCCGGTGAGATAAAGCAGCCAGAGCCGCGCCTTGGCTTCGCCGACCTCAGCGATGGCTTCGTCAAAGCGTGCGTGGAGACGCTCTGCCCATAGCCTGCAGGTGCGCGCATAGTGCTCGCGCAAGTTTTCGACGTCGTAGACGAGGAAGCCGTGCGCCTCGAGATTGCCGAGCGTCATACCGATCGTATCGAGTTCGCCGCCCGGAAAAATGTATTTGATCAGCGCCTTGAATTCCGGCCCCTTGCGCAGCGTCTTCTTCATGTTGCCCTTGTCGCGCCGGGTGATGGCGTGATGCAGATAGATGCCGCCGGGCTTGAGCAGGCGATGGATCCTCGAGAAATAGGCCGCATGGTTGGCAAGCCCCAGATGCTCGAACATGCCGATCGACGAGATCTTGTCGAAGGAGCCGGACAGCTCGGCATAGGACTTGATCTCGATGGTGATGCGGTCCTCCAGCCCCGCGGCGCGGATGCGTTCGCGGGCGAGCTCGGTCTGTGCCTCCGACAGTGAAACGCCGTGGCCGACGACGCCATAATTCTTCACCGCATGGATGAGCATCGCTCCCCAGCCGCAGCCGATGTCGAGCAGTTTTTCGCCGGGCTTCAATCGAAGCTTGCGGCAGATATGGTCTAGCTTGTCTCTTTGGGCCTGATCGATATCGTTGGCGAAATCCTTGAAGTAGCCGCAGCTATAGACCATGCGCTCGTCGAGGAAGAGCCGGTAGAATGCGTTGGAAATATCGTAGTGATGCTGGATTGCCTCCTGGCTCGAACCGCTGACGAAAGGATTGCGGCCGGAAAGATCGGTTCGCGCCGTCATCTGTTTTCGCGAAAACAGCACGGCCGGCAGGTCGCGCAGGATCGCCAGCTTCGGCAATGTCTTGAGCTTCGTCCTGAGCTTGCCGTGCGTGGGCAAGGCGTAGAAATCGAACAGAGATCCGTCTTCGACGTCGACCGCCTTGGCAATCCACATCTCGATCAGCGTCGATAAAGAGGGCCGACGTACGATCTGCCAGACGATGTCCTGGTCGTTGATAGTGAGCACCGGGCCGGTAGCCGGGCCGATCCGCTCGCCTGTCCACAGCCTCACCGCGAAACCCGGTTTCAGCGTTTCGATGACCGTCCGAACAATCCGGGCCGCTCTCTCGGCTGCCTCCATCCCCGTCCTCCCTTACCCGGCAAATAGCGGCCCGGAACAATCGCGGCTCGATCTTGCCTGCCCGATCGGCCGGCCGCAAGCCGTCCGAGTGCACAAGCATACTTGTTCAGGATTTTCGAGTGCCCCGCCTTGCCATTTGCCGGATGACACCCCATCATGAGCAAGTGTTCAACAAATCGAAAGGAGGTGATCCGATGTCGAGTGATTTCGTTTTCCAGAACGTGGCCTCAGCGGATCGCACTTTCGGGAAGCAGTCTTCCCGTTAAGGCGCGAGATGCGCGGCTGGCGACCAACCGTCGCCGCCAGGAGCCGCGCCATGGACGGAAACACGGAAGGCCGCCGACTTCGCAAGAAGCGGCGGCCTTTTCCTTTTTTGGGCTGTTGTCCCTTATTTGGTTACGCTCAACATCTCGACGTTGCGCGCTATGTCCTGGAAAGCCTGGTTGAGTTCGGTTCCATTGGCAGCTTGGTAGAAGTGCTTGATCTTGGCGGTGTCCGGGCTCGCGCAATCCTGGAGCGTCGCCTTGGCATTCGTTTCGTTTAGGTCAAACCCAATAGTGAAGATCTCGATGCCCTTGTCGCGCATGGCAGCGCAAAGTTTCTTGGCTGCCGTGCGGGTCGGCTCCTTGCCGGCGTCATTGTAAACGTCGCTCACCGTGCTCGCATCGAAGTAGGACAGGTTGAATTCGCCGTCGGTCATCAGGATCGCGATTTTGGCGACCTTTTTTGGATCCATCTTGGCCGGCCGCTGCGAAGTCCTCATTATGCTCCCCCAGCTCTCCGAGAGCATGTACCAGGTCCACTGCACGCCGATATGGCCGGCAGTGCCGCCGGAGGCGACGAAATTCTTGATGACCGTCTTGAGCGCCGTCGCATCGGCCGTCAGCGGCATCAGCGTGGCGGCCGGGCAGGCGGCGGTGCCGGTTTGCCAGGCGAAGGACGACAGCAGGTAGTCGCGGTTGACCATGCTGGCGTCGGGGCCTGTGTCCGAATACTGGTAGATCCCCTTGCGTTCTGTGGCGCAATTATCGGGACGGATGAAGCCCGAGACATACTGCACGCCGTCATTGGCCGGCGCCTGTTTGCGTTGGCTGGCGGTGGTTTCCACATAGACGCTGCTGGTGGCAAGTGTACCGGCATTCACCGAATTGGCATAAGGCACGATGGCAACCCGCACGCGCGGTTTGGACGGGTCCTGACCGCCCAGGAAGCTGTCGACAGCATTCGCCGCAGCCGTCCGCAGATCGATGATTTTCTGGCCTGCCATCGAGCCGGTAACATCGAGCATCATCGCGACTTCGATCTGCTTGTCCGAATAGAGAGCCGTCGTCGATGCGGGAACGCGCTGCATGCTACCCGTGCTGAAAAGCGGGAAATAATAGCTGACATTGACATGAACGTCCGCCTGAACGGTCTTGGCGATTCGGTCGACAGTCAGTTTGTCGAGAACGATCTGATTGTCCTGCAGGATACCCGCCGTGCTGTTGGCATCGAGAAAGGCCTGCACCGATTTGCTGGCGTCAGCCTCGCTGATGACGCTGGTCGTCAGGTCGCGGGCCGTCGAGGTGACCGCAGCATCGACGACGCCTTGCAGGCTCGATTTCACATTGTAGAGTTGGGAGACATTGACGGCAAAGCCGACACTCAGCGCCAGCACTGAGCCGAGTATACCAAACAGCACCGCGAAATTTCCGCTGCGATCCCCGGCAAACCCGCCGATCGCCTGAACAAGACCCCCGAAACGCCGCATTCCTTCCGCCTCCATTCGCTACAGCCTGCAGCTGTCCGAACGCGCATTGCAGGAATCCGGCCGGATCGCGCCGCCGGGCGCGGGAAAGCGAGCGCCCCCCGCTCAGGCCATTGTTTCCAAACGGTTTCGAGCAGAGACAAGGTAAACAGCCGGTAAACGAAAGCCGCGTCGGCGCAGCTTTGTTCACAAAGCGCTTACCACGATCCGGCTCGCAATTCGGAACGGCCGGACTGCGTCCCGATCCGGTACAGAAGAGATGTCTCGAACCGGATCAGCACGACCGCGATGGCGGGACGTGGAAACACGGCTGTGGATGTCTCCGGGAGGATTAGGCCAGCACCCGTGCGGTGACGGTCCTGTCGAGGCCGCGATAGGGCGGCCTGAACAGGTTGCCTTCCTGCTCGTAGGTCCAGACCTTGAACAGGCTGAGCCGGTGCGGGCCGAAACTGTGCAACAGCGGCACATCGGTGGCGTCGCGGCCACGCGCAATGACGACACGGCCGATTCTCGGCACGTTGTGGCGGGGATCGAACGTGTACCACTTGCCGTCGAGGAACACTTCCATCCAGGCCGAGAAGTCCATCGGCGCCGGATCCGCGGGCACGCCGATATCGCCGAGATAGCCGTTCACGTAGCGGGCCGGGATATTCATGCAGCGGCAGAGCGTGATCGCCAGATGGGCAAAGTCGCGGCAGACGCCGACGCGTTCCTCATGCGCCTGCGCCGCCGTGCGGGTCGAGCGCGCATAACCGTAGCCGAAGGACAGGCGGTTGTGGACATAGTCGACGATCGCCTGCACCCGCGCCCAGCCCGGCGGAAGCTGGCCGAACAGTTGCCAGGCCAGGTCGCCGAGATGGTCGGTCTCGCAGTAACGGCTGCCGAGCAGATAGCCGAGCACCTCGTCCGGCAATTCGGCGACCGGAACTTCCCTGGCCAGCGTGTTGACTTCGTCCGCCTCACCGCTGTCCTCGACCACCGCGTCATAGAGGATGCGAAAGCTTCCGGCCGGCGCCGTGAAGCGGCGGCAGCTATTGCCGAAAAGATCGTGGTAGACCCTGGTCGGGACCGACGGCGAGGTCAGCACGCGCGTCTGCCGCTTGATGTCGACCTGGCGATCCCTGTGGATCTCGAGCAGCGAAACAATCGGCGTGGCTGCAGCGCATTCAATGCCAATTTCATAGCCGAGCCTGATCAGCATCGCCGTCCCCCTACGATCGTCATGGAAGATAGTGCTGGTCAACGCAGGAGAGTGCGCGGCGGTTCCTTGCGAACGTCGAAAACGACGCCTCGCGGCTTCCCATACGGACGCGGCAACGTTACGGTCGATCGACACGCGTCCTTCGAAAATAATCCCTCCAGGATGACCCGGGAAAACCGATGTTTGCAGGCAGAAAATTTGCGGCCTTCCTGTTCGATATGGACGGCACGATTCTCAATTCGATTGCCGCGGCGGAAAGGGTCTGGGCAGCTTGGGCGCGTCGGCAAGGTCTTGACGTCGCCGCATTCCTGCCGACCATCCACGGCGTGCGGGCGATCGAGACCATCGGCCGGCTGGCGCTGCCAGGCGTCGATCCTGCCCGCGAAGCCGATGCGCTTTTGCAGGCCGAGGCAGCCGATGTCGAGGGCATTCGCCCGATCGCCGGCGCCGCGGCGTTCCTCGCATCGCTGCCGCCTGGGAGTTGGGCCATCGCCACCTCCGCGCCGCGCGAACTCGCCCTGCTGCGCCTGCAGGCCGCCGGCATTCCGGCTCCCGCCGTCATCGTTGCGGCGGAGGACGTGGCCCGCGGCAAGCCGGCGCCCGACTGCTTCCGGCTGGCGGCCGAACGGCTCGGCGTCGATGTGCGCGACTGCCTTGTCTTCGAGGACGCGCCGGCCGGCATAGCGGCAGCCGAAGCCGCGGGCGCCGCAATCGTGGTGATCAGCGCCACGCACCGGCATCCTTTGCAGACGCCGCATGCCGCTATCGCCGGCTATGACGCGATCGGCATCGCCGTCGATGCCAGCGGCTGGATTGCCATCGAAGCGGAGCGGACGGCGCAGCCTGCGTAGTTTGGCGCCCTGCCTGGGCTAAAAGTCGCTGGTCAGGCCCTTGATCTCCCAGTCGCCGTAGCGGCCAGGCTCCTTGCCGCCGCGCCCGCCGATCTCCCTCGGCAGCGTGGCTTCCGTCTCGCGATATTTTTGCCGCCGGGCCTCGGCCTCCGCCAAAGCGCGCCGGGCTGCCGGCGTCAGCGCCTTTTGCGGCGCGTGGTGAGCCTGTGTTTTGTTGGATTCGTCGATCATGCGATCTTCCGGTAGATTGAAACGGGCCCCCGATTGAAACGAGAACCGCTGTTTCCCATCATATAGCGATGGGTCCACAAGGGATCGACCCCTTTGTTGGGCAGAACGGAGCAGACAATGAACACCCTTCGCACCGCCATGCTTTTGGCCGCAATGACGGCCCTGTTCATGGGCGTCGGTTATCTGGTCGGCGGATCCGGCGGCATGATGATCGCCTTGCTGATCGCTGCCGGCACCAATCTGTTCAGCTATTGGAACGCCGACAAGATGGTGCTGGCGATGCACCGAGCGATCGAGGTCGACGAAAGCAACGCGCCTGAATATTACGCCATCGTGCAGGGCCTAGCCCGACGCGCCGGTCTGCCGATGCCGAGGACCTATCTCATCGACAATCCGCAGCCCAATGCCTTCGCCACCGGCCGCAATCCGCAAAATGCCGCTGTCGCCGCCAGCACTGGCCTGCTCGAGCGGCTATCGCATGAAGAAGTCGCGGCGGTGATGGCGCACGAGCTCGCCCATGTGCAGCACCGCGATACGCTGACCATGACGATCGTCGCCACCTTCGCCGGCGCAATTTCGATGCTCGGCAATTTCGCCTTCTTCTTCGGCGGTAACCGCGACAACAACAATTCCTTCGGCATCGTCGGCGTGCTGGTGGCAATGATCGTCGCGCCTTTGGCCGCCATGATCGTGCAGATGGCGGTGAGCCGCACTCGCGAATACGAGGCCGACCGGCGCGGTGCCGAAATCTGTGGACACCCGCTGTGGCTCGCCTCGGCGCTTGACAAGATCGCCCGTGGCGCCGAACGCATCCGCAACCCGGATGCCGAGCGCAATCCGGCAACCGCCCATCTCTTCATCATCAATCCTCTTTCCGGCGAGCGCATGGACAATTTGTTCTCCACCCACCCGAGCACCGAAAACCGCATCGCCGCCCTGCAGCGGATGGCGCAACAGATGGCCGGCGCACCCGAAGCGGCCGCGACGCCAAGCCCGGCGCCGGACGGGATCGGGCAGCAGCCGTCGGGTCCGTGGGAAAGGGCCGCCCGGCCCGAAAGGCCGGCCGAGCCGGCCAGGCCGAAACCCAATCCCTGGGGACGCAATCCGACCGGGCCCAAAGGTCCGTGGTCGTGAGCGTCGGGCAACGCCGGCACGCAATTCCAGGCGATCGTCAACACAATTCGGGCAGCGAGGCCGTTGCTGGCCTCGCCGCGCGCAAGGCAGCCGCGCGGCTGCTTGCCGCCGTCATCGACGCGAGAACGCCGCTCGACGGGCTGACCGACCATGAAAACGGCCATCCGCAATACAAGGCGCTCGACCTGCGCGACCGCGCCCTGGTGCGCGCCATTCTGGTCACCGCCCTGCGCTACCGCATGACCATATCAGGCCTGTTGGCCCGCCGCCTGGAAAAGCCGCTGCCGCCCAACGCCACGGCGCTTTCGCACATCTTGCATGTGGCGGCGGCGCAGATCCTGTTCCTCGATGTTCCCGACAGCGCCGCCGTCGACCTCGCCGTGACCCACGCCAAGTCCGATCCGCGCACGGCGCGCTTTTCCGGCCTCGTCAACGGCGTACTGCGTACGTTGGCGCGGGCCAAGCAGGATGAGCTCGCGGCGGCGGTTGCGGCCACCGACGAGGCGCCAAAATGGTTTTCCGACCGTTTGAAAACCGTCTACGGCCTCGACAAGACCAGGCAGATACTGCTCGCCCATCGCCATGAGGCGCCGGTCGATTTCACCGTCAAGTCGGACCCGGCGCTGTGGGCCGAACGGCTCGGCGGCTTCGTCCTGCCGACCGGCACGGTGCGCGTGGAAAAGCTCAGCGCTTCCGTGACCGAACTGCCCGGCTTTGGGGAAGGCGCCTGGTGGGTTCAGGATGCAGCGGCCAGCCTGCCGGCCCGGCTGTTCGGCGACATCAATGGTTTGCGAATCGCCGACCTCTGTGCCGCGCCGGGCGGCAAGACCGCCCAGCTGATCCTCGCCGGCGCCCACGTCACCGCACTCGACATGTCCAGAACACGGCTGGCGCGGCTGACGCAGAATCTCGAACGGCTCGGCCTGTCCGCGGAGATCGCCCACGTCGATCTGCTCAAATACGAGCCGAAGGAGCTCTTCGACGGCGTGCTCCTCGACGCACCTTGCTCTTCGACAGGCACGGTACGGCGGCATCCCGACGTTCCCTGGACGAAGACGGCGGCCGACGTCGAAAAACTGGCCGACCTGCAACGCCGGCTGCTTGCCCGGGCCGTCACCCTGGTCAAGCCTGGCGGACGCATCGTCCTTTCCAACTGTTCGCTCGATTCGCTCGAAGGCGAAGAGCTTTATCGCGGCTTTCTCGCCGGCAATGCGGAAATCATCGACGACCCGCTTCGGCCGGGTGAGATCGCCGGCATCGACCCGTTCCTGACGCCGCAAGGCACGTTGCGCACCACGCCTGCCGACCTGGAGCTTGGCTCCCCTGCCCGTTCCGGGCTGGACGGCTTCTTCGCCGCCCGCATGCGCAGAGCCGGCTAAGGGCAGATATCGAAGCGCGTCCGGCCTTTTGGAGCGAGGAGGCACGGAAAACAGGCTGAACGGCCACGCTGCCGCGGAATTCGCCTTCGCACAAGTTCTTGAATCATATAAACTTGTGCCTGGGTGAGGACGATCAGGAGAGATTTTGGCAATCGCTGCCGGTAACACGACGCGTCTGTGGACGCTTGTCGCGAGGGAGTTCTGGCGCAAGGCGCGCCGGCGCTTGCGTGCCGGACCACTCTATCGCTGGCGCTACTCAGGCCGCACGCCGGAGCGCGTCCTGATCGCCCCGCCGGACCTGCGCCTCGCCGATCCTCAGATCGCGCTCGAGATCTATTACGGCCGCTATCCGCTTTCGGGGCATCTGGTCGAGACCGGCGGCAAATCGCCCTTCCAGATCGACGTGCCCAATCCCGGCTGGCAAAAGACGCTGCATGGCTTTCGCTGGCTGCGCCACATGCGTGCCGCGGGTACCGAGCTCGCCGCCGCCAACGCGCGGGCGTTGGTTTCCGACTGGATTGCAATCCATGGCAGCCATATTTCCGGCGTCGCCTGGGAGCCCGGCACGACGGCCAAGCGCGTCATTGCCTGGCTGCAGCATTCCTCGATCGTGTTGCAGGGCGCCGAATTTCCGTTCTACCGCGCCTTCCTGAAATCGCTTGCCGTCCAGATCCGCTATCTGCGCGCCATGGCGCGCGAGATGCCGGACGGCAAGGACAGGCTGCGCGCGCGCATTGCGCTGGCCTTTGCCGCTTTGTCGCTGCCGGCGCCGGCCTCGGCGCTGCGCGGTGCCACCCGCAGTCTCGCCGACGAGATCGACCGCCAGATCCTGCCTGACGGCGGCCATATCTCGCGCAATCCGATGGCCGTGCTTGAAATCCTCGCCGACCTTCTGCCGTTGCGCCAGACATACGCCAATCAGGCCGAGACACCGCCGGCCGCCCTGATCGGCGCCATCGACCGGATGCTGCCGGCGCTGCGCTTCTTTCGCCATCAGGATGGCAGCCTTGCCCGCTTCAACGGCATGGGCGCCACCATCCACGACCGTATCGCCAGCATCCTGCATCACGACGACACCGCCGGCGCACCATTGCTGCACGCGCCGCATTCGGGTTATGAGCGCCTGTCGATGGGGGGTGTCACCGTGATCGCCGATACCGGACCGCCGCCGCCCGTCGACGTGTCCAATGCCGCTCACGCCGGGTGCCTCGCCTTCGAATTGTCGTCGGGCCGCCAGCACTATATCGTCAACGCCGGCATAGACACCTATGGCGCCGCCGAGTTCCGGCCGCTTGCCCGCGCCACCGCCGCCCACTCGACCGCCACCATCAACGACACGTCGTCGGCGCGCTTCAACCACTCCCTGCGCGTCAACGACCTGCTCGGCACGCCTTTGATCGGCGGACCGCAGCATGTGCCTTGCAAGCGCACCGACCAGAAGGGCAGCCAGGGCTTCATCGCCCGCCATGACGGCTATGTCGCGCGCTTCGGCTTCCTGCATGAGCGCGAGCTGAAATTATCGACCGAAGGCAATGTGCTTGCCGGCAAGGACCGCTTCCTGCGGCCGGGCGGCGCCTCTATCCGCAACAATGGCCGTGATTTCGTCACGGTGCGTTTCCATGTCCATCCCGACATAAACCTGCTCCAGGATGAGCATGACCGTCTGGTGCTGGCCGCCGACCATGCCGACACCTGGGTGTTTACCTCCACCGAAGTGGCACCCGAGGTCGAGGAATCGATCTATTTCGCCGGGCTCGGCGGCCCGCGCCGCAGCCGGCAGATCGTGCTTGCGTTCAAAGCCTCGGAGATTTTCGAGGTCCACTGGCAATTCACGCGGACTACTATCGGTGGTCATCCGGAAAAAGCCGAAGCCAGCGGCAACGGCAAACACTGATCAAGCCTTGCTGCTTGATTTCCGGGCCTCATGTGCTACGGCCCGCGGACGCTCTCCAACCAGAACTGGAAAGGCCGCCAGCCCATGGCCGTCGCCGCCAAGAACATTCCCGCGCCCGACCTTGTTCCGATCCGTCGCGCGCTGCTCTCCGTCTTCGACAAGACCGGCCTGATCGACTTCGCCAAGGCGCTGGCTTCGGCCGGCGTCGAGCTGGTTTCGACCGGCGGCACCGCAAAGGCGATCGCCGAGGCCGGCATGGCCGTGCGCGACGTATCCGAGCTCACCGGCTTTCCCGAGATCATGGACGGCCGCGTCAAGACGCTGCACCCGTCGGTGCATGGCGCACTGCTCGGCGTGCGCGACGATCCCGAGCACGCCGCTGCGATGCGCGACCACGGCATCGAGCCTATAGATCTCGTCGTCTCCAATCTCTATCCATTCGAAGAGGTGCGCCGCTCCGGCGCCGACTACGCGGCGATCGTCGAGAACATCGATATTGGCGGCCCGGCGATGATCCGTGCCTCGGCCAAGAACCACGCCTATGTCGGTATCGTCACCGACCCTGACGACTATGCCTCGGTGCTCAACGCGCTGGAGATGAATTTCGGCTCGCTGTCGCTGGATTTCCGCAAGAAGCTGGCAGCCAAGGCCTTTGCCCGTACTGCCACCTACGACGCGGCGATCTCGGGATGGTTCGCCGAGGCGCTCGAGATCGAGCATCCGACATGGCGCGCCTTCGGCGGCAAGCTGCAATCGGTGATGCGCTATGGCGAAAACCCACATCAGGGCGCCGGCTTCTATGTCAATGGCGACAGGCGGCCGGGCGTCGCTACGGCGCGCCAGCTTCAGGGCAAGCAGCTTTCCTACAACAACATCAACGACACCGACGCCGCCTTCGAGCTGGTCGGCGAATTCGATCCGACCCGCTCCGCCGCAATTGCCATCATCAAGCACGCCAACCCGTGCGGCGTCGCCGAAGCCGCTTCGCTGCACGCGGCCTATGCCAAGGCGCTGGCCTGCGATCCGGTCTCTGCCTTCGGCGGCATCGTCGCCATGAACCGCATCCTCGACGCCGGAACCGCCGAAGAGATCGTCAAGACCTTTACCGAAGTGATCATCGCACCGGAGGCGTCCGAGGAAGCAGTCCGCATCATTGCCGCCAAGAAGAATCTACGCCTGCTGGTTACCGGCGGCCTGCCCGACCCGCGCGCGGCGGGCTTTGGCTTGAAATCGGTTGCCGGCGGCTTGCTGGTCCAGGGCCGCGACAATGCGGTGATTGATGACCTCGACCTGAAAGTGGTGACCAGCCGCGCTCCGACGCCGGCCGAATTGGCCGATCTGAAATTCGCCTTTCGCGTGGCAAAGCACGTCAAGTCGAACGCCATAGTCTATGCCAGGGATGGCGCTACAGTCGGCATCGGCGCCGGCCAGATGAGCCGGGTCGATTCCTCGCGCATCGCCGCGCACAAGGCGCTCGACGCGGCCGAGGCTGCCGGTCTGACGGAGCCTTTGACCAAGGGCTCGGTCGTCGCCTCGGATGCCTTTTTCCCGTTCGCGGATGGGCTTTTGTCGGCAATCGAAGCCGGCGCCACCGCCGTCATTCAGCCCGGCGGCTCGATGCGCGACGACGATGTCATCGCCGCCGCCGATGCTCACGGCATCGCCATGGTGTTTACCGGCGTGAGGCATTTCAGGCATTGAACTCCCTCCCTTCCCTCTGTGGGAGAAGGGACGAGCAGATCACTCCGCCGGCCGATCCGCCGGATAGGGCGTGCCGATCAGGATCGCCATGCCCGCTCCGAGGAACAGCACGATCGCCGCCATGCCGAGCCGCGCCGAGCCGCTGGCCAGGGTGATCGTGGCCACCATGAAGGGTGCGGCAAAACTGGTTGCTCGGCCGGCCAGTGCATAGATGCCGAAATAGCGGCCCGATTCAGCCGCGGAGACGCTGCGCGCCATGTAGGAGCGCGACGAAGCCTGCACCGGCCCGAAAGCAAGCCCGATCAGCAGGCCGTAGAAAATGTAGGCTTTTTCCGCCGCCGTGCCGAACAATCCGCCGCCGTCCAGTCCGGGCATCACCCAGGCGCCGAACAGCGTATAGCCCGGGCCGGTCGAGACGATGCCCAGCGTGGCGATGCTCAGCATGACCAGCGAAATCATCACTATGGACTTGGAACCCAGCGCCGTGTCGAGGCGTGCGGCGACCAGGCATCCGACTATGGCGACGACGTTGAGGATGATGCCGAACAGGCCGATCTCGGTAATCGACCAATGGAACATTGCCGCCGCAAACGTTCCGCCCAACGCCAGCAGCGCGTTGACGCCGTCCTGATAGATCATGCGGGCGACGAGAAAGCGAAAAATGCCGCTGCGCTTGCGCACCTCGGCCAGCGTCGACTTCAGTTCCGACAGTCCCTCGCGCACCGCCGGCCCGATTGGAATGCCTTTGATTGCATCCGGCGTGAAGAAGAACATCGGCAGGATGAACAGGAAATACCAGGCCGCCGACAACGGTCCGGTGGCGCGCGCGTCCTCGCCGAGCCTGGGATCGAGGCCGAAGATCGGGTCCAGCCCAACAACGGTCTTGCCGGTTTCAGGCGAGCCGGCCATAACGGTAACGACGAAGATCAGTGCGATCATGCCGCCGAGATAGCCGAGCCCCCAGGCCATGTTCGAGATCCTGCCGATGTCGCTCTTCGGCACCAGGCGGGGCATCATCGAATCATTGAACACGGTCGAGAATTCCGCCGCGACCGACGCCAGCGAGAACAACGCCACGACCAGAAAAAGATCAGAGCCGGGCGCGGCGAACCACAGCAGGGTGAGGCAGGTGATCTTGACCGCGGCGAAGAAGGCTATCCACGGCTTTCGCGGTCCTGTCTGGTCGGCGATCGAACCGAGGACCGGCGACAAAACAGCGATGACGAGGCCGGCGGCGGCAATGCCGTAGCCCCAGGCCGCTTGCCCGGTCTCGGGATTGCTGGCCATGCGCGAAACGAAATACGGACCAAAGATGAAGGTAGTGACGACCGTGAAAAACGGCTGTGCCGCCCAGTCGAACAGCATCCATCCCCAGATGCCGCGTCCCGACGCCCGCTGCACTGCCATCTCAGCCATGTCCCCTCCGCTGGAGCTTGCTCAATGCCGATCGAATCGGAATGACGCTCCGTCTTGTTGTTGAGCACGATCTTGTCCAAAAGCCGATCGTTAGGTTCGGCATCATGCTCCGGCGCTCCCCAAAGCAGCGCGCCGTTCGCTCTATTGCGCAGTTCTTCCCGGCAATCCCGCGCGATATGGAAGACGTCTCACAGCCCCGTCAGATCGCTCATCAGGCCGGACGCCACCGATAGCCGCGACACGGTGATGTCGCCGCCCTCGGTCAGCGCCTGCAGCCGCTCGCGGATGCGTCCGACCCGTTCGCCGCCGGCCTCCAGCCATGCCGTCACCGGATCCGCCGCCTCGGCATGGCTGGTGAGTGCCGCCACGGCGATACCGCGCCTGGCCGCGCCGATCGTGTCGGTGGCACGGGAAAGCGCCAATTGATCGTAATAATCCGACGGGGTGATCGAGCGCGCCGCATCTTCGACGCGCGGGATGCGGAAGACATCGCTGACCGCGAAAAACGCCTTGGCGGCAGCGACGATGCCAGCATTCGCCGTCCGCGCCGTCAGGGCAATGTCGGGGATGAGTTCCGCCACATCGGTCAACGCCAGTTGTTCGGCAAGGCTCCCCGGCGCGCCGCCCTTCGACAGATTGTGCCGCCGCTCTTCGATCCGCTCGCGCGAGAAGGCCGGCAGCAGCGAAACCAGCTTCGGCTCCAGCGCCTTGCGCGCGTCCTGCAACTCGGCGATCCGCTGCCCTAGCGGCGCGGTGCCGGCATCGTTCTTCAGGTACCAGCCGCTCGTCACATAGATCAGCCGGCTGACCGCCTGATAAAGGTCGAGCTGGATCTGCCCGTCGATCTGGTTGTCGAGCGCGTCGATCTGGCGATAGAGCGCCGGCAGCGCAAATCCATCCCGAACCACGGCGAAGGTGCGCACGACATCGGCGGCACTGCGGCCGGTTGTTTCCTGCAGCCGGTTGACGAAGGACGGACCGCCGCGATTGACCAGATCATTGGCGACGACACGGGCGATGATCTCGCGGCGCAGCCGATGGCCGTGGATTTCCGCAGCATATTTCTTTGCCATGCGCTCGGGAAAGTAACCCATCAGGTCGCGGTCGAAATGCGGATCGTCCGGGACGTCGCTGGCGACGATATCGGAAAACAGCACGATCTTGGCATAGGCAAGCAGCACGCCGAGCTCGGCCCTGGTCAGCGGCTCGCCGCGGGTCTCGCGCTCGACAAGGGCCGCCGGCGACGGCAGCGCCTCGACGGCACGGTCGAGCAGTCCGCGCGCCTCCAGCGCCGCCATGAAGCGGCTCTGATGGGCGATGTCGGCGAGGCCGCGCTTGCGGGCAAGCGACAGCGCCAGCGTCTGCTGGTAATTGTTGGACAGCACCAGGGCGCTGACCTCATCGGTCATCTCGGCCAGCAATTTGTTGCGCGCCGGCCGGGTCAACGATCCCTTGCGCATCGCGGAAGCCAGCGCGATCTTGATGTTGACCTCGACGTCGGAACAGTTCACGCCGCCCGAATTGTCGATCGCATCTGAGTTGCAGCGTCCGCCATTCAATCCGAATTCGATGCGCGCCCGCTGCGTGACGCCGAGATTGGCGCCCTCGCCGATCACCTTGGCGCGCAGGTCGAGCGCGGTGATGCGGATCGCGTCATTGGCACGGTCGCCGACGTCCTGGTTGGTCTCGCCCGATGCCCTGACATAGGTGCCGATGCCGCCGAACCACAAAAGATCTGCCGGCGCCTTGAGGATGGCACTCATGATCTCGACCGGCGTGGCCGTTGTCTTGCCGAGGCCGATCGCTGCAGCCGCGGCGGCCGGCAAGGTGATCGACTTCTGGCTGCGCGAGACGATGATGCCACCTTCGGACAGCTTCGTCTTGTCGTAATCCTGCCAGCTTGAGCGGGCGAGAGCGAACATACGCCGGCGCTCGGCCATCGAAGCCGCCATGTCGGGATCGGGATCGATGAAGATGTCGCGATGATCGAAGGCGGCGATCAGCCGGGTCTGCTCCGACAGCAGCATGCCGTTGCCGAACACGTCGCCCGACATGTCGCCAACGCCGACGACGGTGAACGGAGTGGTTTGGATGTCGCGGTTCATCTCGCGAAAATGCCGCTTGACCGCTTCCCAGGCGCCCTTGGCGGTGATGCCCATCTTCTTGTGGTCGTAACCGGCCGAACCGCCGCTGGCGAAAGCGTCGTCGAGCCAGAAGCCGTGCTTTTCACTGATGGCGTTGGCAATGTCCGAGAAGGTCGCCGTGCCCTTGTCGGCAGCGACGACGAAATAGGGATCGTCCTGGTCGCGCCGCACCACGCCGGCCGGCGGGATGACGCCGTCCAGGCCGATATTGTCGGTGATCGACAACAGGCTGGAAACGTAATTCTTGTAGGCGGCCGTGCCGGCCTCGAAAATTGCGTCGCGCCCGGCGCTCATCGGCAGCTTTTTCGGGTAGAAGCCGCCCTTGGCGCCAACCGGCACGATCACCGCATTCTTGACCTGCTGTGCCTTGACCAGGCCGAGCACCTCGGTGCGATAGTCCTGCGCACGGTCCGACCAGCGCAGGCCGCCGCGCGCGACCGGGCCGAAGCGCAGATGCACACCCTCGACCTCGGAGCCGTAGACGAAGATCTCCCGCCATGGCCGCGGCGCCGGCAGCCCGTCGACCGATTGCGAATCGAGCTTGATGGCCAGCGATTGGCCTTTCTCTTTCGTATCGGCAACGAAATGATTGGTGCGCAGCGAGGCCTCGATCAGATTCAGATAACGGCGGATGATGGTGTCGTCATCGATGTTGGGAACGTCTTCCAGCGCATCCGTGATCTTGGCCTTCAAATGTTTGGCCTGGACGACACCTTCCGTTTCCGCCGTCGGGCCGAGGCGGGCGACGAACAGCGCATGCAGGCCGCGGGCGATCTCGGGATAGCGATTGAGCGCGGCGGCGATGAAATCCTGGCTCTGCGGGATACCGGCCTGCTGCAGATAGCGGCCATAGGCGCGCAGGACGGTGATCTCGCCCGACCACAGGCCGGCGGTCTGGGCAAGGCCGTTATAGCCGTCATTGTCGACATCGCCGCGCCAGACGGAAAGGAACGCATCCTCGAACAGCGCGCCGCCATTGCCGAGGTCGATCGGCCTGCCGTAGCTGTTCTCGAGTTCCATGTCGTGGATGAAGACCATGCCGGATTGATTGTCGCCGACCTCGAAAGTGCGCTCGCTGATGACGCGGAAACCGATGTTTTCCAACACCGGCACACGCCGCGACAGCGCCACCGGGCTGCCGTGGTGATAGATCTTCAGTGCCGCCTGATGCGGCTTCTGGACGGCGTGACGGTAATAGTCGATGGCGATCGGATTTGACGCATCGAGCTTGGCGATGCGCCCGGCGTCGGCCAGCGCCACGGCCGGCGGAAAACTGTCGCGATAACTTTCCGAAAAACGCGAGGCGATGGCCGTGAGTCTCGCATCGGCGCCGGTCTCTGTCGCGGTCTCGCGCAGTGCATCGTCCCAGGTCCGTACGATGTCGCGGATCGCCGCCTCGATCGTCGCCTGCTCGACCTTCGGCGTCTTGCCGCCGGAGCGGCCGATGATGAAATGGACACGCGCCAGCCCGCCTTCCGGGAACGCCGGATAATAGGCCGACAGCCGGCCTTCGAAGACGGTCTTCAGATACGTGCCGATCTTCTCGCGCACGACGCTGTCGTAGCGGTCGCGCGGCACGAAGACGAGCACGGAGACGAAGCGGTCGAACTGGTCGACACGCACCAATGCCCTGACGCGCGGCCGCTCGATCAAGCCAAGGATGGCTTCGGCATGCTTGCGCAGGATCGGCACCGGAACCTGGAACAGCTCGTCGCGCGGATAGCTCTCCAGCACGTTGATCAATGCCTTGCCGGAATGGTCGCTTGGATTGAAGCCGGATTTGGCGATGACGGTTTCCGCCTTCGAGCGCAGATAGGGGATTTTCATCACCGAGCGCGTATAGGCAGTCGACGTGAACAGGCCGACGATGCGGAGCTCGCCCGAAAGCACGCCTTTGCCGGTGTAGGTCTTGACGCCGATGTAGTCGAGGTAGATGCGGCGGTGCACCGATGACTTGGCGTTGGCCTTGGTGACGATCAGCGGTTCCGGCCCATGCAGGAAGGCGCGGATTTCCGGCGTCGTGCTTACCGCTTCGGTGCCGCGCCTGAGCACCAGCACGTCGGGATCGGAAAGGATGCCCAAGCCGGGCTTTTCGGCGCGCTCGAGCATGCCGCTCGTCTCGCCGCCGGTGTAGTTGAATTCGCGCATGCCGAGAAAGGTGAAATTGTCGTCGCGCAGCCATTCGAGGAAGGCGATCGCCTCGGTGACATGGGCCTTGTCGAGCGGCACTGGCGAGTAGCGGAATTCCGAGATCGCTTGGTCGAGGCGGGCGAGCATCGGCTTCCAGTCGGTGACGGCGGCGCGCACTTGGCCGAGCAGCTTGGTCAGGCGCGCGGCCAGACCTTCAGCCTGCTCGGCCGAAAGGCGGCCGATATGGACATGGATGACGCTCAGCCGGTCATGGCTGTGGTCGCCCTTGGCATAACCCCCGTCGCCGAGGATTTCCTCGACGCCGTTTTTGCCGTGCCTGACGACTATGACCGGGTGGGTAACCAGCAGCGGCTCGCCCGCGCTCTCGGTGATTTCGCCGAGGACGGAATCAAACAGGAACGGCATGTTGTCGTTGACGACGGTGATCACCGTCATCGGCCGGCCCTGGCGGACGACACCGGATTCGACGTCTATGGCAACGACGCAGTCGTCCTTCTTGTGCCTGGCCACTGCGCGGCCGGCGAGTTCGGCAGCGCGTTCGAGATCGATGACGTCGTAGGCGGCGACATCTTCGGCCGGAGCTCGGGCCAGCAGGTAGTCGGCAAGCCTGCCGGGCTTTTCGCCACCCGCGGCTTCACCCCTCGTCAGGCCGGCTTTTTTCAACCGGCTCGCTGACTTTACACTGGCCATGAGTCCCTCCCGTCGCATGTTTTTGCGGCTATGCTAACAGATGACGGGTATTTGGCGACAAAGGTTTGACGGCTTGCGACGAAATGTCGGAATTCACCGGCAGCCTGGCGAAAAACGAGGAGAAATCCGCCATGACGGACAAAATCACAGCGCTTGACCTGGCACCGGCGGAGCTGAGCGACGCGACCAAGGCCTATTTCGCCAAATGCCGGGAGAAACTCGGCCTCGTTCCCAATGTGCTACTCGCCTATGCCTTCGACGAGAAGAAGCTGCGCGCTTTCACCGACATGTACAATGATTTGATGCTGGGTGAATCCGGCCTGTCGAAACTCGAGCGCGAGATGATCGCGGTCGCCGTCTCTTCGGTCAACCATTGCTACTATTGCCTGGCCGCGCATGGCGCGGCGGTGCGCCAGCTTTCCGGCGACCCCGCCTTCGGCGAGATGATGGTGATGAATTTTCGCGCCGCCAAGCTGTCGGACAGGCAACGCGCCATGCTCGAATTCGCGGTGAAGCTGACTGAGCAGCCGGCAAAGATCGTCGAAGCGGACCGGGCGGCGCTGCGGCAAGTCGGCTTTTCCGACCGCGACATATGGGATGTCGCCTCGACCGCGGCATTCTTCAACATGTCGAACCGGTTGGCATCGGCAATCGATATGCGGCCGAACGATGAATACCACGCGATGGCTCGATAGGGCGCCGCCGTTGCGGGCCAACCGCACATTATATTAGCTACTTCGCATTCTCGTTGCTTGTTTGCCGGTTTGGTCAGATGATCGGCATGCGGCATGACCGCATGCCGGTTCGATGCCGCCGATCAGAGGAGGAGAACATGGCGAAATTTCTCTACGTCTATCATGGCTCAGGCAAGATGCCGACCGAGGAGGCCGAACGGAAGGCAGCGATGGATGCCTGGAACGGCTGGTATGGCAAGCTTGGCTCAGCGGTGGTCGACGGTGGCAATCCAGTCGGCATGTCGAAGACCGTACTGCCTGGCGGCAAGGTCGAGAACAACGGCGGCAGCAATCCGACCGCTGGTTACACCATCATCGAAGCAAAAGACATCGACGATGCCGTCGGCAAAGCCAAGGATTGTCCTATCTTGACCGACCCAGCCTTTAGTATCGAGATCGCGCCGATCATCGAAATGGGTTGACGCGCCGGCTCAAGACCGCGCCGCGATCGCCGCCGCAGCGCCGGCCATGGTGCCGGCGCTGATGCGGTTGGCGATCTTCATCGCCCGCTTGCTTCTCAAGAGCTTGCGCGCCTGCGATGCGGCGAGCACCCAGGTCAAATCGATGGCGACCAGGACCACTGCCATGGTCGCCGTCAGCTCGACCCAGCCGACCATGCTGACCGAACCGAGGTCGATGATGGTCGGCAGCAGCGCCAGGTAGAACATCATGATCTTCGGGTTGCCGAGCGTCACCGCCATGCCGGCAAAGAACAGCTTGACGGGCGAATCTTCGCGCGGCAGCGAACCTTCTTTTGCCTCGACCGGCGCCGTCCACATCTTCCAGGCCAGCCAGGCGAGATAAGCAACGCCAACCCATTTCACGACGACAAAGGCAAAATGGAACGTCTGCGCCACCACGGCGAGGCCAAACACCGCCAGGGACAGCCAGATCGCTTCGCCGATCCACATGGCAAGCAGGAACGGAAACACGTCGCGAAACCCTTTCGAGATGACCCGCGCCACAAGAGCGGCGATCGATGGGCCGGGCGAGCCGGCTGCAACAAGCAGGGCGCCGGCAAAAATCAGCAGCGACGTGAAATGCATGACGCGGTCTCGCTTGAAATGTTTGGGTCGTTCAACATAACCCAACTGTTCCGGCGACGGTAGCGTCTACCGAAAGAAGGCTTGTCGGCCAGGCACCTCACGGCTAGAGATGTCGTTCCGAAATCCTTTCCGAGCTTCACTTTGCCTACGTAACCGCCGGTCTCGTCAACTCCCCCAATACAGAGCAGGGCGTCGCAGTCGCGATGCCTGTTTTCACATCATGTGTTCCTCGGGTGGCGGTTCGAGACCGGTTTGGCACTGCTGAACCGCTGTCGCGCATAACCACCCGCGACACCTGATTTCCAACTGCCGCAGTCTCTCGCCACGCCGTGCCCGCAAGGGTTCTCGATATCGCCGATCTGACGAACTTCCCGACGGGAAGGGCTTTTCGGCATGCCTTCGATACTGCGTATCCGCTGGGCGATCACACCCAAGACCGCACCTCGACCTCACCTCAACTGCAATCGCTGCGGCGGCCTGAAAGCCTATCGCTGCAGCGGCAAATTCCGGGTCAATGCCAACGGCAAGCGCATTGATGCCTGGTTGATCTACCGCTGCATCGACTGCGACAATTCCTGGAATTTCGGCATTCTGGAGCGCTGCAGCCGCCGCGATATCGAACCGGCAATATTGCAGGCGCTCGAAAGCAACGATCCGGTCCTGGCGCGGCGCCATGCTTTCGATGTTGCCGCATTGCGAAGCAGGATCGGGCGCGTCGAGGAGTTTCCTGAAGCCATCGTTCATAAGCAGGTGCTCGGGGACAGGCCGGAAAATACCAGCGCTCTCGAACTTCAGCTCTGGCTCGAAATGCCGACAACGCTGCGGCTCGACCGGTTGCTGGCCAGCGAACTCGGTGTCCCGCGATCGCGGCTACAGGTTTGGGAAGAGAAGCGATTGCTGGTAGTTGGTCCGGACGGGGCCAAAGCCTTGCGCCGGCCGGCGCGGGCGGGATCGGCGATCCGGATCCACCTGTCTGGCGAACCAGACCGGGACGAAATCATTTCGGCTGCAGGTGGATGAGGCGACGGCAAGGGAATCCGTAATCAGAGACAGTTACGGCCAGGGGTCAGTCGCCCTCTTTGGAGGCCGAGCCAATCAAACCCTTGGCCGCATCGAGATCGCTGTCGGCGACTTGCACATGGATCAAGCCAAGCCTGCCCGTGTCGAGAAGATAATTCGCGAGAGCATAAATTCCATACGCGTCGAGCATCGACACGCAAACTTCGGCCTCGGGTCGATTGTCGTATATGACAGCCGTGACGAGTTTACCGCTCATTGCGCGGTATTGCCCTTTATGCCGCGCCGACCACTTTCGCCGACTTCTCAAAACGCTTGCGCTCGTTCGGATCGAGATAGAGCTTGCGCAGGCGGATGGTCTTCGGCGTCACTTCGACCAGCTCGTCGTCCTGGATCCAGGCCAGCGCGCGTTCCAGCGTCATGCGGATCGGCGGTGTCAGCTTCACCGCCTCGTCCTTGCCGGCGGCGCGGATGTTGGTCAGCTTCTTGCCCTTGAGCACGTTGACTTCGAGGTCGTTGTCCCTGGAATGGATGCCGATGATCATGCCCTGATAGACCTTGACGCCGGGGTCGATGACCATCGGGCCGCGATCTTCCAGGTTCCACATGGCGTACGCCACCGATTCACCCTGTTCATTAGAGATCAGCACGCCGTTGGTACGGCCCGGCAGCTCACCCTTGTAAGGTTCATAGGCATGGAACAGCCGGTTCATCACAGCGGTGCCGCGCGTGTCGGTCAACAGTTCCGACTGGTAGCCGATCAACCCGCGCGTCGGTGCGTGGAAGACGATGCGCTGGCGATTGCCGCCCGAAGGGCGAAGCTCGACCATCTCGGCCTTGCGCTCCGACATCTTCTGCACGACGACGCCGGCATGCTCCTCGTCGACGTCGATGACGACTTCCTCGACCGGCTCCAGTAATTCGCCGCTGTCGCCCTTCTGCATGACGACGCGCGGCCGCGACACGGCGATCTCAAAACCTTCGCGGCGCATCGTCTCGATCAGCACGGCCAACTGCAATTCGCCACGGCCGGAGACGAAGAACGAATCCTTGTCCGGCGATTCCTCGATCTTCAGCGCGACATTGCCTTCAGCCTCGCGCAGCAGGCGGTCGCGGATGACGCGGCTGGTCACCTTGTCGCCTTCGGTGCCGGCCAGCGGGGAATCATTGACCAGGAACGACATCGTCACGGTCGGCGGATCGATCGGCTGCGCATGCAGCGGTTCGGTCACCGACGGGTCGCAGAACGTGTCGGCGACGGTGCCCTTCGACAGGCCGGCAATAGCGACGATGTCGCCCGCCTGCGCCTCGTCGATGGGCTGGCGCTCGAGCCCGCGGAAAGCGAGGATCTTCGAGATTCGGCCGGTTTCGACCTGGGTGCCGTCATGGTGCAGCACCTTGACCGCCTGGTTGGATTTCAGCGTGCCGGATTCGATACGGCCGGTGATGATGCGGCCGAGGAACGGATTGGCTTCCAGGATGGTGCCGATCATGCGGAACGGGCCGGGATGAACGGTCGGCGCCGGCACGTGCTTGATGACGAGGTCGAACAGCGGCGCCAGAGCCTGGTCCTTCGGACCTTCGGGGTTTTCCGAGACCCAGCCGTCGCGGCCTGAACCGTAAAGGATAGGAAAGTCGAGCTGCTCGTCGGTAGCGTCAAGTGCTGCAAAAAGATCGAACACCTCGTTGACCACTTCGACGTGGCGGGCATCTGGCCGGTCGATCTTGTTGATGACGACGATCGGCTTCAGCCCAACCTTGAGTGCCTTGCCGACCACGAATTTGGTCTGCGGCATCGGCCCCTCGGCGGCGTCGACCAGCACGATGGCCGAATCCACCATCGACAGAATGCGCTCGACCTCGCCGCCGAAGTCGGCGTGGCCGGGCGTGTCGACGATGTTGATGCGGGTATCCTTCCAGTCGACCGAGGTCGCCTTGGCCAGGATGGTGATGCCGCGTTCCTTTTCAAGATCGTTTGAATCCATGGCGCGCTCGGCGACGCGCTGGTTGTCGCGGAACGAGCCGGACTGTTTCAGGAGTTGGTCGACGAGGGTGGTTTTTCCATGGTCGACGTGCGCGATGATCGCGATATTGCGGATTTTCATGTTTCGGTCTCGGGAGCGTTGCAGGCAGCAGGCCAAAAGGCGCTGCCTCTTTCGGTTGGGCGGCTCATACAGGGTTTTTCGCATTTGCGAAAGAGGAGGCGAGCCACCAAATAAAGTCACCAAATCTTAAATATCTTGGTGTGAAGTGGAATTATTAACCAAGGCGGAACCTTTCGTGGTCCGGACAGTTCGAATTTCATGATCGAGACAGGCATCAAACTCCGGCCGATTTTGGCATGTACCGCGCTCGCCGTCCTCCTCGCGGCAAGCGCGGCGCAATCGGCCGCGCCGTCCAAGGAGACGCGGTCTGCTCTGCTGTCCGACAAGCGCTCGGCAGAGCAGCTTTTTGCCGATGCTCCGGACGGCGTCGACCCGGTGGTGACCGGACCGGTCAGCACCGCCTTCAAGCAAAGGCAAAAAAACGCCGGATGCGACAGCGCCGTCTGGCCCAAGATTCCCGTCGTCTGCTATCCCGATTGATGCACATCCACCTTCGGGGTGGTCCTAAAAGGCAATCTCACGCCGACCGCACCGGATCGAGCGTGACCTTATAGAGTTCGCTGTCGTCGCAATCCATCAGCCGCACCGTCAACTGCTCGGTGGCTCCATCGATGTCGACGAGCCCGAAGAACTGCAGGCCGGCCGACGGCGGCAGGTTCTGACCCTGTTCGGCGGTCGGTGCCTTGATGAACCTCAGCTCCGGGCCGAAAGTCATGTCGAAAGCATTCGGTCCGAATGTGCCGGCGTGGATCGGACCCGAAACGAATTCCCAGAACGGATTGAAGTCCTGGAACTGCGCCTTGTCCGGATTGTAATAATGCGCGGCTGTGTAATGCACGTCTGCGGTTAGCCAGACGGTATTGCTGATCCCCGCGTTCTTTATATAGCGAAGGAGGTCGGCAATTTCCAGCTCGCGCCCCTTGGCCGGGCCATTGTCGCCATTGCTGATTGCCTCGGCCCCGACCTTCTTGGTGCCGTCGTTCCAGACGACGAGGCCGAGCGGCATGTCGGCGGCGATGATTTTCCAGGTTGCATTGGAATTCGCCAGCTCGCGCTTCAGCCATTTCGTCTGTTGTTCGCCGAGGATGCGCGATTGCGGCGTCATCGTCTCCTGCATATTCTGACCGTTGGGGCCGCGATAGGAACGCATGTCGAGGAAGAACACGTCGAGCAACGGCCCATAGGCGATTTTGCGGTAGACACGGCCGGGCTCCGATGGCTCGTAGCGGATCGTCGTCATTTCGTGGAAGGCGCGCGCCGCGCGTGCCGCCAGTACATGGATGGATTTTTCGGTGTAGCGGTCGTCGGCGCTCAGATCCTTCGAATCCGACCAGTTGTTCACCACCTCGTGGTCGTCCCACTGGTAGAACGTCGGGCAGATGGCGTTCAGCGCCAGCACGTTCCTGTCCATCAAATTGTATTTCCACTGACCCCGGTATTCGTCCAGCGTCTCGGCAACCTTGCGTTTTTCGTCGATCAGCACGGTGTTCTTCCACTTGCCGCCGCCGGGCAGGTCGACCTCGTCCTTCATCGCGCCATCGGCATAGATCGTATCGCCCGAATGCAGGAAGAAGTCCGGCGTGTGCTTGGCGATAGTGGCGTAGGTCTTCATGCCGGTGTCGTCGATGCCCCAGCCCTGGCCAGCGGTGTCGCCCGACCAAGCGAAACGAATGTCGCGCTTCGAGGCAGGTGCCGTGCGGAAGCGGCCGACGATCGGCTCGGAAACGGCGTTAATATCGGAAAGATCGGCCGCGACCATGCGGTAGAAGATGTCCTGGTCGGAGGCGAGATCGGTAAGCAGCCGCTTCACCGTATAGTCGCTGGCCGGCGAGCTATCGAGCGGCGCCAGGCGGACGGCATTGGCGAAGCTCTCCGTCGGCGACACTTCGAACATGACGCGCGACGGCCGGTCCGTGCGCGCCCAGACCATGCCGCTGGTCGCATCGACGTCGCCGGATTGGATCCCGTGGGTAAAGGCCGGGCGCTGATTGGCGCGCGAGTAATAGGGAAGCGCGAGGCCCGACGCGCCGACCAGGCCAACGGCGCTGGCCGACGTGACGAAAGCGCGCCGCGTCATCGAAATCTTGTTCATGGCTGTCTCCTGGATGGCGTTGAACGTCGCCGCCAAGCTCCAGCTTCAATGTTTCAGGCACATTTCGAAACGATGAAGGTTTTCTGACATCAACAGGATGGCGAATCTCCCTCCTTGAGGGGGAGATGTCGCCGGAGGCGACAGAGGGGGTCGTCTCGCATGGAGCACCGACCTCTTGCGCCTGCGATAAGGGGCCGAGCCCGGTCGGACCGACCCCCTCTGGCCGCTTCGCGGCCATCTCCCCCTCAACGGGGGAGATTAGCACTCAACTGTCGCACCCTAAGCCGCCTGCGGTTCCGGCTCGAAGGCCGGGCGGCTGGTGTTGATCAGCAGCGAGATGCAGGCGGCGGCTATTGCCGTCATACCGGCGATCAGGAAGGCAAGCTCGTAATTGCCTTGCAGCTCGCGCATGGTGCCGCCGAAGAAGGCCGCTGTCGCGGCGCCAACCTGATGGCCGGCGACGATCCAGCCGAAGACGATCGGTCCGCTGCGGTCGCCGAACGCCTCGTTGGAAAGCCTCAGCGTCGGCGGCACCGTGGCGATCCAGTCCAGTCCGTAAAACACGGCGAAGATGATCAAGCTGGTGGCCGAAAAGCCGGAATAGGGCAGATAGATCAACGACAGGCCGCGGATGCCGTAATAGACGCCGAGCAGCTTGCGCGGATCGAAACGGTCGGTGAGCCAGCCCGATAGCGTCGTGCCGATCAGGTCGAAAATGCCCATCATCGACAGCAGGCCGGCGGCTTGCACTTCGCCTATGCCCATGTCGCCGCAAAAGGCGATCAGGTGCGTGCCGACCAGCCCGTTGGTGGTGAAGCCGCAGACGAAGAAAGTGGCGAACAGATACCAGAACACGCGCGTGCCGGCGGCGCGGCGCAGCGTGCTCAGCGTATGCGAAAGGAAATTGCCCTGCGCGGCCGGCGGCGCCGGCGGCACGTCGTCGGCATCAGCGCCATAGCGGACCATGCCGATCGAGGCCGGGCGCTCCGGCACCAGCATATAGACCAGCGGCACCAGGCAGGCGGTGGCCACGGCAATGGCGATGGCGACCGGCTTCCAGCCGCCTGACTGGGCGAGCGAGGCGAGCAACGGCAGGAAGACCAGCAGCCCGGTGGCGCTGGACGCCGACATCAGTCCCATCACCAGGCCGCGATTGGTCTTGAACCAGCGGTTGACGATGGTTGCGCCGAGCACGGTGGCGACGGCGCCCGAGCTGACGCCGGAAAACACGCCCCAGGTGAGGAGCAGATGCCACGGCTTGGTCATCAACAGGCTGAGCGCGGTCGATCCCGACATCAAAAGCAGCGCGGCAAGCAAGGTGCGGCGCAGCCCGATCCGCTCCATCAGCGCCGCGGCAAACGGCCCGGTCAGGCCATAGAGGAAGATGCCAGTGGCAGCGGCCAGTGAGACGACGTCGCGCCGCCAGCCGAAACTGTTCTCCAGCGGCAGCATCATGACTGCCGGCGCCGAACGCAGGCCCGCTGCGATCAGCAGGCAAAGGAAGATGACGGCGACCACGACGAAAGCGTAGCGCTGGCCAAACGGGCGGGATTGAGCTATCATGTTACTGACCGGTACGTTGCAGGAGCGCGAAACATACGTACCGACCGGTAACATTGTCAACCAGCTAATCGGTACACCAGACATGAAAAGCATTGAACCAACGATCAAGGCGAATGACGCACCGCCGCCTCGCGCCGCCGAACGGATTCTCCAGGTGGCGCGCGACCTGTTTTACCGGCAAGGCATCAGGGCGATCGGCGTCGACGAGATCGTGCGGCGTGCCGGCGTCACCAAGCCCAGCCTCTACCGCAGCTTTCCGTCCAAGGATGAGTTGGCCGCATCCTATCTCCGGCACTATGACCTCGAATTTTGGGAGCGCTTCGACGAGGCGGTGAATGCCCATCCCGGCGATCCGCGCGCGCAGATCCTCGCCTTCCTGACGCGTGTCGGCAAGCGTACGCAAAGGCCCGATTATCGCGGCTGCGGCATGACCAATGCCGCGGTCGAATATCCCGAACATGGCCATCCAGCCCGCGTCGTGAGCGAAGCCAACAAGCGGGAATTGCGCCGGCGCCTGCGTGCCATGGCGGCAGAGATGGGCGCCGGCGACGCCGACACGCTAGGCGACGGGCTGCTGCTCCTGATCGAGGGCGCCTATATCAGCGGCCAGCTGTTCGGTGTCGGCGGGCCGGCGCAGTCGGTCGCCCGCAACGCCGACCTTCTGATCGAGGCAAGCTTGAAGAAATAGCGTTCCGTTTACCAGATCACTGTGAGCAGCCTGAGTTCGTCTAGGCTGCTGCTAGATTTGACGGTACGCTGCGGCAGCCCGAACGGAGTTGTCCGCCATGCGCGCTCTTTTGATCCCGCTTGCCTTCGCCGGCTTCTGCAACGCCGCCCGGGCTGGCGACATATCCAGCGTCTATACCGATCTCGTCTGGGAGAAGGACTGCGTGACTTATGCCCAGGCGGAGGAAGGCGACGGCGACTGGGCCGACCTCGCCTGTTCGGGTTATGGCGGCTACCCGGTGATGGTTTCCTACGACGACGCGCGGGAATCGCTGTTCTACGGCTTTCCACCCGGCGATATGACCACGGTCTGGGAAAGCTTTTCCGGCCTCAACTCGGCTGGACCTAAAGTCGAGTGGCGGATCGAAACCAACGGCAAAACTACCATTCCGTTCGCCGTCATTCATCGTCGCTCGATCAGCGATACCGAGGGCGAGAACAAGTCGACGGAAGTGTTGATCGTCGCCAAGGTTGCCCAGCCTGACGCCCACGAAGGCTGCACGATCGGCCTTGTGCTCGCCACCGGCAATCCCGCCGCCAACGATCAGGCGCGCAAGCTTGCCGACGAGAAGGCACGCACCTTCGCCTGCGGCAAGGACAAGCGCGTAGTGATCGGCGACGCGCCCGCTTTCGGCCGCGTCGACAACTGATTATTTGCGCCCGATAATTACTTGCGCTTGGCCCGCTCGATTGCCTCGACGATCATCTTCTTGGCATAGGCCGCATCGTACCAGCCTTCGATCTTAACCCATTTGCCGGGTTCGAGATCCTTGTAGTGCTCGAAGAAATGCTGCACTTGCTGGCGGGTAATGTCAGGCAATTGCGTGTATTCGTGGACGTCCTCGTAGCGTAAGGTCAGCTTGGGCGAAGGCACAGCGATGACCTTCTCGTCCTGGCCGGCATTGTCCTCCATCACCAGCACGCCGATCGGCCGCACATTGATGACGCAGCCTGGCACCAGCGCGCGCGTGTTGCAGACCAGCACGTCGATCGGGTCGCCGTCGCCCGATAGCGTGTGTGGTACGAAACCGTAATTGCCGGGATAGCGCATCGAAGTGTGAAGGAAGCGGTCGACGAACAGCGTGCCGGCCTCCTTATCCATCTCGTATTTGATCGGCTCGCCGCCGATCGGCACCTCGATAATGACGTTGACGTCCTCGGGCGGGTTCTTTCCGCTGGCAATCGCTTCGATACGCATCGCTTTATCCCTCTCTCGATTGGAGATCGATAGCGGGCGACGGCGAATGGTGCAATGCGGCGAATGGTACGGGGAGATCGTCCGAACCGAAAACCGGCCGGATCATGCGCTGGCCGTCATTCCCAGACGAAAGCGACCTTCTTCAGCGCCTTCTGCTCGAAGATCTCGACGCCTTCGGCAACATCGCGGCCACCGGCGCCGGCATAGAAGGCAAGTGCGTTCTGGTTGTCTTCAAGCGCCCAGACCACCATGCCTTTCAGGCCATGGTCGGCCAGCCGTGCCCGCGCGGCCGAGAACAGCCGGCTGCCGAGCCCGATGCCTTGATATTCCGGCCGCAGGTAAAGTTCGTAGATCTCGCCCTGCTGCCTGAGTTCGCGGGCGCGGTTCTTGCCGATCGTCGCATAGCCGGCAATTTTGCCGCCGATTTCGACGACCAGGACGGTGGCAGCGCGGCGAATGGCATTCGCCCACCAGTCGGCGCCGCGGCGGTTGATCATCGATGTCAGCGTGCGGTGCGGGATGATGCCCGAATAGGCGCCGCGCCAGGCCTCGAGATGCACGTCGGCGATGGCGGCTGCATCGCGCGGTTCGGCTTTCCTGATGTCGATGCTCAGCGTATTCATGATTGGTTAACCATAAACCCGCCGCGCCCGATTGCAAGAGTCCGGTCAACCGCCGCGATGCTTTCACACAGCCGGACGGTGCGTCCTTGAGACGCTGCGAAACCGCTTTTGGCGAGATCAAATCTCGACCAGATGGTCGTCCAGTTCGTTGCTGTCGCCAGTCGAGACCGGAAAATGCTCGGCCAGTACCGCACCGACTGCTTCGATCGCCTTGACGAACCCGTCGGCAAGCCGATCGTCGCCGGCATGCGCCGTAAGGTCGCGGACGACACCGTCCCAGACATGCTGGCCGACACGAGAATCGATGCCGCTGTCGGCGACCACCTCGGCATAGCGCTCGGCAATCGAGACGAACACCAGCACGCCGGTGCGCGCCGTGGTGCGGTGGACGTTGCGGGCGAGGAACTGCTTCATCGCATTGACGTGGGCGGCCTGGTAGCGCAGCCGCCTCGGCACCAAATGGATGCGCAATGCCGGCAATGCCCACAACAGGATGAGCACACTGGCAAGCGCCAGAAGCTCGGCGATGACGAAATGCGGCAAGCGGATCGACAGCCACCAGGCTTCCAGCCCATAACCGACGGCGAGGCTGACGACGAGCATGCCGAGCATCGCCATGAAAGCGGCCGGGAAGAAATAGCCGTCGCTGGCATGCGCCACGACGCAGTAGATCTCGCCGTCGGTCTTTGATTCGGCAGCGCGGATCGCATCGGCGATGCGCTCATGATCCTCGGGACTGATCGGTCGTGTTGCCATGATTGATGTCTCACCAGCTTCCTGAAGAACCGCCGCCGCCGGACGAGCCGCCGCCGCCTGAAAACCCGCCGCCCGAACTTCCGGACGACCAACCGCTGCCGGAACTTCCAGACGACCAGCCACTGCCGGACGAGGTCCCCGACGTCCAGGCACCGCCACCGGAGGATGACGAAGCTGGCCCGCGGCCGTAGCGGAACGTCATGCCCAGCCACTTGTACACGCCCGGCGACAGTTTCGTGCCGAAGATCGGCGGCAGGAACGCCATTGCCAAGCCGCCGAAGAACATCGTCGCCCACAGGACGATGAACAGCATGAAGATGGGATCGACAGGATTGTCATTCGCCGGATTGCGCTTGCCGCGCGCCTCCAGTTCTTCGGGATTGCCTTCCAGCACCATGATCATGTCGTCGACGGCCTTGCTGATGCCGCCTGAGAAATCGCCGGCACGGAAGGCCGGCACCATGTCGTTTTCGATGATCAGCTTGGTGTGCAGGTCGGTCAGCGTGCCTTCCAGCCCATAGCCGACTTCGATGCGCATCTTGCGGTCGTTCGGCGCCACCAGAAGCAGGACGCCGTTGTTCTCCTTCGCCTGGCCCAGTTTCCAGGCGCGGAACAGCCGGTTGGCGTAAGGCTCGATCTCCTCGCCGTCGAGGCTGGGGATGGTCGCGACGACGATCTGGTCGGACCCTTTGGTCTCGAACTCGGCAAGCTTCTGCGTCAGCGCCGCCTCGGTTGCGGCATCGATGATGCCGGCATTGTCGACGACCCGTCCGGTCAGCGCCGGCAGTGCGGCGGCGAAGGCCGCGAAGCCGACCAGCAGCACCGCCATGGCCAACAGCGCGGTGCCGATCGTTTTGGTGAAACGGCCGGATTCCACCGGGCTGACGGCGTGTCTTGTCATCTCGTCACCAACTTCCCGAGGAGCCGCCGCCGCCGGACGAACCGCCGCCGCCGGAAAACCCGCCACCGCTTGAACCCGACGACCATCCCCCGCCGGAACCTCCCGACCAGCCGCCGGACGACCGCCGGTTTGGCTCGAAGGTCATGCCCAGCCAGCGATAGCGGCCGGGACCGATCTTCCGGCCGAAGATCGGCGGCAGGATGGAGGCTGCGAGGCCGCCGAAAAAGATGATTGCCCAGATGGCTATGAAGATCGTGAAGAACAGATCGTCGCTGTTGAACGGCGGCTGCTGGTTGCGTTCGCCGCGCGCCTCCAGCTCTTCGGGATTGCCTTCCAGCACCATGATCATGTCGTCGACGGCCTTGCTGATGCCGCCTGAGAAATCGCCGGCACGGAAGGCCGGCACCATGTCGTTTTCGATGATCAGCTTGGTGTGCAGGTCGGTCAGCGTGCCTTCCAGCCCATAGCCGACTTCGATGCGCATCTTGCGGTCGTTCGGCGCCACCAGAAGCAGGACGCCGTTGTTCTCCTTCGCCTGGCCCAGTTTCCAGGCGCGGAACAGCCGGTTGGCGTAAGGCTCGATCTCCTCGCCGTCGAGGCTGGGGATGGTCGCGACGACGATCTGGTCGGACCCTTTGGTCTCGAACTCGGCAAGCTTCCGCGTCAGCGCCGCCTCGGTCGCGGCATCGATGATGCCGGCATTGTCGACGACCCGTCCGGTCAGTGCCGGCAGTGCGGCGGCAAGGGCGGTGAGCGGGAGGAACAGACCAAGGCAAAGAAGAAGCAAAGTGACGCTCAGAAGCGTCAGGTTTGCACTTCGTCGCGCCCCCCTCTGTCCTCCCGGACATCTCCCCCACTTGGGGGAAGATCGACTATCGCGACCGCTTTCGCCAACTCCCAAGGTCGGTGATTGGCCGCCTTGGCAAGAGCTGCCAATCTCCCCCCAAGTGGGGGAGATGTCCGGCAGGACAGAGGGGGGCGCGACGGAATACAAGGCCAACAGGCCCAGGCTCAACAGGCGCCGTTCACCCGCCTTGCGTGGTGTTGGTGCCGAAATCGACCTTCGGCGGCTGCATCTTGTCCTCCTCGATGGTGAAATTCGCAAACGGCTGGTTGCCGCGGAACCACAAGGTCGCCCAGATCACCGACGGGAAGGTCCTCAGCGTCAGATTGTACTCTCTCACTGCCTGGATATAGTCGCGGCGGGCGACCGTGATCCGGTTCTCGGTGCCTTCGAGTTGTGCTTGCAGCGCCAGAAAGTTCTGGTTGGCCTTGAGATCGGGATAGTTCTCCACCACCGCCAGCAGGCGCGACAGCGCGCTGGTCAGGCCGGCCTGGCTGTCCTGGAATTTCTTGAAGGCTTCCGGATTGTTCAGCGTTTCCGGCGTCACGGTCACCTGCGTCGCCTTGGCGCGCGCTTCGACCACGGCATCGAGCGTGTCCTTCTCGTGCGCCGCGTAGCCCTTGACCGTGTTGACCAGATTGGGGATGAGATCGGCGCGGCGCTGGTATTGATTCAACACCTCGCTCCATGCGGCCTTGGCGTTTTCCTCAGCTGTTGGAATGGTGTTGTAGCCGCAGCCGGCAAGCAGCGGCAGCATGACGGCCATAACCAGGAACGCAGCTAAATTACGGAAGATTGGCGGCGAAGAAAGGCGCTGGGCAAGCATGATAAGTCCCCTCGATAGCATTGGCAGGCGAAGCATTAGCACAATCCTTGCGTAAGAAAATGACTTCGGCCGAGAAGTGTTACTGGTTTCTGCCATTCGCCGTCGGGCCCTGTGACAGACGAGGCGAACGGGTTAAGCTCGGCATAAAACGGGACATCACCATGGCGAAACGCCACGACAGCGACGCGGAATCGCGCCGCATCATCGAACGGGTGGCGCGCGAGACCGAGCCGGGGGGCACCTCGTTCCTTGCACGAACGACTAAAGGCGCGCGCGACCACGTCACTGCGGCCGATGCCGACCGGTCGGACCCGATCGAATATTGGGGCACCCGCATCGGTCGGGCAGCGGGCTTGCTTATTGCCATCGGCCTGTTGATCTGGCTCGTGCTTTTCGTCACCAGGGGCAGTTAGGAAAAATCAATGAGTGCCGAAAAAACCGACGCGCCGCGCGCGGTCATCGTCGTCTCCAGTCATGTCGCCCGTGGCTCGGTCGGCAACCGTGCCGCTGTCTTTGCGCTGGAGACGCTCGGCTTTCCGGTTTGGGCGGTACCGACCGTCATCCTGCCCTGGCATCCGGGCCATGGCCGGGCCACCCGCATTGTGCCGCCGCTGGACCAGTTCAAGGCGCTGATGGCCGACCTCGAGCGCGCGCCGTGGCTGGGCGAGGTCGGCGCCGTGCTGTCCGGCTATCTCGGCGAGGCTGGCCAGGCCGAAGCCGTCGCTTCGCTGGTCGGCGCGGTCAAGGCGAAGACGCCGGACGCCCTCTATATCTGCGATCCGGTGATGGGCGATTCGGGCGGGCTCTACGTACCTGAGCCGACCGCAATCGCCATGCGCGACCGGCTGATGCCGATCGCCGATATCGCCACGCCCAACCGCTACGAGCTGGAATGGATGGCCGGAGCGCCGCTGCCCGACTTGAAATCGGCAATGGCTGCAGCCCTGCAGGCCGGCCCACCGGCCATGCTGGTCACATCGGCGCCGGCGATGATGGCCGGCGGCACCGGCAATTTGCTGCTCGCCGGCAGAGAGGCACTGCTTGCCGAACACCGGCTCATCGACAAGCCGCCGAATGGGCTCGGCGACCTGACGGCTGCCGTCTACCTGGCGCGGATCCTGTCCGGCCAGCCGGCCGCCAAGGCGCTGCAATCGACCACGGCGGCGGTCTACGAGATCCTGGCGCGGACCGCCAAGCGCGGCGGCGACGAGTTGCAGCTCGAGACCGATGCCCAGAGCCTGTCGCACCCGATGGCGATGGTGCAGCTTCGCCATCTGCTGCATCCGGAACGGGACCGCCGGGCGTGACGCAGGCCGAAGACGCCGTGCCCCAGGATGATGCGCCCGAGGATGTTGCGCCCGACGATGTTATGCCCTGGGGTGTTGTGCTTGTCGGCGTCGACGGTTGCAAGGCCGGCTGGATAGCCGTCCGCCGCGATCCCGGTGCGGCACCGTCGACAGCCGTTTTCCCGAGCTTCGCGGCGTTGCTCGACCGACTGCCCGCCGACTCGTTGGTAGCGGTCGATATGCCAATCGGCCTGCCCGATTTCTCGCAACGAGGCGGTCGCGGCCCGGAGGCGCTGGTGCGGCCGCTGCTCGGGGCCCGGCAGTCCAGTGTCTTTGCCATCCCCTCCCGCGCCGCGCTTTACGCCGAGGTCGAAGCCTTCACCACGGTCGATGCCTGGTACGCCGCACATCGCAAGGCAAGCGAGGTGGCCAGGACAACCTCAGATCCGCCGCGCGGTGTCTCGATCCAGGCCTTCGGCATCTTCGCCAAGATCCGCGAGATCGATTCGCTGCTGATCGCGCGGCCCGAACTGCGCAGCCGCGTCTTCGAATCGCATCCGGAAGTTGCCTTCTGCAAACTGAACGGCGACCGCGCTATGCGCCTGCCGAAGAAGATCAGGGGCAACATCAATCCGGCCGGCATGGCCGAACGCAAGGCGCTGCTTGCCCAACATGGTTATAGCCAGGATTTTCTCGACCAGACGCCGCCGCGCGGCGCGGCCGCCGACGATTTCCTCGACGCCGCGGCGATGATGGTGGTTGCCGGACGCATCGTCAGAGGCGAAGCAATGCCGTTTCCGGATCCGCCGCTCGCCGATCGTTTCGGCATTCCGGTCGCCATTTGGGCCTGAGGACCGGGGCGTCACGAGCGTGATCTGAGCGCCTCGTTGAGTGCCCACATATCCTTCTCCTCGGGCGCGGTCTCCAATCCGAGCACGGGAACTTGCTTACGCAAATGGTCGTGGTGGGTGCGCACGCCATATTCGAGATCGGAGAGGTAAAAACCTCCGAAGGCTTCGGACAGCATGGATTCGTTGGACCATATCGAAAGCTGCACGTCCTCGGCCAGCGTGTCGCGGTCGATGCGGTAGGATAGGTAGCGGGCTGCCGCCTGTTCCCTGGTCTCGTCGCGATAGCGGTAGATGGCGCCGCGCAGCAGCGTCTCACCCGTCGACAGCGGAAATTCCTGATAGAACTGCACCGATTCCGGCATGATCGACAGCACGTTGTTCGGGAAGATGCCGTAGTAGATCCAGGCCTTGCGCAGGTGTTCCGGCAGGTGCTTCGCCTCGGGTGCGAGCTTGATGTACTGCGCGACGCTCCAGCGCCGTCCGGCATGCGGATTGTAGGTGGCGAACGAGCGCGACACGCCGTTGACGAACGGCTCGTCGAAATAGGTCGCACCGTAAAGGTCCTGCAGCGCCGGATGCGCCATGGCGACGTGGTAGCCTTCATTGTCGACATCGCGCACCGACTTCCAGTTGACCGGCGTCCTTTGGGTCCAGATGCCCCAGGATGGCACCATCTCGGCGACGCCGTAATGGGCAATCTCGGCTTCGATCGGCTTCAACAGCTCGGCCACCGATGGCTGCGGCCCACCCTTGCGGAAACGGATGAAGATGAAGCCCATCCAGATTTCGAGCTCGAGCGGCATCAGGCCGAAATCGGTCTTGTCGAGGTCGGGGAATGAACGGGGGCGGGCAGCACCGCGCAGCGTGCCGTCGAGATTGTAGACCCAGCCATGAAAGGGGCAGACCAGCGCATTCTTGCAAGTGCCCTGGCTGTCGGCAACGACGCGACTGCCGCGGTGGCGGCACATATTGTTGAAGGCGCGCACAACGCCATCCTTGCCGCGCACGATCAGCGCCCGCTCGCCGACCACATCCATCGTCAGATAGTCGCCGGCGTTCGGCACGTCGCAGACATGGCCGGCGATCTGCCAATGGTTGCGGAAGACGTGCTCTTTCTCGAGTTCGAGCAAGGCGTCGGAATGATAGCTCCAGCCCGGCAGCCCCCGCCGATCCCAATCGTTGGGGATTGCCACGTCACGTAGATGCGGGTTCATAAAGGCTCTTTATTTATTGAATGGTCGTTCAATAAAAGCATATTTTCCATTGAAATGCAATGGTTTGGAAAAATGGGGATAAGTCTTGACGGGAAATCGAACGGGATTCGAGAGCCCAGTCCGAACGATCGAAGCCGGGAAAATCCCGGGAATTCCAGACGTTAATCCCCTTACACTTGTTGAGCGCCCGACGCTCCGTGGGCCTGGAAAGGCGACGCGGATCTGGTGCCGTGGGTAGCGGAAAACGAGCAGAGAATGCCACCGGTGCTGCCAGCTACGCCGGATCGGTTTGCCCAGGAATGGCCGCGGGCTTGGTTTCATGCCGGTTACACAATCGTTAATTCATCATCGTTGGCCGGTTACAAGGTGCGATTAGGTTCGTTTCAACAGAGAAAAGAAGATCACCGATACCGACCTTCGCCAGCAGGGTCCCCAGCGTAACGACCGGCGCCCGAAGCTGGCGCTGCGCCAGCGCGCCAGTGATCATCCGATGGCGATGTTCATGCTGCTGGCGGCTGCCGCATTTGCCGGCATGGCGTTGACGCCTACCGTCGGTCCGGCCTTCGCCTCACTGAACCCGCCGGCCAACCTCATCGACGGCGCGACGACCACCACCAAGACGGCGCGCCTGCCGGCGCCGGAGATCGATTTTGCCTGCAAGGGGCAGGCCTGGGGCGCCGAGAGCCTGGACTGCCTGCGCGTCATCGCCGCCCAGTCGGGCAAGGCACGGCCGGTCCGCATGATCGCCAACGCCGCACCACTGGCCGATACGCCGAACGTTTTTTGATTTTTTGCGAGCGCCCTCCAGCACTCCAGTCAGGCTCCCGCCGCAATGTCGGCCGGGAGCCTTTTTCTTCCGGGAGAGATCTCGGAGTCTAGCCGCCCAGAGCCGCCTGCTCGGCAATGGCCGAGAGCACGCCGCGCACATCCAGCGTGCTGAACGGCTTTTCGAGGATTGGCGGCCGCTGCGGCGCCGGCAGCGCCTCGATCTCGCCTTTCGCGCCGATCAGATCGCCGGTGACAAGCACGAAGCGCTGCGCCAGACCCGGCAATTCGGCGAGTAGCTCGCGATAGGCGGCTATGCCGCTGGTACCGGGCATGCGCAAATCGGAAAACACGATGTCCGGCGGGACATGGCCACTCAGCGTCGCGGCGGCCGAGACCCAGGCCGGCACGATCCGCGACTTGATGCCCATCAACTCCAGAATGTCGGACAGCGACGCGGCGACATCCGGCTCATCGTCTATGATCAGCGCGTGACGCAAGCCGCTCGACCGCGACGGAGCTTCGCCGGCGGCGGCCGCGCCGGCCGCGATCGCCGGCAGCTGCACGACAAAACGCACACCTCTCGGCGAAACCTCCTCGAACCAGATATTGCCATTGTGCCGCTCGATGATCGATTTCGAGATCGACAGACCGATGCCGGTACCGACACCGACCGGCTTGGTGGTGAAATAGGATTCGAATATGCGTGAGCGTATCGCTTCCGGCACGCCTGGTCCGTTGTCCTCGACCGAGAATCCGGGATTGCCGCGGTCGCTGCGAAACGTCCGGACCTTGATCCGGCGGTCGCCGGCAACGCCGGCCAAGGCGTGCTGGCTGTTGATGAGGAAGTTGGCGGCCACTTGCGTCACGTGGTCGGCATCTGCCATGGCCAGCAACGGGCCGCTGGCGAAATCGGTGTCGATGATGATGCCGCTCGACCGTGCGCCATAGGCGGTCACTTCGAGTGCGGCGCGGATCACCTGGTTGAGGTCGGTTTCGGCCTGTGCGGCCGGGTGCAGGCGGACCATCGACAGGAAGCTCTTGACGATACGGCCGCAGCGCTCGGCAGCGGCGCGCACCTTTTCGGCGCGCACCTTGGTCTGCGGATCGGCGGCGAATTCATGCAGCAGCGTCGACTGGGCGACGACCACGGCCAGCGGGTTGTTGAGCTCGTGCGAAACGCCGGCAAGCAGCGAGCCCATCGCCGCCATCTTCTCGTTCTGGTGCAGTTTTTCGCGCTGGCGGTTGATTTCCTCCTCAGCCCGCAACTTGTCGCGCAGGTCGCGGATCGAGCCGAAGATCAGCTGGCGATCGGCGACCCGCATCTCGGTTGCCGTCAGCTCGATCGGAAAAACCTCGCCGGCGGCATTCTGGGTGACCGTTTCAAGCCGTTGGCCGACCATCGGCGCGCCGCGGCCCGACATGTATTCGGCACCCGACGCATAGCCCTTGCGGTAATATTCCGGCACGACCGTATCGAGCAGGTCCTTGCCGAGGATATCGCTGCGCCGATAGCCGAACATCTTCTCGGCGGCCGGATTGAATTCGATGATCGAGCCGGTCTCGTCGATGACGATGATGGCGTCGAGCGAGGCCTGCAGCATGGTGCGGCGAATGACGTCGCTGGCATGCGCGTCGGAGGGCGATCGTTCGATGGCATCGCCGATGGCGAGTGCCACCATGTGCAGCGCCGCCTCTTCCTGGTCGGTCCATTCGCGTTCGTTGACGCAATCGTTGACCGCCAGCGTGCCCCACAAATTGCCGTGCGAAAAGACCGACACCGACAGGAACGACTTGATGTTCTGCTTTTCGAAATCGGTCCGCAGAAAGCCTTCGAGATCGCGTGTGTGCCCGGCGAAGATCTTGCCTTGACGCTCGTCCTCCGCCAGCCGTTCCAGCAATGGGTCCGAATCGACGACCGACTGCACGATGACGGTAGGTGACGCCAGCTCACCGCCAAACCGGGGGGCGATCCAATAAGCGGCGACCGACTGGGCGAAACCCTGGCCGGGCAGTTCGCGCAGGCGAAACAGGATGCCGCGGTGACAATCCATGGCTTCGCAAAGCGTCTGGAGGATACCTTCCATCTCGCGCTGCCAATCGCCGGCTTCGCGCAGCCGGCGAACCACATGCACGGCCACCATCGCCGCGCCCTGCCTGGCGCCCTGCGTGTCCGCGCGTGCTGTTTCAGCCGTCATGGTCATTTCCTGGCCTTGGCTTGCTCAAGCCGCCAGGCCTCAGTTATTTTCACCGGCCGGCAGCGAGAAGATATAGCCTTCGCCGCGCACCGTGCGCAGGAATTTCGGGTTGGCCGGGTCCGCTTCGATCTTCTTTCTCAGCCGCATGATGCGGATGTCGACCGCGCGGGACGATTCCGGGTCCTCGACGAAACCGATCGCCTCGGAGATCGCTGCCCGCGTCAACAGCCGGTTGGCGCGCGTCAGGAACACCTCCAGGACGTCGAACTCGCTCTTGGCCATGTCGATGACCGCACCGTTGGCGCCGGTGACGAGCCTGCCGTCGAGATCGGCGTGAAAGGGTCCGAAGCTCACGGACCGGCGGCCGCCGGATGTCTCAGGCTTGGCCTTTTGTGGCTCGGTCGGCTCAGGAACGCGACGCAGTACGCTGCGCACCCTGGCCAGCACTTCGCGCAATTCGTAAGGCTTGACGATGTAATCGTCAGCGCCGAGCTCCAGTCCGACGATGCGGTCGAGCGCGGTACCGGCGGCCGTTGCATAGATGATGCCGATCGGCATTTTCGACCGCATCCAGCGGCCGAGCGACAGGCCGTCCTCGCCCGGCATGGCGATGTCGAGAATGGCCAGATGGAAGGACTGGGTTTCCAAAAGGTCGCGCGCCGCCGCCGCACTTTCGGCCGTGGCCACATCATAGCCGCTGGCGCCGAGATACTCGGCGACCGCATCCCTCAGATCGGGCTCGTCCTCGACGATGACAATTCGTGCCCGCACGATGCTTTCGCTCCCGCTTTCAGTGGAAAGTAGATTGGGTATAAACATGATGTCCAGCACTCTTCTTGGGTTGCCGTATGCGGGGTAGAAAAACATGGCTGCACGATCCGTTATCGCGCTTGTTTCCGTCGCTGAAGTAATTGCGACCGATCTCGCCGATCATCTCGAGCGGCGCGGTCATGACGTCCGCGCGGCGCGACAGCCGTGGGAGGCCGAATCGCTGCTTTCGGAAAAGGGTATCGATGTCGTGGTTGTCGGCGACAGCGTCAGCCAGGCGGAGGGGCGCGACCTGCTCAGGCGACATGGCGGCGAAGGTGGACCGGATTTCATCCTGATCTGCCGCCCGGCCGATCTGGTCGACAAGGTTCTGGCGCTCGAACTCGGCGCCGCCGACGTCGTCGAAAGCCCGCTCAATGTCAGGGAGCTTGCTGCTCGCGTCGGCGGCCTTCTGGCTCGGCGCGGCAGGAGCGCCGGGGAACTGATCGTGCTGGAGAACGCGACCGTCGATCTCCGATCGGCCATCGTCATGCACCGCTCGGGCACGGAAGAACAGCTGTCCCCCGGGCAGGTGGCGCTGCTCAGGCTGTTCCTGGCCAGCCCGCGCAAGGTGCTGACGCGGGACGACATCATCGCCGCCGCGCCCGCCGAAAATGCCGAAGCCTTCGACCGGTCGATCGATTCGCGCATCGTGCGGCTGCGCCGCAAGCTCGATACCGAAACCATCACCACCATACGGGGTGCGGGTTACCGGTTCGATCCGCCGACGCAATTCGCCGATTGAAGGCAGGACGGCCACCCTCTTGTCTAGAGCATCGGATTTTCCCAAAACCGGTTTCCACCTTGGGGTCCGATGCTCTTCAGCGCACCACGAGAAGCGACGGGCCGGACAGCATGTCACCGTTCGTGCTGACCTCGCCGGCATGGGCACGTTCCTTCAGCAGCACGGTGGCGAGGCCGGCAATGCCGAGCAGCCCCTGCACGTAAAGCGGGGCGGAAAGCACGGAAGCGGCGAATTTCGTTTTCATCCTGTTCGTTCCTCAAAATTGGAATTTACGGGCACTTCAGGGGAACCCCCGAAGCGCCCGCGCCGCCAGCGGAGCCCCCCGTTGCGGCGCGGGCCTTCGGTCCTCTCGGCTGCAAGTTGCCGGAGGCGCCGCGCATCCTCAACGGCCCTAAGCCGCCCCCGCCAGAGGGGCTTGAGCCGGTCGACGCGCAGGCTGGAAAGTGTCCAGATCAATCCAGGCCGTAGCGAAACAGTGTTGGCTTCCGATCGTTCGTTGCCCGCTGTTTTCGTTAGGTCAACTTTGCCTGTTCGCTGTATCCGGATCATGCCGCCGACGCTGCGCTTTGTTGCAGCTCGGTTTCGGAGTCAGGTGAATTCCTATCAAACGAAAGGCAATCGCGTATTGGCGCCGCGGTTTGGCCGATCCGCCTAGGCAAACACGCCACCCGTCATGACGACGTCGTGCGACTGCAAGCTGCTTTGCACGGACCTTTTCTGTTAACCAGGGGAAGCAGAATCGAAACACAAACGAGCATCTTGCGAAATCGGCTTGAAACATGACGCCCCGATAAGCCGGTCATGAATTGGGCCGGCCCCGACCGGCAGAATAGGGGAGACATCATGTACACTGCCATTTCCGCCAAGCTCATCAACATCGCCGCCGCCGTCATCACCGGTACTGCCTTGCTTGTCAGTGCCGGCAACGGCGCAGCCCACGCCGCCGCCAACAAGATCGTCGCGCGTGTGTCGCTATCGCAGCAGACCATGGAAATTCTGGTCGACGGCCGGCCGACATTCGCCTGGAAGGTTTCGACGGGCGACAGGACGCACGTCACACCGACCGGTTCGTTCAAGCCGACCCGCATGCATGAAATTTGGTATTCGAAGAAATACGACAACGCCCCGATGCCGCATTCGGTGTTCTTCAACGGCGGCTACGCCGTACATGCGACAAGCGCCATCAAGCGCCTCGGCCAGCCGGCCTCGCATGGCTGCGTGCGTCTGCATCCGGACAACGCCGCCGATTTCTACCAGCTCGTCGAGGTCTTCGGCCCGGCCAACACCAGCATCGTCATCGTCAAGTGAGCGATGCTGCTCTCGTCGCTCTCAAAAAGGCCGGAAATCCGGCCTTTTTATTGTACAATATCAGTACAATCTAATCCGGCATCGCCGGCATCAGCTTCGGATCCGGCTTTTCGGCGTGATGCGGCAGGTCCTTGCTGGCGATAAAGGTGTAGAACATCGGCACCACGAACAGCGTGAACATGGTTCCGACCAGGATGCCGGTGAAGATCACCAGGCCCATCGAATAGCGTGCCGCGGCACCGGCGCCGCTGGAGATGATCAGCGGCACCACGCCTAGCGCCATCGCCGCCGTCGTCATCAGGATCGGCCGCAGCCGCACCCTGGCCGAGGCGATGATCGCATCGCGCCGCCGCATGCCGTGCATTTCACGCTGCTGGTTGGCGAACTCGACCAGAAGGATGCCGTGCTTGGTGATCAGGCCGATCAAGGTGATCAAGCCGACCTGGGTGTAGATGTTGAGGGTGCCGAGCCCGATATTAAGCGGCACGATCGCGCCGAAGATCGAGAGTGGCACCGCCATCATGATGATCAACGGATCGCGGAAGCTTTCGAACTGCGCCGCCAGCACCAGGTAGATGACGAGCACTGCCGCCGCGAAGGCGATGATGATCGTGTAGCCCTGTTCCTTCTCCTGCCGCGATTGACCGGTATAGTCGATGAAGAAAGTGTCCGGCAGGCTCTCCTTGGCGATATCCTCGATCGCTTTCAAACCGTCGCCGGTGGTGACGCCAGGCAGCGGCAAGGCGGAAATCGTTGCGGAATTCAACTGGTTGAATTGCTCGATCGCCGCCGGCGACGCGTTGGTCGAGATCTTCACCACCGCAGAGAGCGGCACCATCTCACCCGAGACGCTGCGCACGAAATACTCCCCAAGTTTTTCGGGATTGTCGCGGAATTGCTGCGGCACCTGCGGGATGATGTCGTAGCTGTTGGATTCGCGGTCGAATTGCGCCACCTCGGCGCCACCGACCAAGAGGGTCAGCGTCCGGCCGATTTCGGCGATCGGCAGGTTGAGTGCCGCGGCGCGGTCGCGGTCGATCGTCACTGTCACTTGCGGCGCATCGTAGGACATGGAATTCTGCACGGCGAGGAAGCGACCGGAGGCCTGCGCCTTGTTCTTGATATTCTCGGCGGCCTCGTACACCTGGGAGGCCTCCCCGGTCGAGCGCACCACCATCGTGATTGGCAGGCCGCCGCCGGAGCCGGGCAGCGTCGGTGGTGCGAAGACGAAAGCCTCGACGCCTGCCACCTTGGCAAGGCGGGCAGTGATGTCTTCCTGAAGTTCCTTCGAGCTGCGCGCGCGCTCGGCCCAGTCCTTGAACGCAAAGCCGACGAAAGCGCTGTTGGTCGGGCCTTGGAACGCGACGGCGGAGAACCGTGCCCTGGTTTCGGGGATATCATTCACCAGCCCGAGAATCTGGTTCACATAGGTCTCGGTGTAGTCCGACGTCGCGTAACGCGGCGCGTTCACAATAGACAGCAAGAAGCCCTGGTCTTCTTCCGGCGCCAGTTCGCTCGCGGTCTTTGTGAACATGAAGCCGGTCGTGGCGACCAGTGCGATGACGATCATCAGCGTCACCGGGCGATATTTCAGCGAGCCGCTGACCAGCCGCTCGTAGACGTGTTCGACGCGCCCGAACGTGTTGTCGACAATGCGCTGGAAGCGGCTGTGCGACCCGGCCCTCAGGATGCGTGCCGACATCATCGGCGTGACGGTTAGGGCGACGACACCCGAAAGCACCACCGAGCCGGCAAGCGTCACCGCGAATTCGCGAAACAGTGCGCCTGTCAGGCCGCCGGTGAAGGCCAGCGGCGCGAACACCGCGGCCAGCGTTATCGTCATGGCGACGACGGCGGACGAGATCTCCCGCATGCCGTTGAAGGCCGCCTGCATCGGCGACAAGCCGTCTTCCTCCATGTGGCGGTGGATGTTTTCCACCACCACGATGGCATCGTCAACAACCAGTCCGATCGCCAGCACCATGGCCAGCAACGATAAAAGGTTGATCGAATAACCCAAAGAAAACAGCAGGAAACAGACGCCGATCAGCGACAGCGGAATGGTCACGATCGGCATCAGCACCGAGCGGAACGAGCCGAGGAAGAGCAGGATGACGACGATGACGATGGCGACCGCCTCGCCGATGGTCTTGAACACCTCCTCGATCGACGCGCTGATCTGCTCGGTCGAGTCGTAGACGATCTCGATCGTCATGCCGAGCGGCAGCGTCTCCTGGATCGTCGGCACAATCTTGTGGATCGCCGCCGCGGTGGTCAGTGGATTGGCGGCCGGCGTCGGAAAGATGGCGAGAAAGATGCCGGGCTTGCCGTTGAACGTGACCCTGGTGTCGGTGCTCGCCGCGGCGAGCTCGACGCGGGCCACGTCGCGCAGCCTCACCACATTGCCGTCTTTCGAGCGGAGCGGAAGGGCAGCGAAAGCCTCCGGCGTCTGCAGGGTCGAGCGAACCGTGATCGAGGAAGCCACATATTCGTTTTCGGTATCGCCGGGCGCGGAGAGGAAATTCGATTCGTTGATGGCGGTCAGCACTTCCGCCGCCGTCACGCCGCGCGCCGCCAGTTTGATCGGGTCGATCCAGACACGCATCGAATATTCGGCGGCGCCGAAAATCTGCACGTCGGCGACACCTTCGACCGTCGAGATACGCGGCCGCACGACACGCTCGATATATTCGGTGAGCTGTTCCGGTGTCATGTTCGGATTCTGCATCGAGATGTACATCATCGCGAACTGCTGGCCGGTGCCCTTGACGATCACCGGGTCTTTGGTTTCGTCCGGCAGATCGCCGCGAACACTCTGAACCTTCGACAAGACTTCGTTCAGCGCGACGTCGGGGTCGGAGCCGAGCTTCATCTGCACCGTCACGGTGCTGGAGGACGGCCGGCTCGACGACGTGACATAATCGATGTTTTCGGTCGAAGCGACGGCACGCGCGATCGGCGCGGAAATGAACCCCTGGATCAGGTCGGCGCTGGCGCCGGGATAGGCCGTGGTGATGGTGATGGCCGTTTCTTCAACCTCTGGATACTGCCGAATCGAAAGGTTGAAGATGCCCTGAAAACCCAGAAGCAGGATCATGCAGGCAAGCACGGTCGAGAGAACCGGGCGGCGGATGAAGAGATCGGAAAAGCTCATTGCTGGGCTGCCTGCTGGTTCCCCGGCTTGCTCGGATCGATCGTGTTGTCGACGGCAACGGACATGCCGTTGGAGAGCCGGTTCTGGCCGGCCGTAACGACTTCGTCGCCGGGCTGGATGCCTTCCAGGATCTCGACCAGGCCGGCGTTGTGGCGGCCTGGCTTGACGAACACCTGGGCGAGCACGAGCTGCGGTTTCTGTTCTTCCGCTGCCGGCTTGGCTTCCGCTGCCGGTTTGGCTGGGGTAGCAGCCGGCTTTTCGTCGGGTTTTGCCACGGGTGCTTCGGCCGCCGGCTTGGCAGCATCTGCAGCCGGCTTCTCTTCCGGCTTTGCCTCGGGAGCCGCGCCGTTGGCTTCGGCGGATTTGGCCGGGCGCACCACGAAGACGAAGTCGCCGTACAGGCTGGAGGTCAGCGCCGTCTGCGGCAGCGCCAGCACGTCGTTCTCCTCGGGCAGTTCGACGCGCACCTGGACGAACTGGCCCGGCGTCAGCTTGCCTTCGGGATTGCCGACCTCCGCCCTTACCGTCACCAGCCGGCTGGTCGGGTCGATCTTCGGATCGATGCCGCGGATGCTGCCGGTGAACGGCATGTCGCCGCCGCCGACGCCCAACCGCACCCTCTGTCCGATCTTCAGCTGCGGAAGCTGCTGCTCCGGCACGGTGAAATCGACACGCATCGTATCCATGTCCTGCAAGGTCACTACGGCGGTGCCGGGTGTGAGATACTGGCCAAGGTCGATTTTCGGAATACCGACAGTACCCTTGAAGGGGGCGGTCAACTGCTTTTGGTCGAGCACCGCTTGCAGCTTGTTTACCTGCGCGGCGGAGACCGATGCTGCTGCCTGCGCCGTGTCGAGCGTAGCATCGGTGCCGACCCCGCGCTTCTGCAGCTCGAGAGCGCGCATCAGCGTCGTCTGGTCGGAGGTGGCTTGCGCCTTCGACGCGACGAGGTCGGCTCGCTCGACGGCATCGTCAAGCTGCAGCAGGACGGCGTTGGCGGCGACCTTCTGATTGGCATGGAACAGGATGTCCTTGACGATGCCAGCAGTTTCGACCGTCAGGTCGACGCCGCGTACGGCACTGACAGTGCCGATCGCCTCGATGCCGGGGGTCCAGGACATCGGTTTGACAATGACTGTCGACACGGTCGTGGCCGGCGGCTTCATGGTGGCGAAGAACTGTTTGATCGCATTGTCGCGAAACAGGTTGAAGCCGACGATGCCGCCGCACACCAGCACGAGCAGAATGAAGGCGATGATGAAGCGCTTGATCACGAACAGTCCCCTCGGCCATGGCCCAGCATAACGGTCGGACGACCGGAACACATACCTGTGACTGGTCCCAATTTCAAATGACGGCAATCTTACTGTACCGTCTGGACGGTCTTGTCAATTCCGCCTAAGCTAATGAATGGGGAACGATTGATGAAGGTCCGCAGAGCAAATTCGCGCGAAAAAATTCTCGCTGCTGCCGCCGCGGTGGCACGCGAGACGGGTCCTGGCAGCCTGTCGCTGGACGCTGTTGCCAGCCGTGCCGGCGTGTCGAAGGGTGGTCTTCTCTACAATTTCCCGACCAAGGCGAAATTGATGCAGGCGCTGGTGGAGGATTATCTCAGCGCATTCCAACAGGCGCTGGAGGCCGCCCGCAAGAACAGCGGCAGCGGCGAGAGCCCGCTCGCCGCCTATATCAGGCTTTCGGCCGAGCATGCCGAGGAGACGAAGCCATCGGCATCCTGGATATTTTCGGCTATCGCCGAGGATCCCGACTTCCTGACGCCGATAAAATCGTTCAGGCGGCAGGTGTTCGAACGGCTGAAGAAGGAGACGCCGAACCTCAAGGCGCTACTGGTCTGCTATCTCGCCATCGAGGGACTTCGCAGCATGAATCTGTTCGGTTCGGATATTCTTTCCGCCGACGAGCGCCGGCTGCTGATATCGACCCTGCTGGAGATCGCGGAATAGTCTAGGAATACGCCGGCCGGGTTCAATTGCTTCGACTGTCGGGATGTGGCTGGAGCGAGGTGCCGTCCACTTGGGGCAGAGTGAGCTCCACGCTTTGGACCTACGCTCCACGCTTTCCGAAAATCGGTTCCGATTTTCGGGCCGATGCGCTAGAGCCTTTCGGGATTGACCCGAGCTGCCTTCAACCCGGAAAGGCTCCCACCGCTGCCCATGCCCCATCTTCCCGAGCATCTTCTCACCGGCTACCGCAGTTTCATGAGCGGCCGCTATCTCACCGAAAGCGGCCGTTATCGCTCGCTGGCGCGGGAGGGCCAGGCACCCGAAACGATGATCGTCGCCTGCTGCGATTCGCGGGCCGCGCCCGAAGCGATCTTCGACGCCGGGCCCGGCGAGCTGTTCGTGCTGCGCAATGTCGGCAATCTGGTGCCGCCCTATGCGCCCGACGATCAGTTCCACTCGACATCGGCAGCGCTCGAATTTGCCGTGCAGAGCCTCAAGGTCAAGAACATCGTGGTGATGGGCCACGGCCGCTGCGGCGGCATCCGCGCGGCACTCGACACCACGGCCGCACCCCTGTCGCCGGGCGATTTCATCGGCAAGTGGATGAGCCTGATCGCGCCTGCGGCCGAGACCGTATCGTCCAGCACCTTCATGACCGCGACCGAGCGCCAGACGGCGCTGGAGCGCATCTCGATCCGCTATTCCATAGCCAATCTGCGCACCTTCCCTTGTGTTTCGATCCTCGAAGGCAAGGGGCGGCTGTCGCTGCACGGTGCCTGGTTCGATATTTCGACCGGCGAGCTTTGGGTGATGAACAAGGACACAGGCGATTTCGAGCGGCCGGAGACGGAGTAGGAGACGAGGGGCATGATGCGAGCTCGGTTCGCGTTCGCGGCGGCGGCACTACTGTGCTCAGCAAATGTTGCCAGCGCCGACGATAGCGCGATCATAGACCGCTGGTATTCGGCACTGCTGGTCGCCGACCGCACCGAATTGTCGGACCTGCTCGCCGACAACGTCCGCATCAAGCTCGACGACCTCGGCGTCGTGCAAAGCAAGCAGGAATTCATCGCCTCGATCGCCGAGTGGCAGGGCGCCGTCGCCGGGGCCGAAATCCGCCACCGGATCGAGAAGACGGAGGGCGGCGTCACCACTGTGATCGCCTGCTATGATTTTCCCAGCAACGACATGCTGATGCAGGAGACTTTCGCGGTCGCCAACGACCAGATCAGCGCCAGTTCGCAAGCCGCGATCGCCGAAAATTGCGACGGTTACTGACGGAACCATGAACGGGACCCGCTGTTGCGCGCAACCGGCCGGCGCCTTACATCGGTGACGATTCATTTTCTCCCGCCACTCAGCGAAAGTTTGCCCATGCCGTCCACCGTCGACCTCGCTGCCCATCCGCTGACCGCATGGCAAGGGCCGCTCGGCCTGCCCGATTTCACGCGCATCGGCGATGGCGATTTTTCTCCGGTCTTCGACGCGGCCCTGAAGGCGCATGAGGCCGAGATCGAGGCGATTGCCGGCAACGCCGGGACGCCGACCATCGAAAACACGCTTGCCGCGCTCGAGCTTGCCGGCGAGGCGCTCGACCATGTCTCGTCGATCTTCTGGTGCCGAGCCGGCGCCCACACCAATGAGACGATCCAGGCACTGGAGCGCGACATCTCGCCAAAGATGTCGCGGCATTTCTCGGCAATCTCGATGAACGAACGCCTGTTCGCCCGCATCGACCATCTCTATCAGCGCCGCGATGCTTTGAAGCTCGATGCCGAAACGATGCGGGTCTTGGAAAAGACCTGGAAAAACTTCGTTCGCTCCGGCGCCAGGCTCGACGCCGAAGGCAAGAAGCGGCTGGCCTCGATCAACGAGGAATTGTCGTCGCTCGGCACCAATTTCGGCCAGAACGTGCTTGCCGACGAGCGCGACTGGGCGTTGTTCCTCGACGAGGCCGACCTTGCCGGCCTGCCGGAATTCCTGAAAAGCTCGATGGCGGAAGCCGCCGAGATGCGCGGCCAGAAGGGCCGCTACGCCGTCACTCTGTCGCGTTCGATCTACGAGCCGTTCTCGACCTTCTCAGAACGCCGCGATCTGCGCGAGACAGCGTTCCGCGCCTTCATCATGCGTGGTCAGAATGGCGGCGCTACCGACAACACGGAAGTGGTGCGCGACATGCTGCGCCTGCGCGCCGAGAAGGCGAAGCTGCTCGGCTATGCTTCCTACGCCGCATTGAAGCTCGACGATACCATGGCCAAGACGCCGGAGGCGGTGCACGCGCTGCTCGATCCGGTCTGGGAAAAGGCGGTGGAAAAGGCCGCAAGCGACCAAGCCGAATTGCAGCGGCTGGCGGCCGAGGCCGGCAGCAACGAAAAATTCGCTGCCTGGGACTGGCGCTTCTATCAGGAGAAGCTGCGCGCAGAGAAATTCGCCTTCGACGAGGCCGAGCTGAAGCCGTACCTGCAGCTAGACCGCATCATCGACGCCTGTTTCGATGTGGCAACACGATTGTTCGGCATTTCTTTCGAAGAAAAGAAGGGCATTGCCACCTGGCATCCCGACGCACGTGTTTTCGTGGTGAAGAATGTCGACGGCAGCGAGCGCGGCCTGTTCCTCGCCGACTATTTCGCGCGACTCTCGAAGCGCTCCGGCGCCTGGATGAGCGCGCTGAAATCCGGTTACAGGCTTGGCGATGGCTCCAAGCCGGTCATCTACAACATCATGAATTTTGCCAAGCCGCCGGCCGGCGAGGCCGCCTTGCTGTCGGTCGACGAAGCCAAGACGCTGTTCCACGAATTCGGTCATGCTCTGCACGGCATGCTGACCGACGTCACTTGGCCGTCGGTCGCTGGCACCTCGGTCAGCCGCGATTTCGTCGAACTGCCTTCGCAGCTTTACGAACACTGGCTGACGGTACCGGCGGTGCTGGAAAAACATGCGCTGCATGTCAAGACCGGCAAGCCGATGCCAAAGACGCTGGTCGACAAGATGCTGGCGGCGCGCACCTTCGGCGCGGGCTTCGCCACGGTCGAGTTCACTGCCTCGGCGTTGGTCGACATGGCTTACCACGCCCGGCCGGATGCACCGGACCAGCCGCTTCGTTTCGAAGCCGAAACGCTGGAAGGGCTTAACATGCCCGATACCATCGCCATGCGTCACCGCACCCCGCATTTCGGCCACATCTTTGCCGGCGACGGCTATTCGGCCGGCTATTATTCCTACATGTGGTCGGAAGTGCTCGATGCCGACGCCTTCGCCGCCTTCGAGGAGACGGGCGATCCGTTCAATCCGGCGCTGGCCGAGCGGCTGCGCAAGAACATCTACGCCGCCGGCGGCTCGAAGGATCCCGAAGAACTCTACACCGCCTTCCGCGGCAAGATGCCTTCACCGGAAGCAATGATGGCCAAGCGCGGACTGGTGTGATGCGTGCCCGCTCTTGTCACGGTTCTCTTCTATCCTGATTGATGTCGGCCGTCATGGCGTCGGGTTGCGCGCCGCCTGATCCGGTTCTGTCGGTCCCGGCTCGGCCTCGCTGGCTGCGGCAGTGTCGTTGAGGTGACTGCCCGCTATGCTGATCGGCCGCTGGCGCATCCGGACCGCCTTGTGACGACCGCTACGGAAATAAATCTCTCAGTCGCGAACGTCAGCCCCGCCAACGGAAGGCGGGGCTGGTAAGTTGATTGTCCCGGCAAGCTTTTTTGCCGGGGCGATTGGCCTAGACTAGGCAGGCACAAAGCCAAAATAGGCTTTGTAGGACGCCCCTTCGCCGGAAATCAGGGGCGTTTCCACTTTGAACCCAATCCCGCTGAAGGTGGTATTGTTCGTACGTGCCGCGAGCAACACCATCTGCTTTGCGGAGATGGTCACTGTCGCGCTCCCGATCCTGTCATCGCCCCAATCGAAGAGATCGCTGATGGCGCCGCCGATCGATGGCATCAAGGATCCCAGGGCCGGGCCGGCTATTGCGGCAATGATAGGTCCTGCCACCGGAATGAGGCCCAAAGCCAGCGTACCCGCCGTATGGACGCCCATCACGACCTTCTGCACTTCGTCCTTGTACTTGTTTGGATCGCCGAAATCGTTTTCCATCAGCACCGTACCGATATTGATGCCGTAGGGCTTGCCTCGATAGACCTCCATCAGGTCGGGTCTCGTATCTCCCGCATCGACGTCGCCATAGACCTGGCTGCGCTTGGTGTCGGCCATCTGCGGCGTTGTCACGCTGACGATGACATAGGGCTCGTCCGCACTCGACCCCTGATCCCAGTCGGTCTCGCCGAAGCAATGGAGGCCGGTATAGTGGACGACGACATCTCGAAGGTCGATCGCGCCGGTGTCGGGCCACCAGTATATGCCGCCGTTTTCAAACAGATTGGCACGGCCACCGTCGGCAAATTCGGTCTCGTCGGTGGTTGGGTACCCCAGATATGACTGTTCCCAGCCCAGGCTTTCCCACTTCTTGCGGATGTCACCGTACACCACGTTGGCTCCGGTGTTCGGTGTCCAGTAGATCGAGCCGGCATTGGCAAAATGGTTGTAGCGCCCGACGCCGTCGGGAGTTCCGGTTTCGTCGGTGACCGGATAGCCGAGAACCGAGCGCTCCCAGCCCATTGCTGCCCATTTGCTGCGAATTGCCCCCCAAATCGCTTGAGCACCGGTATTCGGTGTCCAGTAGATCGAAGCGGTATTGTTGTTGAAGTGATTGTATCGCCCGACGCCGTCGGGAGTTCCGGTTTCGTCGGTGCAGGGAATGCCCCACGCGAGACCGCCAAGCGCAATCCATTTCCTGTAGATGTCGCCGTGGATCTCAAAGGCGTCGTGCATGGCATCGTTGTAACAAATGCATGAGCCGTTCTTGAGATACCAGGCTTTTCCAGTCTCCTTCCTGTCGATCTCGGCGAAGCCGGCGCCTCCAAGGGAGTTGTACTTTTGCTGTATGACAGCTTCGGGCGAGAGGAGCGACCAAGGCCCGATCCTGAGCTGGTCGGAAAGTCTTGTGGCTCCAGCGCGGATGGTGCCGGCACGCACTCTCGAAGTTGCTCTGGCAGTATACGGCATGACCTTTTCCTTCCTGTGAGTGTTGGTATCGGGGGCTTCAGGCCTCCGGCGATCGGTTTTGATCGACGGGCCGAGGTTCCCAGACCGCGACTTACGGACGGCTTACAGAGTTCCGAGCTGCGCCAGAGCAATTCCAGGAAAAGTGTGGAACGGTTTTCCGTCCGGAACTGCGAAAAAATAAAGAGATAGAGCGGTTCGGCGTTTCCGTGAAACGATGAACCGGTCTAGAGAAACGGGCGCACGAGCGAACGCAGCAAAGGCGAGGGCTCGTCATCGCCGGTCGAAGCGAGCGCGCGTTCATAGCGCCGGTAATCCTCGATGGCGCCGGCGTGGTCGTTTCTGGAGAGGCTCTCCTGGATGAGCGTGCCATGGAGTTTGGCCGATTCCGGGTAGAAATCGAGCGCACGCCGGCACGCTTGGCGTGCCCGATCTGCGTTGCCTCGGCTCTGCCAGTGTTTGGCGATCCGCACGGCAAGCTCCACCAACCCGTCCCGCACCCGGTCGGCCGCGGCGTTCGACCAGGCGGGCGTCGGGCCATTCGAGAAAAGCGGGCCGACAAAGCCTTCCAGCAGCATCTCCTGCTCCTCGATTGCGCTGTCTCTTTGGCCCGACAGAACGGGTTTCAGCCGGTCTTCCCAATCCTGCAGATCGATCCAGACCTTGTCGGCAGCGAGCCGCAAACGGCCTTCTCTCAGCGTTACGAGTTCGCCTTGCCCGAGCAATTTGCGCAGACGATGCAGCGCCTGCTCCAAGGCCGCTTTGGCCTGGTCGCCGTCGAGGTCGGGCCAGAGCCAATCCTGCAGGGTTTCCACCGAACAGACCTGATCCCTCGACAGGCAGATAATGCGCAATATGTCGAGAGCGCGGGTAGGTTTGGCACCGGGCGCGACCTCGGCGCCATCGATCTCGAGGCGGAAGCCTCCCATCAAGTGTATCCTGAGCGGCCAAGGCCACTGGGCGGGGCGACCAGCGGGCGGGACCAGATATCGCGCCCGAACGACGCGGCGGCAGAGATCGACATCGATCTTTCGCTCCAGCGCATCGGCGATCAGCTCGGCTAGCAAGTCCGGCAGGTTGAGCAAGATCGCCGAGGGATTGACCTCGCGCAATGCCGCCATGAATTCAGCCAGACGAGTGCCATAGGACGCGCCGCCGTTCCACTTCTGCTCCAGGGCCCGCGCGGCTAGAATGCTGAGTTCGACACGCTGGCGAGGGCCGCCGCTCAGCCTTTCGGCGATCCCCTGAAGTAGCGCAATCGCCTCCGCCGGACGCCGGTCGGCCAGCAGGACCTGGTATTTGGTGACGTAATGCGGCCAGCGCTCGATCATCGGCTCGTTCGCCCGCTCGATCGCATCCATGAAGACATCGCAGTCGAGATAGGCCTTGGCGAAGTCGCCGTTGCGCGTGTGCATCGCCGCATGGCAGTCTGCGACGACCGCGACCTGGGTGGTGAACCTGCTGTCCGCGATCTCGCCCAGTCGGGAGACCAGCGCATTGAACTCCGAGAACCTGTTGTGAAGCTTCATCAGCAATTGGAGCTGGTAGAGGGCGCTGAACTCGACGCCCCGTAAGGCGTGCTGCTCGCCTATCGCCGTTGCGCGTCGCAACGCATCCTCGGCCGAGGCATAGACAAAACCGCGCCGCGAATAGGGGAAGTAACGGCCGCTGGCCGAGCCAAAGGACACCAGCCACATGCCGAGCACCAGCGGTGGGATATCCGGATGTTCGAGATCGGCGGCAACGCTGTCCACGGCATTGGCAAAAATGTCGCGCTGCCCCGACGAGGTCGCGTAGTCGATGAGCGCTTCGCTTGCCAGCAGGCGCAACTCGGCCGAATCCTCGATCGGCAGATGTGTCAGGCGCTGCTGGATATCATTCACGAGGCGCTTCGCGTCATGGGCGTCGAATTCGCCAGGTTCGGCGAAATCGACGGCCCGCAGGATGCCGAGCCTGACCATCATGAGTTCCTCCGGATCCAATTCCGGCAACCCCTTGGCAAGAACCTGTGAGGCTCGGCGCGTCCAATCCGCCAGCCCCTCATGCGTACGCCAGCTGGCGGTCTTGACTACGACCGCCCGCGCGACCGTCAGGCATTGGCCGCGCATGTCGGTGTTCTCGAATGCTTGCCATGCCTTGGAGAAGTGCGGCTCGGCCTTCGCATCGTCCGACGCGAAGGCGACGCCCAGCCAATAATGGACCCACCCGTCCATCTCGTCGGGGGGCAGCCCGTTGCACCATTCGACGAAGCTGGCCCTGCGCCCTTGCGAGAGAACGCCGTTAGCGCACTCCAGAATGAGCTGGCGTGCCAGCGGCCAGGCGCCCGCCTGCAACGCCAGCACGATTGCCGCGTCGGTTTTGCCGGCCTCGTGCAGGACCTTTGCTGCCTGCTCGCGCAGCCTGGAACGGTCCGCTTCCGTCACGCGCCGGTCCAGTAGGCCGGCAAGGTATTCGCGCAACAAGTCATGCAGCTGGAAGGCGGCGCCGCCCGGACCGTCGCGCGTGATCAGCAGCTGGCGATGCTGCAGCCGCACCAGCAGGCGGGCAGCCTGCGGCGAACCCAGGAACGCATCGGCAAGGTCCGTGCTGATCTCCGGCAGAAGGTTGAGCCTGATCAGCAGATCCTGGTCCTCCGGCGCGATGTCGCGCAGGAAATAACGTCCGACAATCTCCCGAAGGCCGGCGCCTCCGGCAAGGCCGGTCTGCGAAAGCGGGTAGTACATTCCGGCGTTGGCCAGCAGGAGAAGGCCCACCGCCCAGCCGCGCGCCTCCGAAATGTCGCCGACCTCGGACGGCGATTGCGAGCGGGCGGTGACGAGGTTGCGAGCCTCCGCAGGCGAAAACTCCAGCAGCGTTTGGTTGAGGACCGGCAACTGTCCGGACAGCACGAGGTCGGCGACATCGCCCTCGGGCAGCATCCGCGATGTGCAGATGCAGCGGACGGTATTGGGGCGTTCGCGTAACAGGATCGCCAGCGACCGGCGAAAGCCTGGTGCATCGGCACGATGCAGATCGTCGAGGACCAGGATCGTGCCCGGATCAAGCCGCGAGAAATAGGTGCGGAAGAACAGCCGCGCGAAATCGTCGGAATTGTCGGCATATTCCGGACCAAAGACCGGCATGCCGGCATGCCTGCCGTCGAGCGACAGCGTCAGATAATGGAAAAGCCGCGCAACGTCCTGGTCCTCGGTGTCGACCCGATACCAGTTGTACGCCGATTCGCCCTGCTTCAGCCCGCCTTGTTCCAGCCCGCCGTGTTCCAGAAAGTCGATCACCGCGGTGGTCTTGCCGTATCCACCAGGCGCAGCCAGCCAGCATGCACCGCTGTCGAGGGCCTGCGAAAGCAGCGCCACTACGCGCGGACGGCTGACAATTCCCACTGGCCGGGGTGCCGAGAGCTTTGCTATCTCGCGCGGCGCGTCCCGGAAGGATTTATCCATTGTGAGGACTCTCGCAGCGCAGTCGCCTCGCGAAAACAGGTAATCGGTTCGCCCGCAACAACAAATCGCCGGCCGGCGTTGTGCTCGCCTGACGTGCCGTGCTCGCCGGCAAGGTCGCGGTTATCCCTTGTGCGACATGATATGCGAAACCCCGACACTCACGTCAGCGGTGTGTCTTGCCATCACTGCGTTCATTCGCATTGCAATCGTCGCATAGCCGTTTCGTTCGTGGTCGGTAACTTCCGAGGGCTTGAAGAGCCACGGAAGGGGTGCAACCTGCGCGTCTTCGAAATTGGCCGGCAGATTCGATGGCAAGGCCTTTTTTCCTAGAGGCAGCTCTAGCCCAAGGTCACTAAATTCCTTCTCGAGGCTGGCGTGCAGATGAGAAAGGACGACATAGATCGCCAGCTTTGATCTAGTCCTTTCTGTGTTGTTTAGATTGTACTCTTGAAGAACCTCATCGAACGATGGCGATACGTCACTTTCGGCAGCGGTAGCTCGTGTTGCAACAGCACCGGCCAGGGCAGTCGCTGCCACTCCTGTAAGACCTACAAAATCACGTCTTGTCGTGCCGGTCATGGTGAATTCCCCTCGGTTTTGAAGACGGGCCAAGTCTGGCAAGGAGGAGGCGCAGTGGCAATAGGCCGCATACGCTATTGGTGTAGAGGGCCTTTACGTCGCCGATGTGAATCCACCCGGCGACGACAGTGCCAAGCCGGCAGAGGCCCGCGATGCATTCGGTTGCTTGATCTGAAAACCCATGGAATCCGAGAAAGGTTTCCTCAGCATTCACGGGGGGGTTCGAAAAATCCGCTGGTGGAGCTGAGGAGGATCGAACTCCTGACCTCGTCATTGCGAACGACGCGCTCTCCCAGCTGAGCTACAGCCCCGTCCAGCGGATTGGGCTTTTATCGGCCGCTGCGGTTTCCTGTCAAGGCTGCCCTTGCTGCCGAAATGCCGTTCGGCCGTTCGTGCGCCTCGCCCACGCGTCGGAACGCGGCTCTTGCCGCTTTCAGCTACAGTGGCTACATGTCGGCAACAATCGGAGACCGGCATGATCGCCCTCATTCAGACCATTGTCATGGCGCTTGACCTTTACTGGTGGATCATCATCGCCTCGGCGATATTTTCCTGGCTCTACACCTTCAACGTCGTCAACTCCCGCAACCAGTTCGTCGATACCATCAGCAACATGCTCTATCGGCTGACCGAACCGGCGCTGCGGCCGATCCGCCGCTTCATGCCCGATCTCGGCGGCATCGACATCTCGCCGATCATCCTGCTGCTGATCCTGTTCTTCATCCGGCAGTTCCTGCTCACCACCGTGCTTTCGCTGGTCGTCTGAGTGCAGGCGTCCCATGCGCGCGCCGTTCCGGACGCGCGCCGACGGTATCGACCTGTTCGTCCGGCTGACGCCGAAATCAGCGATGGACAGGCTCGAGGGGGCCGAAACGACCGCGGATGGGCGAAGCCATCTGAAGGCTCGCGTTCGCGCCGTGCCGGAAAACGGGGCCGCCAATCGAGCGCTGGAAAGGCTGGTCGCCAAGGCGCTTGGCGTGGCCGCTTCGGCCGTCTCGATCGTCGCCGGCGGCACCGCTCGGCTGAAGACGGTCCGTGTGCTTGGCGATCCCGCGGCGCTGGCGAAACGCATCGATACGCTGGGCACGCCTGCGCCATGATCTCGGCTCGCTCACCAACCCCGTAGAAAAAAGGCCGGGCTGCAAAGCCCGGCCAGATGTGAAGGTCGAAAACCTTCAGAGGGGAACGCGCCGGACGAATGGGAGGAAACATCCGGCGCAGCGTGCATATGGGTCGGCATCGCTGACGTTTCAATGACGGGAACGACAATAACAGCTTCGTGAAACCGGGCGGTGGATGTCGATGAACGCCTGGGATTGGGGACCTGTTTGACCGTTGTCTGGGCAATTATTCCTAAGCGATGTCGTCGCGAATGCAGGCCTTCAGATGGCCGTCGGCTGTCGCCCTCAGTGGCGGCACGGCCGCGGCGCAAGCCTCCAACGCGAACGGGCAACGGGTTCGGAAAACACAGCCCGACGGCGGGTTCGCCGGACTGGGAATATCGCCTTTGAGCACCTGCCGGCCTTGCCTCGCCAGCGGATCGAGCGATGGAATGGCTGACAGCAGCGCACGCGTGTAGGGATGCTGCGGTCGGGCATAAAGCTCGGCCGCCGGCGCAACCTCCATGATGCGCCCGAGATAGAGCACGATGACCGTGTCGCAGATGTACTCGACGACGGCCAGATCGTGCGAAATGAACAGCATGGTCAGGCCGAGCCGGAGCTGCAGGTCGCGCAACAAATTGATGATTTGCGCCTGGATCGAGACGTCGAGTGCCGAGACCGGCTCGTCGGCGACGATGAATTCCGGCTCGAGCGTCAGCGCCCGGGCGATGCCGATGCGCTGGCGCTGGCCGCCCGAGAATTCATGGGCGTAGCGGTCATAGGCGTCGAACGGCAACTCAACCGCGGCAAGTGCCTTCGCGGCCTTCGCCCGCCGCTCGGACCTCTTGCCAATGGCTTGAATGTCAAGGCCTTCGGTGAGGATCTGCCCTATCGTCATGCGCGGCGACAGGCTGGCGAAGGGATCCTGGAAAATATACTGCATCTTGCGACGCTGGCGGCGCAGCTGGGCGGCACCCAGCCTGGTGATATCGGTGCCGTCATAGGTGATTTGGCCGGATGTCGGCTCGATCAGACGCAGCACCGAGCGGCCGATCGTGGTCTTGCCGGAGCCGGACTCGCCGACCAGGCCAACCACCTCGCCACGCCTGACATCGAAGGAAATGTCCTCCAGCGCCCTGACCAGCGGGCCACGCGAGAACGCTGTCGGCGCAAAATGCTTGGTCAGGTTTTTGACCGAAAGGAAGGGAACGTCGGCCATCAGAGCTCCTCCCAACGCAGGCAGCGGCTTTGCCGGGTCGGCGTCGCCGCAAACAAGGGCGGGACCGCGGCACGGCAGGCAGCGATAGCCATCGGGCAGCGCGGCGCGAAGGAACAGCCTTTGGGCAGCAACGTGAGCGACGGAACATTCCCGGCAATGGTCGGCAGCGGCGTGCCCGCCAGCTTCAGTGCCGTGGCCTGGCCGAGCCGCGGCACCGAACGCATCAACCCGGCGGTATAGGGATGACGCGGACGGGTGAACACTTCGCTCACCGGACCTGTTTCGACGATACGCCCGGCATACATCACCGCTACCCGGTCGGCGATTTCGGCGACGACGCCGAGATTGTGGGTGACGAACAGGATACCCATGCCGCGCTGCGCCTGCAGCTCGGCCAAAAGATCGAGGATCTGGGCCTGGATCGTGACGTCCAATGCCGTTGTCGGCTCGTCGGCGATCAGCAAGCCCGGATCGCAGGACAGGGCCATGGCGATGGTGGCGCGCTGGCGCATCCCGCCCGACAGCTCGTGCGGATACTGCCGCGCCCGCCGCTTCGGATCGGGAATGCCGACCTGTTCCAGCAGCCGCACCACGTCTGCTTCTGCCTCGCGGTGCGATTTGCCGAGATGGATGCGGATCGGTTCGGCGATCTGCTCGCCGATCGTGTAGACCGGGTTGAGGCTGGTCATCGGCTCCTGGAACACCATGCCTATCTCGTTGCCGCGTATCTTGCGCAGCGACTCGGCATCGAGGCTGGTCAGTTCGGTGAGCGTGCCGTTCTTGCGCCGCAGCGCGATCGACCCCTCGGCGATATGTCCGACCCTTGTCGGCAGCAATCCGATGATCGACAGGCTGGTGACGGACTTGCCCGATCCGGATTCGCCAACGAGCGCCACGGTCTCGCCGGAGCCGATCGTCAGGTCGACATCCCTTACCGCCGCGATGTCGCGCCCCGCAATGCGGAACACCGCGCGCAGGCCGGAAATCGACAGGATCGGCGTGGCGCTCAGCGGAGCAGCCCCACATCGCGAAGGATCATGTCGATCTTTGCGGTTTCCTCGTCGTTCAGGCTGCGCTGCGGCCGCGCCATGGTGTTCGAGGCGATGATGCCGAGGCTCTTCATCGCCGCCTTGAAGGCGCCGACGCCGGCCGAGCCGGCGCTGGTCCTGCCGAGCGAGATCCAGACGATCTCGAACAGTTTCAACAACCGCTCCTGCTCCAGGCGGGCTTCGGCAAGCTGGCCCGCCTGCGTCAGCTTCCACAGCCTGACATAACCATGCGGGTCGACATTGGCGAGGCCCGGCACGACGCCATGCGCACCCATCGCCAGCACGCTGTCGACCAGGATCTCGGAACCGGTCATGCCGAAAAAACTGGGATCGTCGGCCATGTCCTTGAGCACGTAACGCAGATTGCCGTCATCGCCGCTGGAATCCTTGATACCCGCAATGGCTCCTTCCCTGGCGAGACCGACCGTGGTCTTGCGCTCCAGCTTGACGTGCACGCAGACCGGGATGTCGTAGGCGATGACCGGAATGTCGAGCGCATCTTTGATGTAGCGGAAGTGATCGCCGATCTCGGGCTGGCTGGTGCGGGTATAAAACGGCGCGGTGACGACGATGGCGTCGGCACCGGCCGATCTGGCGATGCGGGCGTGGTTGATGACGCGGTCGGTCGTCGGGTCGATAACACCGGCGAAGATCGGAACCCGGCCGTTATTGACCTTGACCGCGTGCTCGAGGATGGCCCTGCGGCCTGCCTCGTCGTGGAAGACCACCTCGCTGGTCGAGCCCAGCACGAACAACCCGTGGACGCCGCCGTCGAGCAGATTCTCGATGGTGCGCGTGAACGACGGGAAATCGACGCTGAAATCGGCATTGAGCGGGGTGACGACAGGTGGGACGACGCCGGTAAACAGGGGCATTTTGATGAACCTTCGAGGTCAGTTGAGATCGGAGCGGGGATCGAATGCATCGCGCAGGCCGTCGCCGATGAAGTTGATGGCGAGCACCGTGAGCACCAGCGCGGCGCCTGGGAACATCCATTGCCACGGATAATTTTCAAGCACGACGGTGGAGCGGGCGAGATTGAGCATGTTGCCCCAGCTGGCTTCGGGCGGCGCGATGCCGAGGCCGAGGAAGGACAGGCCAGCCTCGAGCAGGATGGCGTTGGCGATCTGCAAGGTGGCATAGACGACCAGGATATCGATGCAATTGGGCAGGCCGTGCCGGAACAGCAGATGCGGCAGCCCCGCGCCCATGCCGCGGGCGGCAACGACGAAATCGCGCTCGCGCAGTTCGAGCAGCCGGGCGCGCACCATGCGCGACAGCACCGGCCAGGAGAGCAGCGAGATCACCAGTATGGTCGGCGCGATGCCGGTGCCGGCAATCGATGCCAGCACCAGCAGGAAGATCACCGGCGGCAGCGTCATCGCCAGATCGACCAAGCGCATCACCGTGCCGTCGACGAGGCGCCCGCCAAAGCTGGCGACGGCGCCGACCAGGAAGCCTATGACGGTCGATATGGCGACCGAGCAGACGGCCACCAGCAATGAGATCCGCCCACCTTGCAGCAACCGGGCCATGACGTCACGCCCGACGCCGTCGCTACCCAGCCAATGAATGGCCGACGGCGCCTTGTTCATCGCCCTGAGGTCGATGGCGTTCGGGCCGAACGGCCACCACAAAGGATAGGTCGAAACCGCCAGCAGGATCGGGATGACGATCAAAAGCCCGGCACGCGCCGCGCGGTTTTCGAAAAAGCGGTCGAACGCGCGGCGGAGCGGCCCCTTGGTCTGCGGTAAGGCTGTCGGGTCGACCGTTGGGTCCGGCGCAGTGATTGCCATCACGCCACCTGAATGCGCGGGTCGACGACGGCATAGACGACGTCGGTCACCAGGTTGACCAGGATGACGCAAACGCCGATCACCAGCGTGGCGCCCATGATCACCGGGTAATCGCGAGTGCCAACGGCATTGACCAGAAGCAGTCCCATGCCCGGCCAATTGAACACGCTTTCCAGGAAGATGGCGCCGCCGATGGCGATGCCGACGGTCGAGCCGATCAGCGTGATGACCGGCAAGAGCGCGTTGCGGGTTGCATGCTTGATGATAACCCAGAACTCGCGCACGCCCTTGGCACGCGCCGTCCGCACGTAATCCTGGTTGAGCACTTCCAGCAGCGAAGCGCGCATGTAGCGCATGATCAGCGCGGCATGGCCGATGGACAGCAGGCAAGCGGGCAGGATGAGGTGCGCAAGCACGTCCGTCATCGAGAACGGCGCACCCGCGGTCTGCATGCCGCCGGACGGCGCCCAGCGCAGCAGCACCGAGAAAAAATAGAGGCCAAGCAGCGCCGTCAGAAAAGCCGGGCTGGAGATACCGATAAACGACAGCACCGACAGCGCGATGTCGGACGGTTCGTTACGGCGCACCGCACTGAAAATGCCGGCGGAAATGCCGAGCACGATGGCGATCGCCAGGCCCGTGCCCATCAGCAGCGCGGTCGGGCCGATGCGCTCCATGACCAGCGGCAGCACGGCGACGCCGCTGCGCTGGATCGAAAAGCCGAAGTCGCCGCCCAGCGCCGCGCGCAGCCAGGCCAGATATTGCACGGGAAGCGGCCGGTCGAGCCCAAGCCGTTCGCGCAGCCCCTCGAGATCGGAGGCGGACATCGGCACCGACGGGTTGATATAGGCGTCGATCGGATCGCCCGGCGCCAGCCGCAACAGGATGAAGATGAGGACGCTGAGCGCGACCAGCATCAGCAATCCTGTCGCGCTGCGGCGGGCAATGAAGCTCAACATGGGCTATCCGTGGCGGTGGCAGGCGGCGCCAAAGTGGTCCGCCTGCTCGCTTCGTTGCGGGGTTCTTACTGGATATCCCAGCGCTCCGGGTGAGCTGCGTAGGGGCCGCCGCCCGGCGCCGGCGTCCAGACGAAGTCACGCAGCTTGTTGGAGGCCACGCCATAGCGGTTGGCCACCCACAGCGTTGCCCAGGGCAGGTCCTTGTTCATCACCTTGCAGACCTCCTGCCAGGATTGATCGATCTTGGCCGGATCGGTCTGGCCGAGGGCGGTGTCCAACGCAGTGCTCAGATCGTCGAATTCGATGCGCATGGTGTTGAAGCCTGCCGGCGGGATCTGCGACTTGTTGAGGCCGGGGTTGAGGCTGGCCGGATTGGGGCCGTTCTGCAGGCCGGCATAGACCATCGGAAAGCCATTCCAGTCCGGCGTGCCTTGTTTGTAGACGATGCCGTTATAGGTCGGCGTATCGACGACGCGCGGCACCACGTTAATGCCGACTTCGGCCAGCATCGACTGAATGGCGGCCATCACGTTGGCCGCTTGCGGCGAGCCGTAATAGGTCAGCAGGGTGATCGGTTTGTCGCCGTTGATCTTGTCCCAGCCCGCCTCGGTCAGCAGCGCCTTGGCCTTGGCCGGATCGTAGGCATATGGTTCGAGACCCTGGGGAACGAGATGCGGCGCGACATAGCCGCAATTGGCCGGCTTGGCGGCACCGCCATAGAGGCTGTTTATGATGGCGTTGCGGTCGATCGCGTACATGATCGCCTGGCGGACACGGATATCCCTGAACAGGTCGACCTTCTGATTCAGGCCGATATAGTTGACCACGTAGGAGGCACCTTCGATCACTTTGAAATTGCTGTCGCTTTTGAAGGAGGCCGCATCGTCGGGCTCGACATAGGTGAACTGGATTTCGCCGGCACGGAGCGCGGCGACGGCCGCCGCCGGTGACTCGAAATAGCGGTTGATGAGCACGTCTACCTTCGGCTTGCCGCTGCGATAGTCGTCGTCGGCTGCCAGCTCGACATATTGGTCGCTCACGTAGCGTTTGAACTTGAACGGGCCGGTGCCGACCGGAGTGGTCGACCACCAGGTGCTGGTCGCCAGCGATTCCGGCGACAGGGTGGCCAGGGCATGCTCCGGCAGGATCATCAGCTGCGAGAGGATCGATAGAAACGATCCGTTCGGTTTCGATAGCTTCACCACTGCGGTGTGGTCATCCGGCGCATCGACCGAGGCGATATCGGCGAGACGGGCTGCAAACAGGCTGCCGGAGGCCTTGTTCTTGGCAAGCTCGAGCGTGAACTTGACGTCCTTCGAGGTGAACGGCTTGCCGTCGTGCCAAGTCTCGTTGACCAGGTTGAACGTATAGCTCAGCTGGTCGTCGCTGATCTTGTAGTCCTTGGCGAGGTCGCCTTCGATCTCGGTCAGCCCGGCATTGTAGATGACCAGCGGTTCAAAATAGGTGCTGAGCCAGGTGTAGCCGCCGGTCGCGACCAGCGGGTTGAAGTTCTTGGGAAAGCCGCCGGGACCGACGTCGAAGCCGCCGGCGATGGTTTTGGCGTTTTGTGCCTGGACGCTGGTCACTGGGGCAATGCTGGCGAGCAGCAGCCCTGCGATAGAGAATGCGGTGGTCCTGATGCGCATGGTTTCCTCCCTTGGCATGTTCAGGGTGTTCGGTTCTTGGCGATAACCTGCTGGATTCCCCGGTAATGGTCGTCGAGCCGCCGACGCGCCTGGTCGACATCCTTGGCGGCGACGGCCTCGACGATCTCGTTATGGTCGCGCCATGTCGCCAGCGGCGTCGGATTATCGAGATTGGCGAAATTCGAGGCCTTGTTGAACGCCATCCAGAAGATGTCGATCAGCGCGCTCAGCATGCGATTGTTCTGGCAGCGGAACAGCAGCTGATGGAATTGCTGGTCCTCTTCGGCGAAGCTCTCATGGCGCTCGGCACGTTGCCGCATGCGCTCGGTCAACTGGCGCAGCGCCTCGATGTCATCGGCGCTGATCATCTCGATTGTCTTGGCGATGAGGCCGGTTTCCAGCACGCGACGGATTTCGCGCAGCTCTTCGACGTCGCGGAGCGAATCCTGCAAACCGTAGGCCAGGTTGTCCAGCAGCGGCTTGAACGAGAACTCCTTGACGAACACGCCGATGCCGCGTCGCGTCTCCAGGATGCCGATCGATTCCAGCGCCTTGATGGCCTCCCGCACAGAGTTGCGGCCGACGCCGAGCCGCTGCGCCAGGAACGTCTCCGGCGGCAAGGGATCGCCGGCCTTGAGCTGGTTGCTTTCGATATAGGCCCTGAGGCTTTCCTGCACGGTGACGTGAAGGAGCGGCGGCCTGCTCAACGGTTCGATCGACTTCAGTTCCGCCATCCCACTGCTTTCATCATCCGCTGGACTACCCCTGCCCGCTGCTTGTCGTATAGCTACTTGTAGGATATCCTGCAAGCCCATAGCGAACATGTTGCTCCGAATGAAGATAATCCTCGCCGGCTCGAGCCACTGGCACGCCGAAATGCACCTCGACGCCGCACGCTTTTACGGTGCGGAGATCGCCGGTATCTGGGACGAGAATCCTGGCCAAGCGCATGCGTTCGCCGCGCACCACGACCTGCCGTTTATTGAAGATTTCACGGAGATACTCTCCAGCCCGCCGGACGTGATCCTGTTGATGGGGCACCCTTCGACGGTGCCGGCGCGGGTACGTGCGATCATCGGGGCAGGGATACCGCTGATCCTGGAGAAGCCGGCGGCCAGCCATACGAGGGAACTGATGGCGCTGCGCGACCTCGCCCGACAGCACCAGGCCTTTGTCGCTGTGCCCCTGCCCAATCGTTTCGGGCCGGCCGTTGCCGCCTTTGAGCGGCTGCACCGCCAGGGCCGTGCCGGTGTGGTGGCGCATTGCCAGTTCCGGCTGGTCAATGGCCCGCCTGGGCGCTACATCGCCGACGGTGTCGCCTGGGTCGTCGACCCGGCGGTTGGTGGTGGAGGTGCGTTGCGGAATCTCGGCATACACGGCGTGGATGCTGCACTCAGCCTCGCAACCGGCAGGCTTGGCCTGAAGACCGTTTCGATCGCGAACCGCATCCATCCCGGCCCGGTCGAGGATAATGCGCTGCTGGTGCTGGAAGACGAGGCCGGCGCGCTGTTCATCGTCGAGGCCGGCTACACTTTTGCCTCGATGCGCCCCGGTGGCGACTTCGAATGGCGCATCGTCGCTGCCAATGCGACCCTGATCGACCGCGGCGACCGCGCCATCTGCGCCACGCTCGATGATGCGGCAATCGTCGATCTGCCGGTCGAACTGCCGGCAACGCGCTACCGTCTGTGCATGCGCGACACGCTTGACCGGCTGGCCAGAAAGGCGCCTCCGTCGGTGTCCATCGAGGATTACGTTGCGGCGATGTCGCTGATCGACGCCGCTTACGAAAAGGCAGGACCATGATTGGAATAGGAATTATCGGCGCCGGCGATTTCGGCGCAGCCCATGCGCGGGCAATCCGCGAGGTTGGAGGCATTCGCCTCGCCGCCGCCTCTCGTGGAAATTCCGATGCACTGCAGCAATTCACCGCCGAATATGGCGGCAGCGGCTACACCGACTGGCGTCGGCTGCTGGACGACAAGGAGGTCGACGCGGTCCTCATTGCCAGCCCGCATCACCTCCACGCCGAAATGGCCATCGGCGCGGCAGAGGCCGGCAAGCACATCCTGCTCGAAAAGCCGATGGCGCCGACGGCGGCCGCCTGCGATGCGATCAATGCCGCCGTGGCCGAGACCGGCGTCAAGCTGATGGTCGCCCACCTCATGCATTTCGCCCTGCCCTGCATGGCGGCCAAGCAGGTGCTGGAGGAAGGAGTGCTCGGCCGGCCGCTCATCGGATCGAGCTGGATCATCAAGCTCTGGATGGAGCACAATCGCCGCGACTGGCATCTGCGCAAGGCGAGCGGCGGCGGCATGCTGTTGACTGCCGGCATCCACGCGCTCGACCGCCTCGTCTGGCTGATGGATGACGATGTCGTGTCGGTAAGCGGCATGCTCGGCGCCAAGTTCCATGACCAGGAAGCAGACGACACCGCCTTGCTCGGACTGCGCTTCGCCGGCGGCGGCATCGGCCAGGTGCAGAGCGTCGGGTACCGCACCGGCGCTACTACCTACGCCATGGACCTTATCTGCGAGCAGGGAACGCTGCGCATCGACATGGACCGCGGCACGATGCTTGGCCGCGATACGGTCTGGACCGAGCTGCCCGGTTCCTTTGAACCGAACTGGATGCATAACGCGCTGGTGCGCGAATGGAGCGCGATGCGCGATGCCATTGCCGACGACACGCCGGTGCCGGTCGACGGCGCCTATGGGCGCAAGATGATCGCCATTATCGAGGCTGCCTTCGCGTCGAACGAAACCCGCCGCGAACACGAGATCGCCGGTGCACGCTGATCTTAACGACCACCTGGCCCGCTTGCCCGCACACGCGCCGCGCGGCGTCTGGGGCGCAGTGATGCTGGCCATTGATGATCGCGGAGCGATCGACTGGCAGGCGACGAAGAAGACGATCGCCCGGCTCTGCGCATCGGGTGTCGACGGCGTCTATTCCAATGGCACAGCCTGCGAATTCCATTGCCAGACCGAGCCCGAATTCGACCGGCTTTGTGAGCTGGTTGCCGAAACAGCCGGCCGCGCGCGCCTTCCTTTCCAGATCGGCATCAGCCAGTCCAATCCGCGCGTCGCGCTGGAGCGGCTGACGCGGGTCTCCGCACTTCGCCCGACGGCGGCTCAATTCACCTTGCCCGACTGGTGGCCGCCCAGTGACGACGAGATCATGCGTTTTGTCGGCGGCCTCTGCGAGGCCGCGCCCGAAACGCCGCTGGTGCTCTACAACCCGCCGCACGCTAAGCGCCGCCTGACGCTCGACGGCATCGCCAGGCTGCGTGCGGCCGTGCCATCGCTGGTCGGTGCCAAGCTGCCGGGCGGCGACGCCGGCTGGTATGCCGATATGCGCCGCAAACTGGACGGATTCTCGGTCTTCGTTCCCGGCCACACGCTGGCGACAGGGTATGCCGGAGGGGCTCACGGCAGCTATTCCAACGTTGCCTGCCTCAACCCGAAGGGCGCGGTGCAGTGGTGGCAGATGATCCGCACCGACAGGGTCGCAGCTGCCGAGGTCGAGGCCCGCATACGGGCCTTCCTCGCCGCACATGTTCTACCGTTTCGCACCCGTTACGATGTCGGCGATGCAGCACTCGACAAGGCGATGGCGGCGGCCGGCGGCTGGGCGCCGCTCGGGCCGCGATTGCTCTGGCCCTACAGCTCCGTTCCCGATGAGGAAATCCCGACCTTGGCCAAGGCCGCTCACGCGACTTTCCCGGAATGGCGGTAGCGCCCTCAGCGAGGTGCGTGACGACGGCGACTCTTCAGCAGCCGGCTCTCGCGCCCTGTGTCGCGCGTGACGCAAACGCCCCCGGCTGAGGGATATCGGCCTCGCGCCGTGCCAGCGAGTTGCGCAGCAGTGCGATCGCTTCGCGGCCGGCCGTCGCAATCTCGCGTGGCCTGTCGACGCCGACGATCATGAACTCCTTGATTCCCAAAGCGGCGTAGGAAAGCAGCGACAGCGCGACCTGCGCCGGCGGCCCGGCCAGTTCGACCGCCTTCTGGCAGGAAGTGGCCGGTTTGTCTTCCGAACGGATTTGGACGGGAAGCGCGAAACGCAGCTTGCCCGCCCGGCCGTGTTCGGCGGCGGCGCTGCGTACACGCTCCATAGACTGACGGATTTCTGCAAGCGGGCCCGGCGCCAGCTCGAACACGTCCGCATGCCTGCCCGCGACCCTGAGCGCCGTGCCGGACCGTGCGCCCATGCGGATGTTTACGTCGGCGCCATGCGGCCCTTTGCGCGGCACATAGCCGCCTTTGATGCTGTAGAAAGCGCCTTCATGGTCGAACGGTCTGTCGTTCGACCACAACCGCTTCAGCAGCACCAGATATTCGTCGATGCGTTGCCAGACCACCGTATGGCCGGCTGGACGTGCCTCGGCATCGTCGTCGCCGAGTGGCTCGCTGAGCATCCTGAGCGACAGCCGGCCACCGCTTCTCGCGTCGAGGGCAGCGAGCTGCCGTGCCGCCACGATTGGTTCGATCACGCCTGCCCAATGGGTCAGAACGACTTCCAGCGACGAGGTGCGGTCCAGCGTCTGGGCGGCAAGGTCCATATTGGTGAGCAGCCCGGCCTCGTCGTCGATGACGATCTTCCGGAATCCGGCATCTTCGATCAGTGACAGCTTCGTCGCGGTCTCGACAAAGTCATAGAAAAAGCTGGCGTCGGCAGCGTGGATGTTACCGGGAACATGCGTGAACTCGATCGGCATTGCCATCTCCTCCATCACGTTGGAATCAGGGCGCGCAGAAGCGCACCGGCATTCGGTTCATCAACTCCGGAATTTCTGCAAACGGCAGGCCGCTATCCCGAGGAAGCCTCGACGATCAAGGCCTCAATAATCAGGGAATCAGCCCGAGGACCACTGCCCCGGTGAATACAAACGCAAGGGCAAAGACGAGATAGGCGAAAGCGCCGGCGTAGGCCGGCCGCCATACCTGGTCGGAACCCAGCCTTTGACCTCTTCGGGCAGTCTGAGTGTTCTGGCTATAGGACATATCGACCTCCGTCTCGACGCTTAATCTATAAAATCAGTAGACTTTGTCGAGTGCTATTTTCGCGCGATCCTTAGAACAATTTTCTCCAAACGGCGGACAAATTAGTACTTTTGCTGCTTACCGCGCTGCCTTTTGAGGCAGGCGGGGTGACGGCAGAAAATGGCAGGCCCACGTGTCTGTGGCTCCTTGGCCATCCATTGGATGAGGGATAGCATCGCTGCTTCAGTGGAAGCCACGACGTCACGGCAAGGCAGCAGGGAGCAAACCATGGGCACAAGACTGGCCGGCAAGGTCGCCATCATTTCGGGCGGCGCGACCGGCATGGGCGGTGCGGCCTCGGAGCTTTTCGCAGCCGAGGGCGCCAAGGTGGCGATCATCGACCGCAACGGCGAAGCGGCGGCTGCCACCGCAGCAGCAATCAGGCAACGCGGCCATGTCGCCGAGCACTGGGTCGCCGACGTCTCGGACGAGGCGCAGGTCGAAGCGGCGGTGAGGGGCGTGATGGAAAAATTCGGCCGGGTCACGGTTCTGTTCAATCACGCCGGCACCATCGTCATAAAACCCTTCCTGGAGACCACGCTGCAGGAATGGGAATGGCTGCATGCCGTCAATGTGCGCTCGATGTTCCTGATGACGCGCGCCGTGCTACCCGGCATGATCGCCGCCGGCGGCGGTTCCATCGTCTGCACCTCGTCGATCTCGGCGGTGGCGGCGACGCCGATGGAGGTGCTCTACGATACCACCAAGGGCGCCTGCCATATGTTCGCGCGTGCCATCGCCGTCGAGTTCCGCGACCGCAACATCCGCTGCAATGCGGTCTGCCCCGGCTTCATCAGGACGCCGCATGGCCTGCGCGAGGTCGCCGATCTCGACAAACTCGGCGTCGATGTCTCCGACGCGGCAATGGCGGCGCAGCAGGGGCGGATCGGCGAGCCGGAAGAGGTGGCGAAGGCAGCCCTGTTCCTGGCCAGCGACGAGGCCAGCTTCGTCAACGGCGCGCATCTGTTCGTCGACAACGGCTTCACGGCGATGTGAAAGGCGGAGCACCGTTACCGTTCTTCGCGCCGGAACGGCTTGAGCAGCGCCGAGGGCGCCACCGCATTGCGCGACATCACCGCCATGGCGACGATGGTGAAGATGAACGGCAACATCAGGAACGCCTCGTAGGGGATATGGCCAAGCCCGCTCGCCTGCATGCGCAACTGCAAGGCGTCGACGAAGGCAAACAGCAATGCGGCGCCTGCCGTGCGCCAAGGGTCCCAGCGGCCGAAGACGACGAGCGCGATCGCCACCCAGCCGCGTCCCGAAACGACGCCGAAGGTGAACGCGTTGAACTGCGCCATCGACAGGAAGGCGCCTGCGAGCCCCGTCAAGGCACCGCCGAGGATCACCGCCTGGAAGCGCGTTGCGATGACGCTGACGCCGGCCGAATCGGCGGCCCGCGGGTTTTCACCGACCATGCGAACAGACAGGCCCCATGGCGTGCGGTAGAGCACGAAGGCGGCCAGGGGAATAGACAGCATCGCCATGTAGACCAGCGAAAACTGGTTGAACACCGCCGGCCCAAGCACCGGTACGTCGGACAGGATTGGGATCGGCAGCGTCTCGAACCCCTTGATGTTCGGTGGCACCGATTGCTGGCCGAAGATCAGCCGGTAGAGGAAATAGGCAAGGCCCGACGAGAACAGCGTCACGCCGATACCGCAGACATGCTGGCTGAGGCCGAGCGCTACCGTGAACAGCGCATGCACGGCACCCATCAGCGCCCCGGTCAGCACCGCCGCAAGCACGCCGAGCCACAGGCTGCCGCTGAGGCTCGCCGCGGTGAAGCCGGTCATTGCCGACAAAAGCATGATGCCTTCGATGCCGAGATTGAGCACACCGGCGCGCTCGGAAAACATTTCGCCCAGCGTTGCGAAGGCAAGCGGCGTGGCGATGCGGATGATCGCGGCCAGGAAGCCGACCTGGAAGATTTGCTCCAGCACCACGCTCATCTGGCGGCTCCGACGCGGCGGATGCGATAGGCGGTGAACAGGAGCGCCACCAGCATGGCGAGCAGCGCAGTTCCCTGGATGACTTCGCTGAGGAAGGCCGGAACGCCGGTCGCCCGCGACATCGCCTCGGCGCCGGTCATGACGGCGGCAAGGAAGATCGCCGCCGGCACCACGCCGAGCGGATTGAGCCTCGCCAGCATGGCGACGACGATGCCGGAATAGCCATAGCCCGGCGAGATGTCGCTCATCACCTGGAAATGCACGCCGCCGACCTCGCCGACGCCTGCAAGGCCGGCCAATGCGCCGGACAGCAGCGCCGTCGAAATCAGCACCCGCTCGACATTGATGCCGCCATAGCGCGCGGCTTCCGGGTTCTCGCCGGTGACCCTGATGCGAAAGCCGAGCGTTGTACGCGCGACCACGAACCAGATCAGGGGTGCCGCGACCAGCGCCGCGACGACGCCGAGATGCAGCCGCGTGCCTTCGATGAGTACCGGGAAATTCGCTGAATCCTCGATCGGGGGCGAGATCGGGTAGCCGCTGAAACTGTCCTTCCATGGCCCCTCGATCAGCGCCATCAGTGCGTAGAAAATGACCGAATTGAGCAGCAGCGAGCTGACCACGTCATCGACCCTGAATTTCACCCGTAGCGTCGCGGGGATCAGCGCGACGGCAGCGCCGGCGGCCCCACCCGCCAGCGCCATCAGCAGCATGGCGAGCGGCCCCGGCATCGGGATGGCGCCGACGGCACAGCTCGCCACCGCACCGGCCAGCAATTGCCCTTCGGCGCCGATGTTCCAGAACTTGGCGCGGAAGGCGACCGCCACGGCAAGCCCTGTGAAGATCATCGGGGTGGCACGCACCAGCGTTTCGGTGACGGCGTAGCTGTCGCCCAGCGACGCCGAAAACATCACGCTATAAGCCTCGACGACGCCGGCGCCAGCCAGTGCGATGAGGCCGCTGCAGAAGATCAGCGTCGCCCCGATGGCGAGCAGCGGCAGAGCCAGATTGAACCAGGCGGGCGTTGAGGTGCGGGCCTCGAGACGGAACATCACGCCTCCGCTCCGGTCATCATCAACCCGAGTCTGGCGACGCTGGCGTCGGCACTGTCGAGCGTGCCGACGATGCGGCCCTCATACATCACCGCGATACGATCCGAGAGCATCAGCAACTCTTCCAGGTCCTCGCCAATGACGATGATGCCGCAGCCCTTGGCGCGCATGTCGAGGAATTTTTCGTGGATGAAGCGCGCGGCGCCGATGTCGAGGCCGCGAGTCGGCTGCGAAACGATGAGCACTTTCGGATCGAAGGCGAGTTCGCGCGCCAGAAGCGCCTTCTGCAGATTGCCGCCGGAAAGCGCCCCGGCGCGCGTCATCGGGCCGGGGCAACGTATGTCGTAGGTCTTGATCTGCGCCTCGGCGAAGGCGCGGATCGCATCCGGCTTGAGCAGGCCGTTGTGGCTGAACGCCGCCGAGCCGATGCGCGGCAGCACCATGGAATCGGCAAGCGGCAGATTGGTGACCAGCCCTGTCGTCATGCGGTCTTCCGGGATGCGGCCGAGGCCGAGCGCCTGGACTGTGCTCGGCGAGAACCGCGAAACCGCTTTGCCGGCTATGGTCATCTTCCCGGCATCGGGCGCACGCACGCCGGAGATGACCTCGGCAAGCGCGCGCTGGCCATTGCCGGAGACGCCGGCGATGCCAAGGATCTCGCCGCCACGAACCGACAGCGAAACATCGCGCAGCGCCATGCCGGAATGATGCGATGTCGAGATACCGTCGAGGGTCAGCACGGCCGCACCGGGCATCGACGGTCCTCTGGCCGGAGGCACGATCTCGTGGCCGCACATCAGCCGCGCCATCTCCGAAGACGTCGTGCTGGCCGGCGCATCGACGCGACCGGCAACGCGCCCATGCCTGAGCACGACGCAGCGATGCGTCAGCGCCCGCACCTCGTTGAGCTTGTGCGAAATGAAGATGATGCCGAGCCCTTGTGCCGCCATCGAGCGAAGCGCCGAAAACAGTCCGTCGACCTCTGTCGGCGCCAGCACCGCCGTCGGCTCGTCGAGGATCAGCAGCCTTGCGCCGCGAAACAGCGCCTTGACGATTTCGAGCCGCTGTTGCTCGCCGACCGACAGCGCCGAGACGGGGAGGTCCGGGTCGAGCGTCAGCCCGTGCTGGCGGCCGATCTCGGCGAGCCGCGCCAGCCCGCCGGCGCGGTCGATCCGGCCCGATCTGCCGGGAATGCCGATCAAGAGGTTCTCCAGCACCGAAAGCCGCGGCGCGAGATGAAAATGCTGGTGCACCATGCCGATGCCAGCGGCCAGCGCATCGGCCGAGCTGTTGATCGCCAGCGGTCGGCCCTGCACCAGGATCTCGCCGGCATCGGGCGCATAGGCACCGAACAGCACATTCATCAGCGTCGTCTTGCCGGCACCGTTTTCGCCAAGCAGCCCGAGGATTTCACCCGGCGCGACGCTGAGATCGACGGCTTCGTTCGCCTTGACGGCGCCAAAGCTCTTGGAGATGCCGCGCATTTCGATGAGAGGGGCAGGCGTTGACAAGGCGGGATCCTGGTGGCGTTGACGCCGATATCCCTCCCCCTTGAGGGGAGGGTGCCGAGCGAAGCGAGGCGGGAGGGGTCGTCTCAACCGCCTCGACGTTTAGACCGAAAAAGATGGAGCGCGTCGCCGAGAACCCCACCCGGCCCTGCGGGCCACCCTCCCCTCGAGGGGAGGGATGCGCCGCTCAGTCCGAGACCGGCGTATTCTCATCGACATCGACACGGAAATTGCCGTCGAGGATTTCGGCCTTCTTCTTTTCGACCAAGTCCTTGACCTCGGCCGGCAGCGTCTTGTCGAACTTGTGATAGGGCGCGAGGTAGGAGCCGCCCTTGGCCATGCGCGAGAAATCACCGTAATCCTGCGCCGTAAAGACGCCGGCCTTGACCAGCTTGATTGCCTGCTCGACCGTCGGATACATGTCCCAGACCGGCCCGGTGATCACCGTGTCGGGGCCGAGGCTCGATTGGTCCGACATGTTGGAGATAGCGAGGATCTTTTTCTCGACCGCCGCTTCGATGACGCCAAAGCGCTCGGCATAGATGACGTCGACGCCGGCGTCGATCTGGGCGACAGCAGCTTCCTTTGCCTTCGGCGGATCGAAGAACGAGCCGATGAAGGCGACCTTCTTCTTGATGTTGGGATTGACCTCCTTGGCACCGGCAAAGAAGGCGTTGACCAGCCGGTTCACTTCCGGAATGCCCATCGCCGCGACGGCGCCAATCGTGCCCGATTTCGACATTTTTCCCGCAATCATGCCGGACAGATAGGCCGGCTCGTGGATCCAGTTGTCGAAAACCCCGAAATTCGGCTCGGCCGGCCCTGCGCCGGAGCCGAACAGGAAGGCGGTCTTCGGGAATTGCTTGGCGGTCCTGCGCGATTCGCGCTCGGCGGCGAAGGCATCGCCCAGCACCAGCTCATAGCCGCCCTGCGCATATTCGCGCATGACACGGCTGAAATCGGCGGTCTGCACCTTCTCCGACCATTTGTATTCGATGCCGAGTTCCTTCTCGGCCTTCTGCAGGGCGACATGGATCTGGTTGTCCCACGGCTCCTCGATCGGCGTGGCGAAGATCGCCGCCACTTTCAGCTTCTTGGTCTTGGCGAAGGCGCTGTCCGGCAGCATCGCCGCCGCCAGGCCGAGCGCGCCCAGCTCCAGCACGTTGCGTCGCGAAAGCCCTTCGCGTTTCGATTGGATTCTGCTCTTCCCGTTGTCCATTGCATGCCCCTCTGATTGGCGCCGTGTCGAGCCGGCTCTCTTCTCTGGAATATCGGCGGAGGAACTATGGAACGGTGCCCGGCTTTTGTCCACATGGTCAAATTTGGCCGGGCGGAACTGCTGTAAACGTTCGTGTAATCGCAGCTTTAGAACGACCGGAGCTGCTTGCTCACAATCTCTCGAGCGCCACCGCGATCCCCTGGCCGACCCCGATGCACATGGTCGCGAGGCCGTAGCGGCCGCCGCGTTCGCGCAGCTCCAGCGCAGCCGTGCCCGTGATGCGCGCGCCGGACATGCCAAGCGGATGGCCGAGCGCGATGGCGCCGCCATTCGGGTTGACGTGCTCCGCATCCTCGGCAATGCCGAGTTGGCGCAGCACCGCGATGCCTTGCGAGGCGAAGGCCTCGTTGAGTTCGATGACATCGAATTGTCGCGGCTTCAGGCCGAGCCGGGCGCATAGCTTTTGCGTGGCCGGCACCGGGCCAATGCCCATGATGCGCGGCGCCACGCCGGCGGTGGCACCGCCGAGAATACGGGCGATCGGCGTCAACCCGTATCTTTTCACGGCGGTTTCCGAGGCGACGATCAGCGCTGCGGCACCATCGTTAACGCCCGACGCATTGCCGGCGGTAACCGTGCCGCCTTGCCGGAACGGCGTCGGCAACTTGGCCAACGCTTCGATCGACGTGCCCCCGCGCGGATGCTCATCTCTGTCGACAACGACCGGATCGCCCTTGCGCTGCGCGATCGTCACCGGCGTAATTTCCTTCGCCAGCCGACCATTGGCTTGCGCGGCTACGGCCTTGTCCTGGCTGCGCACGGCAAACGCATCCTGGTCTGCGCGGGAGACAGCGAACTCTTCCGCCACGTTCTCGCCGGTCTCCGGCATCGAATCGACGCCGTATTGCTTCTTCATCAGCGGATTGATGAAGCGCCAGCCGATCGTGGTGTCGTAAATCTCGGCATTGCGCGAAAAGGCGGTCTCCGCCTTCGGCATGACAAACGGAGCACGGCTCATCGATTCGACGCCGCCTGATACTATCAGCTCCGCCTCGCCGGCCTTGATAGTGCGGGCAGCAATCATCAGCGCATCCATGCCCGAACCGCAGAGGCGATTGACGGTCGACCCGGGAACCTCCTTCGGCAGGCCGGCCAGCAGCAGGGACATCCTCGCCACATTGCGGTTGTCCTCGCCGGCCTGATTGGCGCAGCCATAGATGACATCGTCGATGGCGGCCCAGTCGATGCCCGAATTACGCTCGACCAGCGCCTTCAAAGGGATAGCGCCGAGATCGTCGGCACGGACCGCCGACAGCGAACCGCCGAAGCGTCCGATCGGCGTGCGGATGTAGTCGCAGATATAGGCCTCGGCCATAATGCAGCCTTCCCTTTCCCGGCCCGGCCATGTTGGCCGCATTCTCCTTGAGACGAAAGCACATCTCGCCGCCGGCCGTTAGGCCAAAGACAATTTCAGCTGCCGCCCGCGGGGAGCGGCGGATCAGCCGATGCTTTCTCCACCGTCGATCACCAGCGCCTGACCGGCGTTGATACTAGCCGCTGTTCCAGGAACCGGTTTCGGCCATCTGTCTGAGCCGGGGTGCCACTCGAAAGACGTCCTTGCCGGTCTGCTGGCGCCAGTGATCCAGCCGCTGGATAATCTTGTCCACGCCTTCGAGGCTTGCCCAGAACATCGGACCGCCCTTGCCGACCGGGAAGCCGTAGCCGTTGACCCAGACGACATCGATATCGGACGCGCGGGCGGCAATCTTTTCCTCGAGGATTCTGGCGCCTTCGTTGATCATCGGATAGAGCGTCCGCTCGATGATCTCCCCGGCGCCGATTGGCCGCGGTGCAATGCCGCGTTCGGCAGCTTTGTTACGGATCAGCATCTCGACCTCGGGATCGGGCAGCGGCGTGCGCGAACCGTTCTCATGACGATAGAAGCCGCTACCGGTCTTCTGGCCGAAATGCCCCTGTTCGCACAACGCATCGGCGATCACGGCCGTCCGGCCGCGCGCCTTGCGGTTGCGCCAGCCTATGTCGAGGCCGGCGAGATCGCTCATCTCGAACGGCCCCATCGGCCAGCCGAAATCGGTGAACACCTGGTCGACCTGGCGCGGCATGGCGCCTTCCAGCAGAAGCGTCTCCAGTTCCGCACCGCGCGCCGCCAGCATGCGGTTGCCGACGAAGCCGTGGCAGACGCCGACAACGACCGGCACCTTGCCGATCCGCCGTGCCAGATCGACGATGGTCGCCAGCACGTCGGGCGAAGTCTTGTCGGCGCGGACGATTTCCAAAAGCTTCATGACGTTAGCCGGCGAAAAGAAATGCATGCCGAGAAGATCTTGCGGCCGCGACGTCGAACCGGCGATCTCGTTGACGTCGAGATAGGAGGTGTTGGTGGCGAGGATCGCGCCCGGTTTGGCCACCGCATCGAGCCTGCCGAAGACATCCTTCTTGACCGCCATCTCCTCGAATACGGCCTCGACGATCAGGTCGCAATCGGCGAGGTCGGCATAGTCGGTGCTGCCCCTGAACAAATCCAGCCGCTCGCGCTTGGCGTGTTCGCTCAGCGATCCGCGGATAACGGAAACGGCATAATTCTTGTCGATCGTCGTCAGTCCGCGTTGCAATGCTTCCTGCGTCGTCTCCAGCAAGGTCACAGGAAGACCGCTGTTGGCGAACGCCATGGCGATGCCGCCGCCCATGGTGCCGGCGCCGATGACGCCGACCCGGGCGATCTTGCGCCTGACGACATCCTTGCCGGCAATCTTTGCCGCCTCACGTTCAGCGAAGAACAGATGCCGCTGCGCGCGTGACTGGTCACCGGCGACAAGCTTGAGGAACAGGTCGCGCTCCGCCGCCAGCGCTTCGTCGAAGGGCAGCGTCAGGGCGTTGCGGACCGACTGCGCACAGGCGATCGGCGCCTCGAGGCCGCGTGCTTTTTTGGAAAACGCTGCCGCCTGCTTGTCGAAAGCCGGCAAGTCGGCCTGGTCAAGGCGATCATTGCGGTCGCGCACGGGCGTGAACGGACCGCCTTTCGCGGCCGTTTCGCTGGCGAAACTCACCGCTTTCGCGATCAGGTCGCCATCGAAGACGGCATCCACCAGGCCGTCGGCGCGCGCCTCGACAGCACCGATCGGCGTTCCCGAAACGATCATGCTGAGTGCCTTTAGCGTACCAACCAGGCGCGGCAGACGAACCGTGCCGCCGCCGCCCGGCAGCAGGCCGAGCGTGACTTCCGGCAGGCCGAGCCTTGCCGTTCGGTCGGCAACACGGAAATGGCAGCCGAGCGCCAGTTCCAGGCCGCCGCCGAGCGCAGTGCCGTGAATGGCTGCGACCGTCGGCTTGGTGATAGTTTCCAGCACGGCGACAATAGCGCGCAATTCCGGCTGCTGCGCCGGTCTGCCGAATTCGGCGATGTCGGCGCCTGCAACGAAGGTCCGCCCGGCGCAGGCGATCACGATTGCTCCGACCGACGGCTCGTCCCGCAGGGAAACGAGCGCCCGCATCAACGGCTCGCGCACATGAAAGCTCAGCGCGTTGACCGGCGGATTGTCGATGATCACCACCGCGACGTTGCCATGCCTTGTGGTGCTGACGAAATCGGACACGCAAACCTCATACAACGATGTTGGCCAATAGCGCGACGGGATTTACAGCGCTGGCATGCGGATGGGAACCACGTGTTTTGCGGGCCGGATCGTTATCCCCTCGCCGCCGGGTGCCTCGCCTTAGCGCAGCGCCTTCTGCCCACCGGCGGCGGTGATGACGCCGACGATGATCAGCCCTGTCAGCACCAGGCGGACGCCGACGCTGACGCCGAATGTGTTGAGCATGGTCAACAGCAGCACGAGAAACAGCGCCGCGCCCCAGACCCCCGGCACATTGGCCTTGCCGCCAGCCACCGACGTGCCGCCGATGACGACGACCGCGATTGAGGCCAGCAGATACTCATTGCCGATATCGACATTGGCGCCGCGGAAATAGCCGGCGAGCAGTGCGCCGTCGAGGCCGCCGAGCGCGCCCGACAGCGTGTAGGTGAGGAAGCGGGTGCGGCCGACATTGACGCCGGCCAGCCAGGCGGCGCGGATGTTCTGGCCGATCGCCAGCACCGAGCGTCCGTAGATCATGCGCTGCAAAACGATGCCGGCGCCGATGGTGAACAGCACGGTGAGGATCGCCAGCACCGGGATGCCGAACACCTGCCAGTTGGTGAAGTCGGCAAAGCCCGGCGGCGGCTTGATCTGCAGGCCGCGCCCATAGCTGATATCGACCGACTGGATAACGAAACTGGCCGACAGCGTCGCGATGATCGGTGGAATGCGCAGCGCCCAGATCAGCAGATAGTTGACGGCGCCGATCGCCATGCCGCAGGCAAGCGCGGCCAGCAGCCCGACCGCGATCATCGCATCGTTGCCGTCCATGACCTTCATGGCGACGGCGCTGGCAAGGCCGATGTTGGCCGGCAGCGACAGGTCGACATTGCCCGGCCCGAGCGTGATGACGAACATCTGGCCGACGCCGACAATGACGGTGAAGACCGCGAGCGACAGCGCCGCCGTGATCATGCCGCCGCCGCCATAGCCGCCGGTGAAGGCGATGGTCGCCAGCCACACCAGCAGCGCCCCGAAGAATGACCAGATCCAGGGTCTGGCGAGCAGGGTCCGCAGCGAAGCCATGCTCACCTCTCCCTGCGGCTGATCAGCACCCGCGCTGCCAGCACGATGATCAGGATGGCGCCATTGGCGGCGACCTGCCAGTCGGGCGGAATGTGCATGAAGGTCAAGAGCGGCGATGCGGCCAGAGCCAGCGTCAGCGCGCCGATGACGGCGCCGATCGGCGACACCCGGCCGCCGACGAACTCGCCGCCGCCGAGGATGACGCCGGCGATCGAAAGCAGCGTGTAGCCATTGCCGATATTGGCATCGGCCGAGGTGGTGATGCCGATCAGCGCCATGCCGGACAAAACGCCGAACAGGCCGGTCAGCGCAAACAGCGCGATCTTGGTGCGCAGCAGCGACCAGCCGGCGCGCTTGAGTGCGGCTGAATTGCCGCCCGATCCACGCAGGATGACGCCATACGAGGTGCGCATCAGGCCAAAGTGGACGACGGCCGCGATCAGCAATGCCGCGATGATCGGGAACGGAATGAAGGGTGGCTTGAAGGCCATCAGCGCCAGCAGCCAGTCCGGCGCCTTGCCGCCGGGCTTCGGCAGGATGAGGATGGCCAGGCCCTGCCAGACAAAACTCATGCCGAGCGTCACCACGATAGAGGGCAGGTTGCGCAGATGGATCAGCGCGCCGAGCAGCGCGTAGACGCCGATCGACCCGAGCAGGATGACGACGCCGAGCAGCGGCGCGTCCTTCAGCCACGTCGCCGTGACACAGCCTACGAAGCCGACAAAGGTGCCGATCGACAGATCGAGCTCATTGCCGGCGATGACGAACATCTGGGCGATCGTCGCCAGTGCGATCGGGATCGCCAGATTGAGCATCAGGCTGAAGCCGAAATAGCTGATGGCGCGCGGGTTGAGCCACGCGATGGCGATGAGCACCAGCGCCAGCGACAGTGCCGGCAGCAGGCTGCGCAGCATACGCGCCCGCCTCGTGGCGCGAGCCGAAGATCTTAGCCCACTCTCGACAGATGCCGCTGTCATCTCAGGCCGCCTCGCCGAACGACGACTGGATGATTTTTTCCTCCGTCAGTTCGTCGCGACGAAGGTTGGCGACAATCCGGCCGTTCTTGAACACATAGATATGGTCGCAATTGTCAAGCTCTTCGGTTTCGGTGGTGTACCAGAGGAAAGTGCGGCCATGGCGAGCCTCCTCGCGCACCAGGTCGTAGACTTCGAGCTTGGTTCCGATGTCGACGCCGCGCATCGGATCGTCCATCAGCACGATCTTGGCGTCGGAGCCGAGCGCCCGCGCGAACAGCGCCTTCTGCTGGTTGCCGCCGGACAGCGAGAAGATGTTGTTGTTCATGTCGGGCGTACGGATGCCGATTTTCCGCTGCCACAACTCGGCGAGCTCGGCTTCGCGCTGCGGCGAGATCAGGAGGCCGTTGCGCAATCGCGCCAGCGAACGGATGCCGATGTTCTCGGCAATCGACCACTGCGGAAAAATCCCGTCCGACTGGCGGTCGCCGGCAACCAGCGCCACCGGCGCGGTGACCTCGATGCCGGTCCTGGCGCGGGAAGCCGCCGCAAAGATAGCCAGCAAAAGATCGGTCTGCCCGTGCCCGGCAAGTCCGGCAAGGCCGATGATCTCACCGGCACGGGCGACGAGCTCGTTGCCGTCCTGCTGTCGCGCCGGCCGCGCCCGGACCCGCAGCGGACCGGGCTCCGGCTTGCCGCTCGCAATCTCTGCGGCGGCCTTCTCGCGTGCCTCCGCTCCGCCCATCGCCGTCACCAGCCTGTCGCGGTCGAATTGATCGGCCTGCCCGGCGGCGACGACCTTGCCGTCGCGCATCACGACGATGCGGTCGGCATTTCCGAGCACTTCGCCGAGCACATGCGAGATCAGGATGCAGCTCTTGCCGGCGGCTACGAAGCGGCGCACGAACGCCAGCAGCTGGCCGGCGGTATGCGCATCGAGCGAGGATGTCGGCTCGTCGAGGATGACCAGTTCGAGCGGCTCCTGCGTGACCGTGAAGGCGCGCGCCACCTCCACCATTTGCCGGCTGGTGATGGAAAGATCACCGACGATGTCGGATGCCGAGATGCTGTGGCCGGGGAATATCTCGTCCAGCTTGGCGGCGATCAGATCGGCCGCCTTGCGCCGCCAGCCGAAGCCATTAAGCGACGCGTGGTTGATCCGCGTGTTCTCGGCGACGCTGAGGTTCGGGCAGAGCGATAGTTCCTGGAAAACACAACGGATGCCGAGCTGCTGTGCGCGCGGCACCGAATAACTTGCCTCGACACCGCCGCGGACCGCGATCTGCCCGCTGTCGGGGGCAAGCGTGCCTGCCACCATATGCATGAGCGTCGATTTTCCGGCGCCGTTATGGCCGACGAGACCGACGCATTCTCCGGCACGAACGCTGAAATCGACACCGGCGAGCGCCTTGACGGCGCCGAAATGTTTTTCGGCTCCGTCCAGTCTTATGATGTCCAAACTGACGGCGCCGAAAAGCTTTTCGGCGCCGTCCGGCATGAGGATGTCTGCATTGGCCTCGGGCATCCCTCAACGATACCCGGTTATCCGTGGCGGCAACAATAGTGCCATGCTCACTTGATGTTGGCCTTGATCGCGGCGATGGCGTCTTCCTGCGTGTATTCGTGGCTGGCGACGCCGCCCTTCGGAATCTTCGGCAGCGCGGCCTCGAAATCATCCTGTGTGAAGGCAAGATAGGGAACCAGCAAGTCGTGCGGCACGTCGGTGCGGCCGTCGAGCACCTGCTGCGCCACCCAGAAGGCAAGCGTCGATACGCCGGGCGCGATCGATGCCGACCAGGTCTGGTAACCGTCCTTGTCCTTCTGCTCCTTCCACCACTGCAATTCGTCCTGGCGATTGCCCATGATGATGGTCGGGCGCGGCTTGCCGGCGGCGGCGAAAGCCTGCGCCGCGCCGTAGCCGTCACCGCCCTGGTCGACCACCCCGACAACATCCGGCAGCGACGGCAGGATCGTTGCGACGGCTTTCTGTGCCGTTGTCTGGTCCCAGTCGCCGGTCACCGAGCCGACGATCTTGAACTCGGGATGGGCAGCGACACCCTCGAGGATGCCGGCGTGGATGGCGTCGTCGATCGAAGTGCCGGCGAGACCGCGGATTTCCAGGAGATTGCCGCCCTTGGGCTGGAACTTGGCCATCTGCTCGACTTCCTGCTTGCCCATGTCCTTGAAGTCGACGACGACGCGGTAGGCGCAGGGTTCGGTGACGATGCCGTCGAAGGAGACGACGACGATGCCGGCGTCGCAGGCCTGCTTGACGGCGCCGTTGAGGGCATCCGGAGACGCCGCGTTGATGACGATCGCGTCATAGCCCTGCAGGATCAGGTTCTGCACTTGCGCTGCTTGCGTCGGCACTTCCTTGTCGGCCGTCGTGAAGACGTCCGCGGCGCCGACCACCTTGTCGGCAACCGCCTTCTTGGTGACGATGGCGTAGCTGTCCAGCATCGCCTGCCGCCAGGAATTGCCGGCGTAATTGTTGGAGAAGGCGATTTTCTTGCCGCTGGTGTCGGCAAGCGCGGTGCCCGAGGCGAGCATCGCCGCAAGGGCGCCCAAAACGAATATTTTCTTCATGTCATACTCCTCCCGTGAGTTGCTGTCTTACTGGTGGCTAATGGCTGGCTGATGGCTGATACGCTCACAACGCTGTTTTTTATCGCAACATGATGATATGGGCGACACTACGCTGAAATTATCAGACAAATGCAGATGGGCGACAAGCTGTCAACAGCAATCCATGGCCGGCGATCAACTTGCGGTGCAATCATTGAAAACGGTTCGGCTCCTGGTCTAGGGATGGCACTGGAGACCGATTTGAATGGCAGCGAACCTTGCCCCGGGTGCACCCGGCATTCCGGCGCGCTGGACCTCGAGCGCCAAGAGCGGCGTCGGCACTGCGCTCTCGCCGGCCTGCCCGATCTGGTTCACCATCAGTCACGGCATTCTCAACGAGATCTACTATCCCCGCCTCGACAGCGCCTGCACCCGCGATCTGGGGCTGATCGTCACCGGACCCGACGGCTATTTCTCGGAAGAAAAGCGAGACGCCGAGCACAGCATCGAACCGCTCGAGGACGGGGTGCCTGCCTATCGGCTGGTCAACACCGCGGCCGATGGAAGCTATCGGATCCAAAAGCGGATCATTACGGATCCGGAACGTCCCGTCGTGCTGCAAGAGATCATTTTCACGCGGCTCAAAGGCGCGGCCGCCGACTACCGCGTCTACGCGCTGCTGGCGCCGCACCTCGTCAACGCCGGCATGGGCAACACCGCCTGGATCGACGGCCATGAAGGACAGCCTGTCCTGTTTGCATCGGGACGCGGCGTCTGCCTGGCGCTCGCCTCGTCGCTGCCGTGGAAGGCGTGCTCGGCCGGCTATGTCGGCGCCTCCGACGGCTGGCAGCAGCTTCGTCAAGGCGGCCGGCTCGATCCGGCCTGCCGCAGGGCCGAGGATGGCAATGTCGCGCTGACCGGCGAGATCGGCTTTTCGGCCGCGAATCCAAAAATATTGCTGGCGCTCGGCTTCGGCACGACACCGCAACAGGCGGCGGAAACCGCTTTTGCCAGCCTGAGGCAAGGTTTTGAGCCCGCGGTCAGATCCTATGGTCAAAAATGGCGCCAATGGCAGGCCGGTTTGCTGCCGCTGGACCGGCAAGCGGCGTTCGGCCTCAATCCCTACCGCATCAGCACTGCGGTGCTGGCGGCACACCGCTCGTCGACCGGAGCAGCCGTCGCCAGCCTGTCGATCCCGTGGGGCTTCAACAAGGGCGACGACGATCTGGGCGGCTATCACCTGGTCTGGCCGCGCGATCTGGTCGAAACCGCCGGCGGTTTCCTCGCCGCCGGCGACCCGGCGGAAGCCTTGCGCATCCTTGGCTATCTGCGCTCGATCCAGCAGCCGGACGGGCATTGGCCGCAGAACGCCTGGCTCGACGGTTCGGCCTATTGGCCGGGCATCCAGATGGACGAATGCGCCTTCCCGCTGCTGCTCGCCGACGCGCTGCGCCGCGCCGGGCATTTGCCGCCTGCGGTACTCTCCTCCTTCATGCCGATGATCGAGCGCGCGGCCTCCTAATCGTGCGCAACGGCCCCGTCACCGGCGAAGACCGCTGGGAAGAGGACGCCGGCTACAGCCCGTTCACGCTTGCCGTCGAGATCGCCGCATTGCTAGCGGCTGCGGACATGTTCGATGCCGCCAGCAAAACAGAGCCGGCAAACTACCTGCGCGAAACCGCCGATGTCTGGAACGATCAGATCGAGCGCTGGACCTACGTCGCCGGTAGCTCCTCGGGCGATGAAGCCGGCGTCGAGGGCTACTATGTCCGCATTGCGCCGCCCGACAAAGCCGGCGCGGCATCGCCGAAAGACGGCTACGTCCCGATCAAGAACCGCCCGCCGGCCGATACGGACCGGCCGGCCAAGGCGATCGTCAGCCCCGACGCGCTGGCGCTGGTCCGTTTCGGCCTCAGGGCGGCCGACGATCCGCGCATCCTCGACACGGTCAAGGTGATCGACGCGCAATTGCGTTGCGAGCTGCCGCAGGGGCCGCTCTGGTACCGCTACAACGGCGACGGCTACGGTGAGCATGCGGACGGCGCGCCCTTCGATGGAACCGGCCAGGGCCGGCCCGGGCCGCTGCTGGTCGGCGAGCGCGCGCATTACGAGCTGGCGGCGGGGCGCAAGGACAAAGCGGCAAGCCTGCTCGCGACGTTTGAGGGCTCCGCCGGGCCGGGCGGCCTGCTGCCGGAGCAGGTCTGGGATGGTCCAGACATGCCGGAGCGCGAATTGCGGCATGGCGGCCCCTCCGGCAGCGCCAAGCCGCTGGTTTGGGCGCATTCCGAGCACATCAAGCTGCTGCGTTCGCTCCGCGACGGCGCCGTCTTCGACATGCCGCCACAAGGCGTCAAGCGCTATATCGAGGGCAGAACGGTGTCGCGCCTCAGGGCATGGCGCTTCAACCACAAGATCCGTACCATCCCGGCAGGCAAGGCGCTGCGCATCGAAGTTCTGGCCCGGGCGGTGGTTCATTGGAGCAGCGACAATTGGGCTACCGTCCATGACACCGGGACCGCCGCGAACCTTTTCGGCATCTATCTCGCGGAGTTGCCGGTTGCCGACGCCGCTCCGGGCAATAGCATTGTCTTCACATTCTTCTGGTCCGATGCCAGCCGTTGGGAGAATGTCGACTTTTCCGTTGGTATCGACGATGCGTCACAGCCACTAGATCATCGATCCCTCAAGTAAGGCAGGACGAGACCATGCAGATAGGAATGATGGGACTGGGCAGGATGGGCGCCAACATGGTTCGGCGCCTGCTGCGCGATGGCCACGAATGCGTCGTCTACGACATCAACCCGGCGAGCGTCGCGGCGCTTGTGACCGCCGGCGCGGTCGGAGCCGCCTCGATGGAGGACTTCGTCGGCAAGCTGACGAAGCCGCGCAGCGCCTGGCTGATGCTGCCTGCGGCGATCACCGGCCGGATCGTCGACCAGGTGGCCGCCCTGATGGAGCCCGGGGACATCATCATCGACGGCGGCAACTCCTATTATCATGAGGCCGTCGACCACGCCGCGCGCCTGGCCTTGAAAGGCTTGAGCTATGTCGATGTCGGCACCAGCGGCGGCGTCTGGGGCCTCGAGCGCGGCTACTGCCTGATGATCGGCGGCCCTGACAGCGCGGTCCAGCATCTCGATCCGATCTTCGCCACGCTGGCGCCCGGCGCCGACGCCGCTTCGCCTGCCCCCGGCAAGGACGCCGGAACCGCTCCCTTCGGCTATCTGCATTGCGGGCCAAGCGGCGCCGGCCATTTCGTCAAGATGGTCCATAACGGCATCGAATATGGTGTCATGGCCGCCTATGCCGAAGGCATGAACATCCTGAAGTCGGCGAATGCCGGCAAACGGCAGCGCACCGCCGACGCCGAAACCAGCCCGCTGGAAAACCCGCAATATTACCAGTTCGACATTGACATCGCCGAAGTGGCCGAGGTCTGGCGGCATGGCAGCGTCATCGGCTCGTGGCTGCTCGACCTGACGGCAGGCGTGTTGAAGGCCGATTCGGCGCTGACGCAGTTCGGCGGACGGGTATCGGATTCCGGCGAAGGCCGCTGGACGCTGAAGGCGGCGATCGACACCGGCGTGCCGGCGCCGGTGCTGTCGTCGGCGCTGTTCGACAGGTTCTCCTCGCAAGGCGAATCCGAATTCGCCGACAAGCTTCTGTCCGCCATGCGCTATGCCTTTGGCGGTCATGTCGAAAAACCGAAGGCCGGCTCGTGACGGGCGACAGGGAGGCACGCCCATGAGCCAGGAACGGTCCGACACGCTGGTGCTTTTCGGCGCCACCGGCGATCTCGCCCACAAGAAGATCTTTCCCGCCCTCTACGCCATGGTGGCCAAGGGAACGCTGAACGAGCCGGTGATCGGCGTCGCCTTCGATCCCTGGGACCTCGCCAAGCTGCAGGCGCGCGCCCGCGACGGTATCGTCAATGCCATCGGCAGCATCGACGAGAAGATCTTTGCCAGGCTTGCCTCGCTGCTTCGCTATGTCAGCGGCGACTACCGGGCGCCTGCGACCTTCGAGAAGCTGAAGACCGCGCTGGGCAGCGCTGAGCGGCCGCTGCACTATCTGGCGGTGCCGCCGGCCATGTTCGAGGTCGTCGTCCAGGGGCTGGAGCAGTCGGGCGCCGCCCAGGGCGCGCGCCTGATGGTCGAAAAGCCGTTCGGCCACGATCTGCAATCGGCGCGCTGGCTGAACCGGGTGCTGCATCTGGTCTTCGACGAAAAGTCGATCTTCCGCATCGACCATTATCTCGGCAAGGAGGCGATCCAGAACCTGCTCTATTTCCGCTTCGCCAATTCCTTCCTCGAGCCGATCTGGAACCGCAATTACGTCGAGAGCGTGCAGATCACCATGGCCGAGGATTTCGGTGTCGAGGGGCGCGGCCGCTTCTATGACGAGGTCGGCTGCATCCGCGACGTCATCGAAAACCACCTGCTCAACATCCTCTTGCTGCTCGCCATGGAGCCGCCGGTCGGCCGCTCGGCCGACGATCTGATCGACGAGAAGGTGCAGGTGCTGCGGGCGATTCGGACGCTGACCAGGGACGATGTCGTGCGCGGGCAGTTCGACGGCTATCTCAACGAGCCGGGCGTGGCGCCGAACTCGCCGGTCGAGACCTTCGCGGCGGTGCGCTTTTTCGTCGATACCTGGCGCTGGCAGGATGTGCCGTTCTTCATCCGCGCCGGCAAATCCCTGCCGGTGCACGCCACCGAGGTCATCGTGCGGCTGAAGCGGCCGCCGCTCGACGTCTTCGATCCGATCAAACCCGGCGAATGCAATCACGTGCGTTTCCGCATCGATCCGCAAGTGGCGATCTCGATCGGAGCCCGGCGCAAGGCACCCGGCGACGACATGGTCGGCGAACAGGTCGAGCTCACCGCGTTGGACGACAGCAAGGGCGACATGCCGCCTTACGAGCGGTTGATCGGCGACGCCATGAACGGCAACGGCCAGCTGTTCACCCGCCAGGACGCCAGCGAACTCGCCTGGCGCATCGTCGGTCCGGTGCTCGGCGACACCACGCCACCCCCTGTCTACGCGCCAAAGACGTGGGGGCCGGCCGAAGCCATGGCTGGATTCGGGCCGCCGAACGGCTGGATCAATCCAGCGAAATGATTTCTGGGAGGCGAAAGCGATGGCCAAAGCGGTGAAGCGACCGGCACCCGACGCTGAACAGATCGTGCTTGCGATCGACATCGGCGGCTCGCACGTCAAGATCCGCACCAGCGCCGGCGCAGAGGAGCGCAAGACCGCTTCCGGACCGGAGCTGACGCCGCAGCAGATGGTCGCTGCGGTGAAGACGCTCGCCGAAGGGCTGCACTACGATGTCGTCTCGATGGGCTATCCGGGTCCCGTGCACCACAACCGGCCTTTGACCGAACCGGCCAATCTCGGCAAGGGCTGGGTCGGCTGCGATTTCGCCGCTGAGTTCGGCAAGCCTGTGAAGGTCGTCAACGATGCGCTGATGCAGGCCGTCGGCAGTTATGAAGGCGGCCGCATGCTGTTCCTTGGCCTCGGCACCGGCCTGGGGGCCGCGATGATCGTCGATAACGTCGCCCAGCCGATGGAGCTTGCCCATCTTCCCTACAAGAAGCGCGGCAGTTTCGAAGACTATGTCGGCGAACGCGGGCTGCAAAAGCGCGGCAAGAAGAAATGGCGCAAATACGTCTTCGACGTCGTCGACCGGCTTCGCACCGCCATGCAGCCGGATTACGTGGTCATCGGCGGCGGCAATGTCGATGAACTCACCGACTTGCCCGCCGATTGCAGACGCGGCGACAACACACGCGCCTTCGAAGGCGGATTTCGACTGTGGCGCGACAAATCCCTGATTATCTGATATTGCTGATTGTCTGATATTATCGAGCACCGGCTCAGGGTTGTTAATCCCGCGCTGCCGTTAGTATTATTATTCAAAATAATGTGTGACGTGGCGCGGCGTCATTGCATTGCGCAGATTTGCCGACTAGGAATTTCTGCGACCCCCACGGACGGAGAGATAGATTGACCGACGACAACAACAACGCTCGCAAAGACATCGACCTGCTCGAGCTGACCGCCCATATCGTCTCCGCATATGTCGAGAAGAACCGCTTGCCGGCTTCCGGCCTCGGCGATCTCATCGCCAGCGTCAGCGCTTCCATAGGTGGGCTGGGGCAACCGGCAGTGCCGGTCGCCGCGCCGCTGACGCCTGCCGTCAATCCCAAGAAATCGGTGACGCCGGACTACATCATCTGTCTCGAGGACGGCAAGAAGTTCAAATCCTTGAAGCGCCATATCGGCGTTCATTTCGGGCTGACGCCAGACGCCTACCGCGCCAAATGGGGCCTGCCGTCGGACTACCCGATGGTCGCTCCCAACTACGCGGCCTCGCGTTCGCAGCTGGCCAAGGCGATCGGCCTCGGCCGCAAAGCCGCCCCGCCCGCGCCCGTCAAGAGCCGGAGCAGGAAGGCCAAGGCGACGGTTTGATACCGTTAGATCGAGCGGGATGCACATTGAACGCGTTCCGCTGGTCGGTCTGTTTGTGTTCGGCGGAAGCTGCGACGCTCGAAGCTCACGGCATGGCATCCTAGGGTCTGCGCCGCGTCGCTTCGCTCCTTGCTCGGCCCTAGGACGAAGGTAGGATGGCTGAAGGCTAATCGCTGATGTCGGAGAGTGGCAGCGCGTCCGGTGTATCGGACGACGATTGATGGCGAATTACAAGTTTTCGAGATTAGCCGAACACCCTCCGTTCGTCATCCCAGGGCGGAGCAAGGAGCGAAGCGACGCGGCGCAGACCCTGGGATCCATGCCGTTACCTCGCGGCAGTGCGCCTGCGGACCGGAACCGTACGCTACCACCCCGTCCCGCGAAAAAGCTCGAACCACTCAGGGTTGGTCTTCTCGATCAGCTCGATCTTCCATCGGCGTGGCCAGCGCTTCAGCGACTTCTCGCGCTGGATGGCGTCGACAATGTCGAAATGTTCCTCATACCAGACCAGACGCTGCACACCGTAGCGGCTGGTGAACCGCGAGCCCTCGCCGGATTTGTGCTCCGGCATGCGGCGGCCGAGATCATTCGTAACCCCGATATAGATCGTGCCGCGCTTCTGGCTTGCGGTCATATAGGTATAGCCGGTCATGGTTGAAGGGTAGCTGGCGCCGGTGCCGACGCAAGTGCCGTTCTGAACCGTTGCATTCTTCGGCAGATGCAATGGCATGGATCCCAGGGTCTGCGCCGCGTCGCTTCGCTCCTTGCTCCGCCCTGGGATGACGAAACGAGAGGTGTTTCGGCTAATCTCGAAAGTTTGCGATCTGCGATCCGCCGCCATCCGCTTGTTATCTGCAAGAACGAAATTGTTGATCCAGGCCGGATTTTTGCGCGCGCCTCCGGCCGAACTGCGTTAAAGGCTTTTTTGGCCGGACCAGCGCCCATCGTGGAAGTGCCCCGCCGGCCGACATCGCCGCCACGGGGCCTTATTCCATGACCGCAGAATCCCAAGTACCATCCGACCAGCGCTATGCCGCCTTTCGCCACCGGCCGTTCCTGAGCTATTGGGCGGCGCGCTTCCTCTCGACATTCTCCACCCAGATCGTGTCGGTCGCCGTCGGCTGGCAGATCTACGATCTGACCCGCGACCCGTTCGACCTCGGCCTTGTCGGCATCGTCCAGTTCCTGCCTTCGCTGCTGCTGGTGCTGGTCACCGGCGACGTTGCCGACCGTTTCGGGCGCCGGCTGATCATGGCGCTGGCGGTGCTGGTCGAGGCGGGCTGCGCCTTGGCCCTCCTGCTGCTGACGCTGCGCGGCCTCTCCGGGCCGATGCCGGTCTTCATCGTGCTCGCCATGTTCGGCATTGCGCGCGCCTTCTTCGGGCCGGCCTCGTCATCGCTGTTCGCCAATCTGGTGCCGCCTGAGGATTTCGCCAACGCCATCGCCTGGAACTCTTCCGCCTGGCAGACGGCAACCATCGTCGGGCCGGTCGCCGGCGGCCTGCTCTACGGGCTTTCGGCCGAAGCTGCCTACACCACAGCGGCCGTGCTGATGCTCATTGCCGCCGTGCTGATCTTCACCATCCCGAAACCTGCCCAGCGCAGCAGGACCGACAGGCCGACGGTACAGACCCTGTTCGCCGGCTTCGGCTATATCTGGAGCGAAAAGATCGTGCTCGGCGCGATTTCGCTCGACCTGTTCGCGGTGCTCCTGTCCGGCGCCTCGGCGCTGCTGCCGGTCTACGCGCGCGATATCCTCGAACTCGGCCCGTGGGGGCTCGGCCTGTTGCGCTCGGCGCCCGGCGTCGGCGCCATCTGCGTCGCCATCTGGCTGGCCGGACACCCGATCCGCAACCATGCCGGCCTTGTCATGCTCGGCTTCGTTGCGCTGTTCGGCGCGTTCACCGTCCTGTTCGGCCTCTCGACCATCACCTGGCTGTCGATCGCTGCTCTCGCCTTGCTTGGCGCCACCGACATGTTCAGCGTCTATATCCGCGAGACGCTGATCCAACTGTGGACGCCGGACGACGTTCGCGGCCGCGTCAACGCCGTCAACCAGGTGTTTGTCGGCGCCTCCAATGAGCTCGGCGAATTCCGCGCCGGCACCATGGCCGCGCTGATCGGCACGGTTCCGGCCGTGGTGGTCGGCGGTGTCGGGGCGATCGCTGTTGCCGGGCTATGGGCGGTGCTGTTCCCGCAGCTGCGCAAGGTGCGTCATCTCAGGGGGCGAAACTGATTACCGCAGCGCCGGCTTGCCGAAAATCATCGGCAGGAACTCGCCGAGCCAGCGCTTGAGGTGCATGTCCCAGATCAGCCGGCCGCCGAGATGGTCGCGGCCGGGCTGTGCGCCGGGCAGTTCGAAGCGGTGCGCGCCGCGCACCACCCAGCGCTGCATCATCGCCCGGGTCAATTCGCCATGGAACTGGATGCCCCAGGCATTGTCGCCATAGCGGAAGGCCTGGTTGGGATAGGTTTCGGCCGTCGCCAAAAGCGTCGCGTCCTTTGGCAGCGAAAAGCCCTCGCGATGGAATTGATAGACCATCTCCGGCCAATGCATCAGCCTGCTGCCCGCTTCGGTCGCCTTAAGCGGATACCAGCCGATTTCGACGAGGCCCTCGCCGTGGCCCTCGACCCTGCCGCCAAGATGCTTGACCAGCATTTGCGCGCCGAGGCAGATGCCAAGCAGCGGCCGGTTCTCGTTGAGCGGAATTTTAAGCCAGTCGGTCTCGCGGCGGACGAACTCGTCGCCGTCATTGGCACTCATCGGGCCGCCAAACACCACTGCGCCGGCATGGCCATCCAACGTCTGCGGCAAGGCCTCGCCGAGCGGCGGTCGGCGGATGTCGAGGTCGAAGCCTTCCTCGATAAGCATATGGCCGACCCGTCCGGGGCTCGAATGCTCCTGATGCAGCACGATCAGGATCTTTGGTCTCGGGCTTGGCTTGGGCGGCATTGGAAGGCTGGACCCTGTCTATTCGTCGCTTGACGTTCCGGCAGCACCAGGAGCCGCGGCGGCCGCCTTGAGGCGCGCCTCGACACGGTCGCGACGTTCGACGCCGATCAGCTCGGCGACCCGCCAGACGGTATTGTCCTCGAGTTCGTGCAGCTCGCCATCGGCATAGACGATCTCCCACATCAGACCGATGAAGGCCTTTCGCGCCTCGGCGTCGAGATGGCGCTTGAGCACGCTGGTGAAGGCGTAGAGGTCGATCGCCTCATTGTCGGCCCGCTCGCCGGCAGCCGCCAACGCGTCGAGTTCGTCGCCGCTGATCGAGTAGCTTTCCGCCAGCACCTTCTTGAACCGCTCCCATTCGGTATCCTGGCGCACCCCGTCGGCGTTCATCACGTGGAAAAGCAGGGCGGACGCGGCAACGCGCGGATCGTCGGCGCTGGGGCTGGCGCCACCACCGGACGGCAGATCCCTTAGAAACGACAAAACGCGTTCGAACATTAAATCATTCCCAATAAGCCCGGGTCCACTCGACCCTTATCAGAACAAACGAAACCGGCGCGTCGATTTGTCCGCCGCGTCGTCGGGATCGACGCCGGGATCGTCGGGCAGCCGCGTCAGCTCCTGCGCCGGCTCGACGGCTTCGGCATCTTCCGGCACTTGGGCAAACGCCGCCGCGGTAATTGGTGTCACATGATCCTCGGCGGCACGGTTTTCCGTCCTCACTTCGGTCGCTGTGCCCGGTGTCTCGGCAGCAACGGCTGTGTGCTCGATCGCCTCGGCTGTTTCCTGTACCGGTTTGGCTGGAGCCGCGATGGCCGGCATCGGTCCCTCCGGAGTCTCTTCATGGCTGTCGATCAACTGGCCGAGCCGCTCCATCGGCGCCCGCCATTCGAATGCGTCGAGCCTGCCGGTGATCGGCGATACCGGAGCCCAGCGTTCGGAGACGACGCCGTCGGCGACCCAGGCCGGGTCGCGCGGCGCTCTCACCGCCTTCGACAGCAACTGCCGCACCTTGCCCTGGTCACCGCTCTCGGCCTCCTCGATGTCGGCCAGCAGCAGATAGGCGCCTTCGCGGCGATCCATGCGGATGGCGGCTTCCGCCTCGCGGCGGGCGGTTGCAAAATCTTGCGCATCGAGCGCGGCGCGCGCCACGGCAAGCGAGGCCTCGGCATGGTTCTTCTTCAGCTCCTGCAGCTTCTTTGCCCGGTTCAGCCGGTCGAGCACGGCATCGCCCGGCCGGGCATGGACATAGAGCTCCGCGATCTCCGGGTGCGGCTCGGCCTTCCACGCCGCCTCGAGGATTTTCGAGCCTTTGCGCACGTCGTTCTGCCGAAACAGCAATTTCGCCGCGACGACCGCCGCCGGTGCGAAATCCGGCCGCAGCCGGTTGGCTTCGAGCGCCGCCGCCCTTGCAGCATTGGCATCGCTGTCGATCAGCGCCTGCGCCTTGGCAGTCAGCAGCACGGCGCGACGCCGGTTGGCCGCATCGCGCTCGATCTGCCGGGTCGACTTCTGGGCATCGACCAGTTTCAGCGCGCCATCCCAGTCGCCACGCCCGGTCAGGTCTTCCAGCGTCGATTCGGCCGCCCAGGCCAGTTGCGGCGCCACCGCCGCGGCCCGGCCCGCATAGTGGCGGGCTGCGTTGCGGTCGCCGAGCCGCTCGGCCTCGAGATAAAGCCCGCGCAGGCCGAGCAGCCGCATTTCGGGATCATCGAGCATGGTCTCGAACTTTTCGCGGGCGCCTTCATGGTCGCCTTCGAGCAGCGAGGCCTGCGCGTCGAGCAGCTGGATCAGTGGCTCCTGATCGGAGCGGATCAGCTTTGCCGCTTCCTTGGTCTTCTTGCGGGCGAGCGCGCCGTCACCGGCGCCGGCGGCGATCATCCCGGTCGACAGCGCCTGGTAGCCGCGGTCGCGGCGACGCACGCGGAAATAGCGCGAGATCGTATAGGGGCTGTTCCACAGCGCCTTGACCAGCCACCAGACGATCATCACCGCGGCAACCACGGCAACGACCGCCACCGCGGCGACCATCAGGCTGACCTGGTATTGATAGCCGTTGAAGGTGACGAGCATTTCGCCCGGCCGGTCGGCCAGCCAGGCGAAGCCGAGCCCGAGCGCAAAGACGGCGGCAAGGAAGGCGAGGATGCGGATCATTGGGTTCCTCATGCCTTCATCGCGCCGGCGATGAGCGAATCGATCTGCGTCTCGACCTCCATCCGCGCTTTCAGCTTGCCGGCAAAGTCGGCGCCGGCGGCCTTGGCCGCCTCAGGCAGGGTTTCGTATTCGCTGAGCGCCTTGGCGTAGTCGCCCTGGTTGACCGCGACCTCCATGCGCGCGACGGTTTCCGGAACGCCAGTGCCTTCGACGGCGCCGATCGGCCTGACCTTGACCAGCGATTCGGCGCTGGACAGCAGCTTCTGCAGGATGCCGGCATTCTGGTCGATGGGCGTCGCGGCAGCGACCATGGCGTTGGCGGCGGCGTCCGCTTCGGCGGCAATCTCGGAGCGCATCGGGACGCCCTTTTCGGCATAGGTGCGCAACGTCGCGATCTCGGGTGCATCGGGTGAGATCGCGGCAAAGGTTTCGAGTTCGGCGGCGAACGGTGCACCACGGTCGAGCGCTGCCTTGAGCGCCGAAGCGGCAATGGCCAGTGCGATCTTCGGCTGCGAAGCCTGTGCATCGACCTTGCCCGAGATCTGTGAAACCGACTGTTCCAGGGCCGCAAGCCGGCCTTCCTGCGCCTTTGCCGTGTCGCCGGCCGATTTCACCAGCGCATCGAGCGCGGCCAGCCTTTCGTTGAGCGGGCCGAGATCGACCGGCGCCGTGCCGCCGGCCTTGCCGAGGGCCGCAACCGCCGTCTCGATCTGCCTTACCTTGTCGCCAAGTGCCGCCAGGCCGGCATTGTCGCCGGCACCGCCTTGCTCGACCGCCGACTTCAACGTCGCAACGTCCGCCCTCACCTGATCCAGCGCCGCCGACAGCCCGTCCACCTTGGCCGATGCGTCATTGTTGGCGCCGGCCTGTCTGAGGTCCGCGACCTCGCGTTTCAGCGAAACGATCTCACCATTGACCGCGTCGAGCGACACGCCGCCCGACCCCGGCGCACCGAGCAGGCCGGCAAATTGCAGCCCGCCGGCCGCGGCGAGGGCGATGACGCCGCCGATAATACCGGCGGCGATGCCGTTGATGCCGCTTCGCTTCGGCTGCGCTGCCATATGGTCGTCCCTCGTCTCAGCTGTCTTCTCGCCGGAACCTGGGATCCCCGGTTCGTTGGCCCCGGTTCCTCTGGATGCATCTTCGAAACTGTAGTCGGAAACCGTGGAGCGCCCGGCCGGCGCATCCGAACCGGCGGGATAAGGGGTTTCCGCTTCCCTGGCAGAATCGACGCCGGCGTCCGCCGGCTCTTGCGTGCCGGCCGGCGCGGCTGCGTCGGCATGTTCCCATGGCTCGAGATCGGTCTGGTCCGCATGCACCGGCTCTTCAGGTGGCTCCGGCTGCGAGGCGTTCGCCGCTTCCTCGGCCCGCGCCTCGTCGGTCTGCGAGGTCACGGCATCCTGTTCGTCGGCGACTCGCGAGACGGCGCCAGGCTCAAGCTCGATGGTCACCGGCTCACGGCGGCTCTTGGAATGCCGCATCTTCGGCGTCTTGACCATGCTCGGGCTCCGCAAAATTCGCTTCGGGATGGTTTGAAGGGTCTAGCACATCACCAAGCGGTGAAAAGGGGCGGCGTGATGACGCCACGGCTTGGAGTTCAGTTTTGGCAAAACGCCGCAGGGCCGAATCCACGTGTCAAGCCAAGGCCCATGCTCGGCACACAAAAAACCCGCCTCGGCGGGCGGGTCGTTGGAGCCAATTAGCACCATAACCAAATTAGTAGCATAGCTGCCGGCACAAAGCAAGAACAAAATGTGCCCCGAGCGCAGTCATCCACGTTGGCACTGCCCCTCATCGCCCTGCCGGGCCCTTCTCCCCGTACAGTGACGGGGAGAAGGGCTCTCACGAGTCTCGACGCTTCTTCTGCAACGCTGGAGGTTGGCGAAATCCTCGGCGAAGGCACCCTCTCCCCGTCACTATACGGGGAGAGGATGCCGGCAGGCAGGTGAGGGGCGGCGCCAACGTTTGGAACAAGCTGGCACAGAGCAGCGGCGGATGCCGGTCAGCGCGGCGCCTGCAAAAGTCCCAGCAGCGCATCCTCGCTGGGCTCAGGCGCAATCCGGATCTCGGCGACGTCGCCCAACGCCGCGGCGATGCGCCCCGATAATCCGAAAAAGCGCGTTTTTTCAAAAACACCACGCAGCGCCGGCCGGCTAGCCAGGGCCTGCATAGCGGTGGCCGCCTTGGCCGAATAGAGCAGCACCGCCTCGACCGGCTGGGCGGACAGGCGCGCAAGAACGGCCTCGTCGGAGTAATCCAGGACAACGGTGTCGTAGGTCTCGACGGCGCGGACCTGAACGCCCGACGCCAACAGCCCTTCCTCGAAGCCGGGAAATCGCACTCGCCCGCAGAGATAGACGATCGTCTGCCCCGCGTAACCGCCAGCAAGCGCATCGGCCAGCGCCTCGGCATTGCCCGGGCCTTCGCTGACCGACAGAAACCCGGCAGCGCGGGCGGCTTCCGCCGTCTTCCTGCCGACGGCGTGGCACGGCAAGCCGGCGAGCGCCGCGATGACCTCTTTCGGCGCATGGCGAACGGCATTGGCGCTGGTGACCGCGACCGCCGCGGCGTCAGCGAGCGCGCCGGCATCGACCGGCAGCGCCACGGTTCCGGTCAATGGCAGCAGGATCGGCTGAAAGCCGGCATCCGCAAGCCGGCGCCCCGTGCGCGACGCGCCCGGTTCGGGCCTCGTCACAAGGACGCGGAGCATGTCAGGTCCAGCCATCGAAGAATGTTTCGCCGGCCCTGGCCCGAACGGTCGCCGCGGCTTCCGCGCCAATGCGCGCCGCCTCCTGCGCCGGCCCTTGCAGCCTGACTTCATGCGACTGCGTGCCATCGGGCGAGATGATCAGCCCGGCAAAGGAAACCGTTCCGCCCGATATCGTCGCATGTCCGGCGATCGGCGTGCGGCAGGACCCGTCGAGCGCCGCCAGGAAGGCGCGCTCGCAGGCCAGCGCCTCGCCGGTCGGCCCGTCGTGGATCGCTGCCAGCATCTGTTCCACGTCGCGGTCTCCGATGCGGCTTTCGATGCAGATCGCGCCTTGCCCCGGCGCCGGCGGAAAGACCTCGAGCGGCATCAGGTCGGTGACCACGTCTTCGAGCCCGAGCCGCTTCAGCCCGGCATAGGCGAGGATGGTGCCGTCGGCGATGCCGTCGTCGAGCTTGCGCAGCCGCGTCTGCACATTGCCGCGAAACATCACCACTTCGACGTCCGGCCGCATCCGCCGGATCAGCGCCTGGCGCCGCAGCGACGACGAACCGACCCTGGCGCCTTGCGGCAGGCCGGCAATCGTTCGCGCCGCCTTGCCGATGAAGGCATCGCGCGCGTCTTCGCGCGGTAGGAACGCGGACAGTTCCAGCCCCTCGGGCAACAGCGTCGGCATGTCCTTCGACGAATGCACGGCGATGTCGATGCGGCGCGCCAGCAGCGCCTCCTCGATCTCCTTGGTGAACAGGCCCTTGCCGCCGGCTTCCGACAGCGGCCGGTCCTGGATGCGGTCGCCGCTGGTCGAGATGACGACCACCTCGAAAGCTTCCGCCGGCATGCCATGCGCCGCCATCAGTCGCGCCTGCGTTTCATGCGCCTGCGCCAGCGCCAGCGGGCTGCCGCGTGTTCCGATTTTCAAGGTTGTTTGCATGACGCGCCGTCCGTGATAACCCCCGGCAGGTTTTCGGGTTTTCTCCTATCGGGGAAAGGCCGACAGTACAATCTGTACGATTTTTGGACAGCGACGAATTGATCCGCGTTCTGGGCATCGAGACGAGTTGCGACGAGACCGCCGCCAGCGTGGTGGCGCTGGACGGTCGCAGCACGCCGCAAATCCTGTCGAACATCGTGCTCAGCCAGATCGAGGAGCATGCCGCTTTCGGCGGCGTCGTGCCGGAGATCGCCGCGCGCGCCCATGTCGAGGCGCTCGACGGCATCATCGAAGCAGCGCTCGCCGATTCCGGCGTCGACCTCGCCGATATCGATGCGATTGCCGCCACCGCCGGTCCCGGTCTTGTCGGCGGGCTGATCGTCGGCCTGATGACGGCCAAAGCAATCGCCGCGGCAGCCAAAAAACCGCTGATCGCCATCAACCATCTCGAAGGTCACGCGCTGACGGCCAGATTGATCGACGGGCTCGACTTTCCCTACCTCTTGCTGCTGGTCTCCGGCGGTCATACCCAGATCGTCGCCGTACGCGGCGTCGGCGACTACCAGCGCTGGGCGACGACGATCGATGACGCGCTTGGCGAGGCCTTCGACAAGACGGCCAAGATGCTCGGCCTGCCCTATCCGGGCGGACCGAATGTCGAGAAGGCGGCGGCAACCGGTGACGCGACGCGTTTCGCCTTTCCGCGCCCGATGAAGGGCTCGGTGCAGCCCGATTTTTCCTTCTCCGGCCTCAAGACCGCGGTGCGCCAGGCGGCAACCGCGATCGCCCCGCTGAGCGATCAGGATGTTGCCGATATCTGCGCCTCGTTCCAGGCGGCGGTGGCGGATGCGCTGGGCGACCGTGTTGCGCGGGCGCTGACCCGGTTCCGTCAGCAATTCCCGGACAAAGCCGAGCCTGCATTGGTTGTCGCCGGCGGCGTGGCCGCCAATCGGACCATCAAGGCGACATTGCAGAGTCTTTGCGAGCAGGCCGGGTTCAGCTTCGTCGCGCCGCCGCTCAACCTCTGCACCGACAATGCGGCGATGATCGCCTGGGCCGGCATCGAGCGCCTGCGCGCCGGCATATCAGGTGAAAACGCCGCCGATCTCGTGCCGCGCTCGCGCTGGCCGCTGGACAGCATCTCGGCCCCGATGGTCGGCTCGGGCCGGCGTGGGGCCAAGGCATGACCGGCAGCGAGCACAAGGCGCCAAGCGGCTGGCGCGTCGCCGTGCTCGGCGGCGGCGCCTGGGGCACGGCGCTGGCGCTGGCCACGCTGCGCGCCGGTCATTTCGTCCGCCTCTATGCGCGCGACCCGGAGACCGTCGCGGCGGTCGACCGTGGCGAAAATCCGCGCTATCTGCCGGGCATCGCGCTCGATCCCGGCATCGTGGCGACGAGCGACATCGAGGCGGCGCTCGACGGTGCCGACTGCGTTCTGGCGGTAGCGCCGGCGCAATCGTTGCGGATTATGCTGACGGCCGCGTCCAGCCATATGCCGAAAGGCGTCCCGCTGGTCCTCTGCGCCAAGGGCATCGAGCGCGACACCGGCGCGCTGCTATCGTCCATCACCGAGGAAATACTGCCGGCAAATCCGGTCGCCGCTTTGTCCGGCCCAAGCTTTGCCACCGACGTCGCCAGGGGCCTGCCGACGGCCGTCGTGGTCGCCGCCCGCGACGAGGCTCTGGCCACCGACCTTGCCGCCCGCTTTTCGGCGGAAAATCTGCGCTGTTATTCGAGCGACGATCTAATCGGCGTCGAGATCGGCGGCGCGCTGAAGAACGTCTTTGCCATTGCCGCGGGTGCCGTCACCGGCGCCGGGCTCGGTGCCAGCGCCCAGGCGGCGATGGTGACGCGCGGCTTCGTCGAATTGCGCCGCATCGGCGCCGCCTTTGGCGCCAAGCCGGAGACGCTGATGGGGCTTTCCGGCCTCGGCGACCTGCTGCTCACCTGCTCGTCCGCGCAGTCGCGCAATTTCGCCTATGGGCTGGCGCTGGGGCAAGGCAAGCCGCTTGCCGGCTTGCCTTTGGCCGAAGGCGTGCCGACGGCGGCAATCGCCGCCCGCATCGCCGGCGAGCGCCGGATCGACGCGCCGATCATCGCCGCCGTCGCCGCCATACTGGACGGCACCATAACCATAGACCAGGCTGTGTCGGCGTTGATGACAAGGCCACTCAAGACCGAAACCGACATGTGATCGCGAACGATTGCGGAGATGGAAAGATGCTGTTTGCGTTGATTTGCAAGGACAAGCCAGGAAGGCTGCAGGTGCGGCTCGATACGCGGCCCAAGCACCTTGCCTTCCTGGAAGGGCTGAACGGCGACAAGAAATTGGCCTTCGCCGGCCCGTTCCTCGACGCCGACGGCAAGCCGAACGGCACTCTCGCCGTTGTCGAGGCGCCTGATCTGGCTGCGGCAAAAGCCCTGTCGGCGGCCGACCCCTATACCAAGGCAGGGCTGTTCGAAAGCGTCGAAATCCGGCAGTGGAACTGGAGTTTCAACAAGCCGGCGGATATCTGATGCATGTCGCGCAAAAGTGTGCAGCGGTTTTGTGATAGCGACATGCATACAACAAGAACCTAAAGCGCGTCGCATGAGGCCGGTCGAACGCGACGCGCTTTTAGTCGCGGCGGCACCTGAGGAGGAGCAACACAATGAACTACTGGCTGTTCAAATCCGAACCTTCGGTCTTCTCCTTCGAGGACCTCAAGGCCAAGGGCAAGGCCGGCACGCAATGGGACGGCGTGCGCAATTATGCGGCGCGCAACAACATGAAGGCGATGCAGATCGGCGATCTCGGCTTCTTCTACCATTCCAATGACGGGCTGGACATCGTCGGCATCGCCGAAGTCTGCGCTCTGGCCCATCAGGACAGCACCACCGACGATCCCCGCTGGGAGTGCGTCGACATCCGCGCCTTCAAGGCCATGCCGAAGCCGGTGACGCTGGAGCAAGCCAAGGCCAATCAAAAGCTGGCCGACATGGCGCTGGTGCGGCTCGGGCGGCTGTCTGTGCAGCCGGTGACGCCGGCCGAATGGCAAGAGGTTTGCCGCATGGGCGGCCTGACGCCGGCGCCATGACGGCGCTGACGCCGGACAGCGCCAGGAAATTCATCCTCGACAACACGGCGCTGATGGCGCCGCCACATGTGCCGGAGATCCGCCTGCACCTGGCCGACGAGGCGCACGAACTGTGGCGGCGGACCGAGGACGAGCTGACCGAAATCGGCCTGCCGCCGCCCTTCTGGGCTTTTGCCTGGGCCGGCGGCCAAGGCCTTGCCCGCTACATCCTCGACAATCCGGCGGCGGTGCGCGGCAAGCGCGTGCTGGACTTCGCCTCCGGCTCCGGCGTTGTCGCCATTGCCGCGGTGAAGGCCGGAGCTGCCGAGGTGATCGCCGCCGATATCGACCCGTTCTGCGCGACCGCGATCCGCCTCAATGCCGAGGCAAATGGGACCGAGATAAAATTCCTCATCGGCGACTGCATCGGCAGCGATGCCGGCTGGGACGTGGTGCTGGCCGGCGACGTCTTCTACGACAAAACTTTCGCCGACAGGCTGATGCCGTGGTTCGCCCGGCTGAGGGCGCGCGGTGCCGACATTCTCGTCGGCGATCCCGGCCGCTCCTATCTGCCGAAGACCGGGCTGGAGCCGCTTGACGTCTACGAAGTGGCGGTGACCCGGGCGCTGGAGGACGCCGAGGTCAAGCGCACCACCGTCTGGCGCCTTGCTTGACGGCATCGCCGAACAGGCGTTCCATCGCGCAATCGACCGGAGGGAACCATGGATTTTTCAGCAATCAATTGGCTGGCGGTAATCGTCGCCGCCGTCGTGGCGTGGTTGTTCGGCGGGGCCTGGTACATGGGCTTGAGCAAGCCGTGGCTGAAGGCCGCCAAGCTTGATCCGGCGACGATGAGCAAATCGATGCTGCCCTTCGTCGTCTCCTTCATCGCGGAGCTCGTCATGGCGCTGGTCATGTCGCTGATCATCGGCGCCGTGACCGGCGGCGAGCCGAGCCTGCTTGCCGGGGTGATCTTCGGCTTCGTTCTCTGGCTGGGGTTCGTCGCCACCACGCTTTCGGTCAACCATCGCTACGAAGGTTTCGGCTGGGATCTGACGCTCATCGATGTTGGTCACTGGCTCGGCGTGCTGCTTCTCATCGGCGCGGTGATCGGCTGGTTCGGCGCGGCGGCGGGCTGACCGTCAGCTCGGGGTCCTGGCGATTTCCTCGAGAAGCCAATCGCGAAAGGCGACGATGCGCGGATCATTCGCCGCGGTCTCCGGATAGACCAGGAAATAGGCGAATTCGGGCGCGACCTTGATGCCGAGTTCGAACGGCCGGATCAGCCTACCTTCCGAAAGGTCGTTTGCCACCATGGCGAAATCGGCGAGCGCGACCGCGTTGCCGTCGAGCGCGGCCTGGACGGCATCCGTCGAGTTGCCGAACACGATGGTCCGGCTGTCGTCGAAATCGTCGACGCCCGCCGCCGCCATCCACATGCTCCAGTTCGGCCAGGTGACGCCCTGGCGCGACCACTCGATATGCGCCAGCGTATGATGAAACAGGTCGCGCGGCTCCTTGAGCGGCGGCCCGGCCCGCAACAGGGCCGGGCTGCAGACCGGAATGATAACGTTTTCGAACAGCCGGTGCGAGCGAAGCCCCTGATATTTGCCGGTGCCGAAACGGATGCCGAGATCGACGTCGTCGCGATCGAAGTCGCGCACCTCGTAGCTGATGTCGAAACGCAGCTCGATCGCCGGATGCTGCTTGCGAAAATCGTCGACGCGCCGCATCAGCCACTTCGTCGCGAATTGCGCATCGAGGGTGACCTTCAGCAGCGCCGATCCGCGTGCCGTCTTCTGCGCCCGTGAGACGGCCCGGCCAAGCAGGTCGAGCGCATCGGTCGAAGCTTCGAACAGCACCGCACCCGCCTCGGTCAGCCGGATCGTGCGGCTGGTGCGTGTGAACAGCACGATGCCGAGCTGATCCTCGATTTCCTTGATCTGATGGCTGACCGCTGCCGGCGTCAGGCCGAGCTCGTCGGCGGCGCGGGTGAAATTGAGATGCCGGGCCGCTGCCTCCAGCGTCCGCAGCGCACGGGTTCCAGGCAGCAGGCGCGCCATTAGTGCCAGACGAGGAGAGTTCGGTCGAGCATTCCAATTCTCAAAAAAAACTTGAAGATGCAGAAAAAACTACTCGTTTCCCGTTTTGATTTCAATCGGTCATGATCTGGTCATCGAAGAAACATCAAACCGGATTTGATGTCCGGAGAAGCGGATTGCACCATGTCTGACATCACCTTGCGCCCTGTTACCCTCCGCCCGGCCTGGCTGCGCGCCGTGCTTGACTGGTTTCGCTACGCAAAAATCGCGGTCAATCTTCCCTACGAGAATGTCGAGGATCTCTCTGATCGCCAGCTGCGCGACATCGGCGGCGAACGCAAGGACATCGCACGCGCCATGGACCGCGAACTCGGTCGGCTCGGCCTTCTCGACACGGGTTGGCAGCTGCCGAGGAAGCGCTAGGACGGTGTAGTGAGTAGTGAAGCTAAGCGGCGGGTCCGCGAATATCCTTCCCGACCAATTCGCTCACTATTCTTCCCTACCTTGCCACCCTTATCACCGTCCGTTCCGACAGCAGCGGCAGCAGCCGCGCCATGGTGCGAGCCGTTACCGCGACGCAGCCTTGCGTCGGCGTAAAGCCGGGGCGCGCCAGGTGGAAGAAGATGGCGCTGCCGCGCCCGCGCCGCCGCGGCACAATGTTCCAGTCCAGCACCAGGCAGGCGTCATAGAGATCGTCGGTGCGCAGCATCCGCTCATGGCTGGCGCCATAGGGGATTTTGACCGGGCGGTTGTAGTTGCGGTCCCCAGGCACTTCGCACCAGCCGAGGTCGCGGCCAATCGGCGTCATCGCGAGCCGCGTCCGGCGGCCGCCGGCAAAACGGTCGCCGCGAAAATATCCCGACAATATCCGCATCGAGGCAAGCGGCGTGGCGCCGTCGCCCTCGCGCTTGGCCGCCGAGATGCCGCCATGCCCCAGCGCACATGGAAACACCAGTTTGCCGGCCTGCAGAAAGCCTTGGCTGGCATGGCCTGGGCGCGCGCGCACGGTGAGCACGGCGAGCCCTTTCGGCAAAATTGCGCCGACTGCATTGCGATCGTGTTTTTTCTTGTATGATCGTGCCACGGAACAAATCACTGTGAACGGCTGTTGTGCCGGTCAGCTTCCGCATAAACAGGCTGCGGTCAACTGAAATCTCTTTTCAAAACAACGGATTGATCCATGACTTCACGCACCATTCTGATCGTCGACGACGATGACGACCTGCGCGGCACCCTTGTCGAGCAATTGTCGCTTTATGAGGAATTCGATGTCCTGCAGGAAGCGACCGCCGCCAAAGGCGTCGCCACGGCGCGCGGCGGGCTCATCGACCTGCTCATCATGGATGTCGGCCTGCCCGACATGGATGGCCGCGAGGCGGTAAAGATATTGCGCAAGGGCGGCTACAAGGCGCCGATCATCATGCTGACCGGCCACGATACCGATTCCGACACCATCCTTGGCCTCGAGGCCGGCGCCAACGACTATGTGACGAAGCCGTTCCGCTTTGCCGTGCTGCTGGCCCGCATCCGCGCCCAGCTGCGCCAGCACGAGCAGAGCGAGGACGCCACTTTCTCGGTCGGCCCCTACACGTTCAAGCCCAGCCAGAAGCTTCTGATCGACCCGCGCGGCGCCAAGGTACGGCTGACCGAAAAGGAAGCCTCGATCATCAAATATCTCTACCGCGCCGACCAGAAGGTGGTGACCCGCGACGTGCTGCTGGAGGAAGTCTGGGGCTACAATTCCGGCGTCACCACTCACACCCTCGAAACTCACGTCTACCGGCTGCGCCAGAAGATCGAGCGCGATCCTTCCAACGCGGAAATTCTCGTGACAGAAAGCGGCGGCTACAAGCTGGTTCCTTAAACATTTCATTATTCAAATAAGCGATCCGGGCGGGGCGCTTTTCGGGTACGGTCCTGAGGCTGGAGGTGGTTTTGGATCGGCCTCGTAGGGGAGGAGTCGGACTGACGGTTCGGGGACATAGCTAGATGGCGCTGGATGACGACATCCGCATCCTGTCCACCGTGAGGCTCTTCGAGGGCTTTACGCAGGAACAGCTGCGTCTGCTCGCCTTCGGCGCCGAAACCACCAGGTTGCAAGCCGACCACAAGCTTTACCGCGAGGACGACGAGGCCGATTGCGCCTATATCGTGATCAGCGGCCGCATCGTCCTCTACCGCGAGCACGACGGCGAGCGCATCCCGATCGGCACCGCCGGCCCCGGCACCATGCTCAGCGAACTGGCGCTGATCGCCGATACCAACCGGCTGACCAGCGCCTCTGCCGAAATCGATTCGGAAGTGCTGCGGCTCAGCCGCAAGATGTTCCGCCGCATCCTTGAGGAATACCCGGAGCTGGCGGTTCACCTGCACCAGCGCATCTCGGAGGACTTCCAGGCGATGATCCGCCGCATCGAGGAACTTGGGCCGCGTTTTGCCGGCTAATACAGCGCCTCTGGTCTAACCAGATCGATTTCGGAACTGCGAGTTCTCAAGGCCGGTGCGTTGCGGAAACAAGCTCGGCCTTGCGCCGCGCCGTCTCCAGTCCGAGCGCAATGAAGCGGCGCGCATGTTTGGCCAGCTCCATATTGTCGGTCCACAGATTGCGCCAGATGGCGGTTTTCCGCGACAGGTTCTCATCGACGATTTCCGACGAGAAGGATTCGAAGCTGAGGTCGTCGCTGTAGCCGATGGCGGTCAGCGCGTCGAATATCGCGGCAAAATCGATATTGCCGGTGCCGAGGAAGCCGCGATGGCTCTCACCGATATGGACATAGCCGATCTTGCTTGCGGCGTTGCGAATGGCCAAGCCGACATCGGCCTCCTCGATGTTCATATGGAAGCTGTCGAGATGCAGGAAGATGTTGTCGGAGCCGCTGTCCGCGATGAAGGCCATGCCTTGCGCGGCGGTGTTGAGCAGGTTGCTTTCGAAGCGGTTGACGATCTCGAGGTTGAGGCTGACGCCGGCTGATTTTGCTGTCTCGGCCACCTCGGCAAGCGTGCCGGCGCTGCGGTTCCACTGGTCGCGCGTCGGCGCCTCGCTCTGCAATCCATGGCTGGTGCTGAGGATGCCGGCGACCTTTTGCCCGCCAAGATCGCGGGTCAGCGCGATCGTACGTCTCAGGATTTCGACTCCGCGCGCGGCAATCGTTTTGTCGGCGCTCGAAATATCGCCGTCGGCCGGCAGTCCGATGCTGATCGCGACGCCGAGGCCGAGATCGCCGATCCGCTTGGCCAAGCCGTCAATGTCGACATTGGCGGGGTCGAGATAAGAGAATTCGATCAGGTCGAAGCCGGCCTCCCTGGTGTTGGCCAGCGTCCGCTCGAGGTCGCTCTGCGCCGAGCTCGCCGACCAGACGAATGAGTGGATTCCGATGCGCGACATGATTGTCTCCGGTCATTCCAGGAGTAGCGGACCCAAGTCCAAATCGGCTTTTGGCAATCCATTGCTCCGATAAAAAGGTGCGGCCCTACCGGCCGCACCAGGCTTGGGAGGCTTAGCGAGCTGCGGTCCAGCCCTTGTAATCCTTCAAATTGTCGGCCGTGATCAGCTTCGGGTCGAGCAGTACCGTCGGCTCGGCCGGCTTCTTGCCGGCAAGCAGGTCAGCCGCCATCGTCAGCGACTGGCCGGCCATCACATAGGGATCCTGCGAGGCCGAGGCTTTGATCATCGACGTGCCGGAAGCGAGTTCCTTCTCGATATCGGGCGCGCCGTCGACCGCGGTGAAGATGAACTCCGAGCGGTTGAGCTGCTTGGCCGCAAGCTGGGCGCCGATCGCCGTCGGATCGTTGATGGCGAAGACCGCGTCGATCTTGTCGAAACGGGTCAGCAGCGACTGGAACACTTTCAAGCCGCCGTCACGCGAGCCTTCGGCGTTCTGGTCGTCGGAAAGGATCTTGATGTCGGGGTGTTTTGCCAGCACGTCCTTGCAGCCCTTGACCCGCTCCAGGATCGATGACGAGGCCGGGCCGTTGAGGATGACGTAGTCGCCCTTGCCGCCGGTATGATCGACCAGATACTGGCACGCCTCTTCGCCGGCCTTGACGTTGTTGGTCATCACGGTGACGTCGGCGCCCGGCGCCGAAACGTCGAAGGCGGCAACGACGATGCCGGCCGCCTGTGCCTTCTTGACCGCCGGCGCGATCGCCTTGGCATCGACGGCGTTGAGCATGATGACGTCGACGCCGGCGGCGATGAAGGAATCGACCTGCGAAACCTGCTTGTTGAGGTCGTAGTCGGCCGATACCGAGGTCACCTGCACATTCGGATTGATCTTCTTGGCCGCGTCCTCGATGCCCTTGATGGTGGCGACGAAGAACGGGTTGCCGAGCAGGCCGACCGAGATGCCGACCTTGTTCAGGTCCTTGGCTGATGCCGGCGCGATGACGGCGGCCGCAAAGGCTACGCCGCAGAGCAGTTTAGCGATGGTCTTCATTGTTTTATTTTCCTCCTGATGCCCCGCGCCTCTCACGGTGCGTTACACATGAAACCGGCTCGTTGGATGCCGGCGACTAAGGGCCATCACGTTCTTGCTCCTGCCTGGAGCCGGTAACGGTCGAGGGCGACCGCCACGATGATGACCAATCCCTTGATGATGTACTGCCAGATGTCCGAAACGCCGGCGAGGATGAGCCCGTTGGACAGCACGGCGATGATCAGGCCGCCGATCAGCGTGCCCCAGATCGAGCCGACGCCGCCGACGAAACTGGTGCCGCCGAGGATGACCGCGGCAATGGCGTCGAGTTCGTAGGACTGGCCGAGCTGCAGCCCGTTGGCGGCATAGAGCCGGGCCGCCGACATAGCGCCGCCAAGCCCGGCCAGAAGGCCGGAAACGCCATAGACGAAGAGCAGCACCAGCGGCACTTTGATGCCGGTCAGCCTGGCGGCCTCGGCGTTACCACCGACGGCGTAGATCCAGGTGCCGAGCACGGTGCGCTTGAGCACCAGCCAGGACAGCACCACCACCGCCAGCGCGATGATTACCAGCCACGGAATGCCGAACAGCGAACCGTTGCCGATGAAGTCGAACGGCAGGTCCGCGTTGAACACCGTAGTGTCCTGGCCAAGCAGGCGGGCGACGCCGCGCACGGCGGTCAGCGACCCCAGCGTGACGATGAAAGGCGGCAGCTTGATATAGGCGATCAGCAGCCCGTTGATGATGCCGAAGCCGAGCCCGACGAGAATGGCCGCCGGCACGCCCAGCAGTCCCCAATCGGGCACCAGCGACACCATCACCGCCACCATCGCCGAGGCGGCAAGGATCGAGCCGACGGACAGGTCGATGCCGCCGGTCAGGATGACGAAGGTCATGCCGGCTGCCAGCACGATGTTGATCGACGATTGCTGCATGACGATCAGCAGATTGGTTTGGGTGAAAAAGCGCGGGTTGATGAACTGGAAGCCGACCGCCAGCAGAATCAGGATCGGCAGCATGCCGAGTGCGGCGATGGCGGTGCGCCACCTCGTACCTCTGCCGATCGCCCGGTCGTCCGCTTTCATCGTGTCGGCCACCTTGTCGGTCATCGCTGAGCCGCTCCCGTTGCAAGTTCAATGATCGCTTCCTGCCGCAGCGGCTCGCCTTCCGAGGCCGTCACCTCGCCGGCAATGGTGCCGTCGCGCATCACCAGCACGCGGTCGGCGATGCCGATCACCTCCGGCAGTTCGCTGGAGATCATCAGGATGGCGATGCCTTTCTTGGCCAGGTTGTCGATCAGCCGGTAGATTTCCGACTTCGCCCCGACATCGACGCCGCGGGTCGGCTCGTCGAGGATGACGACCTGCGGCTCGGTTTCCAGCAGGCGGCCGAGCAGCACCTTCTGCTGGTTGCCGCCCGACAGCAAGCCGGCATTGGCCTGCACCGAGCTGGTGCGGATGGAGAGGTCTGACACCGCCTTGGCGGCGCGCTTTTCGGCAGCCGCGAAGTCGCGCAGACCGCCGGCCTTCGCGTCCTTTGCCAGCACGCCCATGCTGATGTTGTCGGAGATCGACATGTCGAGAAACAGGCCAAGTTGCTTGCGGTCCTCGGTCAGGTAGGCGATGCCGGCATCGAGCGCCTCGCTCGGCGAACCGAGGGATATCGGTTTGCCGCCGAGCTCCAGCGTGCCCGAGATGTGCCTGTCGGCGCCGAAGATCAGCCGTGCCAGTTCGGTCCGGCCCGAGCCGACCAGGCCGGCCAGTGCCAGCACCTCGCCTTTGTGGAGGTCGAAGGAACAATTCTTTATGAGATTGCCGTCCGACATGCCGCGCACCGACAGCGCGACGGCGCGCTTGCTGTCCGGCGGGCGGTGATCCTTCTTGTAGAAGGTCGACAGATCGCGCCCGACCATCATCGATACCAGGCGCGAGGCGTTCAGGTCGGCGCGGTCGAGCGTGCCGACATAGCCGCTGTCGCGCAGCACGCTGACGCGGTCGGCGAGCTGGTAGACCTCTTCCATGCGGTGGCTGATGTAGATGATGGCGATGCCTTGCGACTTCAGCGTCGCGATCACCTCGAACAGCCGGTCGGTCTCACGCGAGGTCAGCGACGTGGTCGGCTCGTCCATGACGATAATGCGCGCATTGGTCGACAGCGCCCGGGCGATTTCCACCAGCTGGCGCTCGCCGAGCGACAGGCTGGTGACCGGGGTGCGCGCCGAAAAGGCCACGCCGAGCCGCGCGATGATCTCGCTGGCGCGCCGGTTGCACTGCTCGCGGTCGACGATGCCGAACCGTCTTGGCTCGTTGCCGAGGAAGATGTTCTGCGCCACCGACAGATTGGGCGCCAGCGACAGCTCCTGATAGATGACCGCAATGCCGGCGGCGCGCGCCTTGATCGGGTCGCCGGTGGCGGCCGGTACGCCGTCGATCAGGATTTCGCCGCCGGGGTCCGGCCGGTAGGCGCCGGACAGCACCTTCATCAGCGTCGACTTGCCGGCACCGTTCTCGCCCATCAACGCGTGCAACTCGCCGGCGTGAACGGTCAGCGACACATCATGCAAGGCGCGGATCGCCCCGAACGTCTTCGAGATGTGGCGCATCTCCAGCACCGGCTGGCGCACCGTCTCGATCCGAGCGGCGGCGCTCATCGTGCCCCTCCCGAGGCTGCCATGGCCACGCCCCGGTCGGCGGCAAGGCCGCGCCAGTCGTTGCGGTAGCCGGCAAGGCCGCTGAAGCTTGCCGCATGCACCGCCTCCGGCGCCTCGGTGGCAAACTCGCGTCCGACGCTTTCAAAGGCAAGTGCGGCAGCACCGGTGGCGCTGCCCTCCAGCGTTGCGCCCTGCAGGAAGGCCTGCCCGGGCCGCAATTGCGCCAGCAGCGCGGCAAGCAGCCCGCCATTGTTCAGGCCGCCATCGACGATCACCGTATTGTCCGAATGGATCAGCTCGAGGCACAGATCGAGCATCAGCGCGACGTAGAGCAGCGCCACGGCCGCGCGTTCCTCGGCATTGGGCGTACGCCCGACCAGTTCGCCGCGGCGGTGCGGCATCGGGCCGCCGGGCGCGAAGCTCGGCAGCGCCATGATGCCGGCGTCGATCACCCGTTGTACCGATGACGGCGCGATTGCGCCCTGCCAGCCGGCGCTGATCGTGGCGAATTCGCGGCCGCCCATGAAGCGGATGGTCGGCACCGGGCCGCCGTCGACATCGACATTGACCAGCATGTCGCGCTCGCCATCGAGTGCATCGAGCGGACAGTCGGGATTGAGCACGACCACCCAGGTGCCGGTCGAGACCACGGTCACCGGCCCGAGCTGCTGTCGGCGGTAGGCATGGAGCGCAGCATTGCTGTCATGGACGCCGTTGTGGACGGCGACCGGCTTGGCGGCCCGGCTGAAGCGCTGCTCGCCGATCACCGCGCCGGCACGCTCGAAGGCGGGCATCTGGCCGCGCCAGCCCTCGGCATCGACCAGCGAGCTGAAATCGCGTTTGCGCGGCGCCCATAGATGCGAATGGCAGCCGAGATAGGAGACCTCCGACACCGGCCGGCCGCCAAATCGCCAGCTCCAATATTGGGGGTAGCCGAGGATCGACGTCGCTGTGGCGAAGGCACCGGGCTCCACCTCCTTCAGCCACAACATGTGGCGGCCGTAGTTGAAGCCAAGCGGCAGGCGCGGTGAAAAGGTCTCGGCAAAATCTGGAATGCGGCGGTCGATCTGCGCGGCGATTTCAGCTGGCGGTTCCTGCTCGTAATCGAGGATCGGATGCGTCAGCTCGGCTTCGTCGATCAACGCGAAGGTGCAGCCATGGCCGGATACCATCAGCCCTTCCACGCCATGCGTATCGACGGCGTCATCAATGGCGCGAGCCGCCCAGTCGTGCAGCGTTGCCTCGTCGAGCACGCTGAAGCCGCCTTTGCGGATCCAGCTCGGCTGGGTGCGGCGCTCGTCTAGGATCTGTCCGTTCTGGCCGAAGACGAACAGCTTCGAATTGGTCTTGCCGAAATCGAGGACCGCGATGTTCACTGGGCGCCTCCCGAGGAAGCGGCGATCCTCACCGTGACGCCGGCATCTTCGAGCATGCGGGCATCTGTCTCGGACAGGCCGTCATCGGTGACCAGCGTGCCGATCCGCGACAGCGGCAGCGCCACATTGCGCGCGTGGATCGACAGTTTTCGGCTGTCGGCCAGCACGACGATCTGGTCGGCGCAGAGGCTGAGCTCGACGATCGAGCGGACCAGCAGCGGGTGCGATTCCAGAAGGCCTTCCTGGCCGATGCCTTGCGCGCCGAGAAAAAACTTCGAGGCGTAGAACGGCACCGTCTGCGTCAGCGAATGGATGATGCCCGGCTCGCGGTAAAGGTCGCCGCCGGCAACGGTCAGACTGCAATGGCCGTGATCGCTGAGATAGGCCGCGAGCGGCATCGAGTTGGTGTAAAGCCGGATATTGCGGTCGGCGAGCTTGACGCCGAGATGGAAGCAGGTCGAACCGCCATGCACGATGACCGCGTCGCCGTCGCGCACCATGGTGGCGGCGAGAGCGGCGATCTGCCGCTTGGCCTCGACGGCGAGGTCGCGGTTCTCGTCATAGGGCCTGGCATAGGCGACGCCGGCTTGCGAAGCGCCATCGAGCGCCGAGATGCCGCCATAGACCTTGCGCGCTTCGCCGGCCTCATCGATCTTGTCGATGTCGCGCCGCACCGTCGCCGCCGACACGCCAAGCCGCTCCTGCAGCTCGCGCACCGATGCGAAAGGCCGGTCCCGCAAAAGCTCGACGATCTGACGCTGGCGGCCGGAGTCGCTCAACCGTTACCTCCCAATGTGCTTGCCTCCCAAGCCACTGCACGGCATGCCATTTTGCACGGCAATTGGTGCAACTTACTCAACGGCCCTCGGATTGCAAGCCTGATTTGACGCGATAACATCACTGTTGACGTAACTTACTCGCATCTGCGATACCAGCGTCGGTCTTCGTCCCGGCAACAGGGCGTCCAAAGCCGTGGCCACGCGGCCGGTTTGTGGAGGAATTTCGATGACGATCAGTGCGGATGCGCAGGAATTGGCAGCGCTGCGGTCGCTTTCCGCCGAGATTGGCAGCGACCCGCATCTGACCCAGGCCGCCGGCGGCAACACCTCGCTAAAAGCCGGTGGCACGCTCTGGATCAAGGCCTCCGGCACCTGGCTGAAGGACGCGCTCACCGCGGACATCATGGTGCCGGTCAGCATTCCGCCATTGCTCGACGCCATCGAACGACGCGACCCGACCGCCGAACAGCCACAGGCCTTCGCTGTCGGCGCCCTCAATCCGCGCGGCTTGCGCCCCTCGATCGAGACCACCGTACATGCGCTGATGCCGCAGCGCATCGTTCTGCATGTCCACTGTGTCGAGACCATTTCGCTGGCCGTGCAGGCCGACTGCGAGGCCGAGGCCGCCAGGCGGCTCGACGGCCACCAATGGGCATATGTTCCCTATCGCCGGCCGGGACTGCCGCTCGCCCAGGGCATCGCCGAGCGCCTGCGGCCAGGCGTGGACATACTGATCCTCGGCAACCACGGCCTGGTCGTTGCAGCCGACACTGTCGCTGAGGCAGGCATGCTGCTGCGCCGCGTAACCCGGCTGTTGGCACGGCCGCCGCGCCAGGTGGCTGAGCCGGACACCGCGGCATTGATGGCGCGCGCCGGCGACAGCGACTACAGATTGCCGGCGGATGTCGAGGCGCACGCGGTGGCGATCGACCCCGAAAGCTGCCGCATGGCTTCGGGCGGCAGCCTCTACCCCGACCACGTCATCTTTCTCGGCAAGGGCTCGGTCGTGGCGAGGCCGGCCGAGGGTGTGAAGCGCGTCATCGAGCGCTGCGGCGCCGCACCCGCGGCGATCCTGTTTCCCGGCCTCGGCGTGTTGATGCGCGGCGACGCGGGCGCCGGTGCCGACGCCATGCAGCGCTGCCTCGCCGATGTGACCGCGCGGGTCGATGTCGCAGCGAAGCTTAATTATCTGACAGCGGCAGAGAATGACGAACTGATCAACTGGGACGCCGAAAAATATCGCCAGAAACTCAATGCGGGAGGCAGCTGACATGCCGCGTTCGTCTGGCCCGCTTGCCATCGGCATCGACATCGGTACATCCGGCGCGCGCGCCGTCGCCATGCGCCCGGACTTTTCCATTGCCGCGCATTACGCTATTGCCCTCGAGCGATTTGGGCCGAACGGCCGCGACCCCGCCATCTGGTGGGAGGCGGTCGGCGCGACGTTGGCGGAACTGCTCAAATGTATCGATCGCGCGGCAGTGCGCTCGATCGCCGTCGACGGTACGTCGGGTACGCTGCTGCCGGTCGACGGCGCCGGGCGGCCGCTGGCCGAACCGCTGATGTACAACGACAAGGTCGCTGACCACACAATTCTGAGTGAAATAGCCGGCGCAGCACCGGCAACGAGCGCTGCCCTTGGGGCGACGTCCGGTCTCGCCAAGGCATTGTCTTTCCAGCACCTGCCCGGCGTCGCCGCTGTGCTGCACCAGGCCGACTGGATCGCCGGACAGTTCTCCGGCCGCTTCGATGGCAGCGACGAAAACAACGCATTGAAAACCGGCTACGATGTCGAAACCCGCCGCTGGCCGGACTGGATCGCGGCCACCGGAATGCGCATGGAATTGCTGCCTGGCGTCGTGCGGCCGGGCGATGTCACGGGTACGCTCACCGCCAGCGCCGCGAAAATGTTCGGCCTGCCGCGTGATGTGGTCGTGGTCGCCGGCACCACCGATGGCTGTGCGTCGTTCCTGGCAACCGGCGCGACGGCGGCGGGCGACGGCGTCACTGCGCTCGGCTCATCGCTGACCATCAAGATTCTCTCCGACCGGCCGATCTCGGCGCCGCAATTCGGCATCTACAGCCATCGGCTGGGTGACACCTATCTGGCGGGCGGCGCCTCGAACTCCGGCGGCAAGGTTCTGGCCCAGCATTTCCCCGTCGCCCGCATTGTCGAACTCAGCAAAAAAATCGACCCGGCGACCGAGACCGGTCTCGACTATTACCCGCTGCCGGCGCCGGGCGAACGCTTCCCCATAGCCGATCCGGCGCTGCCGCCGCGCCTCGAGCCGCGGCCCGCCGACGACGCCGATTATCTGAAAGCGATGCTCGAGGGTATTGCGGCGATCGAAGCGCTCGGCTATCGCCGGCTTGCCGAACTCGGCGCACCCCGGCTGACATCGGTCAGGAGCGTCGGCGGCGGAGCGGCCAATCCGGCCTGGACGGCAATCCGGCAGCGCAAGCTTGGCGTCGCTCTCGTGCCGGCTCTTTCGGAGGAGGCCGCCGCCGGCACGGCGCGGCTGGCGCTGATGGGCGCTAGCGCAGCGAGGCTTTTATGACGGCCAAGGCAATTCAACACCTCGACGGCATCGCCGCGCTGGCCGAGCGCTATCAGGTATTCCTGCTCGACCAATTTGGTGTGCTGCACGACGGCACCAGCGCCTATCCAGGCGCTGTCGAGGCCTTGTCGGCACTCAAGCGCGCCGGCAAGACCATCGTGCTGATCTCGAATTCCGGCAAGCGGGCGCAACCCAATGAGCGCCGCCTATTGAAGCTCGGCTTCGAACCGGGAAGCTGGGATCACTTTGTCTCCTCCGGCGAGGTGGCGTGGCGCTCCTTCCATCAAATGGCGGCATCCGGAGCCCTGCGCCCGCAGACAAAATGCCTGCTGATCCGCCGCGACAATGACCGTTCGGCTGTCGACGGCCTGCCCTTCGTCCTGGCCAAGGACGGCGACGATGCAGAACTGGTGCTGATTTCCGCCAGCGAGGGCGATCGCTACGACCTCGACCATTATCGCCGGCTTCTTGGTCCGGCGGCGGCGCGCCGGGTGCCATGCTTCTGCACCAATCCCGACAAGATCATGCTGACTGCCGTCGGCCCTCGCTTCGGCGCCGGCCGGCTCGCCGATCTCTATGAGAGCCTCGGCGGCAGCGTGGCGCGCATCGGCAAGCCCAATCCGCAGATATTCGAGGCAGCGCTGGCACTGGTGGGTCACCCGGAGCGCGCCAGCGTGGTCTGCGTCGGCGACAGCGTCGAGCACGACATCGCCGGCGGCAACGGCGTCGGTATCGCGACGACGCTGGTCCTGTCGGGCATATTGGCGGGGGCGCCTGACCTGGACGACGTTTTCGCCGCGCTCAACGCCCGTCCCGACTACATCGCGGATAGCTTCAGGTTTCGTTGAGTTGTTAAGGCGAGACAAAGCTAATCGAGGTTGAAACGCCCGATCACCGGCACGTGGTCCGAGGGCCGTTCCCAGCCGCGTGCCGGCCGCAGGATTTCGTAGCCGGCAAAATGCGGCACCAGGTTTGGCGACGACCAGATATGGTCGAGGCGGCGGCCACGATTTGAGGCCTGCCAATCCTGGGCGCGATAGCTCCACCAGGTGTAGAGTTTCTCCTCGTAAGGCACATTGAGCCGCATCAGGTCGACCCAGTCGCCGGAGAGCCGCATCGCCTCGAAATTTTCCGTCTCGACCGGCGTATGGCTGACGACGTTGAGGAGTTGCTTGTGCGACCAGACATCGTGCTCGAGCGGCGCGATGTTGAGGTCGCCGACCAGGATCGAGCCGGAGTGTTCGTCATGCTCGGCCCGCACGGCGTTCATCTCGGCAACGAAATCGAGCTTGTGCTTGAACTTTCGGTTGACGGCCGGGTCGGGCTCATCGCCGCCGGCCGGAACGTAGAAATTGTGCAGCAGGATCGTTTTGCCGCCGGCCTTGACGGTGACCGACAGATGCCGGCTGTCGTCGATCTCGCAGAAGCGGCGCTTTTCGACCACCTCGATCGGCCGGCGCGCTATGGTCGCAACGCCGTGATAGCCCTTCTGGCCATGGAAGGCGATGTGCTCGTAGCCGAGCTTGCGGAACGCCTTCTCCGGAAACAATTCGTCCGGAACTTTGTTTTCTTGCTGGCTTAGCAGTGCGGGCGCGTGCTCGACCACCTGGGGCTCGACGATCGGCATGCGCAGCCGAACGGAGTTGATGTTCCAGGTAGCGACGGAAAACGGCATGTGGGGTTCCGGACAACGCAAGATCCGCCGGATGGCTCCGACGGAAGTCAATCGCGGAAACTACTGCCAGCCGCGCACCGCAAAAACAAGCCGCCCGCACCAACGCGCAAAAGCCATCCCGCAGCAGTAGAAAGTTACCGCGTCTTGGTGTTCAGCTCGCGGTTCGCCGTATAATCGATGGCGAAGGTGTCGGGGGCGAAGCTGACGCCCTCCTTGGTGTTGAAGATCATCACCGTTGTGTCCTTGCCTTGCGCATCGGTGATGGTCCACTGCCGCAATTCATAGGATTTCGGATCGAACATCATGGTGATCTTCGAATTGCCGAACACTGATTTGTCGGCAAGCTGGATGGTGGTGAGATCGTTTTCTTCCTTGACGCTTCTGACGCGTCCGCCCGAGAGATCGATCTTGTCGTCGAGCAGCAGCTTCAGCGGCGTCTTCGACAGCGGATAGAGGTCGGAGGTCCGCAGTTTCTTGTTGAGGATGACCACCGACTTGCCGTCGGAAATCACCCTGAAGTTCGAGGCGCCGTCATAATTGAAGCGGATCTTGCCCGGCCGTTCCAGAAAGAACTTGCCGCCGGTCTGCTCGCCCTTGGGCCCGAACTGCACGAACTCGCCGCTCATCGATTTGACCGAGGAGAAATGATCGGCGATCTTCTGCGCCGTCGCCGGAACCGCTGCTTGCGCCGACGCCAGCAGCTGGAAGCCGGGCACGACATTGGCGGCCGCCGCACCGGCCAGGACCAGACCGAGGCCGAGCACCTGCCGGCGGGTTGGGGCAAAAACCCTTTTTGGGGCGAGAGTTGCGTTTTTCATGCCGGTCACCATCATCTGATTGCTTGCTCGTTATATTGGTCTGGCCCCCCAGTTGGGCTTAAGTTTGGCGGGCCGCACGGCGCTCATCGTTGCAACGCGCCAAAAGGTTCAAAGTTGCCGGCGCGGATGCGCTCTAGAACTTGTCGTCCTCCGTCGGCACCAGGATTTCGCGTTTTCCGGCATGGTTGGCCGGGCCGACAATGCCTTCCTTCTCCATCCTCTCAATGATCGAGGCGGCGCGGTTGTAGCCGATGCCGAGCCGGCGCTGGATGTAGCTGGTCGAGGCCTTGCCGTCGCGCAGCACCACCGCAACCGCCTGGTCGTAGGGATCGTCGGAATCCTCGAAATTACCGCCGTCGCCGCCGCCACTGCCTTTGCCCGTCGGCTCGTCGTCATCCTTGTCGTCGTCCTCGGTGATGGCGTCGAGATATTCCGGCACGCCCTGCAGCTTCAGATGCGCGACGATCTTCTCCACCTCGTCGTCGGACACGAAGGGACCGTGCACGCGCTGGATGCGGCCGCCGCCGGCCATGTAGAGCATATCGCCCATGCCGAGCAGCTGTTCGGCGCCCTGCTCGCCCAGGATGGTGCGGCTGTCGATCTTCGATGTCACCTGGAACGAGATACGGGTCGGGAAATTCGCCTTGATGGTGCCGGTGATGACGTCGACCGACGGCCGCTGCGTCGCCATGATGACATGGATGCCGGCGGCGCGCGCCATCTGCGCCAGGCGCTGCACCGCGCCTTCAATGTCCTTGCCGGCGACCATCATCAAATCGGCCATCTCGTCGATGATGACGACGATGTAGGGCATCGGCTCGAGGTCGAGGTTCTCCGTCTCGTAGATCGCTTCGCCGGTCTGGCGGTCGAAGCCGGTCTGCACGGTGCGGGAGATCCTTTCGCCCTTTTTCTCGGCCTGCTGCACGCGCGCGTTGAAGCCGTCGATGTTGCGCACGCCCACCTTCGACATCTTGCGGTAGCGGTCCTCCATCTCGCGCACGGTCCACTTCAGCGCCACCACCGCCTTCTTCGGATCGGTGACCACCGGCGTCAGAAGATGCGGGATGCCGTCATAGACCGAGAGCTCCAGCATCTTTGGATCGATCATGATCAGCCGGCAGTCCTGCGGCGTCAGCCGATAGAGCAGCGACAGAATCATGGTGTTGATGGCGACGGACTTGCCCGAGCCGGTGGTGCCGGCGACCAGCACGTGCGGCATTTTGGCGATGTCGACGATCACCGCCTCGCCATTGATGGTCTTGCCCAGCGCCAGCGCCAGCTTGGCCTTGGTGGTCTCGAAATCGCGGCTGGCCATGATCTCGCGCAAATAGACGGTCTCGCGCCTGGCGTTCGGCAATTCGATGCCGATGGCGTTGCGGCCGGGCACCACGGCGACACGGCAGGCGATGGCGCTCATCGAGCGGGCGATGTCGTCGGACAGGCCGATGACCCTCGACGATTTGATGCCAGGCGCGGGTTCCAGCTCGTAGAGCGTAACGACTGGACCCGGACGCACATGGATGATTTCGCCCTTGACGCCGAAATCCTCCAGCACGCCCTCGAGCAGGCGGGCGTTCTGCTCCAGCGCGTCCTTGGACAGGCTTGCGTCGCGCACCACGTTCTTCGGTTCCGACAGGAAATGCAGCGACGGCATCTCGAATTTCTCCGAGCCGATCAGCGACGTCTGCGCCTCGCGCTGGACGCGGGCGCCTGGTGCCGGCCGCGGCGCCGGCGCCTCGACGCGCGTCGCCGCGTCGGAGCGGAAGTTCTGCACCTTTGCCGTCGGCGCGGCGCGGCGCTGGCCGGCCGGCTCGGGCGCGAAATCCATGTCGTCATTGTCGAAGACGTCGGCATCGTCGGGGTCGATCGAGGCACTGCGGTCGTTGACCATGGCGGCGAAGAATTCCGGCTCGACGCGGGCGCGCCCGCCCGGGCTCATCCGCGCCTCGGCGAACTCGGCCGATTCGACTCGTTCGGCCGCCCGCCGCCAGGCGCTGGGGCGCGGTTCCATCTCCGGTTCGAAATCGTCGCGCTCGCGCCGACGCGCGGCGCGGCGGCGCAGATAGGCCCGCAGCGACAGCCACCAGTGGGTGATGGCGCCAAGCGCCAATATGCCTTCGTCGCCCTCGTCCTCGTCATTGTCGAAAAGCAGGTCGTCCTGCGGATCGGGCACGGCAGGCTGTTCGAGGACGGCAAAGCCGTTCTTGCGCGAAATCAGCGCCGAGCCATACAAGAATACCCACAGCGCCGGCGCTGCCAGGAGCACGGCGAGCACGCTGGCGACGAGGCCGGTCGGATAGCCGCCGATGATGAGGCCCGGAATATTGAGCACCATATCGCCGAATACGCCGCCGAGGCCGGTCGGCAGCGGCCAGGTCTTGGGCGGCACCACGCAGCCGGCGATTGCTGCGCCAAGCAGCGAAAACCCGAACCAGGCGAGCGCCCGTTTCGGCAGCCTGTCGACGCCGCGCGCGGTAAACAGCAGAAATCCCCAGATCACCGCCGGCACCAACGCCGCAACCGCCGCAAGTCCGAAGAACTGCATGGCGATGTCGGAAAATACGGCGCCCGCATAACCCATTGCATTGGTGACGATATTATCGGTGGCGTGCGAAAAGCTCGGATCGGCGACGTTCCAGGTGGCAAGGGCGGCGACGCCGAAGCCAACCAGAGCAAACAGCCCGGCACCGACCAGCCGCCCGACCTGGCGCCTTGCGAACGCCCGGATGCCGTGCCCCGTATCGGCCAGCGCAAGCGGTGCTGAAGCCCCTGAACGCATGCTCTTCCTCGTCTGTCGTTGCCCGGCCGGGCGCGGACGCGCAACACGGCAGATTCGGCTGTCAGACTAGCGGCTGGAAGGTTAAGGGCGCATTAACCATGGGCATTCTGCGTCACCGGAACGGGCGACCGCCACCACAGTTCGGAGCCGCCGCGGCCGCTGTTTCACGCCGCCGGCGGATCGAGCACCTTGATCAAGCGACCGCGATCGAGCCATCACGGCCATCCGCGCGCAAAAAAGAGGCCCGGAAGGTTTCCGGGCCTCAAGGCGTGAGTCCTTTCGGGAGCGTCACGACGGGATCTTCCCGGCACCGGCAAAACGCCGATGCCGGCCAATGCCTTTACGGCACCACTTCGCCGTGCTGGCTGATGTCGAGGCCTTCGACCTCTTCCTGGATGGAAGGACGCAGGCCGACCAGCGCCTTGACGATGTAGAGGATCACGAAGCTCGCGATCGCGGTCCACAGGATGGTGAAGACGATACCGTAGAGCTGCTTGCCGACAGAGGCGCCCGAGCCGAGGCTGTTGATCGCCGGATCCGCGAGCACGCCGGTCAGCAATGCACCGATGATGCCGCCGATGCCGTGCACGCCGAATGCATCGAGCGAGTCGTCATAGCCGAACGCGTGCTTGAGCTTGACGGCCGAGACGTAGCACAGCACGCCGGCGACGATGCCGACGATGAAGGCGCCGGTCGGATTGACGAAGCCGGAAGCCGGCGTCACCGCGACGAGGCCAGCGACGGCGCCCGAGATGATGCCGAGAACGCTCGGCTTCTTGGCGACGATCCATTCGGCGAACATCCAGGCGAGCGCCGCAGCGGCAGCGGCAACCTGGGTGTTCAGCATCGCGGCACCGGCAAGGCCGTCGGCGGCCAGTTCCGAACCGGCGTTGAAGCCGAACCAGCCGACCCACAGCAGCGAAGCACCGATTACGGAGTAGACGAGGTTGTGCGGCGCCATGTTGGTGGTGCCGTAGCCTTCACGCTTGCCGAGAACCAGCGCGCAGACCAGGCCGGCAACACCGGCATTGATGTGAACGACAGTGCCGCCGGCGAAATCGAGAACGCCGGCTGTGCCGAGAAAGCCGCCGCCCCACACCCAGTGCGCGATCGGGGCATAGACCACCAGCAGCCACGCCCCCATGAAGATGAGCAGCGCCGAGAACTTCATGCGTTCGGCGAAGGCGCCGGCAATCAGCGCCGGCGTGATGATGGCGAAGGTCATCTGGAACATCGAGAAGACGAACTCAGGGATGTTCGCCACGCCCGGCAGCCACAGCGACGAGGTGGTGATGCCGTTGTGGAAGAACTTCGAGAAGCCGCCGAGATAGGCATTCATGCCGCCGCCATCCGAGAAGGCCAGCGAATAGCCGAACATGAACCACAGCACTGTCACCAGGCAGGTGATGGCAAAGCTCTGCATGATCGTGGCGAGCACGTTCTTCTTGCGCACCATGCCGCCATAAAACAGCGCCAGGCCCGGTATGGTCATCATCAGCACCAGCGCCGTCGAGGTCAGCATCCAGGCGGTGTTGCCGGTGTCGAGCGCGGGCGCAGGGGCAGCCGGTGCTGCCGGTGCCGCTTCCTGCGCGAACGCAGCAACCGTGCCCAGTGCAGCGAGAGCGAGCGAGCCCAAAACGGCCGCGCGTCCCGTTATCTTCAAGGTGGAAGGAATATTCATTGAACTCTCCATTGGAATACGTATCCGCGGCTCAAAGCGCGTCGGTGTCTGTTTCGCCGGTGCGAATGCGCACCGCCTGGTCGATGCCGAAAACGAAGATCTTGCCGTCGCCGATCTGGCCGGTCTTGGCCGCGGCGGTGATGGCTTCGACCGCCCTGTCGACCATGTCGACAGCGACCGCGACTTCGATCTTGATCTTCGGCAGGAAGCTGACCGCGTATTCCGCCCCGCGATAGATTTCCGTGTGCCCCTTCTGGCGTCCGTAGCCTTTTACTTCGGTGACGGTCAGGCCCTGGATGCCGACTGCGGTAAGCGCCTCGCGCACCTCGTCGAGCTTGAACGGCTTTATGATTGCCATCACGATCTTCATAAGGTTTCACCCTTTGCTGTTGCGGGTCCCCGCGTTTTGCACGACTTCGCCGATCCCCATGAGAGCCGGAGAGTGCCCGCTAGGATTCAAGCTCCGTGCCAATTGCCGAAGCAGGGTGTTAAGCTGTTGTTAAACAACGAAATCGGGAAGGTTTGCCGACTGCCTGTTCACAGTCGCGGCAGTGCATATGATTAAAAAATAGGCAAATTTCGAAAAATGCCTACTCCGCAGGCGGTCGCTTCAGCCGGATGAGTCCTTCTTGGGCAACCGAGGCGATCAACGTGCCGTCGCGGGCAAACAGCGAGCCGCGGGTAAAACCGCGTGATCCTTGCGTCGACGGGCTGTCTTGCGTGTACAGCATCCAGTCGTCGAGTGGATGGCTGCGATGGAACCACATGGCGTGGTCGAGGCTCGCCGCCTGGATATCGCGATCGAAAATGGCGCGGCCATGGGCGAAGGTCGAGGTGTCGAGCAGCGTCATGTCGGAGAGGTAAGCGAGCACAGCCGCCCGCGTGGCGCGATCGGCCGGCACCGGACCGGTGGTGCGGATCCAGATGTTCTGCTTCGGCTCGAGCTTTTCCCGGCTGGTATAGTGCTTCAGCATCACCGGCTTCATCTCGATCGGCCGGTCGCGCTCCCAATAGCGCTTGATGCCCTCGGGCACCGCTTCGCCGAACTTGCCCAGCAATTCGCGTTGCGACAGCAACGTGTCGGGCGCCGGCACGTCCTGCGGCATCGGCACCTGATGTTCCAGGCCGACTTCATCCTGCTGGAACGAGGCTTCCAGCGAAAAGATCGCCTGGCCGTGCTGGATCGCCACGACGCGGCGCGTGGTGAAGGAGCCGCCGTCACGGATGCGGTCGACCTCGTAGATGATCGGCACCTTGGTGTCGCCCGGCCGCATGAAATAGCCATGCAGTGAGTGCACATGGCGCTCGGGCTCGACCGTTCGCTGTGCGGCGACCAGCGCCTGGGCGATGGTCTGGCCGCCGAAGATGCGCTGCCAGTCGAGCTTGGGGCTGCGACCACGATACAGGTTGTGTTCTAGCTGCTCGAGGTCGAGAATGCCGAGAAGCTCGTCCATGGCTGCCGTCATCTTGACCTCGCCGCAAAATTACCATGGCGGTTTCCGACAGGAACAGCGGGCAGTCAAGGGCGGAAAGCCCGGCGACGGTCAGGCTGCGAAAGGAATTGCCATGGTGGACAGCAAGAATTCGCTCGACGTTCTTGTCGCCGGCGCCGGCTATGTCGGCCTGGCCGCCGCCGTATCGCTGAAGCAGGCGCGGCCGAGCCTTGCCGTTGCCGTCGTCGATGCAGCACCCGCCGGGGTCTGGCGGAAGGACGGCCGCGCCTCGGCGATTGCCGCCGCCGCGTGCCGCATGCTCGACCAGCTCGGCGTCTGGAACGAGATCGCGCCGGAGGCGCAGGCGATCACCGAAATGATCGTCACTGATTCGCGCACATCCGATCCGGTCCGCCCGGTGTTCCTCACTTTCGATGGCGAGGTCGCGCCCGGCGAACCCTTCGCGCATATGGTCGCCAACAAGGATTTGAACGGCGCCTTGCGCCGGCGCGCCGAACAACTCGGCATCGGCATCATCGAAGGCGTCGCCGTCAGCGCCTTCGACATCAACGGCGCCGGCATAACCGTGCATCTTGCCGACGGCGCGACGCTGAAGGCGCGGCTGCTGGTTGCCGCCGACGGCGTCAATTCGAAGCTGCGCGACATGGCCGGCATCAAGACGGTGAAATGGGAGTATGGCCAGTCCGGCATCGTCTGCACGGTGGCGCACGAGCGGCCGCACAACGGCCGCGCCGAAGAGCATTTCCTTCCCGCAGGCCCGTTTGCCACGCTGCCGCTCAAGCCGGGCAAGGACGGCACCAACCGCTCGTCGATCGTCTGGGTCGAACGGTCGCAGGATGCCGACAAGCTGGTCAGTGGCGACACCCTGGTCCTGGAATATGAGCTCGAGCAGCGCTTTGGCCTGAAACTCGGCGAAATCCATATCGCCGACAAGCCGCGTGCCTGGCCGCTTGGGCTGATCATTGCGCGCGCCTTCGTCGCGCCGCGCATCGCCTTGGCCGGCGACGCCGCCCACGGCATCCACCCGATCGCCGGCCAGGGTCTGAATCTCGGCTTCAAAGACGTGGCGGCGCTGGCCGAAGTGGTGGTTGAGGCCGACCGGCTCGGCCAGGACATCGGCGCGCTGGACGTGCTTGAGCGCTACCAGCAATGGCGGCGTTTCGACACGGTGCAGATGGGCATCACCACCGATGTGCTGAACCGGCTGTTTTCCAACGATTTCGGCCCGCTGCGCACTTTGCGCGACATCGGCCTCGGCCTTGTCGAGCGCATGCCGCGGCTGAAGGGGTTCTTCATCCGCCAGGCGTCGGGTCTGTCCGGCGACACGCCGAAACTGTTGAAGGGCGAGGCGATCTAGGCCCGGCAAGCGCGCGCGTTTACTAGCGTTCGGTCAGTTGACCTCAAAGCCTAGCTTCTGGCGCAGCCGGAGCATGCGCTGGTCGGGAATCGGCAGGTTTTGTCCACCAGCTTCCGCCGCACGGCTGACCATTCGCAGCAGATCGTTCCTTTCAGCTGCATCGAGCCGTTCGCGCAGGAACGGTGCCAGCTTGTCGATGACGACCGTGGCGTCGTCGATTTGCGATGCCGCCCATTTGGCGTAGATCACGGCTTCATCGGTCTGCTTTTTGTCCGCGATCTCCGAGATCACCGATCGAATGGCGGCTTCGCGTTGCGGCAGCACAGGACCATGCTCGGAAACAATCGCGGTGATCAGCGTCGCGGCGGCGACGACCGGATCGTCGATCGCCGTCAGCGGCGAGAGCGCCGCCTGCTTGCGCAGCTTCTTGCGGCGGATATTGCCTTGGACGCGGCCAACGACGTCGGCAACCTCACGCGCCGCGTCGTTCATGATCTTCAGCCGGTACCACCAGAACGCCGCTGCCCCCAGCAGGCCGATTGCAGCAATCAATATATGCATACCCCAAGATCCCCAATCTCGGGCGACGATAGAAGAAGTATTGCTTCGCTTCAACACGCAAAAGTTGCATCGATCGAAGAAAACGAAAGCCTGCGCCAGTCATCGGCCGCCATCACTTTGCCAAGGATCTTATCGAGACATCCCTACGACCCCGGCACGTTGTAGATCGCCCGCACCTCGATCGTGCCGATTTCGGCCAGCGGGATTCCGCCGGCGATCTCCAGCGCCTCGTCGAGATCCCCGGCCTCGATCATGACGAAACCGAGCAGCTGCTCCTTGGTCTCGGCGAAGGGGCCGTCAGTGACCAGCCGCTTGCCCTGGCGCCGGCGCACGGTCTTCGATGTCTTCACCGATTGCAGCGCCTGCGCGATGATCAGGCGGCCGCTTTGCGCCACCGACCTGTCATAGGCCAGCGAATCGGCGTCGAGCTTGGCCAGCCTCGCAGGCGTCATTGCGTAGAGATCTTTTTCTTCACCATAGACCAGGCAAACGTATCTCATCTTTACCTCCATTCCTGGGTTCGACCGTAGGGCGAGGCGACGGACACGTCAGCTGGGCCTTTGGCCGCTGCATAGTCGAGAAAGGACACCGTAATGCCGATGATGGCAATCGCCGCAAGCAGTCGGCCGAAGCCGGAAGGCTGCAGGCGCGACCAGTCGGCTTGTTGTTCACCGGCCCCGTGGCCGGTGCTTGTCCGGTGAGCAGAAAACAGATTGTTCATGTGGTCCTCCATCCGGCCACCAAGTCCATGGCCGCCCGCAGGACGGCCGGGACAGATGGAAGTCGACATTTTTGCACGCGTTTTTTTTCGAATTTTTTTCGCTCGACATGATGTGTCACGCTGCCGCCGATACGAAAGCGTGGGTGGCCTTCGCTCCGGCGCGCGCTATAGTCGACCGGACGCCGACTACGGGCTCAATCACGACAATCAAGGAGGAATTGATGGACCGCACCGCCAACGCCGTTTGGAAAGGCAGTTTCAAGGAAGGCAAAGGCACGCTCGATACCCAGAGCGGGACGCTGAAAGGCACGCCCTATTCTGCCAAGATGCGTTTCGAGGACGAGAGCGGCAAATCCGGCACCAACCCGGAAGAGCTGATCGCCGCCGCCCATGCCGGCTGCTTTGCCATGCAACTTGCGCATCTTCTTGCCGAGAACGGCACTCCGGCTACCGAGCTCGACGCCAAGGCCGTGGTGACACTGGTCCCCGGCACCGGCATCACCGGCAGCGCGATCACGCTGGTCGGCAAGGTACCGGGCATCGATGCCGCCAAATTCCAGGAACTAGCCGAAAAAGCCAAGGGCGGATGCCCGGTCTCGAAGGCGCTCGGCGCCATCAAGGTATCGCTCGACGCCAGACTCGGGTGAGCCGCCAAACGAACGTCGGCGATCCTTCGCGCCCCCTCTGCCCTGCCGGGCATCTCCCCCTCAAGGGGGGAGATTGGCAGTTTTGGCGACGGCTCTCGTCCTTCAACCTTGGTGATTGGCGAAAGTGGAGATGACAGCGCAATCTCCCCCCTTGAGGGGGAGATGTCCGGCAGGACAGAGGGGGGCGCTGTCCCGCCGACATTCGAGTGACTATGTAGTGCCTTCGCCGGTTAGCGCATCCAGGCGGGCGCGCAATGCCGCAACCTCCTCCTCGAGGGCCTGCACGCGCGTCTCCATATCCGAGGCCGGCGAGGACGATTGCAGGGGCGCTGCTGCAGTCGACAGCTGCACCGGCCCGCTGAGCAGATGGACATAGCGATCCTCGCGCTGGCCGGGGCCGCGATCGATCTGCTGCACCAGCGGCGGCCTTCGGCCGATCAGCAGATCGAGATTGCCGCGAAGCTCGTCGATCGACGGCAGCCGCGCCAGGCGCTCGCTTCGCGCCAGCAATTCATAGGCCGTCTGCGGGCCGCGCAGCAACAACAGGCCGAGCAGCGCGATCTGCGCCGAGGTCAGGGAAAAGCGCTGTGCCACGACATGCTCATAGCGCTCGACGCGCGACGCGAACACCTGCCTGACGAGGCCCTTCTGCTCGAGCTGGCCAAGCGCCCGTCTGACTTCGCCAACCTCGACCGACATTAGCGGCTCGCGCGCCGTTTTCTGGTTGGCCGCCGCATGTGCTGCATTGAGCGTCAGCGGATAGACGTCCGGCGTCAGTTCCTTCTTCTCGATCAGGCAGCCGAGGACGCGCGCTTCGATGGGAGAGAGGATGGGAAGGTCGGAGTCGGTCATTGGATCGGCTATCCTTCTGAGGCCGGAGGGACAGCACCCCCCTCTGTCCTGCCGGACATCTCCCCCGCAAGGGGGGAGATCGGCAGCTTCAACGCTGTGCGTCCATTCTTGCAATGGTGGAGATTAGCGAAAGCCAAGATGACGGCCAATCTCCCCCCTTGCGGGGGAGATGTCCGGCAGGACAGAGGGGGGCGCGAAGGATCGCTACGGACAACACGATCGGCAAAGCCGCCAGCCCCCTTATACCCGTCGCTCCACCATCATCTTCTTGATCTCGGCGATCGCCTTGGCCGGGTTGAGCCCCTTGGGGCAGGTCTGGGCGCAGTTCATGATGGTGTGGCAGCGATAGAGCCGGAACGGGTCTTCGAGATTGTCGAGCCGCTCGCCCGTCGCCTCGTCCCTGGAATCGATCAGCCAGCGATAGGCCTGCAGAAGCGTCGCCGGGCCGAGATAGCGATCGCCGTTCCACCAGTAGCTCGGGCAGGAGGTCGAGCAGCAGGCGCACAATATGCACTCGTAGAGCCCGTCGAGCTTTTCGCGGTCCTCATGGCTCTGCAGCCATTCCTTGGCCGGCTCGGGCGACACCGTCTTCAACCACGGCTCGATCGAGGCATGCTGGGCGTAGAAATTGGTGAGGTCGGGCACCAGGTCCTTGACCACTTGCATGTGCGGCAGCGGATAGACCTTGATCGCGCCGGCAATGTCGTCGCAGCCCTTGGTGCAGGCCAGCGTGTTCGACCCATCGATGTTCATGGCGCAGGAGCCGCAAATGCCTTCGCGGCAGGAGCGGCGCAAGGTCAGCGTCGGGTCGATCTTGTTCTTGATCCAGAGCAGCGCGTCGAGCACCATCGGCCCGCAATCGTCCATGTCGACGAAATACGTATCCATGCGCGGGTTCTCGTCATCGTCCGGCGACCAGCGGTAGATGCGGTATTCGCGCAGATTGGTGGCACCCTCCGGCTTCGGCCAGGTTTTTCCGGCCATGATCTTCGAGTTTTTCGGAAGCGTCAGTTCGACCATTACCTCAGGTCCTTTCGGATGACGAGCTTCAGCCCGGACCAGATCTCGTTCACGGCGGCGACCTTGACGTCGACGAGGTCGAGCTTCAGCGCCTCTGTGCGGATAACGTCCTCGGTGACGTCGGTCGGCACTTTCGATGCCTTTTTTGGCCAAGAGACCCAGACCATGCCGTCCCGCTTGATCGCTGCTTCGATGTCGCCAAGACGGTCCTCGATCTCGACACGCTGCCGGGTGAAAGCGTGTACGGCATCATATTTCTCATGAACGCCCGAAATCGCCGACCAGTCAGCCAGCCGGTCGAGCTCGGCAAAGTCCACGGCTTCGGCAAGGTCGTCCAGCTCGGCCGGCAAGGCGACGAAGGCGGCAATCATCCCGTCCTTCAGGCCGAGCTTGGCTGGAAGGGGCATGCCGGAATATCCCGCAACCGCCAGCGCCATCGTCAATACACTCTCGCCTTCGGCGCAATCTTGGCCGGATTGATGCCGCCGTCTGCCTCCTTGAGCAGCGTCTCGGTGTGCACCGGCCGGTAGCTGAGCGCCACCTCGCCGGCCTCGTTGAGCCGGGCCAGCGTGTGCTTGCGCCAGTTGGCGTCGTCGCGGGCCGAAAAGTCCTCCCGCGCGTGCGCGCCGCGGCTTTCCTTGCGCGCCTCGGCGCCGTAGACGGTGGTGATGGCGTTGGCCATCAGATTTTCCAGCTCCAGCGTCTCGACCAGGTCGGAGTTCCAGATCATCGAGCGGTCAAACACCTTGACTTCCTTGAGCTCGCCCCAAAGCTGCGAAATGCGCCTGCAGCCGCTTTCCAGCGATTCCTGGGTGCGGAACACCGCCGCGTCCTCCTGCATCGCCTTCTGCATCTTTTCGCGCAAAACCGCTGTCGGCGTCGAGCCGTTGGCGTGACGCAGCCGGTCGAAGCGGTCCATGATCTTTTCGACGGCGGCCTCGTTGGGCGGAGGGATCGCCGATGTCCGGTCGATCACCTGGCCGGCCCGGATCGCCGCCGCACGGCCGAACACCACCAGATCGATCAGCGAGTTCGAGCCCAGCCGGTTGGCGCCGTGCACCGAGGCGCAGCCGGCTTCGCCGACCGCCATCAGCCCGGGCGACACCTGGTCCGGATTCGACGCCGTCGGGTTCAGCACCTCACCCCAGTAATTGGTCGGCACGCCACCCATATTGTAATGGACCGTCGGCAGCACCGGGATCGGCTCCTTGGTCAGGTCGACGCCGGCAAAGATCTTTGCCGATTCCGAAATACCCGGGAGCCTCTCGTGCAGAACGGCCGGGTCGAGATGGTCGAGATGCAGGAAGATATGATCCTTCTTCGGGCCGACGCCGCGGCCCTCCCTGATCTCCAGCGTCATACAGCGCGAGACCACGTCGCGCGAAGCCAGATCCTTGGCTGACGGCGCGTAGCGTTCCATGAAGCGCTCGCCCTCGGAATTGACGAGATAGCCGCCCTCGCCGCGCGCGCCCTCGGTGATCAGGCAGCCGGCGCCGTAGATGCCGGTCGGGTGGAACTGCACGAACTCCATGTCCTGCAGCGGCAGCCCTGCGCGTGCGGCCATGCCGCCGCCATCGCCGGTGCAGGTATGCGCGGAGGTGGCCGAGAAATAGGCGCGACCATAGCCGCCGGTCGCCAGCACCACCATTTTCGCCGAAAAGCGGTGGATGGTGCCGTCGTCGAGGTTCCAGGCGACGACGCCGGTGCAGGTGCCGTCCGGCTCCATGATCAGGTCGAGCGCGAAATACTCGATGAAGAACTGCGCATTGTGCTTCAGCGACTGGCCGTAGAGCGTGTGCAGCATGGCGTGGCCGGTGCGGTCGGCGGCCGCGCAGGTGCGCTGCACCGGCGGCCCCTCGCCGAAATTCATCATCATGCCGCCGAACGGCCGCTGGTAGATTTTCCCGTCCTCGGTTCGGCTGAAGGGGACGCCGTAATGCTCGAGCTCGTAGACCGCCGCCGGCGCTTCGCGCACCATGTATTCCTGCGCGTCGGTGTCGCCCAGCCAATCCGAGCCTTTGACGGTGTCGAAGAGATGCCACTGCCAGTTGTCGGGACCCATATTGGCCAGCGAGGCGGCAATGCCGCCCTGCGCCGCAACCGTATGCGAGCGCGTCGGGAACACCTTGGTGATGCAGGCGGTGCGCAGGCCCTGCTCGGCCATGCCGAGCGTGGCTCGCAGGCCGGCGCCGCCGGCGCCGACGACCACGACGTCGAATTTATGGTCGACATAGCTATAGGCGGAAGCCGTGTTGGCGTTCTTCGCGTCCTTGGCCAAAACTCAGCCTCCAAATGCCAGTTTAAGCAGGGCGAAGACCGAAGCGACGCCGACGACTACGGGAAAGAATGTGTTGAGGGCGAGCAGCGCCAGCCTGGCGCCTTCGCCATGCACATAGTCTTCGATGATTGCCTGCATGCCGAGCCGCATGTGGTAGAGCACCGACAGCAGCACCAGCGCCAGCACCAGTGCCACGAATGGATCGGCAAGTGCGGCGCGCACCTCGATATAGCTGGCACCGTTGAGTGCAATCAGGAAACCGACGAAGAACAGGACCAGCGGGATGTTGGAGATCGCCGTCAGCCGCTGGCGCCAGAAATGGCCGGTGCCCTCGCGGGCGGAACCGAGGCCGCGGACCTTGGCCAGCGGCGTACGCATGTCGGTGTTTTTGCCGCTCATGTCAGGCTCCCCCGCGCCATGTAGCCGGCGATCCAGATCAGCAGCGTCAGCGTGACCGAGCCGGCCAGCGTCGCCCAGGCGATCCTCGACGCCGTATGCTTTTCCAGCCCTGCCCCAGTGTCCCAGATCAGATGGCGCACACCGCCCAGCATGTGGTGCATCAGCGCCCAGCTGTAGCCGAACAGCACCAGCCGTCCCAGCCACGAGCCGAAGGCCCAGTTGACGGCATTGAAGGTCGCCTCCGAACTCGCCGCCGCCATCAGCCACAGCGCGACCAGCAGCGTGCCGAAATAGAGCGCCCCGCCGGTGATGCGGTGGACGATCGACATCGTCATGGTGATCGGCGGCCGATAGACGGTCAGGTGCGGCGAAAGCGGCCGTTCACGTCTGGCAAATTCGCGGGTGGCTGGTGATTTGCTCATGGCTCCCCCAGTTCGGCGTCTCTGGAGCCTCAGGTGGGAATGCGGCATTGCCGCTTCCGGTTGCGACTTCGGACAGCCGGTTTCTAATGCTCTTTTTGCACCGCGTCAAAGCCGGAAAACCGTTTCGAAAACGTAATTTAGTCTGATGAAAGCGGCATTTTCAGCTTCAATCGATTAGGACTATCGCCTTGAGCCGGCACAATGTCGCTGCACTGCAAAATATGGCTGCCACAAGGGGGCGGATCAGCGCTTGCAGGCCAGCGGTGAGGCACCGCCCTTCATCACCAGCGCGTCACGCCCGTCGATCACGATTGCGTCATGCGCCTCGCCGTAACGGCTGGTCTGATTGGCCGGTGAGGCCGGCAGCTCGGCACTGGTGCCGTCCTGGCCGAGCACGCGCACCGACGTGCCCAGGTTCTCGATGGTCATCACGCTACCATCGGCGCAGTTGTAAGTAGCAATGCGCGGCTGCGGTGCCGTCGGTTCGCTGGCGGCGGGAGCAAGCGACACGGAAGCGGCGGCCGTATTGCTAAGCTTGGGCGCCCTAGTCTGCGGCGCGCAGGCGGCGGCCGCCAGTAACGGCGGAATGGCCAGCGCCACCCGAAACCTGCGGTGTAATCTCATGCTGCTTTCCCCCGCGCATCGAGCCCCCCGGATTTTCATGCTTTTTGAGTCGCGCCCGATGCCGGCGATGGTGGGAACAAGGCATGGCCGAATGATGGCCGGTGGGCGATCGGGTATTAACCATATTTTCCAGGACCTGGCCCCGACTGCGGTTGCCCTCTTAACAAAGGTTAATAAAAGGTTAATTTCTGATTCGAGGAGGCTTGCCTCTCAGCAATGGAGCAGCACGCCATGCATTCGAATTCAGCAGGATCGCGCCTTCCCTGGTTCCTATTGGCGGCGCTCGCCGTCGGCGTCGTCGCACCGGCATTCGCCGGGGCGCGCCATCATGACCGCGTCTATGCCGATTCCTTCGGCAATCTGGTCATCGAAAGCGCCGCCGGCTACAAGCGTATCCTCGTCGGCGAAGGCAAGCTGGCCAAGGAATTGTCCGACTACACCGGCGCCGGCCAGCCCAACGTGATCTACGAAAACGAATCGGACGATGTCCGCGGCGGCGACTGCTACAGGCCGCCGGTTTTCGTCAAGGGCCGCAGCTATATGTACGGCCTCTCCGACGGCGAAATGCCGGAGCTCAGCCCCTGCCGCTGACGGCCACGCCGCCCTTGGTTGACGGCGCCGGCAGGGCAACGGCCGGCCCCACAGAGACACGCACGCAATCGCGACCACTGCCCTTCGCCTGATAGAGCGCTTTATCGGCGCGCCGCAGCAGGTCGGAAAAGCTTTCGCCCGGACCAAGCTCGGCAACGCCGAAGCTGGCGCTGCAGCGGTGATTCGCGGGCAGGCAGTCGATCGGCGTGGCACCGAAGGCGCTGCGCGTGCCCTCGGCAAAGAGCCGGGCGGCGGCTAGATTGGTCCCCGGCAGGAAAATAGCGAATTCCTCGCCGCCGATGCGTCCGGCGACATGATGGTCGGCCGCGGCATCGCGGAGAAAACCGGCAAAGGCCTCGATGACCCGATCGCCCGACGCGTGACCGTAAGTATCGTTGATGCGCTTGAAATGGTCGAGATCGGCAATGACCAGTGCCGCTGGAACGGCGCGCCGCATGGCGTCACGCAGTGCGATCTCGGCATGGCGCTCGAAGCCGCCACGGTTGAGCAGCCGCGAAAGCGTGTCGGTTTCCGATTTCGACGTCGCCTCGGCGAGCACGTCGCGGACCAGGATAGCCAATGTCACCAGCGCCAGCGCCAGGCCGAACACGGTGCCGACAGACTGCGACACCAACGCATAGCTGGTCTGCGCATAAGATTGCGGGTTGGCACCCCAGCCCCCAAGCGCATGGGCGATGAAGGGTTTGCTGGCGAATTGCAAGGTGCTGGCCGCCAGGACAGCCATCAGCATATAGTCGAGCCGCTCGCGTCTTTGCCGGGACGACAAGACGATCGCCAGCCCGGTGAATTGCATGGCCGCATAGGGAAGCTGGTAGGCCGCCATTCGCACAAAGGATTGGCGTGGCAGGTCCTGGACGAAGTAGACCGCGAGGGTGGCGAAGACCAGGAAGAACAGCATCGGCGCCCAAGGCGGCGAAACGCGGTATTTATGGGCAAGCCCGCCATTGAAGGCGACGGTAGCGGCAAGGAAAGCGGCAAAGGCGGTAACAACTACGGGGCGCGCATTGTCGAAGGCAGGAATGCTGAACTCGATCGCGAAATAAGCCATGCCGAGCACATAGCCGAACGCCAGCCAGCGCGCCGACACCCGGCCGGCGTCATAGACCGCGATCGTCATGAAGGCCGCCGCCAGCAGCCCGGCAACGAACAGGTTGATCAGCAGGATGAAATTGGCGCTGCCCATGGCGTTTTGGCACTCCCCCCGAACAGCAGATCACCAACGCGCGAAAAAGACGTTAATTCGAAGCCGCCGCTGATGCTCAGCCAGCACTGGTCCGATTGGGAAGGACGACCGTTTCAGGCCGCTGATAGGACAGGCACACGCTGTCGCGGCCATTCCTCTTGGCTTTGTAGAGCGCTTCGTCGGCGCGGCGCATCAGCGGGTCCAGCCCTTCGTCGCTGGTGTGGGCGGCCACGCCGAAGCTCGCGGTCACTCTTGTCTCGGGCGGAAGCCCGTCGATTCGGCCCGCCGAATAGAGCGTGCGAACGGTTTCGGCATACAGTCTTGCCGCGCCAAGGTCGCTGAGCGGCAACAGCACGGCGAACTCTTCGCCGCCGATGCGGCCGGCAACGCCGCGCGTACCTGCAGCCGACAGAAGCTTGGCGGCGAAATCAACGATGACGCGATCCCCGGCCGCGTGGCCATGCTGATCGTTGAGTGCCTTGAAATGATCGAGATCGGCCAGCACCAGCGTAACCGGCAATCGGGCCGTGGCACAGTGCTGCAGCACCAGCGTGGCGCGCTCCTCGAAGCCGCGGCGGTTGAGCAGGCCCGACAGCGGGTCTGTCAGGGTTTCGGTCTTCAGGGCCTTCATCACATCGAGCGCGGCGGCGCCGAACAGGCAAAGTGCAATAAGCAGCGACAGCAATGCATGCGACAGCAGGGCCGTCGTCCAATAGGACGAGGTGTAAAGCCCTTCATAGCTGGTGAACGGCCCATGCGCGATGACGACGGCAAGGGTCCGCGCCAGGAAGTTCATGCCGGAAAGCAGCGACAGCACGAACAGGACCATTTCTGTCGGGCCGTTGTTGCGCACCGCGCGCAACTCGGCGGCAACAACCAGGCTGATGCCGCCGAAGCTGAAATTGATGGCAAGGATGCGCCAGGTGAGATCCGGCCGGGCAAAAAGAAACCACGAGAACGCGGCCAGTCCGCCGCAGGCCAGAATGCCGACCGCCGTGTAAGGCACGCGCCGCCCATAGCGCGCAATGACCGCGCCGGCGAGACAGCAAGTGGCAAAGGTGAAGCACAGGATCGAGATGAGCTTGGTGGGCGCCATACCGACAGGCAGCGTGAAATACTGGAGCAGGAAGCCTGCGGCCGAGGCCGAGTAGCCCGCCGCCAGCACGGCCAGATAGGGACGGTGACGCTGATAGAACCACAGCACGAGAAATGCAGTGCCGAGTGTGAGGGCGATGCCTGGATTGAGCAGCGCTATGAGCAGGCCGGTGTCCAAGCGCTGTAATTTCCCCTCGCTTCCCTCAGGAGACGTTAGAGCGGAAGCCCAAACAAGCGGTTAAGCGAAAGCGAATATACGACAGGTGCGTCGACGCAGCCGCTGGGCGGAACCGCGAACGGCGAGCGGCGTTTCACGACGGCAACCAGGAGACGCTCCGATGGCCGACACGATCATGCTGACCGATCACGATGCAATTCGCTCTTGGGCGGCGGCGCGCGCCGGCTTTCCGGCGATCGTCGACGTGTCGCCCGAAGCCGGAACGCAGCCCATGCTGAGGCTGGTCTTCGGCCAGCATGCCTATCAGGACCAGGATGAGCCCGAACGTCCGGTCAATGCCGGCGGCTATGAACTGGTCGAATGGGATGAATGGTTCAAACTCTTCGACGAGCGCCAACTGGCGCTGGTCGTTGCAAAGGACCAACCCGGCCGACGTGAGGGATTTCACGAATTCGTCAGGCGGCCCGGCTGAAGAATGCCCGAACCGCATTGCGGCTCGGGCACTCTCATATCCGACTGGGCGCGCCCTGCGCTATTTCCACTCGCGGATGTCGACGAAATGGCCGGCAATTGCCGCCGCCGCCGCCATTGCCGGCGACACCAGATGGGTGCGGCCCTTGAAGCCCTGGCGCCCTTCGAAATTGCGGTTCGAGGTCGAGGCGCAGCGCTCATGCGGCTTCAGCCGGTCGTCGTTCATGGCAAGGCACATCGAGCAGCCCGGCTCGCGCCAGTCGAAGCCGGCCGCGACAAAGATCTTGTCGAGGCCTTCGGCCTCCGCCTGTTCCTTGACCAGACCGGAGCCCGGCACGATCATCGCGCTGACCCGCGGATTGACCTTCTTGCCTTCGATCACCTTGGCGGCGGCGCGCAGATCCTCGATGCGGCCATTGGTGCAGGAGCCGATGAAGACGCGGTCAAGTTCGATATCGGTGATCTTGGTGCCCGGTATCAGGCCCATATAGTCGAGTGCACGCTGCTTGGACGTGCGCTTGTTCTCATCAGTGATGTCGTCTGGGTTCGGCACGATGCCTTGAACCGAGACAACGTCTTCGGGCGAGGAGCCCCAGGAGACGATCGGCGGCAGCTTTGCCGCGTCGAGCACGACGACCTTGTCGAAATGCGCGCCTTCGTCGGACTGCAGCGTCTTCCAATAGGCGAGCGCGGCATCCCAGGCTTCGCCCTTGGGGGCGCGCGGCTTGTCCTTGACATAGGCGAAGGTGGTCTCGTCCGGCGCGATCAGGCCGGCGCGCGCGCCGGCTTCGATCGACATGTTGCAGATCGTCATCCGACCTTCCATCGACAGCGCACGGATTGCCTCGCCGGCATATTCGATGACATAGCCGGTGCCCCCGGCTGTGCCGATCTCGCCGATGATGGCGAGGATGATGTCCTTGGCGGTGACGCCTTCCGGCAGTGCGCCGTCGACGCGCACCAGCATGTTCTTGGCCTTGCGCTGGATCAGCGTCTGCGTCGCCAGCACATGCTCGACTTCCGAGGTGCCGATGCCGTGCGCCAGCGCCCCGAACGCGCCATGCGTCGAGGTGTGGCTGTCGCCGCAGACGATGGTCATGCCGGGCAGCGTGAAGCCCTGCTCGGGACCGATGATGTGGACGATGCCCTGGCGGATATCCTTCTCGGAATAATATTCGATACCGAAATCCTTGGCGTTTTTGGCCAGCGCCTCGACCTGGATGCGGCTTTCCTCGTTCTTGATGCCGAACTTTCGCTCGGGCGAAGTCGACACGTTGTGGTCGACGACAGCCAGCGTCTTTTCCGGATGCCGAACCTTGCGGCCGGTAATGCGCAGGCCTTCGAAAGCCTGCGGGCTGGTGACTTCGTGGACGAGGTGGCGGTCGATATAGAGCAGGCAGGTGCCGTCGTCCTGGCGGTCGACGACATGGTCGTCGAAAATCTTGTCGTAGAGGGTGCGCGGTGCGCTCATGTGCGTAAATCCGTCGATTTAAAAAGGGAAAGGGACGCCGGTCGGCCGGCGAAACAGCCTGGCGAGTCCGCCCTAGCGAAGTCGGCTGGTCAGCGCCCCGCAGACGCGCGCGGAAAATCGCGACGGCAGGCGTTTCCTGTCCTGCAGCACGAAACCTTTATAGGCCGGATCGCCAAAAAGCTCTTCCATGGCGCTGCTCATATCAATGTTTTGGCTTTTCAGCAATCGCGTCTGCCTTCGCAGGCGCTTCACAGCACCTCGAACACGAAGGTTTTCACCAGCGCGTCGGGCTCGGCGATCGCGTAGCAGCGGAACCATGGGCTCTCCTCGACCGGCCGCCATTTTTTCGCCTGCTCCAGTTCGCCAAACACGGCCTTGAACCCGCTGCTTTCAAACACCTGGTCACGGACCGTAAAGATGGCGTGGCCGCCCTTCCGGGTGATGCGCACCAGCTCATGCAGGCCCGACGCCGGCGCGTGGCTGATGGTGAACACGCCGGTCGAGAAAAAGGCCCGGAAATAGCCGTCCGGCCAGGGCAATGGCCCGCCGAGTATCGCCTGTTTCAGCTCGCTGTAGGCCTGCCGGCCGCCGGCGATTTTCAGCATGTCCTGCGACAGGTCGAGGCCGGCAACGTCGTGGTAGCCGAGCGCCTTGAGCGACGGCCCCGACAGGCCGGTGCCGCAGCCGGCGTCGAGCAGCGGTCCTTCGCCCGGCGGCACGTAGCGCGCCACCCAGGCGGTGATCAGGAACGGCAGGAGATAGCCGAGCGCCGCGGTTTCGCCGTCATAGGTCGCGGCCCATTGCGCATAGGCCTTGGCGAGCGCCTCAGGCGTGTCGGCCGTGTAGACCGCTTCAAGCGCCGCATTGGCCTTGTCGATGATCATGGGTCCTCCCCGGTCGCGTCCGCTCGATGGTAGCGCCGTTTTCGCCTGCCTTCTATTCCCCATGCTGGTGGCGCAGCCGCTTCTCCAGCGCCCGCATGGCCAGCGACAGGCCGACGGTCAGGATGAGATAGATATAGGCGACGATCGAATAGGTTTCGAAGAAGCGGAACGAGCCGGCGGCGTAAATCTTGCCCATCTGGGTGATGTCGGCGACGCCGAGCACCGAGACCAGCGAGGAATCCTTGACCATGGCGACGAAATCATTGCCGAGCGGCGGCAGGATGGTGCGGATCGCCTGCGGAAAGACGACCAGCCGGAAGCGCTGCGTGCGCATCAGCCCGAGCGCCTTCGCCGCCTCGATCTGGCCCTTCTCGACCGCCTGGATGCCGGCGCGGAACACCTCCGAGATGAAGGCGGAATAGCCGATGGTCAGCGCCATGACGGCGCGCCATAAAAGCGAGACGTCGCGTACCAGCAGCTCACCGAAGAGGCCGGCGCTTTGCAGCGGCGCCGTCAGCGCGTTCCACGCTGCGACGAAGGCCGGCGCGCCGGCAAAGGCGATCCAGAACAACAGCACCAGCATCGGTACGCCGCGGATGATCTCGACGTAGAAGCGGGCGATCTGGCTGAGCCAGCGTGAGCCCGACAGGCCCATCAGAGCGACGCCGAGCCCGATCGCGCAAGCCAGCGCGAAGGCGACCACGGTGACGAAGATGGTGACGCCGATGCCCTTGGCGACGGTTGCGAAGACCTGGGCATAGAGGTCGCTGGCAACGATGAAGACGGCGGCGGCCAAGGCGATCGCCACGGCCACGGCAAGCCACCACGGGAAGTCGGATTTGGCCGAGGCGAGAGGCGGCGACGGCATCAAGCGGTACCGGTGACAGAGTCACGAAGGCAGCGTTCTGTCACACCCCCCTCTGGCCTGCCGGCCATCTCCCCCTCAAGAGGGGAGATCGGCAGCTTTGACCTCGCCCGTTCTGCAACACTGAAAATTAGCGAAAACCGATGCGAAATCCGATCTCCCCCCTTGCGGGGGAGATGGCCGGTAGGCCAGAGGGGGGTGTACGAGCGCAGAGTCAGCGCGAGTTCCCGCGCAAAATCGTCATGAAATGCGCGCAACAAGCGGGCCTACTGCCCCATCTTGTAGTCGAGGAACCACTTCTTGTTGAGCGCGTCGAGCGTGCCGTCGGCCTTGAGCGCGGCGATCGCCGCGTTGACCGGCTTCACCAGGTCGGAGCCCTTGGGGAAGATGAAGCCGAAATCCTCGGTGCCGAGCGGCCCGCCGATCAGCTTCAGCCCGCCATTGGACGCATCGACATAGCCCTTGCCGGCAGTGCCGTCGGTGAGCACGACATCGACGTCGCCGGCCTTCAGCGCCTGCACCGTCGCGCCGAATGTCTCGAACAGCTTTATGCGCGGGTTCTGCTCATTGCCGTCGAGCACGCTGTAGACGGCGGTGTAGAACGGCGTAGTGCCGGCCTGCGCACCGATCAGCCCGTCCTTGAAGGCAGCGAACGTCTTGGCATCGGTGAAGCGTTTCTCGTCGCCGCGCACCAGCATGAACTGTTCCGAGCGCATATAGGGATCGGAGAAATCGACCTTCTGCTTGCGGTCGTCCTTGATGGTGATGCCGGTCATGCCGATGTTGTATTGGTTGTCGGAAACCGCCTGGATCATCGCGTCCCACGAGGTGTTCTGGTACTCGACCTTGAAGTTCAGCCGTTTGGCGATCTCGTTCATCGCGTCATATTCCCAACCGATCTGCTTACCGGTGTTGGCATCGATAAACTGCAGCGGCGGATAGGCGTTTTCGGTCACCACCACCACTTTCCTGCCGCCAAGATCGGGCAGCGCCTGCGCCAGGGCCGCGATGGGCAAGAGAAGGCAAGCCAGCAGGCCGGCCAGCAGCAGTTTCGATTTGGTCATGACACGCTCCCCAAGAACTGAACCGCCTCGATCGACCGAGGCATGCAGGAAATCCGGCGCCGACTTTAGCTTTCCGCAGGCGCCTTGCAAGCCGCTCCGATGCGCCGCTCGGCACGAAAATGAGTTTCCGATGCTTTCAATGGCGGCATTACGGAACGATCCGTATCGATTGCGGACCGGCAAAATCGAATCCACCTCGCACAACAAAAAGGCGGCCGAAGCCGCCTTTCCGAAACCATGGGTTTTGACGACGTCTTATTCGGCGGCAGCTGCTTCCGCGGCCTTGGCGGCCTCGTCGGCGGCCTTCTTCTCGGCGGCGTCCTGCGCGGCCTTCTCGGCGGCCAGCGCCTGCGCGGCGGCCACCTTCTCGGCCTCGATGCGCGCCTTCTCGGCGTTCAGCGCATCGCGCTCTTCATCGTTGAGCTTGCGGGCGCGCACGCCGGTGTTTTCCGAAATACGCGCCGACTTGCCGCGACGGTCACGCAGATAGTACAGCTTGGCGCGACGCACCTTGCCGCGGCGCACGATCTCGACGCCCTCGACCATCGGCGAATAGACCGGGAACACCCGCTCCACGCCTTCGCCGTAGGAGATCTTGCGGACGGTGAAATTTTCCTGGAAGCCGGCGCCGGCGCGGGCGATGACGACGCCCTCATAGGCCTGGACGCGGGTGCGGGTGCCTTCGGTCACGCGGACCTGAACGCGCACGGTATCGCCGGGCTGGAATTCGGGAAGCTTGCGCTTGGCTTCGATCTTGGCGGCCTGCTCGGCCTCAAGCTGACGGAGGATGTCCATCTCAATAATCCACTTCTTGTTCTTCCGACAGTCAGAGCGTCCGACACTCGCCTTGCAGTCGCATCGACCGCTCGGCTATGCCCTTCGTTCGAGAACTTCTGTTCGAGAACATCGGGCAGGGGCGACTACACCGTCACTGTTGACGGGTCCGGGAGAATTTTCTTCCGGTTCGGCGCGCACATACAGCTATTTCGGCGCTTTGTCACGCCTTCGCTGGCTCTTTTTTGGCGCTGCTTCTTTTTGGCTGGCGCCGCTGTGGCAATCCCGTGATCGCTTGTGGTCCAGGGGGTTGCGCCCGCGCGTCAAGCTTTCTAAGCCGGAAGATAAGCATTTTTCCTCCAGCGACGACACCCCTCATGCCAATCTTGGACGCGGTCCTGCTCTTTCTCGCCGGCTTTCTATCAGGCGCGGTCAACGCCGTTGCCGGCGGCGGCACGTTCATAACCTTTGGCGCCATGACCCTGGCCGGCCTGCCGCCGATCGTCGCCAACGCGACATCGTCGGTGACGCAATTTCCTGGCTATATCACCTCGACGCTGGCCTATTGGCACGACATCAAGCATTTCTGGCGCGGCGCACTGCTGCTCAGCCTCATTTCGGCTCTCGGTGCGCTGTCTGGCGCGCTCATCCTTCTAGGCCTCGACAACCCGTCGTTCCGCGCCTTGGTGCCGTGGCTGCTGCTGGCGGCAACAGCATTGTTCGCTGCCGGGCCTTGGCTGAAGCCGGCGCCCAAGCCGGAGCATGAAGCCGCCGTGGGTTCGCTGGTCGGGTCGCTGGCGCAGTTCGCCACCGCCGTCTATGGCGGCTTCTTCGGCGCCGGCATGGGCGTCATGATGCTGGCGACGCTCGGTCTCACCCAGTCCGGCGATTATCATCGGCTGAACGCATTGAAGAACATGCTGGCCGTGGTCATCGCTGCGGTTGCCATCCTGGTCTTCGTCTCTGGCGGCGTCATCGCCTGGCTGCAGGCGATCATCATGATCCCGGGTGGCGCGCTCGGCGGCTATGCCGGCGTCTGGATCGCCAGGCGCGTGCCGCAGAACGCGGTGCGCGGCTTCGTCATTGCCGTCGGCCTGTTCCTGGCCTTCTACTATTTCGATAAGGGCTGAGCGGCTAAAAGATCCGGCCGTCGCTCCTTCGTCAGCCTCTCCGCTTCGGCCCGCCGCCACGCCGCGATCTTGCTGTGATTGCCCGAAATCAACACTTCCGGAATCGGCCGGCCCTCGAATTCCTGCGGCCGCGTATAATGCGGATGTTCGAGCAGGCCGTTTTCAAAGCTCTCTTCCTCGCCCGATACCGCATTGCCCATCACGCCGGGCAGCAGGCGCACCACGGCGTCGAGCAGCACGAGTGCCGCCGGCTCGCCGCCGGACAGGATGAAATCGCCGATCGAGACTTCCTCGAGGCCTCGCGATTCGATAACCCGCTGGTCGACGCCTTCGAAGCGGCCGCAGACGATCACCGCACCCGGCCCGGCGGCGAGCTCACGCACACGGCGCTGTGTCAGCGGCTTGCCGCGAGGGCTCATCAGCAGGCGCGGACGTGGATCGCCTGCCGGCGAGGCATGGTCGATAGCGCTGGCCAGCACGTCTGCCCGCATCACCATGCCGGCGCCGCCGCCGGCCGGCGTGTCGTCCACGGTCCGGTGACGATCGCGGGCAAAGTCGCGGATCTGGATCGTTTCGAGCGACCAAATGCCGGTCTCGAGCGCGCGGCCGGCCAGCGACAGGCCAAGCGCGCCGGGAAACATCTCGGGATAGAGCGTCAGCACCGAAGCCGAAAAACTCATCGATTGCCTCCGGCGTCCCTCGGCCCGCGCGGCCGGCCCTTGGGGTCGAAGCTGTCGCGCTCGGCAGATTCTCCGTCCTCGTCCTCGACCAACCCTGCCGCAGCCGGATCGATGCGGACAAAGCCGCCGGCGATCGACACTTCCGGAACAGCGGCCTGCGTGAACGGGATAAGCACGCCTTTGCGCCCCGCCAGCGTCACGTCGAGAATGTCGCCGCCGCCAAAATTATGCACGGCGACGACCTTGCCGATAATGGCACCGGTGTCGTCCTTGACCTCCAGCCCGACGAGATCGGCGTGGTAGAATTCGTCCTCTTCGCCCTCATCAGGCAACACCGAACGGTCGACGAACAATTCGGTGCCGGCAAGCGCCTCGGCGGCATGGCGATCGTTGACGCCTTTGAAGCGCACCACCACGACGGTGTTGGCAGGCCTGATGTCGACGATCTGGAAGGCGCGGCCATCCCTGGCGTAGAGCGGACCGTAATCGGCCAGCGCCAGCGGGTCGCCGGTAAAGCTCTTGACCCGCAATTCGCCCTTGATGCCGTGCGCGGCACCGATCACGGCCATCTGGACGGGGTTTTGCGGTTTGCTCATCTGCGGAAAATCCTTTGCCTTGCTCTAACCCCAGCCCATCGTCATTTCAATGATGCCGCTCTTCACCGCTTCCTAACCCGCATGCCGGAAGATGGCCGGGAACTGGAAGAGCGCAATGCAGGAATTCCTCATACCGGCAAAGCCCGATCTTCAGGCGGCGCGCGAGGCCTGGCTGAAGATGCTGGCGCGCGAACGCCGGCTGTCGCCCGAAACCGTCGAGGCCTATGAGCGCGACACGCGCCAGTTCCTGCATTTCCTGACCAGCCATTGCGGCGGCTCGCCCGGTATTTCCGACATCGCCGATCTGCGCCCGGCCGATCTGCGCGGCTTTCTCGCTGCCCGCCGTGCCGAGGGCGCCGGCGCCCGCACGCTCGGGCGCGGGCTGGCCGGCATCCGCTCGCTGCTGCGTTTCCTGGAACGGCGCGGCCTCGCCAATGCGGCAGGTGCGGCAGCCTTGCGCGCGCCGCGGCAGCCGAAATCGCTGCCCAAGCCGCTGACCGCAAGCGATGCAAAACACGTCGTCTCGGTGGAAGGCCAACTGGCGGAGGAGCCGTGGATTGCCGCGCGCAACGCCGCCGTGCTGACTCTGCTTTATGGGTCCGGCTTGCGGATCTCCGAGGCGCTCGGCCTGTCGGGCGCCGATCTGTCCTCGCCTGGTGATACTGTGCTGCGCGTCACCGGCAAGGGCGGCAAGACGCGGCTGGTGCCGGTGCTGCCGGTAGCGCTGCGGGCGATTGCCGAATACCGCCGCCTCTGCCCCTGGCATCTCGATCCCAAGGGCTTGCTGTTTCGCGGTGCCCGCGGCGGCCCGCTCAACCCGGCGACCGTTCAGCGCGACATGGCCAAGCTGCGCTCGGCGCTCAACCTGCCCGACACCGCGACGCCGCATGCGCTGCGCCATTCTTTCGCCACGCATCTGCTTGGGCGCGGCGGCGACCTGCGCACCATCCAGGAGTTGCTCGGCCACGCCAGCCTGTCGACAACCCAGATATACACCGGCGTCGACACCGCGAGGCTGCTCGAGATTTACGAAGCAGCTCATCCTCGTGCGTGATGGACGCTTGAATAGGTGACGATCTCGCAACAATTTTGATGCGCTGATTAACCGTTTTGCCGCTTTTTGCGCCTACAAGCGCAGCATGAAACGCCTCATCGCCATCGCCGACCGCGCGACCCAAGTGTCGCTGAAGCTGCTCGTCGCGCTCAACGCCCTGTTTTTCCTCTCCTTCCTCATCATCGCGCTGCTCGCCGCGGGCAAGGCACGCGCCGAGGCCCCGGCCTGCACCGGTACCGATATGCTGAGCGCGCTGCAAAAGAACGACCCGGCTGGCTACCGCAAGATCGAGGCGGACGCGGCAGCAACACCGAACGGCAAAGGCTTGCTGTGGAAGCTGGAAAAATCGGGCGAAAAACCGTCCTTCCTGTTCGGCACCATGCACCTTACCGACCCGCGCGTCACCACGCTGCCACCCGCCGCGCAGAAGGCATTCGATGCAGCTGGCACCGTCGTCATTGAGACCACCGAAGTGCTCGACAAGCAGAAGATGATGGCAGCATTGCTGAAAGAGCCGGATCTGATGATGTTCACCGACAAGACGACGCTTTCGTCGCTGCTGTCGCCGGAGGACGCGGCGGTGGTCGACAAGGCGCTCGACGCGCGTGGCATCCCGCCAGCGACCGTCGCCAAGATGAAACCTTGGTTGCTGTCGGCGATGGTGGCGCTACCAGCATGCGAAGTCGCCCGCCAGGCTGGCGGCGCGCCGGTGCTCGACGTCAAGCTTGCCAAGGACGCCGAGGCTGCGGGCAAATCAGTCGAGGGGCTGGAGACAATCGCCGACCAGCTGCGCGCCATGGCTTCGCTACCGATCGCCTTTCACCTGAAGGGTCTGGTCGATACGCTGAAGCTTGGCGACAAGGTGAACGACGTCAACGAAACCATGATCGTGCTTTACCGCCGTGGCGACACTGGCATGTACGTACCGCTGTTTCGGGCTGTCGTCCCCGAACAGGTCGACGACCAATCGGGTTACGCCGAATTCGAGCAGACCATGATCACCAGCCGCAACAGGGTGATGGTTGATCGTGCAGCGCCGATCCTCGCCCACGGCAATGTCTTCATGGCGGTCGGCGCCATGCACCTTCCCGGAGCGCAAGGCTTGGTCGAGGGTTTCCGCAAGACCGGCTATACCGTGACTGCCGTCAACTGAACAACACGGCGGAGTTGCACACCGAATCATCGCCAAGCCTGGGTCAACCCCTGCTCGTGGCGCGACGGCGGACCAGCCGCGCTTCGTGCCAAGAAACTGAAAAAGGTTCGGTTTGGCTCGATCGAACCCATTTTGCGGTGGAAATGCATGCCTGCAAGCGATTCCGGATCAGAATTGCCCTGTTTTCGGCGTTTTCAACGCCTAATGTGAAACTGATTCAACGATTGTACGTTGATGGCTATTACTTGATGTTTTTCATCCACGGAGGACACTTTTATGGCGAACACACCCAATCCGAACGACCCATTCACCTCGCCGGGCTCCGCACGGCCAAGCGGCGGCGGCAGCGGCTGGCTGATTGCCCTGGTCGTCGTTATCCTGGCAATTGTCGCCTATTATGTTTTTGGAAGACGTAGCGAGGCACCTGCGCCTGCCGAACCGCCCGCAGCCAGCACACCAGCTCCGGCCCCAGCGCCCGCCGAGCCGATGAAACCAGCCGAACCGGCTCCTGCGCCAGCTCCGGCCACACCCGCTCCGGCTCCCGCTCCGGCAGAGCCTGCACCCGCGCCGGCTCCTGCGCCAGCCCCGGCCCCGGCCCCGGCACCAGCACCTGCCCCGGCTCAGTGATCAAACTGCTGATTTGATATATGAACGGCCCGCTGAAAAGCGGGCCGTTTTGTTTTTGGGAGCAGCCGTCGAGCGCTTTGGACGTTTCAGCCAATCTCTAAGGTTTGCGATTCACCGCGTTTGCTCAGATATGGATCGGCTTGAAGAACGTCGCCAATGCCGCCTCCTTTACCGCTTCCGACATTGTCGGATGGGCGTGACAGGTGCGGGCCAGGTCTTCCGACGAGCCGCCAAATTCCATCAGCACGGCCGCCTCGTGGATCATCTCGCCGGCGCCGAAGCCGACGATGTGGACGCCGAGCACACGGTCGCTGGCCTTGTCGGCCAGGATTTTCACAAAGCCGTCGGTGTGCAGCATGGCGCGCGCCCGGCCATTGGCGCTGAACGGGAATTTTCCGGCCTTGTAGTCGATGCCGGCCTTCTTCAATTCTTCTTCGGTCTTGCCGACCGAGGCGATTTCCGGCGTGGTGTAGACGACGCTCGGAATCACGTCATAGTTCACATGCCCGGCCTGGCCGGCGATGGTTTCGGCCACCGCCACGCCCTCGTCCTCGGCCTTGTGTGCAAGCATCGGCCCGGCGATGACATCGCCGATGGCGTAGATGCCGGGCACGTTAGTCCTGAGATGACCGTCGGTCTTGACCCGGCCGCGCTCATCGACGTCGACGCCTGCCTCCTTCAGCCCGAGAGCGTCCGAATAGGCCCGTCGTCCCGTCGCAATCAGCACCGCGTCCGCCTCGATCGTCTCGGCTGCTCCGCCCTTGACCGGCTCGAAGGTAACAGTCACCCCCTTCCTGGCCTTGGCGACGGCGGTCACCTTGGCGCCCAGCCTGAACTCGAAGCCCTGCTTCGACAGCAGGCGCTGGAACTGCTTGGAGACCTCGCCATCCATGCCCCCCAGGATGGTGTCGAGGAACTCGACCACGGTGACCTTGGCGCCGAGCCGCGCCCATACCGAGCCGAGCTCCAGACCGATGACACCACCGCCGACCACCACCAGATGGCCCGGCACCTTGTCCAGCGACAGCGCGCCGGTCGACGAGACGATCACCTTCTCATCGAAATCGACCTCGACGCCGGGAATGCCGGCGACGTCGGAGCCTGTGGCGATGACGATGTTCTTGGTCTCGATCTCCTCGACCTTGCCGTCATCGGAGGTCACCGACACCTTGCCGGCCGCAACTATCTTGCCGGTGCCACGAAAACTGTCGATCTTGTTCTTCTTGAACAGGAAGGCGACGCCATTGACGTTGGCCGTTACCGTCGCATCCTTGTGTGCCATCATCTTCCCAAGGTTGAGCTTGGGCGCGCCGATCTCGACGCCGAGCGCCTCGAAGGAATGGCCGGCCTCGGCAAACATCTCGGACGCATGCAGCAGCGCCTTCGACGGGATGCAGCCGATGTTGAGGCAGGTACCGCCGAAGGTCGGGTCCTTTTCGACCACCGCCGTCTTCAGACCGAGCTGCGCCGCCTTGATGGCGCAGACATAGCCGCCTGGTCCCGATCCGATGATAACGACATCATAGGCCATGATACTGTCCCTTTTGCTTTAGCGGCCGCCGCCGATTTCCAGATTGGCGCCTGTTGTGTAGGACGCCTCGTCCGACAGCAGCCACAGAATTGCGGCTGCGACTTCCTCGGCGGTGCCGACGCGCTGCATGGGCACCACCTTGCGCATTCTCTCGGCGCGATCCGGCTGACCGCCGGAGGCATGAATTTCGGTGTCGATGATGCCCGGGCTGACCGCGTTGACACGAATGCCTTCGCCGGCCACTTCGCGGGCAAGCCCGATGGTGAAGGAATCGAGCGCGCCCTTCGACGCGGCGTAGTCGACATATTGACCCGGCCCGCCAAGCCTTGCCGCGATCGAAGAAACATTGGCGATGGCGCCACCCTTGCCGCCATGCCTGGTCGACATCCGCTTCACCGCCTCGCGGGCGCAAAGCATCGGCGCGATTACATTGATGCGCATCATGCGCTCCAGCCGTGCAGCGCTAAACTCGTCGACGCGCGCGCTCTGGTCGACCACGCCGGCATTGTTGACGAGCGCGTCGAGCCGACCGAAACGGCCATCGACAGCCTCGAACATAGCCAATACGTCCGTCTCGCTGCCGACATCGGCCTTGACTGTGAAGGCTTCTCCGCCAGCAGCCTCGATGTCGGCGACCACCGTTTCGGCGGCTTTTGCATTCGACGCGTAATTGACCGCAATGCGATAGCCGGCCTTGGCGGCAAGCCTGCATGTAGCGGCGCCAATGCCGCGGCTGCCGCCGGTCACCAGCAGGATCTTTCCGCTCGCGCTCATTCCTGACATCCCTTCAGGGCAAAGACGTCCCAGGGCACCCTGGAAAAGCCGTTGGCGCCATAGGCCGCCGACATCTGCAACGACGCTCCCAAGTCAGGCAGGATCAGCTTCTTCGGCGCATCCTTTCCTTCGCCCGGCAGCAACGCGATATTGCCCTGGTCGTCGGCAGTGTAGATGACGCCCTCCCACACGGTGCAGGCGGCGAGCTCGTCGCCGGTGACGTCGCCGGCCGGGCATTTGTACATCAGCGAGCCGTGCGGCCGCGCCACGCCCTCCGTCCACATGACGATGCCGTCGAGCACGACGCCGTTGTCGAGCACCATCTTGAAGGTATTGGTGACGGTAGCCGACTCCATGGTCGGCCTGAAATCGATCTCGGCGGCGTTCTCAGGATCGCCATAGACGGCCAGTTCGAGCGGGCAGGCGGCGAGGGCCGCGGAGACCGTCTGCACGCCGAGTGCGCAGATTGTGACAAACAAACCGGACCGGAAACGGCACGAACTCATCCGGCGGCGCAGATCCATGCTCCGGCCCACGTCGGCCGCCCCCTAGAGGTCGAGCACCAGCCGCTCAGGATCCTCCAGGCTTTCCTTGACCCGCACCAGGAAGGTCACCGCTTCCTTGCCGTCGACGATGCGGTGGTCGTAGGACAGCGCCAGATACATCATCGGCCGGATGACGATCTGGCCGCCGACCACCACCGGCCGCTCCTGGATCTTGTGCATACCCAGAATGCCGGACTGCGGCGCATTGAGGATCGGCGTCGACATCAGCGACCCGTAAACGCCACCGTTGGAAATCGTGAACGTGCCGCCTTGCATATCGGCGACGGAGAGCTTGCCGTCGCGCGCCGCAAGCCCCAGCCTGCCGATGTCCTTCTCGATTTCGGCGATGGACATCTGGTCGGCATTGCGCACAACCGGCACGACAAGGCCTTTCTCTGTACCGACGGCAACGCCGATATGAGCGTAGTTCTTGAAGATGATGTCGGTGCCGTCGATCTCGGCATTGACCGACGGGATCTCCTTCAGCGCATGGGTGACGGCCTTGGTGAAGAAGCCCATGAAGCCGAGCTTCACGCCGTGCTTCTTCTCGAACACGTCCTTGTATTTGCTCCTCAGCGCCATCACCGCGCTCATGTCGACCTCGTTGAAGGTGGTCAGCATGGCGGCGGTCGATTGCGCTTCTTTAAGGCGGCGCGCAATGGTCTGGCGCAGCTTGGTCATGCGCACCCGCTCCTCGCGCGACGCATCGTCGGCAGCGGACGGCGCGCGCGCGGCAACGGGTGCCGGTACAGGCGCGGCCTTGGGCATTTCTGCCGGCTGCGACGGCGCGCCCCTGGCGATAAGGTCGAGCACGTCGCCTTTCAGCACCTGGCCGCGCTTGCCCGAGCCCGACACCTGGTCGACCGCGAGATTGTGCTCGGCCAGCAGCTTTGCCGCCGACGGCGCCGGCGGCATGGTGCGTGTCTCGATCGGGCCGGCGTCACCGGCAATCTTGGCGGTCTCGGCCGCAGCCTGCTTGACGCTCGAGGCTGCAGTCGGAGCCGAGGCCTGCGACACCGCCTCCTGCTTCGTTGCCGGAGCGGCGGCGGCATTGGCTGCCGCGCCGGCGCCTGCCGAAATCGTGCCGAGCAGCGCGCCGACGCCGACCGTCTCGCCTTCCTTGACGGCGATCTCGGCGAGCGTGCCCGCGGCGGCGGCCGGCACTTCCACCGTCACCTTGTCGGTTTCGAGCTCGACCAGCGGCTCATCGGCGGCGATCGCGTCGCCGACCTTCTTGAACCACTTGCCGATGGTCGCCTCGGTGACGGATTCACCAAGTGTCGGGACGCGGATTTCGGTTGCCATTGTGCCTGTCCGTTTCTTTCGGTTCTGTTCTATTCACCAAGCGCGTCGTCGAGCAAGGCGGCAAGCTGGGCGAGATGCTTCGACATCAATCCGGTCGCCGGCGAGGCGGCGGCCGGCCGGCCGGTATAGCGCACCCGCTGATGCTTGGCGTCGATATGCGCCAGCACCCATTCGAGATACGGGTCGATGAACGACCAGGCGCCCATGTTCTTGGGCTCCTCCTGGCACCACACCATCTCGGCATTACGGAAGCGCGACAGTTCGGTGATCAGCGCCTTGGCCGGGAACGGATAGAGCTGCTCGACGCGCAACAAATAGATGTCGTTGATGCCGCGCTTCTCGCGCTCTTCGTAGAGGTCGTAATAGACCTTGCCCGAACAGAGCACGACACGGCGGATTTTCGAATCCTTGGTGAGCTTGATGGCCTGGCCTGACAGCAGCTGCGCGTCGTCCCACAACAGCCGGTGAAAGGCGCTTTCGCCCGACATTTCCGGGAGGGTCGACACAGCCCGCTTGTGGCGCAGCAGCGACTTCGGCGTCATCAGGATCAGCGGCTTGCGGAAGTCCCGCTTCAATTGCCGGCGCAAGATGTGGAAGTAATTGGCCGGCGTCGTGACATTGGCGACCTGCATGTTGTCTTCGGCGCAAAGCTGCAGGAAGCGCTCGAGCCGGGCCGACGAATGCTCGGGCCCCTGGCCTTCATAGCCATGCGGCAGCAGGCAGACGAGGCCCGACATTCTGAGCCATTTGCGCTCGCCCGACGAGATGAACTGGTCGAACACCACCTGGGCGCCGTTGGCGAAGTCGCCGAACTGCGCTTCCCACAGCGTCAGCGCCTTCGGCTCGGCCAGCGAGTAGCCATATTCGAAGCCGAGCACGGCCTCTTCCGACAACATCGAGTTGATGACCTCGAAGCCGGCCTGCGCCGCCGACAGATTGTTGAGCGGGATATAGCGTGTCTCGTCGCGCTGGTCGTAGAGCACGGAATGGCGCTGCGAGAAGGTGCCGCGCTCCGAATCCTGTCCGGACAGCCGGATCGGATTGCCGTCGAGCAGGATGGCGCCGAAGGCCAGCGCCTCGGCCGTCGACCAGTCGATGCCTTCGCCGGACTCGATCGCCTGGCGGCGATTGTCGAGGAAGCGGATGATCGTCTTGTGCGCCTCGAAATCCTTCGGCACCTCGGTCAGTTTCTTGCCGATCTCCTTCAGCGTCTTGACCGGCACGGCGGTCTTGCCGCGCCGCTGTTCGTCCTGGTTGTCGGCCGAGCGCAAGCCGGACCACGCGCCGTCCAGCCAGTCGGCCTTGTTCGGCTTGTAATGCTGGCCGACCTCGAATTCCTGCTCGAGATGCGCCCGCCAATCGGCCTTCATCTTTTCGAACTCGGCCTGGGTGATGTGGCCTTCGGAAATCAGCCGGTCGGCATAGATCTGCACCGTCGTCTTCTGGTTGCGGATCTTGCGATACATGATCGGCTGGGTGAAGGCGGGCTCGTCGCCCTCATTGTGGCCAAAGCGGCGGTAGCAGAACATGTCCACCACGACAGGCTTGTGGAACTTCATGCGGAATTCGATCGCCACCTTGGTGGCATGGACCACGGCTTCCGGATCGTCGCCGTTGACGTGGAAGATCGGCGCCTCGATCATCTTTGCCACGTCGGACGGATAGGGCGACGAACGCGAAAAGCGTGGGTTGGTAGTGAAGCCGATCTGGTTGTTGATGATGAAATGCAGCGTGCCGGCGACGCGGTGGCCGCGCAGGCCGGACAGGCCGAGGATTTCGGCAATCACGCCCTGGCCGGCAAAGGCGGCGTCGCCGTGCAGCAGCAACGGCAGCACCTTGGCACGCTCCTCCAGCGGCACGATCTCCTCGCGGCTGCGGCCGAACAAATAGTCCTGTTTGGCGCGCGCCTTGCCCATCACCACCGGATCGACGATTTCCAGATGCGAAGGATTGGCGGTCAGCGACAGATGCACCTTGTTGCCGTCGAACTCGCGATCCGACGAAGCACCGAGATGGTACTTCACGTCGCCCGAGCCTTCGACCTCGTCGGGCGCGGCCGAGCCGCCCTTGAACTCGTGGAAAATGGCCCGGTGCGGCTTGGCCATCACCTGTGACAGCACGTTCAGCCGGCCGCGATGCGCCATGCCGAGCACGATCTCCTTCATGCCGAGCTGGCCGCCGCGCTTGATGATCTGCTCCAGCGCCGGGATCAGCGACTCGCCGCCATCAAGGCCGAAGCGCTTGGTACCCTTGTACTTGACGTCGATGAATTGCTCGAAGCCTTCCGCCTCAACAAGCTTCTGCAGGATCGCCTTCTTGCCGGCTGCGGTGAAGGAGATCTCCTTGTCGGTACCCTCGATGCGCGCCTGGATCCAGGCCTTCTCCTCGGGATCGGAAATATGCATGAATTCGACGCCGAGCGTCGAGCAATAGGTCCGGGTCAGGATATCGAGCATCTGCCGGATGGTGCCGAATTCCAGCCCGAGCACATTGTCGAGGAAGATCGGCCGGTCGTAGTCGGCTTCGGTGAAGCCGTAATTCTCCGGCGACAGCTCGTTATAATCCTCCAGCGGCTTGGCAATGCCAAGCGGATCGAGATTGGCGTGCAGGTGGCCGCGCATGCGGAAGGCGCGGATCATCATGATGGCGCGGACGGAATCGCGCGTCGCCTGATGCACGTCGGCGTCGGAAAGCGCTGCGCCGTTGCCGGCTGCCCTGTCCTTGACCTTCTTTTCGATGTGCTTTTCGACCAGGCCCCAATTGCCGTCCAGCGCCGAGACCAGCTCGCCATTGGCCTGCATCGGCCAGGAGGGCTTGGCCCAAGAGGCGCCCTTGGCGTTCCTGCGCACGTCACCGGCGTCATCCTTCAGCGCCGCGAAGAAGTCCTGCCATTCGGGATCGACCGAAGCGGGATCGTCCTCGTAGGCGGCATAGAGCGCGTCGATATAATCGGCATTGCCGCCATAGAGGAAAGAGGTAAGCGAAAACTGGTCGTTGGCCTGATCTTGTCTTGCCATTTTTGTCCGCGGAGCCGCGCTCCGTCTCCTTTTCAGAGCGAATAGAGAGTAGCGAATAGCGAGTAGGGATTTTCCCTGGTTCGCGCCGTTACTCTGTTCTTACCTATTCGCTATTCACTACTCGCTACTCACTAACCTTTGATCGCCTCGACCAGCGTCGTGCCGAGCCGGGCCGGCGATGGCGAAACCTTGATGCCGGCCGATTCCATCGCCGCGATCTTGTCTTCGGCACCGCCCTTGCCGCCAGAGATGACCGCGCCCGCATGACCCATGGTGCGGCCGGCCGGCGCGGTGCGCCCGGCGATAAAGCCGGCCATCGGCTTGCTGCGGCCGCGCTTTGCCTCGTCCTTGAGGAACTGCGCGGCGTCTTCCTCGGCCGAACCGCCGATCTCACCGATCATGATGATCGACTTGGTCTCGTCGTCGGCGAGGAACATCTCCAGCACGTCTATGAACTCCGTGCCTTTGACCGGGTCGCCGCCGATGCCGACGGCGGTGGTCTGGCCGAGGCCGACATTGGTGGTCTGGAACACCGCCTCATAGGTAAGCGTTCCCGAGCGCGAAACAACGCCGACCGAGCCCTTGCGGAAGATGTTGCCGGGCATGATGCCGATCTTGCATTCGTCGGGCGTCAGCACACCGGGGCAGTTCGGCCCGATCAGCCGCGATGTCGAGCGGTCGAGCCTTGCCTTGACCTTGATCATGTCCATCACCGGTATGCCCTCGGTGATGCAGACGATCAGCGGGATCTCGGCCTCGATCGCTTCCAGGATCGCTTCGGCAGCACCCGCCGGCGGCACGTAGACGACGGAGGCATTGGCGCCGGTCTTCGCCTTGCCTTCGGCAACGGTGGAGAAGATCGGCAGCGTCTCGCCCTTGGCGCCGGTCCAGGTCTCGCCGCCCTTCTTGGGGTGGATGCCGCCGACCATCTTTGTGCCGTGATAGGCGAGCGCCTGTTCGGTGTGGAACGTGCCGGTCTTGCCGGTCAGGCCCTGCACCAGCACCTTGGTGTTCTTGTCGACGAGAATGGACATGATGGTCCTTTTTAAAAACCGTTGATCGGGGAAGGCCGCGCGCTCATGGTCACAACCGCTTCAGGTCGGCGACGGTGAGGTCGCTTTTGGCGTTGCCGGTGTTGAGCGTCGTCGCCGGCTCGAACATCAGCACGACAGGTTCCTCGCTCAGCGAGCGCGGCCGGTGGTCGACGGCGCGCGGCACGACGATGAACTCGCCGCTGGAAAGCTCCACCGTGCCGTCGCGGAAATCGATGGCAATGCGGCCGCGCAGCACGAGGAACGCTTCATCCTCATTGTCATGCGCGTGCCAGTCGAAGACGTCGCCGAACTTGGCGATCTTGACCTGGCTGTCATTCACGTCGCCGGCAATGTGCGGATCGAACGCCTTCTTGATCTTCGCATCGGCCGCTTCGACGAGGTTTATCTTATGCGGAGGCACAGACTCAGCCCTTCACCGCCGCGACAATCTTCTTGGCTGCGTCATCGAGGTCATCGGCCGACACCACGTTCAGTCCGCTGTCGTTGATGATCTTCTTGCCGAGCTCGGCATTGGTGCCTTCCAGCCGCACCACCAGCGGCACTTGCAGGCCGACCTCCTTGACCGCGGCGATGACGCCCTCGGCGATGATGTCGCACTTCATGATGCCGCCGAAGATGTTGATCAGGATGCCTTTGACCGCCGGATCCTTGGTGATGATCTTGAACGCCGCCGTCACCTTTTCTTTCGACGCGCCGCCGCCGACATCGAGGAAGTTGGCGGGCTCGGCGCCGTAGAGCTTGATGATGTCCATCGTCGCCATGGCGAGGCCGGCGCCGTTGACCATGCAGCCGATATTGCCGTCGAGCGCGACATAGGCGAGGTCGTATTTCGACGCCTCGATCTCCTTCTCGTCCTCTTCGGTGGTGTCGCGCAATTCAAGCACGTCCGGGTGACGGAACAACGCATTGTTGTCGAACGACACTTTTGCGTCGAGCACGCGCAGCCGGCCGCTCTTCATGACGATCAGCGGGTTGGCCTCGAGCAGGCTCATGTCCTTCTCGACAAAGGCCTTGTAGAGGATCGGAAACAGCGTGGAGCCGTCCTTGGCGGCGTCGCCGTCGAGCCTCAGTGCGGCGTTGAGCTTCTTCACATCGTCGGCCGTCACGCCCTTTTCCGGGTCGATGGCGACGGTAATGATCTTTTCCGGCGTGTCGTGGGCGACCGCCTCGATGTCCATGCCGCCCTCGGTCGAGACGACGAAGGCGACGCGCCCGACCGAGCGGTCGACCAGGATCGACAGATAGAGTTCGCGCTCGATGTCGGCGCCGTCCTCGATATAGAGCCGGTTGACCTGCTTGCCGGACGGGCCGGTCTGCTTGGTGACCAGCGTGTGGCCGAGCATCTCTTTGGCGTTGGCGACGACCTCGGCCACCGACTTCGCCAGCCTGACGCCGCCCTTGGCATCGGGCCCGAGCTCCTTGAACTTGCCCTTGCCGCGGCCGCCGGCATGGATCTGGCTCTTGACCACATAGAGTGGGCCGGGCAGCGCCTTGGCGGCAGCTTCCGCCTCGCTCGCCTTGAACACCGGCACGCCCTCGGCCACCGGTGCGCCAAAGCCTTTCAGCAGCGCCTTGCCCTGATACTCATGGATGTTCATGCGCTATGTCTCCAGCTTGCTTGGCGGGCTTGGTTACCGGCTTACTTGGCCGCGAGATGTGGAGCGATCTTGACGCAGGCGTCGCACAGGCCCTGCACCGCCGCGACCGAATTGTCGAACATCTTCTGCTCGTTCTTTGTGAGCTCGATCTCGATGATCCGCTCGACGCCGCCGGCGCCGATCACCACGGGAACGCCGACATAGGTGTTCTTGACGCCATATTGGCCGGAGAGGTACGCCGCACAGGGCAGCACCCGCTTCTTGTCCTTGAGATAGGCTTCGGCCATGGCGATGGCCGAGGCGGCCGGCGCATAAAAGGCAGAGCCGGTCTTGAGCAGGCCGACGATCTCGGCGCCGCCGTCGCGGGTGCGCTGCACGATCTGGTCGAGCCGCTCCTTCGAGGTCCAGCCCATCTTGATGAGGTCGGGCAACGGGATGCCGGCAACCGTCGAATAGCGGATCATCGGCACCATGGAATCGCCATGGCCGCCGAGCACGAAGGCGGTGACGTCCTCTACCGAGACCTTGAATTCCTCGGCCAGGAAATAACGGAAGCGCGAACTGTCGAGCACGCCGGCCATGCCGACGACATGGCTCTTGGGCAGGCCGGAAAACTTCTGCAGCGCCCAGACCATGGCGTCGAGCGGGTTGGTGATGCAGATGACGAAGGCTTTCGGCGCGTATTTCTTGAGGCCGGCGCCGACCTGCTCCATCACCTTCAGATTGATGCCCAGAAGATCGTCGCGGCTCATGCCGGGTTTGCGCGGCACGCCGGCGGTGACGATGCAGACGTTGGCGCCCTCGATACCGGCATAGTCGTTGACGCCGGTCAGCCTGGAGTCGAACCCATCGACCGGCGACGACTGCGCGATGTCCAGCCCCTTGCCTTGCGGGATGCCTTCGGCGATATCGAACAGCACGACGTCGCCGAGATCCTTGAGGCCGACCATGTGGGCGAGGGTGCCGCCGATCATGCCCGAGCCGATGAGCGCTATCTTGTTGCGTGCCATGTCAGGATGTTTTCCCTTTGATATGACGGCGCCCAAATCCTTGACGATTTGATGACGGCGTCGGAGGAAGAGGCCGGAATGCTGCGGAACCGCGAAATTCGCCGCACGCAATAGCCCCGGCCGCACAAAAATTCAAACGATTATTTTCCAGTGAACAATTTCAATCGGTTAGAAACAATGGGACTTACGTAAACGTCAAAATTCTGAAGCCGACTAGAGGAATTCTACACAATGGCACTGGAAATCAGAAGGCTGTTTCCTGGCGATGACGTCCTTGTGATGCGGGCTGCCGACGAAGTCTTCGACGAGCCGGTCAGGCCGGATCGGCTCTCCGCCTATCTTGCGGAGCCCGGTCATTTCATGGTCGTGGCCCTCGCCGACGGCATCGTCGTTGGCCAATGCGCAGCCGTCATCCACCGCCACCCGGACAAGGTGAGCGAACTCTACATAGACGAGGTCGGCGTGGCGCCGGCCTTTCAACGCCAGGGCATTGCGACGAGGATGCTCGACGCCATGTTCGCACTCGGTTGCGAGCATGGCTGTGAGGAGGCGTGGGTCGGCACCGAGCCGGACAATGTTGCTGCTCGCGCACTTTACGAGTCGCGAAAAGAGCCGCGTGGGCCGGCGGAGGGGTTCGTCATGTATGTTTATCGGTTATAGGCGCCGGCGGCAGGGCCTCTTCTGTACTATCCCTCACGCCTAAGCCTGCCGTGCCTCGGTCGATGATCCCCGCGCCCTCTGCCTCTCCGCCCAGTTCTCCAGCCAGTCGTGGCTCTGCATCTCGATCAGCCGCGATGCGGTGCGCTCGAACTCGAAGACTTCGTTGCCGCGCTTGGCCGTATAGAGCTGCGCCGGCGGTGCCGCGGCGCTCATCACCAGCCGTACATGATGATCGTAGAGCGTATCGACCAGCAGGATGAAGCGCTTGGCTTCGTTGCGCTTGCCTTCGCCGAGCACCGGCACCCGGTCGATGACGATGGTCGAGAAACGGCGGGCAATGGCAAGATAGTCGCGGGCCCCGAGCGGCCTCTCGCAGAGATCGGCGAACGAAAACCGCGCCGCCTCGCCGGCAGCACGCGGCACCACGACATGTCGGCCCTTAACCGTCAGCATCGTCTCGGCCGACGGCCTGCCATGCGTCATCACCGCCCACAGCTCGTCGAGCGCATGGTCGGCGGCGGCATCGGCCGGGGTGATGTAGACCGGCATGCGGCTGAGCTTGTCCAGGCGGTAATCCTTGTCGGCGTCCAGCGCCAGCACGTGCGCGTGGCGCTCCAGGATAGCGACAAACGGCAAAAACAACTGACGGTTCAGGCCGTCGCGGTAGAGATCCTGCGGCGCGACATTGGAGGTGGCGACCAGCACCACGCCATTGGCAAACAACGCCGAAAACAACCTGGACAGGATCATCGCATCGGCGATGTCGGTGACCGAAAATTCGTCGAAGCACAGCACCCAGGCTTCCTCGGCAAGCGCGCGCGCCACCGGCGGGATCGGGTCGTCCTCCTTGACCGTACGCTCTTTACGCGCCTGCCGGTGCTTCTGGATGCGGTCCTGCACGTCGGCCATGAAATCGTTGAAATGCACGCGGCGCTTGCGCCGCACCGGCAACAGCTCGAAGAACATGTCCATCAGCATGGTCTTGCCGCGGCCGACGCCGCCATGGATATAGAGGCCCTTGACCGCCTCGTGCCCCTCGCGCTTGCGGGCGAACAACCACCCCAGCGCGCTTGATTTATGCGCCAGCCGCTTTGCCGATATCTCGTCGATCAGCCGGTCGAGCGCAGCGGCGATCCGCTCCTGCGCCGGATCGCGCCCGATGGCGCCCGTCTCGACCAGATGGTCATAGCGCTGCTTGACGGTCGCATGGGTCTGGAGGCCGTCACGCAGATGCATCGGTCACGTCGTTCCGGAGCAATTCCAAGAAAAGTGTGTAGCGGTTTTCTGTCCGGAATTGCGTAAAAAACAAAAGAGAGCAATTCCAGGAAAAGTATGTAGCGGTTTTCCGTCCGGAATTGCGTACCAATGGGGGCCGTTCTCTTACCTTGTAAGCGAGATCGGCAGGCCGTTGGAAGTCTGGCCGTCGAATTTCTCGCCGCCCGAGGAATAAAGCCGTGCCAGCGTGCCGCCATTCTCGTCATAGAGCGTCAGTTGCTTGCCGGCGACGTTCCAGGATTTGATGCCGTCGATCGGCGCCGGGCAATGCAGCGGTCCGGCGCGGTAGCCCGACCCGAATTTGGTCTGCGGCGTCGCCACCTGACAGCTCTGGCCGGACACGCTTGCTTTCCACACACCAGCGACGCTAGAGGCGGTCAGGTCGGCCGCACCGGCCGGCGCCGTCCCGTCGGGCGGCAGCGAGGCGACCTGCGTGTTCTGCGGCGCAGTCGGAAATTTCGACGGGTCGGCGGCGCCGGGTGTCGCCGGTGGCGGCAACTGGTTTGCAGTCACCTTGCCGGCAGGCGCAGCTTCCAGCGGCGCCGGCTGCTGCTCGTCCATCGATGAGAACCGCGAGGTCGAACAGCCGCTCGCAACGAGCGCGGCCAGCGATACGGCCAGCAGGCCGGTTTTCGAAAATTTCATTCTTCAACCTCCGTCGGATCGAGCTGGGGAAGCCGTCCGCGCAATGTCCCCCTCACCAAGATGGAGAAGGTGGCGAAATTTCAACCCGATATGGTTAAAATACGGTTTGCGCCGCTAATGTTGCAAATTTGTCGCAAAATGCACATTGCCTGAATTGCGTCGCGCCTTGGCCTTTGGCCGGCCTCTCCGGTTGATGCGATACGGCGCGCTGGCGTCAAATCCTTGGCGTTTCCTTGGCGTTCACCTCAATGCTTGTGCGGGCCGGCTCCGGCATTATCTCTTGGCGATCAGCAAGCTGCAGGGAGCCGATTTCTTGGCCGCGAGAAAGAGAGCCGCCAACCGCTATTACAGCGGGCCGCCCAGCGATCATTTCGACGGCACCTTGTTCTTCAATCCCGACGGCCGGCCGCCGGGTCGCTTTGCCGATCTGTTGAAGTGGCAACTGAGCCGCGAGCGCTCGAAATGGCCGACGGCGGATCCGAGCCCGTTTCCGCCGGCAAGACCGGTCGAGCGCATCGATGGTTCTGCGCTGCGCCTCACCATGGTCGGTCATTCCTCGCTGCTCGTCCAGACAGCAGGCCTGAACATCCTGACCGATCCGGTCTGGTCGCGGCGTGTCTCGCCGCTCTCCTTCGCCGGGCCGAAACGCGTCAATCCGCCCGGCATCGCCTTTTCCCATTTGCCGCCGATCGACCTCGTGCTGGTCAGCCACAACCATTACGACCATCTCGACCTCGCCACGCTGAAGCGCCTGAAGACAAAACACGACCCGCTGCTGCTGACGCCGCTCGGCAACGACACAATCGTCGGCGCCGCCGTGCCCGGTATGCGGCTTTCCGCGCATGACTGGGGCGACCGGGTCGATATCGGCGATGGCGTCGCCGTCCATGTCGAGCCGGTGCATCACTGGTCGGCCCGCGGTACTCGCGACCGGCGCATGGCGCTATGGGCGGGTTTCGTCGTCGAGACGCCCGACGCAAAGATCTATTTCGCCGGCGACACCGGCTTCCACGGCGGCATCAATTACCGGCTGATGGCGCAAAAGCACGGCGGCTTCCGCCTCGCCATCCTGCCGATCGGCGCCTACGAGCCGCGCTGGTTCATGGCGCCTCATCACCAGGATCCGGAAGAGGCGGTGCAAGGCATGCTTTTGTGCAACGCCGCCTATGCCGCCGGCTGTCACTGGGGCACGTTCCGGCTCACCAACGAGCCGATCGAGGAGCCGCCCAGAAAGCTCGGTGAAGCGCTCGATGCTGCCGGCCTGCCGCGGCAACGTTTTCGCGCCTTGCGGCCGGGCGAAGTCTGGGACGTGCCGGAGGTTGAGCGCGGCGGAACCTGAGGCATCACATAGACGTTTGTAGGTTGTTCAAACCTGTCGGTTGCGAGGTGCCTCTTATGATCAGGTGGATTATCATTCTTTTGATTATCGCGGCCGCGGCGAGCCTGCTCGGCATGCCGGCACTGGCCGGAGCCGCCGCCACCGGCGCGCGCATCCTCATCGGCATCGTGCTGATCATCTTCCTGCTGATCGTGCTTGGCGTCTTCGCGGTGACGTGAAAATCACGCCGCGCTGGTAATTTCTGCCGCTATCCGCCATATAGGCGCCAAACCGGCAAGAGACCTTTCGATCGATGGCAAGCGCGGCCCCTTTCGCCAAGATGAACGGCATCGGCAACGAAATCATCGTTGCCGATATGCGTGGCCGTGCCGATCGCGTGACGTCTGCGGCAGCCGTCGCGCTCAATGCCGACACGTCGACCCGGTTCGACCAGATCATGGCGATCCACGACGCCAGGACGCCGGGCACCGCCTTTTTCATCGATATCTTGAATTCCGACGGGACCAGCGCGCAAGCTTGCGGCAACGGCATGCGCTGTGTCGTCCAGGCGCTCGCCGCCGAGACCGGCCAGAAGACATTTGCCTTTGAAACAGTCGCCGGCATCCTAAACGCCGAGGAACATGCCGACGGAATGATCTCGGTCGACATGGGCAGGCCGCGCTTTGGCTGGCAGGACATCCCGCTGGCCGAGGAATTCCGTGACACCCGCATGATCGAGCTGCAGATCGGCCCGATCGATGCCCCGGTGCTGCATTCGCCGTCGGTCGTCTCGATGGGCAATCCGCACGCTATCTTCTGGGTCGACCGCGACGTCTGGTCCTACGAGCTCGAGCGCTTCGGCCCGCTGCTCGAAAACCACCCGATCTTCCCCGAGCGCGCCAACATCACCATCGCGCAGGTGACTTCGCCGGAGACCATGATCATCCGCACCTGGGAGCGCGGCGCCGGCCTGACCAGGGCCTGCGGCTCGGCCGCTTGCGCCGCCGTGGTCGCCGCGGCCCGCACCCGGCGCACCGGCCGCAGCGTCACGCTGATGACGCCCGGCGGCGGCTCGCTGCATGTTCTGTGGCGCGACGACGACCACGTCATCCTCACCGGTGCCGCCGAATGGGAATTTTCCGGCAGCTTCGATCCGGCGACCGGGGCGTGGGCTCGCGACACCGAAAGCGCCGCCTGATGGCTCCTCTTGGCAACAAGGGCATCGAGGTCGTCACCTTCGGTTGCCGGCTGAACACCTATGAATCCGAGGTGATGCGGCGTGAAGCCGAAAGTGCGGGCCTCGGCGGCCTCGAAGGCGGCGCCATCATCTTCAACACCTGCGCCGTCACCGGCGAGGCTGTACGCCAGGCCAAGCAGTCGATCAGAAAAGCCCGCCGTGAGAACCCGGCCGCCCGCATCATCGTCACCGGCTGCGCCGCGCAGACCGGCCCGCAGGATTTCGTCGCCATGGACGAGGTCGACCTCGTCCTCGGCAATGAGGAAAAACTGAAGGCGCATTCCTATCGCGCGCTGCCGGATTTCGGCGTCAACGACACCGAAAAGGCGCGCGTCAACGATATTTTTTCGGTACGCGAGACGGCCGCCCACATGGTCGACGCCATCGAGGGCCGGGCACGCGCTTTCGTCCAGGTGCAGAACGGCTGCGACCACCGCTGCACCTTCTGCATCATTCCCTACGGTCGCGGCAATTCGCGCTCGGTGCCGATGGGCGCCGTGGTCGAGCAGGTCAAGCGACTCGTCGGCAATGGTTATGCCGAGATCGTGCTGACCGGCGTCGACATGACCAGTTTCGGCGCCAACCTGCCTGGCGCACCGAAGCTCGGCAAATTGGTCAAGACCATCCTGAGGCAGGCGCCCGACATGAAACGCCTGCGGCTTTCCTCCATCGATTCGATCGAGGCCGACGACGATCTGCTGGACGCCATCGCCACCGAGCCGAGGCTGATGCCGCATCTGCATCTGTCGCTGCAATCGGGTGACGAGATGATCCTGAAGCGGATGAAGCGCCGGCACAGCCGCGACCAGTCGATCCGCTTTTGCGAGGATGTGCGCAAACTGCGCCCCGGTATCGTTTTCGGCGCAGACATCATCGCCGGCTTCCCGACCGAGACGGACGCAATGTTCGAAAACTCGCTGGAGATCGTCGAGGAATGCGGCCTGACGCATCTTCATGTCTTCCCGTTTTCGCCGCGCGAAGGCACGCCCGCCGCGCGCATGCCGCAGCTCCGCCGCGACGTCGTCAAGCAACGCGCGGCACGCCTGCGCACCGCCGGCGAGGCCGCCTATCGCCGCCATCTTGCCTCGCTCGCCGGAACGCATCAGTCGATCCTGGTCGAGCGTGACGGCCTTGGCCGCACCGAGGGGTTTACGCTGGCAGTGTTGTCGGCGGGCGCGCCGGGCGACATCGTCGAGGCTGATATCGCCGGCCATGACGGTATCAGACTGATCGCCGCGCCGCTTGCCGCCCGCGGCGTCTGAGAGCGCAAGACATGGCTGGTTTTTTCAAGAAGATATTTTCGTTCGGCAAGAAGGAAGTGGTCGAGGGGCGGCCCGACGAGACCGCACCGCTGCCGCCGATCAAATGGGACGAACTGGAGGCGCTGAAGCCGGCCGCCGAGCAGACCGTTCCGGAGTTTTTGAAACGCGAAGAGCCTCGCTCCGAGACCGAAGCCGTACCGCCGGTCGAGGCGGAAGCGCCCGCGCCGCAGCCGGCGCCTGTTGAAGAGGCCGAGCCCGAGCCTGCGCCGACCCTTCCGCCCGAGCAGGACACCCAGCCAGAACCCGCTCCGGAGCCAGAGGCGCCTGCCGAACAGGCGGCGTCAGACGCCGCTCCCGTCGTTCCCGAGCCAGCCCCGGAGCCAGAGCCGGAGGAAATTCCTGAGGCAGAGCCGACGCAGCCAGAAATCGTCCAGACTGAGCCTCCGCCATCCGAACGTGGCGCTGCCCCTCATCCGCCTGCAGGCACCTTCTCCCCTTATAGTGACGGGGAGAAGGGTGCTGATCGTCACGCCGAGCCTCGTTTTGAAAGCGGCAAAGAAAAAGCTCCGGCGCTGACGCCCCCCTCTCCCCGTCCCTTACGGGGGTCCGAAGGACGGGCGAGACAAGCGGCTCGCCCCGGAACGGGTAGGGGTGAGGGGCAGCGCCAACCTGCGCAAGACGCGGCACCCGCTGCCGAAATCACGCCAGCGCCGCCGCCGGCCGAAATCCCGCCGCCGATCCGCCAGCCAGCGCCCGTCGAGACGAAGCCGCCGCTCGCCGAGATCGCGCCCGAGCCGGAGGCCGTCCCGCAACCATCGCCGGAGCCAAAGCCCGCCTCCGGCAAAGTCACCGTAACCAAGAAGGTCGAGCAGAAAGCCGAGCCGCAGAAGGCGCCCGAACCGGCGCCGAGGCGCTCCTGGTTCCAGCGCATGCGAGACGGGCTTGCGCGCTCCTCCCGGGAGTTGTCGGGCAACATCGCCGGCGTCTTCACCAAGCGGAAACTCGACGAGGACACGCTGCAGGACCTGGAGGACGTGCTGATCCGCGCCGATCTCGGCATGGAGACGGCTTTGCGCGTAACCGATGCACTCTCCGCCAGCCGCTACGGCAAAGACGTCTCCGATACCGAAGTCCGCGCCATCATGGCGGCCGAGGTGGAGAAGGTGCTGTCCCATGTCGCCATGCCGCTGGAACTCGACCTCAGCCATAAGCCGCATGTCATCCTGGTGGTCGGCGTCAACGGCACCGGGAAAACAACGACTATCGGCAAGCTCGCCGCAAAGCTCACCGATGGCGGCCTTTCGGTGATGCTCGCCGCCGGCGATACTTTCCGCGCAGCCGCGATCGAGCAGCTGAAGATCTGGGGCGAGCGCACCAACTCGCCAGTCATTGCCTCGAAGCTCGGCGCCGACGCCGCTGGCCTCGCCTATGACGCATTCGAGCGGGCGAAGGAGGCCGGCTCCGACGTGCTGATCATCGACACCGCCGGGCGGCTGCAGAACAAGACCGAGCTGATGGCGGAACTGGAAAAGATCGTCCGCGTGCTGGGCAAGCTCGATGCGGAAGCGCCGCACACGGTGCTGCAGACGGTCGATGCCACCACCGGCCAGAACGCGCTCAACCAGGTCGAGATCTTCCGCAATGTCGCCGGCGTCAACGGCCTGGTGATGACCAAGCTGGACGGCACGGCGCGCGGCGGTATTCTGGTGGCGATCGCGGCAAAGCATAAATTGCCGGTCTATTTCATCGGCGTCGGCGAACAGGTCGACGACCTCGAACCCTTTTCCGCAAGCGAATTCGCCAGGGCGATCGCTGGCGTGGCTTGACGAGCATGATCCCAATAAGGTGCAGGCTTTTTGGATTGAATCATGCGTAAGAAGGACCTTATGAGCCCACCCATTCTCGAACGCGACCCATCCGACCCGCAAAAGCAGAAGAAGGAAGCCGTCAATCCGCTGCTCAAGCTGGTGCTGGAGCTTGGCCCGCTGATGGTATTCTTCTTCGCCAATGCGCGCGGCGCATGGCTGGTGCAGAAATTCCCGGCGCTGGGCGAGTTCGGCGGACCGATCTTCGTCGCGACCGGCCTGTTCATGGCCGCGACCGCGATCGCGCTGATCGCTTCCTGGCTGCTGACCCGTACCTTGCCGATCATGCCGATGGTGTCGGGCGTCGTCGTCTTCATCTTCGGCGCGCTGACGCTCTATCTGCAAGACGATATCTTCATCAAGATGAAGCCGACCATCGTCAACACGCTGTTCGGCGGCGTGTTGCTCGGCGGCCTGTTCTTCGGCAAATCGCTGCTCGGCTATGTCTTCGAATCGGCCTTCAATCTCGACGCCGAGGGTTGGCGCAAGCTCACCTTCCGCTGGGGCCTGTTCTTCCTGTTCCTAGCCCTTGTCAACGAAGTGGTCTGGCGGAATTTTTCCACCGATACATGGGTTACCTTCAAGGTTTGGGGCATCATGCCGATCACGCTTCTGTTCACCTTCAGCCAGATGCCGCTGATCCTGCGCCATTCGCTCGAGGACAAGACCGAGAAAGCGGGAAACGCCGGCAAGTAGCAATTCCAGGAAAGGTCTGTGCAGCGGTTTCCCCTGGGAATTGCGTCAGAATAGGAGGGGACGAGGATGGAATTCATCATCACGCGCGACGAGCTGAGGACGATCTACAAGACGCCTCGGCCGACCGACGGCTCGATCCGCAAGGAATTGAAGACATTGGACGGCCACTGCCGTTCCTTCATCGGCAAGAGCCCGTTCGTGCTGATCGGCTCGTCCGACGGCGCCGGCAATGCCGATGTGACGCCCAAGGGCGACAGGCCGGGCTTTGTGGCAGTGCTCGACGAGAAGACCATCGCCATCCCCGACCGGCCGGGCAACAACCGGCTCGACACGCTGGAGAACATTCTTCTCAATCCCTCGGTCGGGCTGCTCTTCCTCATTCCCGGCATGAACGAGACGCTGCGTGTCAACGGCGATGCCCGCATCACCGTCGATGCGGCATTGCGCGAGCGGCTGGCGGTCGACGGCAAGGCACCGCAAAGCGTCGTCGTGGTGACGGTCAAGGCCGCCTATATGCATTGCGCCAAGGCCTTCATGCGCTCCGAACTGTGGAAGCCCGAAACCTGGTACGACCGCGCGACGCTGCCGACGCTCGGCCAGATCCTGCGCGACCAGCTGGCGCTTGCCGAAACGGCGGAGGCCACCGACCGCTGGCTTGACGAGGATTACAAGCAGACCATGTGGTAGCGTGCCCGGCAACGAATCGCCGAGCCGCTCCCTTTGCTGAACATTCTCGCCATTTCCGGCAGCCTGCGCGCCGCCTCGACCAATTCGGCCCTGGTCGCGGCCCTCACGCAAAACGCGCCGCCGGACTGTCACGTCTCCGTTTATGACGGGCTTGGTCGGCTGCCGATCTTCAACCCCGACGACGAAGGCGAGCGGACGCCGCCGCAAGCAGCGGCGCTGATCGATGCGGTCACCGCCACTGACGGCGTCATCGTCTCCTGCCCGGAATACGCACACGGCGTGCCAGGCGGCCTGAAGAACGCGCTCGACTGGCTGGTGTCGCGCGATGCCGCCGTCGGCAAGCCAGCCATGCTGGTGCATGCCTCGCCGCGCTCGCTGTTTGCCCGCGCCGCACTGGTCGAGGTCATGCGGACAATGTCTTTCGCGCTCTATGAGGAAGCAGCGCTCGAAATCGCGCTGCTCGGCAAGAGGCGGCCGGAGGTGGAGAAAATCCTGGCGGAACCGGAAAACCGGCTGGCGATGCGCGGCGCCGTTTCGGATTTCGCCGAGTTCATCCGCGTCGGCTGAGCGGCGCTCAACCCTTGCCTCTCCGCGTCTCGACGTCGGTCTCGCCGACGAACCAGTCGCGTGCAGCGACCTCCTCGAAGACCACCCAGACATCGTTGTTGGTCAGGCCGGTGACGCCGGTTATGGCCGCTGTCACCTGGGCGGCGATCGCGGCCTTTTTGCCGGCCGGGTCATCGGCAATCACCTCCTTGACCAGGCGGATGTTCACGAATGGCATGGGTCCCTCCCTTGGATATGCTTGGCGGCCGCTCAGTAGGTTTTGGCGCCGTTGACCATGAGCCGGACCATGTAGAGCGAAGTCGTGCCGGCGATATAGAGGCAGTTCAGCTTGTTGCCGCCGAACACGCAATTGGCAACGACTTCCGGTACCTTGACCTTGCCGATCAGCGTCCCGTCTGGATCGTAGCAGTGGATGCCGTCGGCGGCGCTGGTCCAGATGCGGCCGTCCGCATCCAGCCTGAAACCGTCGAACAGGCCGGCGGTGCAGTCGGCAAAGACCTTTCCGCCTGAGACCGTCTTGCCGCCCTGGCCGACATTGAACACCCGGATGTGCGCCGGGTTTTGCGCACCATGCGTGCGGCCGGTGTCCGCGACATAGAGCTGGCGCTCGTCGAGCGAGAAGGCGAGCCCGTTGGGCCTGACCATGTCGGTGATCACCGCCTCGGTCTCGCCGGTGCCGGGATCGACCCGATAGACATGGCAGGCGCCGATCTCGCTTTCGGCCTTGTCGCCCTCGTAATCGGTATCGATGCCGTAGCTCGGATCGGTGAACCAGATCGAGCCATCGGACTTGACCACCGCGTCATTGGGCGAGTTCAGCCGCTTGCCGCGCCATTTGTCGGTGATGGTGATGACCGAGCCGTCATGCTCGGTGCGGCTGACACGGCGGCCGGAATGCTCGCAAGTAACCAGCCGGCCTTGCCGGTCGACGGTGTTGCCGTTGGAATTGCCCGACGGCTGACGGAACACGCTGACACTGCCGTCGGTCTCGTCGTAACGCAGCATGCGATTGTTCGGGATGTCGGACCATACCACATAGCGCCCGGCTGCAAACCAGGCCGGTCCTTCCGCCCATCGGCAGCCGGTAAACAGCCTGTCGACCTGTGCATTGCCGTTGAACAGCCGCGAAAAGCGCGGATCGAGAACTTCGTAGAATTCGCTGGCCATGGTTCCTCCCGGTAGCAGTCGCTTGGCGAGGCGCGATCAAGCCAGCCTGCGATCGATATGGCAAGATCGATGATGCGTCAGAAGCATTGTGGAAGCGAATGCTGGCCCGGACGGCAGGTGACATCCGGTTAACCGGCTATGCGCCCAGCGCAATGGTGCATTGCAACATCTTATTTTTGCAACGCACCATAACTATGTCATGCTTCGTATCGATCAAGGGAGGAACAACTGGCCGCAAATGCGGCGCAAAAGGAGACTCGCTATGATCATCGACAGCCTCATGAGCCGCGCTCGCGCCAGCATCGCCAAGCGCCGGCATTACAACCGCCTCGTCGCCGAAATCGACAGCTTCACCAGCCGCGACCTCGCCGACATGCGCGCCGACCGCTCAGAAATGCTCTACCAGGTCCACAAGCAGATCTACGGCTGAGTCTTCGGTCGACCTATCACAAACGGCGGGCAATCAGCCCGGCACGGCCAGCGCCTTCTCGATCTCCGGCAGCAGCAGCGTCTGCGCCGAGTCCGGCGTCAGCGGCCCGACATGCTTGTAGGCGATCTTGCCATCCTTGCCGATGACGAAGGTCTCCGGCACACCGTAGACACCCCAGTCGATCGCCGTGCGCCCGGCCTGGTCGACGCCGATCGCCTGGAACGGATTGCCGAGATCGCCAAGGAACCGACGGGCGTTTTCCGGCTGGTCCTTGTAGTTCAACGCTGCCATGACGAAGCGTCTGTCCTGCGACAGCGCCAGCAGCACCGGGTGCTCTTCGCGGCACGGCGCGCACCACGACGCGAAGACGTTGACCAGCGTCACCTTGCCGGCGAACTGTTTTGAATCGAGGCCCGGCAAATTGGTGCCCTCGAGCGCCGGCAGGTTGGTCTGCGGCGCCGGCAGGCCGATCAGCGCCGACGGCACTTCCGACACGTCGCGCCCGGACAAGAGCTGCGCCAGGAACAATCCCGCCAGCCCGAGAAAGACCAGCAGCGGCAGCAGCACGATCAGGCGGCGGCGCGCCGGTGTTTCCGTTTCCGTGCTCATGGCTTGACTGCCCTATCGGAGCGCCGGCGCACGCCGGATGCTTCCAGCTCGGCGAGTTCTCGCTTGCGGCCGCGCTGGTCCAGCAGGATCCAGCCGATCAGCCCGCCCAGCACCACGGCCGTGATCGCATAGGCGGCGGTGACATAAAGCGCGTGTACGCTCATGCTTTTCGCTCCGCGGCGCTTTCCAAACGGTCCGTCTCGCCTTGTTCCGACATGTCTTCTCTTAACGCCGCGCCATCGGCTCCGCAATTGTTCGCCGCGCCGCAGGGATGAGCTGAAGCCAACACATCAATCCGTTCCGTGCCGCAGCGCCAGCGCCGCCGCCACCGGCCCGAGCACGGCAAGGAACAGGGTCAGCGCGGCAAGAATGAGGAAGGGCTGCAGGAACGGATCGGGGTCCGCTACCGCGCCATAGCTTGCCGATACGCCGAAGATCAGCACGGGAATGGTCAGCGGCAGTACCAACACCGAGATCAGCAGCCCGCCGCGCGGCAACGCTACCGCCACCGCAGCACCGGCGGCACCGATGAAAGTAATCGCCGGCGTGCCGACCAGCAGCGTCAGCGCCGTGGCGCCGATGCCGGCCGGCTCCATGTTCATGAACAGGCCAAGCAGGGGAGCGGCGACGACCAGCGGCAGCACGCTTCCCGCCCAATGCGCCAGGCATTTCGTCAGCACGGTCAAGACCAGCATTTGCCGGTCGTTGCCAAGCACCAGAAGATCGAGAGAGCCGTCTTCCCGATCAGCCTGGAACAGCCGGTCGAGGCCGAGCAGGCAGGCAAGCAAGGCGGCAATCCACAGGATCGCCGGGCCGATGCGGGCCAGCAGCCTCAGGTCGGGACCGACGCCGAAGGGGATGGTCGCGATGACGGCGAGAAAGAAAATCACTCCAGTCAGCGCTCCGCCGCCGGCGCGGATGCTCAGGCGGATGTCGCGCAGGAAGAGGGACCACATTATGGTTTGGTCCCGATGCAGGCGTGAAGGCCAAGCAAAGGATGGAGTTCCGTCGCAGGACAGAGGGGGGCGCCGTAGAGCACCAACATCAAACGGCCTCGCCCATCACCAGCCCTTGTGCCCGCTCGATCCCCAGCGGCAAATGCGTCGCCGCGACCACGATCCCACCACTCTCGAGGTGCTTCTCCATCAATTCGCCGACTCTCTCCTCCGAAACCTTGTCCAGTCCTGCGGTCGGCTCATCAAGCAGCCACAATGGCCGATGGCTGACCAGCAGTTTTGCAATCGCCGCGCGCCGGCGCTGGCCGGTCGAGAGATAGCCGAACGGCAGATGGCCGATGCGGCCCAGGCCGACGGTTTCCAGCGCCTCTTCGACACCCGCAGAGCCCGCGCCCGAAAAATCGCGCCAAAAGCACAGATTCTCCTTGACGCTCAGCGCCGTCTTCATCGCGTTGAGGTGGCCGAGATAGTGACAGGCCGAGGCGACCGACGGGAAGTCTTCGCCACCACCTTCGAACCGCACACGGCCTGCCGCCACCGGCAACAGACCGGCGATGATCCTGAGCAGCGTCGATTTGCCGGCGCCGTTCGCCCCGGTGACGACCAGCGCCTGGCCATCCCCCAGCGCGAATTCGATGGCGGAAAATACCGACTCGCCGCCGCGTTCGCCGCCCAGATTTTCGGCGATCAGCCGCATCCGTTCCCCTTCGCCGAAAAGTACAAATGCGGCTTCGGTGCGCCGCAGCAAAAATGGCGATTCCGTGTCTAGAACTATTCCAGAAAATTCTCTATATCCGCATCATCCGTGCCAGCGGTCGGCGCGGGAACCGAATTTGCGCCGAACCAGCGCGCGTGCCGCCTTGAACGGCCCGGACGCTTGGGAACGGACAGCGGAAATGGCCGTACCCGCACCTTTGCGCGTGATTTGCATGCCCACTGGCGTCCGTTCCCTCCCGGCAACCGACAGTTAGGGATCGCACGTGTCCAAATCACTCGACAGCTTCAATTGCCGCCGCACGCTGACCGCCAGCGGCACCGAGTACATCTACTATGACCTTGTCGAGGCCGAAAAGAACGGCCTCACAGGCATTGCCCAATTGCCCTATTCGATGAAGGTGCTGCTGGAGAACCTGTTGCGCAACGAGGACGGCCGTTCCGTTACCAAGGAGAGCATCCAGGCGGTCGCCGGCTGGCTGACCGACCGGGGCACTGCCGGCGTCGAGATCGCCTATCGCCCGGCCCGCGTTCTGATGCAGGATTTCACCGGCGTTCCGGCTGTGGTCGACCTTGCCGCCATGCGCGACGCCATGGCCTCGCTCGGCGGCGACCCGCAAAAGATCAATCCGCTGGTGCCGGTCGATCTGGTCATCGACCATTCGGTCATCGTCGACGAATTCGGTACACCGCTGGCTTTCGCCCGCAATGTCGAGCTTGAATATGAGCGCAACGAGGAACGCTATAAATTCCTGAAATGGGGCCAGCAGGCGTTCCGCAATTTCCGCGTGGTGCCGCCCGGCACCGGCATCTGCCATCAGGTCAATCTCGAGTACCTCGGCCAGGTGGTGTGGACCAACAGCGAAGACGGCGAGACCACCGCCTATCCCGACACCTGCGTCGGCACCGATTCGCACACCACCATGATCAACGGTCTTGGCGTGCTCGGCTGGGGCGTCGGCGGCATCGAGGCGGAGGCCGCGATGCTCGGCCAGCCGGTTTCCATGCTGCTGCCGGAAGTCATCGGCTTTCGCCTCACCGGCAGGCTGAGGGAAGGCGTCACCGCCACCGACCTGGTGCTCACAGTCACCCAGATGCTGCGCAAGAAGGGCGTCGTCGGCAAGTTCGTCGAATTCTTCGGTCCGGGCCTGTCCAACATGACGCTGGCCGATCGCGCCACCATCGGCAACATGGCGCCGGAATATGGTGCCACCTGCGGCTTCTTCCCGGTCGACAGCGAAACCCTCCGCTATCTGACCATGTCCGGTCGCGACGAAGGCCGCATCGCCCTGGTCGAGGCTTATTCGAAGGCGCAAGGCTTGTGGCGCGATGCCGGCTCGGCCGATCCGGTCTTCACCGACCTGCTGGAGCTCGATCTCGGCAGTGTCGTCCCGTCGATGGCCGGCCCGAAGCGGCCGGAAGGCCGGGTCGCACTTGAAGACATTCCGGCTGGCTTCGCCAAGGCCATGGAGTCCGAATACAGGAAGGCCGCCGAAATCGACAAGCGCTATGCCGTCGAGGGCACGAGCTACGATCTTGGCCATGGCGATGTGGTCATCGCCGCCATCACCTCCTGCACCAACACATCGAACCCGAGCGTGCTGATCGGCGCCGGGCTGTTGGCGCGCAATGCCAACCGGCTCGGCCTCAAGCAGAAGCCGTGGGTCAAGACCTCATTGGCGCCGGGCAGCCAGGTCGTCGCCGAATATCTCGAGAAATCCGGCCTGCAGAAGGAGCTCGACCAGATCGGCTTCAACCTGGTCGGCTTCGGCTGCACCACCTGCATCGGCAATTCCGGCCCATTGCCGGCGCCGATCTCCAAGACCATCAACGATAAGGGCTTGATTGCTGCGGCAGTCTTGTCCGGCAACCGCAATTTCGAAGGCCGCGTCTCGCCCGACGTGCAAGCGAACTATCTCGCCTCGCCGCCACTGGTCGTCGCCCACGCGCTGGCCGGGACCGTGACCAAGGATCTGACCACCGAACCGCTCGGCGAGGATCGCAACGGCAATCCGGTCTATCTCAAGGATATCTGGCCGAGTTCGGTCGAGATCCAGGAATTCATCGAGAAGAACGTCACGCGCGAATTGTTCGCCCGCAAATATGCAGACGTCTTCAAGGGCGACGAGTACTGGCAGAACGTCAAGGCGCCGGAAGGCCAGACCTATGCCTGGGACGACAATTCCACCTATGTGCAGAACCCGCCCTATTTCGCCGGCATGACGTCGGGCTTCGGCAAGATCGGCGATATCAAGGGCGCGCGTGTGCTCGGTCTGTTCGGCGACAAGATCACCACCGACCACATTTCGCCGGCCGGTTCGATCAAGGCGGCCTCGCCGGCCGGCAAGTACCTCACCGACCACGGCGTCGGCGTCGCCGATTTCAACCAGTACGGCACGCGCCGCGGCAATCATGAGGTAATGATGCGCGGCACCTTCGCCAACATCCGCATCCGCAACCACATGCTGGGCGAGAACGGCCGCGAGGGCGGCTACACCATCCATTACCCGTCGAAAGAAGAGGAATCGATCTACGACGCCGCCATGCGATACAAGAAGGAAGGCGTGCCGCTGGTCATCTTCGCCGGCGTCGAATATGGCAACGGCTCGTCGCGTGACTGGGCGGCCAAGGGCACCAATTTGCTGGGCGTCCGCGCGGTCATCGCCCAGTCCTTCGAGCGCATCCACCGCTCCAATTTGGTCGGCATGGGCGTGATCCCCTTCGTCTTCGAGGAAGGCACCTCATGGGCCTCGCTCAACCTCAAGGGCGACGAACTGGTCGAGATCGACGGACTGGGCAACATCAAGCCGCGGCAGAAGATGATCGCCAGGATCACCTACGGCGACGGCAGCGTCAAAGAGGTTCCGATCATCTGCCGCATCGATACGCTGGACGAGCTCGACTACTTCAAGAATGGCGGCATCCTGCAATACGTGCTGCGCGATCTGGCCGCTTAAGGGAGTAGGGCAATAAGGGAGTAGGGCAGTAGGGTGAAGCAAGGAGAAGCGACTTATCCCCTACTGCCCTACTGCCCTACTGCCCTACTGCCCTACTGCCCTACTGCCCTAATTCCCGGCTTTCCGAACCGCGCTGTCGCCGCCAGCAGCACGCCGAGCATCAGCCCGTTGAATATGTGCCACAGGAAATGCGTGCCGAGCGGAAAGCCGCCGCAGACCAGCGGATCGATCATCCGGCAGATGACCGACACGACGAAGATCGCCGAGCCCGCCAGATTGTACCAGCCGGCACGGTTGCCGCTGGCCGCCACCATGGCGCCGAAGAAGGCGAGCGCCAGGAAGGGCGGCAGATAGCCGGTCGTCCCGTTCGACGCCTGGCGCAGCCAGTCGGGCACGGCAAAGGTCACCAGCCCGGCGACGGCATAGAAGGCGACGAAAATGGCCATCGCCTTGCCCCATTTCATGCCGAGAAAACGCCGCAGGTTGAACAGCGTGTAGGCCAGCGTGAACCCGGCGATCGGCAGCACGTCGGCCCAGACCGTGCCACGGTTGGCAAAGGTGTGGAACAGCGACGAGCCGACGCCGATCGCCACCACCCACCAGGCCAGCACTTCGGCGAAGGTGCCGGTGCCGCGCTTGCGCACCTGCCAGACACCCCATAGCCCGGCGGCAAAAAAAGCCAGATTGCTCAGCGCATTGAGCGGCTCGGCCCAGAATTCCGGCCCCGTCCGTTCGCAATAGAGGTCGACCGGCGCCAGGAGAGATTGCCACATGCTGATTGCCGCCCGAATCGCTTCCATCGTAAAGTGCAAGTCCACCTATTGCGCCCTTGCCAGCGGTTGCAACGGCAAAATTTCACCGCAACGTGACTTCCCGTTGACTGCCGCTTCTGCCACATATTTCGACAACCAGAACAAAGCCGGCGTCACCGGCGGGATCGGAACGGCTATGCCATCTCGAAGACCATTGCGGCTTGCGGCCCTTGCGCTGGCCCTCTCGGCGTTTGCCGGCAGGGCCCTTGCCGAGCCAACCGACAAGCCATTAGGCGTCGTCGAGCTCTTCACCAGCCAGGGATGCAACTCCTGTCCGCCGGCAGATGAATTCTTCGCCGAGCTCGCCGCCAAAGAGGACATCGTCGCGCTCGCCTATCATGTCGATTATTGGGATTACCTCGGCTGGCAGGACACGCTGAGCCGCAAGGAAAATACCGAGCGGCAATACGAGTATATGCGCGCCTTCGGCAGTCGTTCCGTCTACACCCCGCAAGCCGTCATAAACGGCCGCAGCCATGTCAACGGCGCCAGCCGCAAGGAAGTCGACGGCGCGCTGGCCCGCATGGAGAGGGTCGGCGAAGGCATGCGCGTCGGCATCAAGGTCAGCCGGACCAGCGATCGCGTCATGATCGATGCCGGCGACGCTGTGACCGGCCCAACCGACGCGCATGTCGTCATCGTCTATTTCAATCCGCCGCAGACGATAAAGATCGGCAAGGGCGAAAACAGCGGCCGCAGCATGACCTACTGGAACGCCGTCTCCAGCATCCAGACCGCCGGCATGTGGCACGGCAAGGCGCAGCGCTACGAACTGCCGATGAGCGAGATCGCCAAGAAGGGCGGCTGCGCCGTGCTGCTGCAGTCGGTCGGCAAGGACGGCATGCCCGGGCCGATCCTGGGCGCAGCCTTTATCCGCAAGCCTTAGATAGGGCGCCCCCCGTTCTCCCCTTGTTGTGGGAGAAGGGATAACCGCGCTCAAGCCTCCGACGACAGCCTATCTGGATGGATCGCATCGCCACGGCTAATAAAAAACCGGCGTCAGCTTGCTTCTGACGCCGGTCATTTAGGTTTTGGGATCGTCGCACCCGATCTTTCCAAGGAAAAACCGAGGTTGGTTCGATCCGACGCAGACCCGTGGGCGGGGGGCTTGGGGTTTACGAGCCGGTGCCGGACCGAACCGTCTCAGGCAACGCCGGTAAATTCGTCGGACATTGGGGCATGAGCACGGATAAAAAAAGGCAGGATTGTGGCAAAGCATCACCAATTTCAACAGGCGTTTCGCAAACGTGACTGGACGCTGGAGAAACCGCGCGGTGCTGCCGTTGCCCGGCCGGGCCTTGCAATTCGGCAACGAAAGCGCCAACTTTGGTCGGCGTACGATTCATTGCGAGGATCCAGGCATGACTGATCGCAGCAGCGGGACGGAGGATGGGGACGCATCCGCAATATTGATCCCGCTGCATGAGGCAAGACGCGAACGCCTCGACCAGCCGGTGCGGTTCGACCGGCGCGAACTGGACCAGATCCTCAGGCTCTACGGCCGTATGGTTGCCGCCAATGAGTGGCGCGACTATGCCATCGACCATCTCGCCGACCGCGCCGTTTTTTCCGTCTTCCGCCGCACCAGCGAAGTGCCGCTTTTCCAGATCGTCAAGGATCCGAAGCTGGCGCGCCGGCAAGGCGCGTTCGCCGTCATCGCCGCCGGCGGGCGCATCCTCAAGCGCGGCCAGGAACTCGGCCGGGTGCTTGGCGTGTTCGACCGAACACTGAAGCTGGTCGAAGCGTAACCCTTTATTTTTGCAGGCGGAACTTGCGCTCGGGCAGCGATTGCGGATCAGGCGGGATGGACGCACCGCCGTTGATCGGCAGCTGCATGAAAACCGTGTCCAGCCAGCGTCCGTGCTTATAGCCTGAGCCTTCCAGGCGGCCGGAATGACGAAAGCCGAGCTTCTCGTGCAACCTTACCGAGGCGCTGTCGGGCCGGCCGTCGCCGATCACCGCGATGATCTGGCGAAAACCCGCCGCCTTGGCCGCTTCGATCAGCCCTTGCATCAAGAGCAGCCCGACGCCTTGCCCTTTGGCCTCGGGCGCGACATAGACGGAATCCTCGACGACGAAGCGGTAGGCCGGGCGCGGCCGGAACGCCCCGGCATAGGCATAGCCGAGCACGGCGCCGGCCTTTTCCGCAACGAGATAGGGAAAGCCGCCCGCCATCAGAGTGTCGAAGCGCGTGCCCATCTCGGCGCGGCTCGGCGGTTCGAGTTCGTAGCTCGCCGTGCCGTTTATCACCGCGTCGGCATAGATTTCCGTGATCTGGTCAAGGTCGGCCAATGTCGCGGCGCGTATCGTGATGCTGCTCATAATTTAGGCACGTCGTTCATCTGCCCTATATCACAGCAAAAGCCGGGACAAAAGAAAAGGGCGGCCATTGGGCCGCCCTTTCCAAACTCGCTGGTCCAGGAAAACCGTACTTAGCGACGGTCGCCCATGAACTGCAGCAGAAACATAAACAGGTTGATGAAGTCGAGATAGAGCCTCAATGCGCCCATGATCGCCTTGCGGCCGGCGACATCGGTCTCGTCGCCCTCGAAGTACATCTCCTTGATGTTCTGCGTGTCGTAGGCGGTGAGGCCAGCGAAGATCAGCACGCCGATCGCCGAAACGGCGAAGGAAAGCGCCGACGACTGCAGGAAGATGTTGATCACCATCGCGATGATCAGGCCGACCAGGCCCATGACCAGGAACGACCCGAACGCCGAGAGATCGCGCTTGGTCGTGTAGCCGTAGAGCGACAGCCCGCCAAAGGCGGCGGCGGTGGCGAAGAAGGTCTGCGAGATGCTGGCGGTGGTGTAGACCAGGAAGATCGACGACAGCGACAGGCCGACGAGGCCGGCGTAGACCCAGAATGTCGTCTGCGCGGCCGAAACGCTCATCGACTGGACGCGGAACGACAGGAACATCACCGCTGCCAGCGGGGCGAAGATCACCAGCCATTTCAGCGGCGAGCCGAAGATCGCGTAGCCGAACGAGGTCAGCATCTCGCCGCTTGGCAACGTCGCGACCGCCGAGGCGGGATCGCTGGTAGTGGCCAGCATGATTGTGCCGACCGCGGCAAGGCCGGTGATGAGGAGGCCAAGCCCCATCAGATTGTAGACCTTAATCATGTAGGCCCGCAGGCCCTGGTCGATGGCAGCATCGACGCCGGCGCCGGGCACGGCGCGCGTCTGATAATTGCGAACGGGATCAGCCATGGAAATCCTCATATTGCTTCTGCCCCGTCCGGTGTCAGGTCCTTTTGAACCCAGGCGCCGCTGGCGGGGCTCCAGCATGCCTGCGCCGAAATATGATGGTTCTTGGCGTAAAGGACAAGACCGTAACCAAGCGTAATGCTCCGTGAAGTGCCGGAGATACGGTTTTATTGGCCTTCCCGCCCGGAACATTACCGAGATTTAATCGAAACCGGCTCTGGCTCAAAGATTCCGCAGCACCGGCGCCGCCTTGTGGCCCAGCACCCGCCACGTGCCGGCAAGGCCGATGCCGACCGTGACCACCAGCGAAAAGCCGATGGTCGCCACCGCCACCTCGGGCATGAAGTGCGATGGCAGCGTCATGATGCGCGCGACGACGAACCATGCCGCCACAGCGCCCGCCGCCAGCGCGAAGATCGCGGTAGCAAGGCCGATCAGCATGTATTCCAGCGAAAACGCGGCGATCAGCGTTTTTCTGGTCGCACCCAGGGTCTTCAGCACCACCGCGTCGTGAATGCGAGCCCGGTTGCCGGCGGCGAGCGCCCCGGCCAGCACCAGCACCGAGGCGATCAACGCCACCCCCGCTGCTGCCCTGATTGCTGTGCCGAGCTGCGCCACCAGCCGGTTGACGATTTCGAGCGCGTCCTTGACCCTGACCGTCGTCACCGCGGGAAAGGCACGCGTGACGGCGTTGAGAAGATGCGCATCGTCGGCTGCCGACGCATTCGTCTCGGTCAGCGTCGCCAACCAGCCATGCGGCGCACCGGCGAACGTGTTGGGCGAGAACACCATGACGAAATTGATGCCTATGGTTTCCCATTCGACCTGGCGGAAATTGGCGATCTTGGCCGTGATGTTGCGGCCGAGCACGTTGACGGTGATGGTGTCGCCGAGCTTCAGCCCGATCTCTTTGCCTTCCTCGGCGGAAAACGAGACCAGCGGCTCGCCGGCATAGTTCTCCGGCCACCAGCTGCCCTCGGTCAGCGTCGCATTCTCCGGCAGCTTTGCGTCATAGGTCAGGCCACGGTCGCCGCGCAGTACCCAGGCGCCTTCGGCCGGAACCTTGACCTTGTCGACATTGACGCCGTTGAGCGCCATCACCCGGCCGCGCAACATCGGCACCTTGATCAGCCTGCCTTGCGGTGCCTCTTTGCCGACCAGCGCGGAGAAGGCATCGACGTCACTGCTCTGGATATCGACGAAGAAGAAGTTCGGCGCCCGTTCCGGCAGGCTGCCCGAGATCTGCCGCCTGAGATTGCCGTCGATCAGCGCCAGCGTCACCAGCAACGTCAGCCCGAGGCCAAGTGACAGAACCACCGATGGCGTCAAGGCGCCTGGCCGATGGATGTTGCCGATGGCGAGCCTGAGCGCGGTCGAGCGCACGCGCGGGCTTTTCTTCGCCGCCCACTGCACCAGCGAGCCGACCACACGCAGCACCAGGAACGAAAAGATCGTGGCGCCAACGAAGATCGAGGCAATACGGCGGTCGCCGGAAAACAGGATCGCCAGTACCGCGAGCAACAGCGCGATGCCCAATGCCGCGGCGATATAGAGCGGGCGGGGAAAACCGCGGCCCTCGAAACCCATTTCGCGAAACAGCGCCGTTGCCGGCACGTCGCGGGCGCGGCCGAGCGGCAGCAAGGCGAAAGCCAGCGTCACCAGCAGCCCGAACAGCGCTGCCATGCCGAGGGCGCCGGGATAGAACCCACCTTCCGCCGGCACTGGAATGACCGATTGGAGTGCGGCGCTGGCCGCGAACGGCATCAGCGCGCCAAGCACAAGGCCTAGCGTGATGCCGAGGGCGGCGATCATCAGGATCTGCACCAGATAGACGGCAAAGACGAAGCCGCCCGAAGCCCCCAGGCTCTTGAAGGTGGCGATGACGCCGCGCTTGCCGTCGAGATAGGCACGCACCGCATTGGCCACGCCGACGCCGCCGACCACCAGCGCCGTCAACCCAACCAGAGTCAGGAATTGCGAAAACCGTTCGATATTCGAGGACAGCGCCGGTGCTGCGTTGCTGCGGGTGCGGATCGACCAGCCGGCCTGCGGGAACTGGTTTGCCGCCTGCTCCTGGATCGCCTTGATCAGTGCCTCAGTGGTGCCGCCGGGCAGGCGGACCTTATAGGCGTTCTCGACCAGGCTGCCCGGCTGGATCAGGCCGGAAGCGGCAAGCCCGTCGGTCGACACCATCAGCCGCGGCGCAAAACCGAAGCCATCCGACACTGCATCCGGCTCGTTGACCAGCCTGGCACGCAGCTCGAACGTCGCGCTGCCGAGCTTCAGCCGGTCACCGATGCCAAGGTTCAGCCGCTCGAACAAGAGGTCCGGCGCGGCGGCGCCGAAGACCCCGGATTTTTCGCCGAACAGATCTTCTCGCGACAGCACCGGCTCGGTCTCCAGCGCGCCGTAGAGCGGATAGGCGCCGTCGACCGCCTTGGCCTCGACCAGCGCCTGGTCGGAGCCGTCCTCGAGCCTCGCCATCGAGCGCATATTGGCACTGTGCGAAACCGTGCCAAGCCGGTCGAGGAAGCTGCGTTCGGCTCTGGTCGGATCGCGTTGGTTGAGCTGGAAGCGGAGATCACCGCCGAGCAGCGTCTGGCCCTGGTCGGCAACACCGGCGGAAATAGCCTGCGCCACCGAATTGACGCCGCCGATCGCAGCGACGCCGAGCGCGATGCAGGCAAGGAAGATCAGGAAGCCGGACAGCCCGCCACGCATTTCTCGCAGCGAAAACCGAAAGGCGAGCCTCAGCGTGCGCGCCAGCGGCATCATGCGGTCACCCTGCCAGCCCTGGTGGCCGGCTTAGGCGCGTCTTCGATCAGCCCCGACCGCATCGACACCTGGCGCGAGCAGCGCGCCGCGAGTACCGGGTCATGCGTGACCAGCACCAGCGTCATGCCGCGTTCGGCCGCCTTGGCAAACAGCAGGTCGGCGACGTGCCGCCCCGTTGCCTGGTCGAGATTGCCGGTCGGCTCGTCGGCGATCAGGATGCGCGGCGACGGCGCCAGCGCCCGGGCGATCGCCACGCGCTGCTGCTCGCCGCCAGACAATTCGCCGGGGTAATGGGTGACGCGATCGCTCAAGCCCACCGCCGCCAGCTCGCGTGCCGCTACGTCGAACGGATCGACATGGCCGGCAAGCTCCAGCGGGACGGCAACGTTTTCCAGCGCCGTCATATTGGGGATGAGATGGAACGACTGGAACACGATGCCGATGTTTCGTCCTCGAAACGATGCGATCTCGTCTTCGCTTTTGCCGTTGAGCTGCTCGCCGGCAATTCGGACCGTACCCGAATCGACCCTTTCAAGTCCAGCCAAAACCATCAGCAATGTCGACTTTCCCGAACCTGAGGGTCCAACGATGCCGGTCGCTTCGCCGCCCGCCATATCGAGGCTGACGCCCTTCAGCACATGGACCGAGGAGCCACCTTCACCGAGCGTCAGCGATACGTCTTGCAGCGAAATGACGGCTTCTTCCAAAATCAAATCGTCCTATATGGGGGATGAAGGCTAGTGCATCCGATGCTCGACAAAGACGAAAACCTGCCTTCGCCAACAGATGTTCCTGGTCATATGGGGCCTGCCGCATGGCTTTCAAACACACCTTTGCCGCAGCCTTCGCCCTTTTCCTCGCCATTTGCGGCGCCATTTCGTCGGCGCGTGCCGAACCATTCACCATTGTCGGTTTCGGCGACAGCCTGATGGCGGGTTATGGCCTCGGGCCAGGTCAGGGCTTCACCGAGAAGCTGCAGGCGGCGCTGCGCGCCAAGGGCTACGATGTCACGGTCGCCAACGCCGGCGTCTCCGGCGATACGACGAGCGGCGGTCTGTCGCGGCTCGACTGGTCGGTGCCGGACGGCACGCAACTGGTCATCCTGGAGCTCGGCGCCAACGACATGCTGCGCGGCGTTTCGCCCGCCATAGCGGAAAAGAACCTGGACGCCATGCTGGCAAAGCTGAAGCAGCGCAAGATCGCCGTTTTGCTTGCCGGAATGCGCGCGGCGCCCAATCTCGGCGCCGACTACCAGAACGCCTTCGACGCGACCTTTCCGCGACTGGCTGAAAAATATGGCGTGCCGCTCTATCCTTTCTTTCTCGAGGGCATCGCCGGTCAATCCGTCCTGCAACTCGAGGACGGCCTTCATCCAAACGCCCGAGGCGTCGACCGCATCGTCGAGGGTATCCTGCCCAGTGTGGAGAAGACCATTGAAGCGGTCCGGGGCAATTCCTGAAGGCGAGGGTTCGCCGTCGCACCACCTTCCGCAGGGGAAGCTTTTAGGCAGGCCTGCGACCAACAAACCCCTTGCCCCGTTTGGATATCGATGATTCGCTAGGGGCAAGAGTTCGATTCGAGGACAGGAGGCTTCCCATGCCGCGTCTTTTTACCGCCCTCGAGATACCGCGTGATGCCGCTCTTTCGCTGTCCCTGCTCAGGGGCGGCCTGCCGGGAGCCCGCTGGATCGACGTCGAAAACTATCATCTGACGCTGCGCTTCATCGGCGATGTCGAGGGCCATGTCGCCGACGACATCGCCAATGCGCTTGACCGTGTTCACCGCCCGTCCTTCCCGCTGACGCTGTCCGGCGTCGGCGCCTTCGGCCAGAAGAAGCCGCATGCGGTGTGGGCCGGGGTCGCCGCTTCGCCCGATCTTTCCGCATTGCAGGCCGAGATCGAGCGCATCTGCCAGCGGCTCGGCATCCCGGCCGACCCGCGCAAGTTCATGCCGCATGTGACGCTGGCCCGCCTGCGCAATTCGAGCCCGCTCGATGTCGCCCAGTACCTGTCGGCACGCGGCAATTTTTCGACGCTGCCGTTCCGGGTCGGCCGCTTCGTGCTGATGTCGTCGCGCGATTCGGTCGGCGGCGGGCCTTACGTCGTCGAGGAGGCCTGGCCGCTTTCAGGTGCCGACAACCGCATCGCCAGCCGTTTGGTCGGCGTCGCCGACGCTTCGCGGATCATGCGGTAGGCGGATATGGCCAGGGAGAAACTAGCAAAAGAGGCGATCCGCGCCGAACTTGCCGGCCTCGAAGGCTGGTCGCTGGCCAAGGATGGCGGCTCGATCACCCGCACCTTCACCTTCAAGAATTTCTCCGAAGCCTTTGCCTTCATGACCCGCGTCGCCCTGGCGGCGGAGAAGATGGACCACCATCCCGACTGGTCGAACGTCTACAAGACGGTAAACGTGACCCTCAACACGCACGACGCCGGCGGCCTGACGGCGCTGGATTTCGATCTGGCCAGGAAGATGAACCGCTATTTCGGCGGCTGAGCCTAGCTGCACCTTGCAGCGAGGTTCGGCTTTCACCACATTTTGCCTCGTGGTCATGCGTGAAGTCACGCGACGGCCGCACGGAGAGATTGATGGCGCAAAAATCCGGTTTTGATTTCTTCGGCCTCGGCAGCAAGCCGGGCAACGAGAGTGAGGTGCGCGACAAGTTCTGGCGTACGGCGAAGAAAGCCGCCCGGCATATCCCGTTTATGGAAGAGGTGGTCGCCGCCTATTACTGCGCCATGGACAAGAAGACGCCGCTTCGCGCCAAGGGCACATTGCTGGCTGCGCTCGGCTATTTCGTGCTGCCGACGGACGTCATCCCCGATTTCATCGTTGGGCTTGGCTTCACCGACGACATCGCCGTACTGACCGCCGCGATCACAACCGTCAGCGCCCACATCACGCCCGCGCACCGGCTCGCCGCCAAACAGGCCATCGCCGACAAGAGCTGAGCCGGCACGGCGCAAAAAATCGCGCGAGACTTTCCGGCCGTCAAACCCACCGCCGCACCCGCGCCTTGTAGGCGCGATAGGCATCTCCGAACTTGCGCTCGAGATAGCGCTCTTCCGGCGCGATGACGCCGGTATTGATCACCCACAGCAGGGGGATGACGAGCGCGATAGCCCAAAGACTTCCGGCGGCGACGCCGAAGCCCAGATAGATGAGGGTCGCTCCCAGATACAACGGGTTTCTGGTCCGCCGATAGATACCGTCGACGACCAGCGCCGTCGTTGGCAAGGTCGGTGGTATGTTGGTTCCAGCGGCCTGAAAGCGGCCCGCCGCCATAAAGAGGAACACGAAGCCGCACACCGCGAGCACGGCGCCGGCCAGATAGCGGGCGAGCGCCTGCCCGGCCATGACCGGGAGCGGCGCGAGCACCTCGAGCACGGTTGCCGCCGCCAGGAAGCCGAGGAAACTCAAAGGCGGTAGCGCAATGACCCCGGGCACGTCGGACGCGCCCGATCCGCCCGCCGCGTCTCCGCCATCCGACCGGGGCACCGCGCCGCTAGCCGCCGCGCGGACGCCGACACGAATGCCAAACACGATCGCCAGGACGACTGTGCCGCCCGCGAGGATCAGGACTGTCTCGGAAATGGCCATGGCCAAATCTCCCGTAAGCCGCCAAGGAGGGCACCCTGGCCGAGTGCCGTGGCGACAAACGCAGACATGGTACCGCCTGCAGGGAAATTCGTCACGTACCTCAAGAAAAGCGGGAATCGCCGCGAAACCTAGCTGCTTGAAAAGTCAAACTCTTGCCGTTTTCGTGGCCTCCAAGTCGCGGCAGGGACAGTGCGCCAGCCGCTTTTTCGAGCGGCAGTGCGAAGACGGCGGCGGTTTCCTGGCGTGAACATCCTTTTCTTAGGGAAATTCACCGTTTGGTAACCCAGATTAAATCAAAATGAAGCGACGGGCAGGACGCCGAGCCGGCCTGCCGCCGCACCAGTGGAATACGGGAAAAGCGATGCGCGGATTGATTGCTATAGTTTCCAGCCTGGCCCTGGTGGCCCTGACGGCGCCCGCGCTGGCGCAGTCGGCCACCAAGATCGGCCAGCATAATGCCTGGGGCACCTACAGCTATCAGGCGTCGGGCGGCGGCAAGGTCTGCTATGTCCTGACCGTGCCAACCGACAAGCAGCCGCCGACGCTCGATCACGGCGACATGTTCTTCTTCGTCAGCCAGCGGCCGGGGCAGCAAGTGTCCTACGAGCCGCAATTCATTGCCGGCTATACCTTCCAGGAGGGTTCCAAGGCCACCGTCACCATCGACAAGAAGTCTTTCTCGATGTTCACGCGCGGCAAGTCGGCCTGGGTCGAGAACGCCGCCGAGGAGCCGGTGCTGATCGCCGCGATGAAGACCGGCACCGACATGAAGGTGTCGGCCAAGTCCGGCCGCGGCAACACCACCACTTACGTCTTCTCGCTGAAGGGCATCTCGGCGGCGCTGGCCTCGATCGCCAAGTGCAAGTAGGCGGTTAGGCGCGGTCTTCCCTTCCCTCCTTGTGGGAGAAGGTGGATCGGCGCGCAGCGCCGAGACGGAAGAGGGGTGTTGGACGGAACGCGGTCGGCGCCAAGCTGGAACACCCCCGACCGAGCTACGCTCGGGCCACCTTCTCGCAGGGGAGAAGGAAAGACCACCTGCATGACTCCGCCGCTAACCTGTGCTATGCGCCGCGCTTCATTTCGGGCACGATGCTGTATTCGGCCGCAAATCGCTTATATTGGCGCAACAATGACCCTTTCATTCGATCTTACCGTCGAAGGCGCGCGTGACGCGTTGCGCACCCGCACGACGCCTGAAAAACCGTCGCTGATCGGCTTGACGCGCGCCGAACTCGGGGCCGCCCTCGTCGCCGCCGGCATCGTGCCGGAGCGCCAGGCGAAAATGCGCGCCCAACAGCTCTGGCATTGGATCTATGTGCGCGGCGTTTCCGACTTCGCCGGCATGTTCAACATCTCCAAGGATCTGCGCGCCGCGCTCGACAGGCATTTCACCGTCGCCAGGCCCGAGATCGTCGAGGAGCAGATTTCCTCCGACGGAACCCGCAAATGGCTGTTCCGCTTTCCGCCGCGCGGCGCCGGCCGGCCGGTCGAGATCGAGACCGTCTACATTCCCGAAGAAGGCCGCGGCACGCTCTGCATCTCGTCGCAGGTCGGCTGCACCCTGACCTGCTCCTTCTGCCACACCGGCACGCAGAAGCTGGTGCGCAATCTGACGGCGGAGGAAATCCTCGCCCAGCTTTTGACCGCCCGCGACCGGCTCGGCGATTTCCCCGACCGCGACACACCCGACGGCGCCATCGTGCCGGCCGAGGGCCGGAAAGTGTCCAACATCGTCATGATGGGCATGGGCGAGCCGCTCTATAATTTCGAGGCGGTGAAGAAGGCGCTGCTGATCGCATCCGACGGCGATGGGCTTTCCCTGTCGAAGAGGCGCATCACGCTCTCGACATCGGGCGTCGTGCCCGAGATCTTCCGCACAGGCGAGGAGATCGGTGTGATGCTGGCGATCTCGCTGCACGCCACCAATGACGATCTGCGCGACCTTTTGGTGCCGATCAACAAGAAGTATCCGCTGAACGAGCTGATCGCTGCCTGCCGGGCCTATCCCGGCCTGTCCAACGCCAAGCGGATCACCTTCGAATATGTCATGCTGAAGGACGTCAACGATTCGATCGAGGACGCCAAGGCGCTGGTCAAGCTGCTCAAGGGCATCCCAGCCAAGATCAATCTGATTCCGTTCAATCCGTGGCCGGGCACCAACTACCAGTGCTCGGACTGGGAGACGATCGAGAAATTCGCCGACTACATCAACAATGCCGGCTATGCTTCGCCGATCCGCACGCCGCGCGGCCGCGACATCCTCGCCGCCTGCGGCCAGCTCAAGTCGGACTCCGAGCGTATGCGCAAGGTCGACCGGCTGGCGCTGGAAGCGATGATGATCGCGGGGCATGGCGAGGCGTGAATCGCGTCGTCGCCTATCTGATCCGCTTCGCCGTCATCCTTGTCGGCTATGGCGTTGCTTCGCTGGCGGCAAGCGCCTTCCTTAACATCATGTTCCTGGCGTCTCTTGGGCTGATGACGGATGAGACGCAACCGGCGGCGCAGGCTTCGCTGTGGTTTTCAGTCCCCTTCGTCGGGCTGTTCGTCGCCTATTTCGCTTTCATGCCGGCGGCGATCGCCATCCTGATTTCCGAGATCCTTGGCCGGCGGGACTGGCTGTTCTATGCACTGGCGGGCGCGGCGGTGGCGGCGGTCTTCCTCGGCTTCGTCCACCAGACGGCCGATGCCAATTTCGAGGTTACCAACACCAGCGTCATGCTGGCGGTGATCGGCTGCGGTATGGTCGGCGGTATTTTCTACTGGCTGAGCGCCGGGCGCTCGGCCGGAAGCTGGCGCCAGATCAGCGCATGACCCCGAACCAAAGGTTCGGAAAGGATCATGCGCAAAATGAAAGTACCTATTTCGCCTGGGCCGTCAGGATCTTGAGCGCGAAGGCCGAAAAAACTCCGGCAAACAGATAGTCGACGACGCGGGTCACACGCGGGCTGGATTTCATCGCGGCCGAGAATTTTTCCGCCGCCAGCACCATCGGCGCCGTCACCGGGATCGCCAGCACGACGAACACCACGCCGAGGAAGAACAGCTTTCCCGGCGCGTTGGGATCATGCGCGGAGACGAATTGCGGCAGGAAGGTCATGAAGAACAGGATGATCTTCGGGTTGAGCAGATTGACCCCGAGCCCCGCGGCCCAGCTGCGGAACAGCGAGATCTGCGGCCCGCTCTTCTTCTCCGGTGAAAACGCCGACCCTTTTGTGATCGCCTGCCATGCCAGGAAGACCAGATAGCCGGCGCCGAAAATCTTCAGCACGAAGAACGCCATCGGCGAGGCGACGATCAGCGCCGAGACGCCGACCACCACCAGCGTGGTGTGAATCAGTGTGCCGCACAAGGCGCCGGCCATCGAGGCAAAGCCGGTGGCACGGCCCTGGCTCAGCGTGCGCGAGACGAACAGCGTCATGTCAGGCCCGGGCGTGATCGCCAGGATGAAGGTGGCGATGGCGAACTGGATAAGCGTCGTACTGTCGGGGATGAAGGACATGGCTCGTCTCGTAGCGGCAAAAGACGGCGCAGCCATAGCGCAGGACCCGTGTGCTCGCCAGCCTCTGAGCGATACAGCATCTGGTCCAGGCATCGTTCGTCCCTTGCGCTGGCCTAAAACGCCGTGATACCTCGCCCGCGAAGAACCCCTGTCGCGGAACTGCCCACCATGTCGAAAGCAAAAGCCGTCAAGAAAGTCGTGCTCGCCTATTCCGGCGGCCTCGATACCTCGATCATCCTGAAATGGCTGCAGACCGAGCTCGGCGCCGAGGTCGTCACCTTCACCGCCGATCTCGGCCAGGGTGGCGAACTGGAGCCGGCTAGGCGCAAGGCCGAGATGATGGGCATCAAGGACATCCGCATCGTAGATGTCCGCGAGGAGTTCGTATCCGATTTCGTCTTCCCGATGTTCCGCGCCAACGCCGTCTATGAAGGCAGCTATCTGCTCGGCACCTCGATCGCCCGGCCGCTGATCTCGAAACATCTTGTCGAGATCGCCAGGGAGACCGGCGCCGACGCGATCGCGCATGGGGCCACCGGCAAGGGTAACGATCAGGTGCGTTTCGAGCTTTCCGCTTATGCGCTGAACCCCGACATCAAGGTCATCGCACCCTGGCGCGACTGGTCGTTCAAGTCGCGCACCGACCTGATCAACTTCGCTGAGCAGCACCAGATCCCGGTGCCGAAGGACAAGAAAGGCGATGCGCCGTTCTCGGTCGACGCCAACCTTCTGCACTCCTCCTCCGAGGGCAAGGTGCTAGAGGACCCGTGGAGCGAGCCGCCGGAATTCGTCCACCAGCGCACCATATCGCCGATGGATGCGCCGGATGAGGTCACCGAGATCGAGATCGAATTCCTCAAAGGCGATCCGATCGCGCTCGACGGCAAGAAACTGTCGCCGGCGACGATGCTGGCGGCGCTCAATGATCTCGGCCGCGACAACGGCATTGGCAGGCTAGATCTGGTCGAGAACCGTTTCGTCGGCATGAAATCGCGCGGCGTCTACGAGACCCCCGGCGGCACCATCCTGATATCGGCCCACCGGGCGATCGAATCGATCACGCTCGACCGCGGAGCCGCCCATCTCAAGGACGAGTTCATGCCGCGCTATGCCGAGCTGATCTATAACGGCTTCTGGTTCGCGCCCGAGCGGCTGATGCTGCAGGCGATGATCGACAAGAGCCAGGAAGACGTTGAAGGCACCGTGCGGTTGAAGCTCTACAAGGGCAACGTGATTGTCACCGGCCGCAAGTCGAGGAAGACGCTCTATTCCGATGCGCTGGTCACCTTCGAGGACGACCGCGGCGCCTATGATCAGAAGGATGCCGAAGGTTTCATCCGCCTCAACGCGCTCAGGCTGCGCACGCTGGCGGCGCGTAGTCGAAAAAGCTGACATCTGAACAGCACCCTGGGGCCGCTCTACCGATCCCGTGAAAGCTGAAACGGTTCGAGAAACCCGGCGGAGACGCCGGGTTTTATTTGTTACTTCTAATATAACAGAAATTAAACCACCTCAAAAGAGTTCTGTTTGACCTTTTGGCGACTTCATCTAAGTTCCCGCTTGCTGTATGGGGGCTTTTGACAATGAAAAATGGTGTTTTTATTCTGCTTGCAACGGTCACCGCCTTGACGGTGTGCCAGTTGTCAGAGGCAAGCGCGAAACGCAACCCGGGCGCGAACTTGGGCGGATGTGTCACCGCTGTCCACGCATGGGGCATCACGCTCAAGCACGATATCGCCTCCTTCATGGGCGTCTCGCAGGAGCGCATGCCGGCCCTGTTCTGCCAGCGCCTTGCCGAAGGGGTGCGCACCGGACGCATCAGCTACTCCGACATAAACAGCCTGCAGCTCGACCAATCGACCGAAATCTGGCTGGTCATCAAGGGCAAGTCAAAGGCGGCTGCTAGGGCCACCCCGGCGCCGCGGAACCCCAAATTCCGTACCTGCTCAAATGTTATCACCGGCTCCTTCGAGGTTGCCGCTTCCGAGAAATGCCCCTTGGGCGGCAGCTACTCGCAAGCTGCCGGAGTCCCGACGGTGATCGAGGGCAGGCCAAAGGCGGCTCCTTCAACGCCACCGAACTCCAAGTTCCGTACCTGCTCAAATGTTTACTCAGGCTCCTTCGAGGTTCCCGCTTCCAAGAAATGCCCATTGGGCGGCGGTTACGTGAACAATTGAGAGCCCAGGCGCTCGCCGCTCTTGGCATGCCACACGCACCGACAAAAAAGCCCGGCACACGGCCGGGCTTTTTGTCGAACGGACATTTCTAGTCAGCCGCCGTCGATCGCGTCGGCGATATGGGCGATGGCCTGTTGGTAGACGCTCGCGGAATTCCAGCCGGCAATTGCACCGATATTCGCCTGCGCGCTGGCGCCCGGTCGCCAACCATGACTCTTGAGGAAGTTGGCGGTAGAAGCCAACGCAGTGGCCTTGTCGCGCAGGTTTTTGTTACCTACGCCATATGTCAAAACATTTCCGGGCAGGAACTGCGTGTGACCAATCTCGCCATGCGCGGCACCGACCGACGAGGCGCTCAACGCTCCGCGATCAACCAGCTTCAGGGCCGCAATGGCATGCGGGTAGAAGAACTCCGGACGGCGGCAGTCATAAGCAAGCGTTAAAATGGCGGAGACCGTATTCTGGTTGCCCATGGCGGAACCGAAGCCGGTCTCCATGCCCCAGATGGCGAGCAACACGCCCGGCGACACGCCGTAATTCTGTTCGATCTTGTCGAACAGCGCAGCATTGGCCTTCTTCAGCGCGCGGCCCCTGGCAATGATCGCGGACGCGCCACGGCGCTTCATGAAAGCTTCCACCGAGCCGCTGAAAGCCTTATGGATGGCGCGGTCGACGGAGATCGTCTTTGTCGCGTAGGTTGCGCGAGCCAGAGCGGCCAGACCCTTCGAGCCGACGCCGTCGGCCTTGGCCTCTGCGGCGAACTCCGGTTTCCACGCCTCGAAGCCGGCGCCGCTCTTGCCACAGCTGGCCGCCTGCGCGCCCGTCGCCAGCGCAAGCACCGCCACCACCGTGGCCACTACAAACATCTTCTTGGCAAGAAATGCCATGCTGCTCTCCTGGTTGCCTGAATCACGTTCCCAATTGCGAACTTGCCTGCGAAACACCTGCTTGTCACTGCCCCGGCGCCACGCCGATGCACTCAATACAGCAGGAACCTCAAATCCACCACACTGGCGGACGCCCGGGAATTTGCCTACGATCAAGTAATTATTGTGGCGGGGGCAGAATAAGCATGGAAGACGTTGATGTCGTGATCATCGGCGCCGGTTCAGCCGGGCTTTCGGCTGCCAAGACCCTGCGCGCTGCCGGTTTTTCCTTCAAATTGTTGGAAGCGATGAACCGCATTGGCGGCCGCGCCTGGACCAGCGATCAGCATTTCGGCGTGCCGTTCGACATCGGCTGCGCCTGGTTGCATGCCGCGGACCGCAATCCCTATTTTCCCGAGGCGAAAGCCGCCGCCTGGACGCTTCACCATCACGACATGGATGTCGATCATCTCTACTACCGCGAGCGAAAGGCAAGCGAAGCCGAAGAGGCGGCGATGAAGGTGGCCGACGCAAGGCTGTTCGAACTGGTGGCGGCACATCAGGTGAGGGAAGGCGACGACGACCGTCTTTCGGCATTGCTCGCCAAGGGACACGCGCCGCGCGCCGCCGCAACCTTCGCCGGGCCGATGGATTTCGGCGCCGACGAGGACGAGATATCGATCCGCGACTTTCAGGCCGCCGCCGATCTCGATCCGAACTATTTCACCAGGGAAGGCTTCGGTACGCTGGTTGCGCGCTTCGGCGCCGATGTGCCGGTGGAACTGTCGACGCCGGTGCGCAAGATCGTCTGGGATGGGCCGGGCGTAGCCTGCGTCACCGATCGCGGTACCATCTGCGCCAAGGCGGTTATCGTCACCGCCTCGCCGGCAGTGCTCGCCTTCGAGGAGATTGCGTTCTCGCCTGCACTCCCCGACGCGCATTTCGCCGCCTTCTTCGACCTGCCGATGGGCATGCTGACCAAGCTGCCGGTCGAAATATCCGGTACAAGGCTCGGCCTGGAGCCGTTCGACGATTTGCTGATCGAGCGGCTGGCCAGACACGACATCTACTTCCTCTGCTTTCCCTTCGACCTCGATCTGATGGTCGGTTTCGTCGGCGGCGATTTCGCCTGGGAGATGTCGTCGGCGGGCGAGGCGGCCGGCATCGACTTCGTCGTCGACCGGCTCTGCGGCATCTTTGGCGGCGACGTGCGAAAACATGTCGGACGCGCGATGATGACCAATTGGGGCGCTGAGCGGTTCGTGCGCGGCGCCTATGCGGCGGCGCGGCCAGGCCGCTCGCAAGCGCGCGCCACGCTGATGCAGCCGGTGGCGGAAAAGATCTTCTTCGCCGGCGAGCATTTGGCCGGTCCGCTGATGCAGACGTGCGGCGGCGCCAGGCTATCGGGCGCGGCGGTGGCCAAGGAGGTCGTCGCCCAGCTTGCGGCAAAATAGCGTCGGCCGGCAGGAACGTGGGCAGCTGACAGGCGTTTGGCGTTCTCCTGCTCGTATTGTCCTTCGCATTTCGAATGATTTGAGACGCCAATGAAGCTTTTCGACTGCCCGCATTGCGGCCATCGTCTCTATTTCGAGAACGCGCAATGCCTGAACTGCGCCAGCCTCGTGCTCTACGATCCCGAGCATGCGTGCTTCGCGCTGTCCGGCGGCGACGTCTTCCATTGCACCAATGCCGACGAATGCGCCTGCAACTGGATGGCTGAGCCCGGCCACGCCTTCTGCCGCGCCTGTGCGCTGAACCAGCTGATCCCGGATCTGTCGGTCGACGGCAACCGCCGCCGCTGGATCCGTGTCGAGGCGGCAAAGAAGCGTGCCGTGTATTCGCTGCTCGCCTTCGGCCTGCCAGTCGCACCCAAGCAGAATCCCGGCGACGAGATCGGCCTCGCTTTCGATTTTCTTGCCGATCCGATCGGCGGCGGTCCCGGCGGCGAGCGTATCTTGACCGGCCACGACAACGGCCGGATCACGCTCAACGTCGCCGAGGCGGATTCGGCAGAGCGCGAGCGACGGCGCGTCGAGATGGGCGAGAACTACCGCACGCTGCTCGGCCATTTCCGCCATGAACTCGGCCATTATTACTGGGACCGCCTGATCCGCGACGATCCGCAAAGGCTTGCCGGTTTTCGCGCTTTGTTCGGCGACGAGCGCGCCGATTACGAACAGGCGCTGAAGACCTATTATGCCGATGGCGCGCCGCCCGACTGGCAGCAGCGCCATATCTCCGCCTATGCGACGTCGCACCCATGGGAGGACTGGGCCGAGACATGGGCGCATCACATGCACATCACCGACACGCTGGAGATGGTGCATGCCCTGAATTTCCCGCTCGGCCGGTTGGAGACCGTTGAAGCCAACGAGCTGCCGCGCGCCGATACCGGCGGCAAGTTGCAGCCGGCACCATCGGAACCCGCCCCCAGGCCAGAGCCCTTCGAAAGGATTCTCGAGCGCTGGCTGGTGCTGTCGGAGGCGTCCAACTCGATCAACCGCTGTATGGGCCTGCCCGATCTCTATCCCTTCGTCATCTCGGACGTGGCGGCGCAAAAACTTGCTTTTGTTCACGAGCTTTTGACCGACCTGCCGAAAACGACTGGAACAAATCGTGAGCCGGCCGAAGCCTTTTAGCCGGAACGCATGCGGCTTTGCTTCGTTTTCGGTCCCGAGGGACTGTGAAACGGAGAGAAAACCATGAAACGCATATTGTTTCCGGCGATGGCCGGAGCGCTCATAGCGATGTCGGGCTCTGCTTTGGCCGACACCGCCGTCTCGGCCATCACCGATCTCAATGTACGCGCCGGCCCCGGCCCGCAATATCCGGTCATCGGTGTGCTCGCGGCCGGCCAGTCGGCGACGCTCGACGGCTGCATCGCCAACAGCAAATGGTGCACCATCGCCGAGGCCAACGGCCAGGGCTGGGTCTATTCCGACTATGTGACGGCCGATTTCGGCGGCAGCCGTGTGGTCCTGACACAGCGTCCGGCCAGCGCTGACATTGCCGTCGTGACGCCGCCTGCCGATAGCGCCGAATATTCCGACACCTATACCGGAGCGATCGTTGCCGGCGAGGCGATCGAGCCTATCCGCAGACCGCCGGCCGAGATCCGCACCTATGTCCGTACGCATCGGCTCGAACCGGTCTATCTCGAGGGCGAGGTGGTGACCGGCGCGACGTTGCCTGACACCGTCGAGCTGCGCGAGATTCCGGACTATGATTACCGCTATGTCTATGTGAACGGCCAGCCGGCACTGGTCGATCCAGGCACCAGGCGCATCATGTACGTCGAGCGCTGACAATACAAACAGGGCGGTCACCGTATAGCGGCGGCCGCTCGCACTGCCGACATTGCCACAAGCCGGTACTGCCGCTGCAATACCGGTTTCCACATTGCGGCCGATGTTCTAGACCTTGCGAGCCGAAGCACCAGCCAGCGAGCCCGCGTGACGATCGACCCAACCGCCTTCCAACAGTACCGGCACACCACCAACAACAAGACCACTTTGCCGCGGCTTCTGCTTGGAGCGGTGGTCGTCATCCTGTTCTGGCTCGGAACCACTGCCGCCGTGCTGTTCGGCGGCACATATGCCTTTGCCGTTTGGCAGGCGTCATCTGGCACCGCCCCGCCAGGTGGAGGAGCGGTGCAGGATTTCATGGCCTCTCCTGCGGGCATCCTCGCGGCGCTGGCTTCATTTGCCGGAATCTGGCTCGGCCTTTGGGCTGCAATGGGCTGGATCCATCGCGAAAAGCTGACCGCCCTGATTGGCGTCAGCCGGCGCATTTCTTGGGCGGGGTTCCTGAAAGGGTTGACCGCGGTGCTGATCACCTCGCTGCTTTCCGAGATCCTGCTTTATGGTTTGCAGCCCGACATCGCGCGCGGCGCGATCGGCCTGTCCTGGTGGCTTTTGTTCCTGATCCCGATCGCCACCCTGACCTTTCTGCAGACCTCGTCGGAGGAGATGCTTTTTCGCGGTTATCTGCTCAGGGGCCTGGCGAGCCGGTTCCAGAACCCTTTCATCTGGGCGCTGCTGCCGGGATTGCTGTTCACCTCCCTGCACTGGAGCCCAGGTTCGAGCGCCGCCATCAATGCCTGCGTGCTGGCCTCGATCGCCGCCTTTGCGCTGTTGCTGACCCTTCTGGTCTATGCCACCGGCAATCTCGGTGCCGGCTTCGGCGCCCATCTCGGCAACAATCTGACCGGTTTCCTGCTGATTTCGCACCAGCAAAGCTATAATTCCTTCGCCCTGTTCAACGCCAAGCCGCTCGAATCCGCCGGCTGGACGACTTTAGACGCCGTCCTCATCGCCGTGATCGGCATCGTCAGCACCCTGTTGACTGTTCTGTTGCTTTTGCATCCGCGCTCACCGCTGAAGGTCGAGCCGGATATGCCGCTCGCCGGCGGCGTGCGCTGATGCGCCTTGCCTGCCGCCCGAGCATATTTGGCGCAAAGCCTGACCAAAGCTTGACTCTGCGGCCGATTTCCTGTCTACACGCCGCGAAATCCGCGACGAGTATTCCTCCGAGCAAACCGACCGGGACGCCGAAACCTCCTTGAGGTGAAGTGCTGTAAATCGATCCCGGAGGCCAACACCCGGCAGCGCTATGCGCCCCCGGGTGCTTTTTGGCTTTGGGCTTTTGCCCGGACCGGCTTTTGCTTGGACAGTTGGCGCGAACGCATTACCTCTCGGGCATCATCCGGGTGCCAGGGAAAAGGAAAAAGAATGTTTGAATCGCTACAGGAACGCACAAGAGGCGTGGAGGGCCATCGGCCCGACAGGGATCAAAATCAATCCAAGGCGCTGTCGCGCGGTGGGTTGACCAATGTTTGAGTCCCTGCAAGAGCGCCTTGGTTCGATCCTGAACGGCCTCACCGGCCGCGGCGCCTTGTCGGAGGCTGACGTCTCGGCGGCGCTGCGCGAGGTACGCCGTGCGTTGCTCGAGGCCGACGTGGCCCTGGAAGTGGTGCGTTCCTTCACCGACAAGGTGCGCGAGAAGGCCGTCGGCGCCGCCGTGGTCAAGTCGATCAAGCCCGGCCAGATGGTCGTCAAGATCGTCCATGACGAATTGGTCGAGATGCTCGGCGCCGAGGGCGTCGCCATCGATCTCAATGCACCGGCTCCGGTCGTCGTCATGATGGTCGGCTTGCAGGGTTCCGGCAAGACGACGACCTCGGCCAAGATCGCCAGGCGCCTCACCGACCGTCAAAACAAGAAGGTTTTGATGGCCTCGCTCGACACGCGGCGTCCCGCCGCGCAAGAGCAGCTCCGCCAGCTCGGCGAGCAGGTCAAGGTCGCCACATTGCCGATCGTCGCCGGCCAGACGCCGGTCGATATCGCCCGCCGCGCCGTGCAGGCGGCCAAGCTCGGCGGCCATGACGTCGTCATCCTCGACACTGCCGGCCGCACCCACATCGACGAGCCGCTGATGGTCGAGATGGCCGACATCAAGAAGATGTCGTCGCCGCACGAGATCCTGCTGGTTGCTGATTCGCTGACCGGCCAGGACGCCGTCAATCTGGCAAAAAGCTTCGACGAGCGCGTCGGCATCACCGGCCTCGTGCTGACTCGCATGGACGGCGACGGCCGCGGTGGTGCGGCGCTCTCGATGCGCGCCGTTACCGGCAAGCCGATCAAGCTGATCGGCACCGGCGAAAAAATGGACGCGCTGGAGGAATTCCATCCCAAGCGTATCGCCGACCGCATCCTCGGCATGGGCGACATCGTCAGCCTCGTCGAAAAGGCGGCCGAGAACATCGACGCCGAACAGGCGGCGGCGATGGCCAGGAAGATGCAGTCGGGCAAGTTCGACCTGAACGACCTCGCCGGCCAGCTTCAGCAAATGTCGAAAATGGGCGGCATGGGGGGCATCATGGGGATGATGCCCGGTATGGGCAAGATGAAGGATCAGATGGCCGCCGCCGGTCTCGACGACAAGATGTTCGGCCGCCAGCTCGCCATCATCTCGTCGATGACCAAGGCGGAGCGCGCCAACCCCGATATTCTGAAGCACTCGCGCAAGAAGCGCATCGCCGCCGGCTCGGGCACCGACGCGGCCGAAATCAACAAACTGTTGAAGATGCATCGCGGCATGGCCGACATGATGAAGGCGATGGGCGGCAAGGGCAAAGGCGGCGGCCTGATGCGCGGCATGATGGGCGGCCTCGCTTCCAAGATGGGGCTCGGCGGCATGATGCCTGGCGGCCCAGGCGGTCCCGGAGGCGGCATGATGGGCGGCGGCATGCCGGATCTCTCCAAGATGGACCCCAAGCAGCTCGAAGCCTTGCAGAAGCAGGCGCAGGCGGCCGGGCTCGGCGGCATGAAGGGCCTGCCCGGCGGTCTTCCCGGTGGCGGTGGCCTGCCTGGGCTGCCCGGCGGCATGAAACTTCCCGGCCTGCCGGGCGGTGGCGGGCTGCCAATGCTTGGCAAGAATGGCCTCGGCAAGAAGAAGTGAGGGCGCCATGAACGAAGAGAAGGACATGGCGGACGCACGTGCGGCGCTGGCCAATTATCGCGCCTCGATCGACAACATCGACGCGGCGCTGATCCACATGCTGGCCGAGCGCTTCCGCTGCACCAAGGCAGTCGGTGTGCTGAAGGCGGAACATGGCCTGCCGCCTGCCGACCCGGCGCGTGAGCAGGAGCAGATCGCCCGTCTTCGCCAACTGGCCAAGGACGCCCATCTCGACCCGGATTTCGCGGAGAAATTTCTGAACTTCGTCGTCCGCGAAGTGATCCGCCATCACGAGCAGATCGCCGCATCCAACGGCGTGACGAAAACCGGCTGAGGACCAGCCACCAGCCGATCAACCAAATCAGAGCTTTTAGGAGAAGAGAAATGCCACTGAAAATCCGATTGGCCCGTGCGGGCTCGAAGAAGCGTCCCTATTACCATGTCGTCGTCGCCGACGCGCGTTCGCCGCGTGACGGTCGTTTCATCGAGTCGCTAGGCTCGTGGAACCCGCTGCTGCCCAAGGACGGCGAACGCGTCAAGGTCGACGCCGAGCGCGTCAAGCATTGGCTGTCGCATGGCGCCCAGCCGACCGACCGCGTGCTGCGCTTCCTCGATGAAGCCGGCATCGCCAAGCGCGAAGCCCGCTCCAACCCGAAGAAGGCCGAGCCCGGCAAGAAGGCGCAGGAGCGCGCAGCCTTGCTGAAGAAGGCGCAGGAAGATGCCGCCGCGGCCGTTGCCGCCGCTGCAGCCGCGCCGGCCGAGGCGGAAGCCGCCAGCGCCGAATAAATCATCTCCACAACCACGAAACGGCGGGCCTTGCCCGCCGTTTTGCTGTTCGTCCGCATGGTGCGGCCCGATCAATAGCCCTCTGGGCAACTCGCAACGTACACACGACCGTTACGATCGCGATAACGGCACTGGCCGCTTTCGCTGGCACGGCCGATCAGCGCACCGGCCAAAGCGCCGGCCGCACCACCGATCACCGCGCCCTTGGTTGGGTTGCCGGCCACCGCAGCGCCGACCGCCGCACCGCCCAGGCCACCAACTGCCGCGCCTTGCTCAGTGCGGGAGCAGGCACCGAGCGGTACCAGCAAGGCCATCAAGATCATCACCTTTTTCATTGTCGTTCCTCTCCAACAGGGTGCCGTCCTCGCCGCTGAACCTCCTAACTCGCAACCAGGCGATTTGATCCAAAGAAGAAGATCGGCTGCCGCCCGGCAGCGCTCGATTTGATCCAACTCGATTTGATCCAAAGTGTAGAAAAGCGGCGGCAGATCGCGCCCGCTCTGGCGGCGTGGCCACCATCGAACGGCTTTCGAAGTCGCCGCTATTGGCTGAACGGGAACAACGCGCGCACCCTTGGATCGCGCAGATACAGGCCACCCCAGAGGATGGCGCCGAGATAGACGCCGAACAGTATGTGCGAGAATAAAGGGCTGCCGATCCGCACATGCGTGGCGACGGCGCCGCCGAGATAAGCGGTGAGCAGGATGGCGCCGAGCACCGAGGTGCGCGGCAGCGCGTAAAGCGCTGTCGAGACCAGTCCGATGATGCCGAGCATGCGCGAGACATTGGCATCGGCCGGCCAGCCGAGCTGCACCATGGTCTGGGTGACGATTTCGAGCGGCGGTAGCTTGATCACGCCGTCGAAGATCATAAACAGCACGACGACGGCGCTGAGCACGCGGCCGGCCCACAAGGCACGCGATGAGACGGGTGCTGCCTGAGACATGGTCATTGATGTTCCCTCCGGTCGTTGTGAGCACTGGCTCCTCCGCCAGCTCGAACCAAGGACGCGGCCCGTGACGGCGATCCGACATGCCTCCAGTTTTTCCACTCCAGCGGCGAACTTTGGGTGTGTACGTTAAGTCAGCAACGAACCTGGCCAAGTCCACCTTGCGGGGTGAGGTGGAGGGCGTTATCGAAAATCCATAGAAGTGTCTTCGAGCGCTCGACGCAGCAGCCGCCTAGTCGCACAACGAAAGCAATCGATGGCCGGAGAGACCGACCTGAAACAGTTGCCGGCGGCAATGACGCCGGAATTGCTTGCCGGGGTTCATGTGTTCACCACGTTGCCACCCGATGCGCCCGTTCCCGACAGGCTCACCCGGTGATGCTATTTCGCGAGCGCGAGGGCATGACGCTGATCGACCATGCCAAGGCCGCTGGACTGAAAACCGTGTTCCGCTGCCGGATGCTGACGCTCAACATCCATTTCGTCGCTGGACGCGATCGGCTTCCTCGCCGCCATCACCGCACGACTGGCCGCGGCCGGCATCGGCGTCAATCCGGTCTCGGCCTTCTACCACGATCACCTGTTCGTGCCCGCCGACCGGGCGGAGGAGGCGCTGGAGTTGCTGTTGGACCTAGCGGAGGAGAACCGGCTGTGACGCCGGCGCCTTGCTGCCTATTGAGACGCCTGCGCTGCCCCTCATCCTCCTGCCGGAACCTCTCCCGTGAGCGGGGAGAAGGGCGCTAACGGCCGAAGGCCGAGCCCGCGACTGCGGGCCGCCGGCCTTCCGGCGCCCCCGCGGAGGGCCAGCCGCGATAGCGGCGATACGGCCGTGAGCGAAAAGCAAGCTGAGCAGAGATCGCGAAGGCCGAGCCTGCGACCGCAGGCCGCCGGTCGTCCGGCGCGCCCACGGAGGGCCCGCCGCGGCAGCGGCGATACGGCCGTGAGCGAAAAGCAAGCTGAGCAAAAATCGCGGCCGAAGGCCGTGCCTGCGACCGCAGGCCGCCGGTCGTCCGGAGCCCCGCGAAGGCCAGCCGCGTTAGCGGCGGTACGGCCGTGAGCGAAAAGCAAGCTGAGCAAAAATCGTGGCCGAAGGCCGAGCCTGCGACCGCAGGCCGCCGGCCTTCCGGCGCCCCCGCGGAGGGCCAGCCGCGATAGCGGCGATACGGCCGTGAGCGAAACTACGCCGCCTTCTTCTTTGGCTGTATCAGCCCGCGCTCGACCAGCAGCTCGGCGATCTGAACCGCATTGAGTGCTGCGCCCTTGCGCAGATTGTCGGAGACGATCCACATCGAAAGGCCGTTGTCGATGGTCGAATCCTCGCGGATGCGCGAGATGAAGGTGGCGTCCTCGCCGGCCGATTCCAGTGGCGTGATGTAGCCGCCGTCCTCGCGCTTGTCGATGACCTGGCAGCCCGGCGCCTCGCGCAGGATCTCGCGCGCCTCATCGGCGGTGATCGGCTTTTCGAACTCGATGTTGACCGCTTCCGAATGACCGATGAACACCGGCACCCGCACGCAGGTCGCCGTCAGCTTGATCTTGGGGTCGAGCATCTTCTTGGTCTCGGCCACCATCTTCCACTCTTCCTTGGTGAAGCCGTCGTCGAGGAAGACGTCGATATGCGGGATGACGTTGAAGGCAATACGCTTGGTGAACTTCTTGACGTCGACGGTGTCGGCGACGAACACCGCGCGCGTCTGCGTGAACAATTCGTCCATGCCTTCCTTGCCGGCGCCGGAGACCGACTGGTAGGTGGCGACGACGACGCGCTTGATGGTGGCAGCGTCATGCAGCGGCTTCAGCGCCACGACCAGCTGCGCCGTCGAGCAGTTCGGGTTGGCGATGATGTTCTTGCGCGTGAACAGCGAGATCGCATCCGGGTTCACTTCCGGAACGATCAGCGGCACGTCCTGGTCGTAACGGAAGGCCGACGAATTGTCGATGACGACGCAGCCCTGCTTGCCGATCTTCGGCGACCATTCCTTGGAGACGTTGCCGCCAGCCGACATGATGCAGATGTCGGTGTCTGAAAAATCATATTGGTCGAGCGCCCTGACCTTCAGCGTGCGGTCGCCGAACGACACTTCCGTGCCTTGGCTGCGCCGCGAGGCCAGCGCCACCACCTCGCTTACCGGAAAGCCGCGTTCCTCCAGTATGTTAAGCATTTCCCGGCCCACATTGCCCGTGGCGCCGACGATCGCAACCTTGAAACTCATCGAAATCTCCTGTCCCTCTCCGCTCGGTTTCTGGAGAAAACCCGCCGGCCGATGCGGGTTTCAACCCCCGGGCCGGACCCGGGAGAGGGTGGTTAGGCCAAGGGAATCAGACCGTTTTGGTGGTCGTTTTGCCGGTTTTTTTGAGCAACAACGTGGGTTTGCTGGAACGAGGAGACGCACCGACGCACCCGGCCCAATGGTTCGCATTGGGGCCGGGGATGTCGAATGCAAGGAGCGCCATCATAAGGCCGCGCATCGAAACTATCCCGTTCGGTGCCGGCTTTTACGCGGTTTGCGTCCAGAGTCAATCGCAAGCAGGCCAACCCGCCCGCCCTGTACAATGACATCGGCACCAAGTACGAACGGGTATCGTCTGGCTCGTGGCGCCCGTCCGTGGCGCTTGCCGACATTTACCCGTCGCCGGGTATTCAGAATCCGAATTTCGAAAGAGCAAGATGTCCAATTTCGAAGCTATTGTTCCCGCGCTGGCAAAGGCGCTGGAAAAACGCGGCTATGTCGAGCTGACGCCGGTGCAGAAAGCGGTTCTCGAGCTTGGCCAGGCCGATGCGCTGGTTTCGGCCCAGACCGGCTCCGGCAAGACCGTCGCCTTTGGGCTGGCTTTGGCGCCGACCCTTCTGGACGGCGCGGAACGCTTTTCCCACGCGGCGGCACCCATGGCACTGGCCGTCGCGCCGACGCGGGAACTGGCCCTGCAGGTGACGCGCGAGCTGGAATGGCTCTACGAGCTGACCGGGGCAGCGATAGCCTCCTGCGTCGGCGGCATGGACATGCGCACCGAGCGGCGCGCGCTGGAGCGCGGCGCCCACATCGTCGTCGGCACGCCCGGCCGCCTGCGCGACCACATCACCCGCAACTCGCTCGACATGTCGGCGCTCAAGGCAGTGGTGCTCGACGAGGCCGACGAGATGCTCGACCTCGGCTTTCGCGAGGACCTGGAATTCATCCTTGACGCGGCACCCGCCGATCGCCGCACGCTGATGTTTTCCGCCACTGTGCCGCGCTCCATCGCCACGCTGGCCAAGGGCTACCAGCGCGATGCGGTACGCATCTCGGCCTCGGGCGAGGAGAAGCAGCATCTCGACATCGAATACCGGGCGCTGAGCGTCGCTCAGGCGGACCGCGAAAACGCCATCATCAACGTGCTTCGCTACTACGAGGCGAAGAATGCATTGGTGTTCTGCAACACCCGCGCCGCCGTCAACCATCTGACGGCGCGCTTCAACAACCGCAACTTTTCCGTCGTGGCGCTGTCCGGCGAGCTTAGCCAGAACGAGCGCAGCCACGCGCTGCAGGCGATGCGCGACGGCCGCGCAAAAGTCTGCATCGCCACCGACGTCGCGGCACGCGGCATCGACCTGCCCAACCTCGAACTGGTCGTCCACGCCGACTTGCCGACCAACCCGGAGACGCTCCTGCACCGAAGCGGGCGGACGGGACGGGCAGGACGCAAGGGCGTCAGCGCGCTGATCGTGCCCAACAATGCCCGCAGGCGCACCGAACGCCTGCTGCAAAGCGCCGGCCTTGCGGCGACGTGGGCGAGCCCGCCTTCGGCCGACGACGTCTTGCGCCGCGACGACGAACGCATCCTCGCCGACCCGGTCTTCAGCGAGCCGGTGACGGACGATGAGCGCGGCTTCGTCAACGCGCTTCTCGACCAACGTGGCGCCGAACTGGTGGCGGCGGCCTTCGTGCGTCTCTGCCGCTCCAGCCGCTCGGCGCCCGAGGATCTCTTGGACGTCGCTCCGTTCACGCCGTCGGGCGACAGACCCGCTGGCGACAGAGCCGCCCGCCGCGACGAGGCACCGAGCCGCCGCGACGATTTCGGCGACAGCGTCTGGTTCTCGCTGTCGGTCGGACGCCGGCAGAACGCCGAGCCGCGCTGGCTGATCCCGATGCTGTGCCGGACAGGCGGCATTTCCAAGCGCGAGATAGGCGCGATCAAGATGCAGCCGGAGGAAACCTTCGTGCAGATCGCGGCGGACTGGGCCGAGCGCTTCCTCGCTGCGATCGGTCCCGACCGCAAGCTGCAGGGCAACATTGCGGTCAAGCGGCTGGACGCCACGCCGGATTTGTCGCGAGCCGGCTATCAGGAACCAAGGCCCGACAAGAAGCCGCACCGCGGCAAGCGCACCTTCGATCAGCATGCGCCCAAATTCGAGAAGCGCGCACCGGCCGACCAGCGCCCGGCATTCGAGACGAAGCCCTGGGCCGGGAAACCGGCCAAGGCGAAGTTCGAAGGTGGACCTGCGAAACACAAGAAATCGAAGAAACGGCCGGGGTAAATAGCCAGCACTCTCCATTTCCGCACGCCCTTGCGGTCTGCCGGAACTTTGCACAGTCTGGGGCAGGGAAACGGGGGTGGGCAGGACATGCGCGGCGAAGTTCTTCATTACGACGAAGACCAGGGTTTTGGTTTCATCACCGGAGCCGACGGCAACCGCTACACTTTGGCGCGCGAAGATTTGCGCCGCGAAGCATCGATTGCCGGAGGTACTACCGTCGAATTCCAGCCGGCTGGCGGACGGGCACGCGATGTTTTTTCGATCCGCGCCCAACCTCGCAGTGCGCCTGCCGACGCCTCCACTGCAACCGCCGTGCCGTCTCAGGCTGGCAATGCGCCAGCGGCACGTCAGCCGCAGCATTTCGGCCGTTCCGCTGAACAAAGTCCGGCCGAATCCGCCGGCCTGTGGAACTATTTCTGGCTGGGTCTGACCGAGAATTACTTCAACTTCGCCGGCCGTGCCCGCCGCAAGGAATATTGGGGGTATTGCCTGTTCTGGACGATCGCGCTGATTGTGGTCATAGGCATCGGCGTCTTCATCGACGACGCCATGGGCAATCTCGACAACAGTGAATTGCCGGCAGTGACGGTCGGCCTTTTCGGTCTCTTTCTGCTGGCGACAGCCCTGCCGTGGTTCGGGCTGAACGTGCGTCGGCTGCACGACATCGGCCTGACCGGCTGGCTCTTCCTGCTTTTCCTGATCCCGACCTTCGGCACCGTGATCATCCTGATCTTCGCGCTCATCCCGACACAGGCACGTGAAAACCAGTGGGGTCCAGTGCCGGCAGGCGTCAGGGTTTAGCCGGCGCCGTGCCTCGCAGCCGCTCCATTCGCACATGTCATGCGTGCATATTGCAATTGAAAACAACCTTGGATAGTATCAGTACGGCACAGTATTTGGGGGCAAGCAATGCGCGGCGCGATTTATCATTATGACCAGGATCAGGGTTTCGGATACATCAATGGAGCCGACGGCAAGCGTTACATCGTCGGGCATGAGGATCTGAGTCCCGGCGTGGCGTTGGTCAGAGGCGCACCCGTCGAGTTCCAGCCGGACGATGGGACTGCGCGCGCCGTCATTGCAGGAAGGCCAAGGGCTGCCGAATCCCGCAGCTCATTCCCAACGGCGTTGAACCTGCCCAATCCACCGGATTATGGGCTTATTTCTGGCGCGCATTCAAAGTGAGACATGTCAGCTTCACCGGCCGCGCCTGCCGCAAGGAATTTTGGGGCTTTTTTCTGCTCACGCTGATCGTGTTCTTCGCGCTTCTTGCGTTCGGCGTCCTCATCAATGCAGCGATCACAGCTGTCAGAGGCGACCTGGAATTTGGAGCTTTGGGTTATGCGCCAGCCTTCGTGTTCCTGCTACTGACTGTCCTGCCGTGGTTTGCCCTTATGGTACGACGCCTGCACGACATCGGCCTGAGCGGCTGGTTCGTTTTGCTGTACTTCGTTCCCGGCTTCAACACGCTGGGTCTGTTGGCGCTTGGGCTTATCCCATCCAAGGTCAGTGAAAACCCTTGGGGGCCGGTGCCGGCGGGCGTCAGGGTTTAGCGATCGCCTTCAGCGTCTCGCTCGAAAGCCTGAGGAAGACCTTCCGACCCTGGCGCTCCGCGCCGAGTCCGACGTAGAAGCGCAGCGCACGCTCGTTCCAGTCCTCGGTGGTCAGGTCGATGCGGCCGATGCCTTCGCGCAGGCAATGGCCGGCAAGGAATGCCATCAGCGCTCGACCGACACCGCCATTGCGGGCATCATCGCGTACGAATAGGTCCTTGAGGAACAGCAGCCGCTCGAGATCGATGCCGGGATGCGCGATCGCAACCGAGGCCAGCCCGCAAACTTCACCATCGACGAAGGCGAGCGCAAAATGCGGATAGGCCGGACTTTCGTCGCCAAGCCATTTCTGCGCCGCCGACAAGGCTTGGCTGGCGTCGAGTGGCGGCTGCCGGTAATGCACCGCCATTTCGCAAAGCATGGCGGCGGCGAGTGCCGCGGCATCCTCGGTCGTCGCCCAGCGGACGTCGACCGACACGGGATCAGCCCAGGAACTTGGCGATGATCGCGTCGCCCATCTCAGCGGTGCCGACCTCGGTCATCCCCGGCGAATGAATATCCCTGGTGCGCAAGCCCTGGTCGAGAACGGCGGCGATCGCGCCTTCCAGCCGGTCGGCCTCTTCAACCATGCCGAAGGAATAGCGCATGCACATGGCGAAGGAGGCGATCATGGCGATCGGATTGGCGATGCCCTTGCCGGCGATGTCGGGTGCCGAGCCGTGCACCGGCTCGTAGAGCGCCTTGCGCTTTTTTGTCTTCGCATCCGGCGCGCCGAGAGAGGCGGACGGCAGCATGCCGATCGAGCCGGTCAGCATGGCGGCGATGTCGGACAGCATGTCGCCGAACAGATTGTCGGTGACGATGACGTCGAACTGCTTCGGCCAGCGCACCAACTGCATGCCGCCGGCATCGGCCAACATGTGATCGAGCTTGACGTCGGCATAGCGCGCCTTGTGCGTCTGGGTGACGACCTCGTTCCACAGCACGCCAGATTTCATCACATTGCGCTTTTCCATCGAGGTGACGTGGTTCTTGCGCGTGCGTGCCAACTCGAAGGCAACGCCCGAAATGCGCTCGATCTCGAACGTATCGTAGACTTGGGTGTCGATGCCGCGCTTCTGGCCGTTGCCGAGATCGATGATCTGCTTCGGCTCGCCGAAATAGACGCCGCCGGTGAGCTCGCGCACGATGAGGATATCGAGCCCTTCGACCACCTCCTGCTTGAGCGAGGAGGACGCCGCCAGCGCCGGATAGCAGATTGCCGGCCTGAGATTGGCAAACAGCTCCATGTCCTTGCGCAGCCGCAGCAGACCCGCCTCCGGGCGCACCTCGTAAGGCACCGCATCCCATTTCGGTCCGCCGACGGCGCCGAACAGCACTGCGTCCGCGGCCATCGCCTTGGCCATGTCGGCATCGGAGATCGCCGCGCCATGCGCGTCATAGGCGCAGCCGCCGACAAGGCCCTCATCGGTGACGAAATCGCTGCCGAGCCTGTCGTTCATGGCGGCGATCAGCTTCTTCACCTCGCCCATCGCCTCGGGGCCGATGCCGTCGCCGGCAAGCAGGAGAAGATTTTTCGAAGCCATGAGAACCGTCCCGATTGTTTAGCGCATGAACGCGGCCTTGCTAAACGCCAAGCAGCCGGCGCGCAACCCTGCGGTTCAGAGCATCGGACCCAAAAGTGGAAACCGGTTTTGGCAGAATCCGATGCTCAAGCCAAAACGCCTACAGATGCGAAAGAATATTGACCAGCCTGCCGAACGGGTCGCGTACGAAGAAGCGCCGCACGCCCCAGGGTTCGTCCGCCGGACCGTATTCGATGGCAAAGCCGGCCGTCCTCATGCTTTCAAGCGCGGCATCGACGTCGTCGACTTCGATAGAGATGTCCGGCACCGGCGTTCCTGACCCTCCTTCGGCCATGAAACTGACCTGCACGGACATCGTCTCTTGCGAGCCGTAGGTAGCGATCCAGCCCATATCCATCTTGAGATCGAGGCCGAGCACATCCTGATAGAAGGGTTTTGCCGCCGCGATATCCTGCGTGTCTATGTTTGCAACGATGCGCCTGACCTTCACCATGGGCCGATCCTCGTGCTAACCGTGTCGTTGTCGCAACCGTGACAGGCATCAGGCTGTGCGCCGCAGCGCCGTCACCTCGATCTCGATCTTCATCTCCGGCTTGTTGAGCTGGCACACGATCATCGTTGCCGCCGGCCTGATCTCGCCAAAGGCCTCGCCGAGGATCGGGAACACCACATCCACGAAAGCCGCATCGGTGATATAGTAATGTGCCCGCACCACATCGGCCATTTCGAAGCCGCCGTCTTGCAATGCCTTGGCGATGGTAGCGAGGCAATTACGCGTCTGCGCCTCGACCGTCTCCGGCATCGTCATAGTGGCATAATCGTAGCCGGTCGTTCCGGACACGAAACACCAGTCGCCCTGCACCACGGCGCGCGAATAGCCGGCGGTCTTCTCGAAGGGCGAACCGGTGGAGATCAGTTTTCGCATGGGGCGGCCTCGTTGGGTTGCTGAGCGTCGTCTAGCAGAGGGGGCCGGGCGGGTCATGAGCCAAGCTAGGCAAATTGTTGTCACGAGGCGGCAAGACGCAAACCTTGGAGATTGGCCGGAGCATCTATCCGTCGTCATCCTATGGCGGAGCAAGGAGCGTAGCGACGCAGCGTAGACCATAGGATCCATGCCGAGACATCATGGGCTTTGCCACGGTGCAGAATTTTCTGCTCAGCCGCGCCTTCCGACAACGGTCGCGGCATGGATCCTCGGGTCAAGCCCGAGGATGACGAATGCGCAGTTGCGACCCCTTGTCGAAACCTTAATTCGCCGACCCCAGCGCCTTGTCCAGCGCTTCCTTGACGTCGGCCGGCCATGTACTCACCGCCGGCCACGCGTCCGGCTCGGGCTTGTCGCCGCGGCGGGCAAAATAGAGCTTATGGTTGACCGGGTCGACGGCCATGAAACCGTCATTGCCGCCGCAGTCATGCGGTACGCAGCCGCTGGCAAAAAAGGCGCCCGAAGCGGTCTCCTCAGTACCGCCGCCGACCAGCAGGCTGGTCGCCATGTCGGGCATGTCCTTGCCGAGCAGCGTCTCGGCTAGCCTGTAGACGGCCTCGTTGTGAAAGGCATCAATGATGTTGTCGTATTTCGACGGATCGACGTCTTTCCAGTCGGTGCCCGGCTCCGGCATGTAGGTCAGATTACCGGACGTCGTCAGCCCGTCCGTCGGCGACCATTGCAGCGCCGGCTTGGAATCACCCGGCAAAAGATAGGGTACGAAATAGATGGCGCTGTCGGAGATCGCGGCCGGCGGTGCGCCGCATTCATCCTGCTCGACCGTGGTCGTCTGGATCGTGCCGCCTTCCGGCTTCCACACCATCACCTTGGCCGGGCCGCATTGATTGCCGCCGTCGCCGATATCGACCAGCGCCACCTTGACACCGCCGACCTCGACGACCTTGTCGAAGAATACGTCGTAATTGCGCGCCAGTTCCTTGCCGTCGAAGGCGAGCACCCGTTCCCCGTACTCTTCCTCCTGGGTGATGGTCAGCTGGCCGCCCTCGAACGGGATCGGCGCCTGTTTGTCATTGTCGGCTAGGGCCGCATTGCTCAACGCGCCCTGGTCGGCCCCGCCGGACGCATCGTCAGCCGGCACGAGCACCATATCGGTCTGTGCATGCACGCCTGCCACCGGCATCAGAATCCACGCCAGCGCGCAGGCCCCGGCAAGAAGCGAACGTGTCATGACTGTCCCCTCCGTTCAGCCGCCACGAACCCGGCCTGTCGCGACCAGGTTATCGTACCGCTCAGGCCCAGGGGCGCTCAGCAGCATTCTTCTTCTCGAACGAAGCGATGGCGCCGGCCTTCTCCATGGTCAGACCGATATCGTCGAGCCCGTTGAGCAGGCAGTGGCGCTTGAACTCGTCGAGGTCGAACTTGACCACGCCGCCGTCCGGCCCGCGGATTTCCTTGGTCTCGAGATCGACCGACAGCGTCGCGTTGGAACCGCGCGAGGCATCGTCCATCAGCTTCTCCAGGTCTTCAGCGCTGACGGTGATCGGCAGGATGCCGTTCTTGAAGCAGTTGTTGTAGAAAATGTCGGCGAACGAGGTCGAGATGACGCAGCGGATGCCGAAATCGAGCAGCGCCCACGGCGCATGTTCCCGGCTCGAACCGCAGCCGAAATTGTCGCCGGCGACCAGGATCTGCGCCTTGCGGTAGGCCGGCTTGTTGAGCACGAAGTCCGGGTTTTCCGAACCGTCGTCCTTGTAGCGCATCTCGGCGAACAAGCCGGTGCCGAGCCCGGTGCGCTTGATCGTCTTGAGATAATCCTTGGGGATGATCATGTCGGTGTCGACATTGACGATCGGCATCGGCGCGGCGACGCCGGTGAGCTTGGTGAATTTTTCCATGGTTCTTGCCCGTCTTCTTCTCGTTGCGGGGAATTGCTGGCGCCCGGTTTACACAAAGCCGCGGGCAAATAAAAGGCGGCTGTTTCTGGACTTCCGTCGTCGATCGAAACACAAAGCGCTTCAAAACCACCGGCCCATGGTGCACTTTTATCGACATGACAACGCGATCCACGATCCTTTACGCCAGCGAACCGGGCCTCGGCATCGCCGAGTTCCGCCGCGTGCTGGTGGAATCCGGCCTCGGCGAGACACGGCCCGTCGATGACAACACTCGATTGAAGGCGATGTTGTCAGCGGCCAATTTGGTGCTCACCGCGCGTCTCGACACAGAAGGCAAGCCGCTGGTCGGTGTCGCTCGCGGCATCACCGACTTTTCCTGGGTCTGCTATATCTCCGAGCTCGCTGTTTCTGCATCGGCGCAAGGGCTGGGTATCGGCAAGGGTCTGATGGACGAGGCACGCCGGCAACTCGGACCGTCGGTCGCCATCAGCCTGATCTCCATGCCCGACGCCGTCGGCTTCTATGAGCGTATCGGCATGGAGCGCATGCCCAACGCATTCTGGTTCGGCCGCAAGCGCTGAAATCCACTTTCAGCGACCTCAACCTGCGCATCCTCGGCCAAGGTTTTGCCTCTTGACATGCAACCAGATGGTTGCATATTAGGGTCATGAGCATGGATGCCGTCTTTCGCGCCTTGGCCGACCCGACACGTCGGCGATTACTGGACAGCCTTCATGCAAGGAACGGGCAGACGCTGAACGCGCTGTGCGGTGAGATGGACATGACGCGCCAGGCGGTGACCAAGCATCTGGCGATCCTGGAAGAAGCAAACCTCGTCATCACCATCCGCAAGGGACGCGAGAAGCAACATTATCTGAATCCGGTTCCCATCAACGAGATCGCCGAACGCTGGATCGGCAAATTCGAGCGGGGGCGACTGGGCGCCCTCAGCGATTTGAAGAAACGCCTCGAAAGGGAAGACTGATGAGCAACATTTTCGTTTATGTCACCTACATCCGCACCTCGCCCGAAAAACTCTGGCAAGCGCTGACCGAGCCGGAGTTCCAGCGGCAATATTTCCTCGGCGCGCAGATGCTAAGCGACTGGAAACAAGGTTCGGCGTGGAAGATGGTTTACACCGACGGCCGCGTCACCGACAGCGGCGACGTCCTCGAGATCGATCCACCCAAGCGCATCGTGCTCAAATGGCGCAACGAGTTCATGCCCGAGGTCAAGGCGGACGGCTACACACGCTGCACCTTCGCCATCGAGCAGGAGGGCGAGATGGTGAAGCTCGCCATCACACACGAAGCCGATGGACCGCACAAGCTGCTTGGCCATGTGGCGAACGGCTGGCCGCTCATCCTGTCCAGCCTGAAGAGCCTGCTCGAAACCGGCAAAGGCCTGTCGCGCCCGGCGTCGAAGTGAGGTTGTTTCGATAGCGAAACGTTTCTGGAGACAGGCGATGTACAGTGCCGCGGTGCACAGCATGACCAATGGCAAGACCGTTATGGCGAGCGCCGATGTTTGCGCGCCGCCCGAGCGGATCTTTGACGCGCTCGTTACACGCGAGGTCGAGCGCTGGTGGGGGTCCGCCACGACCTACCGGATGACCGGATGGACGGCCGACCTCCACGTCGGCGGCCGCTGGAGCGTCACCGTCGAGACGGCGGCCGGCAGACACCTGCCCGCCAGCGGCGAATTCCTGGAGATCGAAGGGCCGCGCCGGATCGTGCAGACGCGGAGATACGGCTGGGACCATCCGACGCTTGGCCGCCGCGAAACCAAAGTCGCCTGGCTGCTGGAGCCGATCGCCGGCGGCACACGCGTCACCATCTGCCATGGCGGCTTCGCCGGCCTCGCTGCTGCCGCGACGAAGCATGCCGAAGGCTGGGCCCAGGTGCTGGGCTGGCTTCAGGCGTATCTTGGTACGGACGGCTTGGTGGCGGCTTAATCCACCAAGCAACGGTAGCATCCTTTCGGGCTAGCGTTAAATTACATTCAATTCCCGAAACGGCCGCCCATCGGCGATCCGGCTATACCCGAACGCCGAGCAATCCACCGTGCGATAGCCGCCATGCACGATCAGTTCGGCCAGCGCCTTGCCGACCGCTGGAGCCTGCTGCAAGCCGTGACCGGAAAACCCGTTGGCGAAGAGGAAATTACCGACCTCGGGATGCGGGCCGATCACCGCATTCTGGTCGAGCGTGTTGTAGTCGTAATGGCCGACCCAGGCGCGCGTCGGCTTGATCGCCTCGAAGGCTGGAATGCGGGTCGCCAGCACCGGCCAGATCACCTCTTCGAACAGCGGCCAGTCGGGGTCGAAGTCGGCGGGATCGGCTGGTCCTTCGCCCTCTTCCGGCTCGGCGCCACCGGTAATGTAGACCGAGCCCTCCGGCCGGACATAGATGCCGCTCGGGTCGACCAGCAGCGGCATGTCCTCATATTTCTCGCGCGCCTCGAAGACGAAGACGTTGCGCTTGCGCGGCTCCACCGGCAGCGCCAGCCCTGCCATTGCCGCCACCTTGCCGGCATTCGGCCCGGCGGCGTTGACGACGGTGCCGGCCTCGAGCCGCTCGCCATTGTCCAGAAATACACCAGTGACGCGGCCGCCTAGCCGCTCGATACCCGTCACCGACGCCGTGATAAAATCGATGTTCTTCGTCCGCAGTGCCTTGCGGAACAGCATCAGCATCGCATGCGCGTCGAACCAGCCTTCGCCGCTGCGGCCATAGGCGCCGGCGGAAATGCCCTCGACCGACAGCCACGGAAAGCGGCGGACGAGCGCCTCCGCATCCTCGAGCAGGATGTCGGCGCCCTCGGCCATCTGCGCTTCGTGGTTGGCCCGCAGGATAGGCAGCCCGTTTTCGCCGGCAAGGATGAGATAACCGCCTTCGCGAAAGCCGATATCGGCATCCGCGCCAAACTCTTCCCTGAGCCGCCGGAACAGTTTCAGCGTGAACTGCGACAGACGGATGTTTTCCGGGATCGAAAACTGCTGGCGGATGGAGGCGCAGGACAGTGTGGTCGCCGCATGAGAAAATTGCGGGTCGCGCTCGACAAGTGCAATCGAGCCCGAAAACCCTTCCTCGCGCAGGTAATAGGCAACCGACGAGCCGACGATGGCTCCACCGATGATGACGACGTCGTAATGCACCTTTTCGCCCTTCCGGTCTGAATCGCCGAGTCACGCCGCCGGCAGGATGATCTCGAAGCGCGTGCCGCTCGCGGAGTCAACCAGCCGGATCGTGCCATCATGCGCTTTCAGGAGGGCCAGCACGATGCCGAGGCCCATGCCGGTGCCGCCGGAATCGCGGCGCGTGGTGAAGAACGGCTCGAAGATGCGGCCTCGGTTGCTGGGCGAAATGCCGGCGCCGTCGTCGTCCACCACAATGGTGGCGTTGCCGTCCGCGCTTGCGGCCGTGATCGAAACCAGCGTTGCGCCGTGCCGCGCCGAATTGTCGATGAGGTTGGCCAGCACGATCGCCGCGTTTTCGGCCGATATGCGCAGACCGATCCGGGCGCCCGCCTCGAGGCGCACCGCCAGCCTGTCGTCGGCCGGCAGCAGCGCCAGCGCAGCAGTGAGCGACGTGCTTTCGCCGCTGGGCTCGAGATTTTCGGCGCGCGCCAGGTCGAGCAGGCGGCGCACCAGCAGATTGAGCCGGCCGGCATCGGTGACGATATTGTCCGAAAAGCGCCGCCGTTCGGCCTCGTCCATCGCGCTGCCCGAATCGCGCAACAGTTCGGCGGCGCCCTGGATCGCCGTCAGCGGCGATTTGAGCTCGTGCGAGACGTGGGTGGCAAAAGTCTGGATGCCGTCGGAGCGTGCATGCAGTTTCTCGGCCATGTCGAGGAAGGCGGCAGAAAGCGCCGCCATTTCGCGCGTGCCGTGGTGATCAAGCGGCCTGATCGCCGCGCGGTCGCCGGCGGCGATGCGATTCGTGCGTTCCATCAGCGCATAGATCGGCCGGCTGACGGTGCGCAGGAAAACCAGCCCGATCAGCAGCGTGCCGCCTAGAATGGCAATTGCCGCCAGCGCCACCTTGCCGCGCTCGCCATAGAGATGCTTGACGATGTTGTTTGGCGTCCGCGACAGATAGACCACGCCGGCGACCTTGCCGGAAACGGCAACCGGCATGGCGACAAAGACGCGAACCTTGGTGCCGCGGCTGACCGAATAGAGCGGCGGCGAAGGCTGGTCCGGAACCCGCAGCCTGAGCGCGCTGGCGTAGCGGCCGGCAAGCGCTGCGCGAACTTCTTCGACAGCGGCGAGCGACAGGCCGGCCTCCTCACGGCCGGCGATGACCACGCCTCTGGGATCGAGCAGCCGGAAGCCGGCAAGTGTGGTTTTCTGCGTCTCGGCAAGAATGCCCGACAGCCGCGCGCCGATTGCCGCGAAGGCAGGATCGACGCTGGCCGCCGTGGCCGCTGGTCGGGTTGGCAGGATCCTGTCGGACGCAAGATCGAGGCGCGGTTCGATTGGCTGGTAGGGAGAAGCCCGATCCCCTGTACTGGGTGGAGGCATGGATGTGCCGAGCTTTTCCGGGGCAAGGCCGGCCTCACGAACCTCTTGCGCATAGATCGCGGCGAGGGCGGCGCCTTGTGCGATCAGCTCGGCCTCGGTCTGGCGGATCAGCTGGTTCTCGTAGAGCCGGAAGAAGAACAGGCCGGCCAGCGGCAGCGCCATCACCATGATCAGGATGGCAATGACGACCGTGGCAAGCCGTGGCCGCCATTTGCTGCCAATCCATTTTCGGGCGCTCAACTCCCGCATCGACCGAGCCGGAAGCCGACGCCATGCACGGTCTCGATCGCATCGACGCAGCCGATGGCCGCGAGCTTGGCGCGGATGTTGCGGATATGGCTGTCGACGGTGCGGTCGGCGACGTGGATGTTGGCGGCATAGGCATTGGCCATCACCATGTCGCGGCCGAGCACATGCGCCGGCCGCGCCAGAAACCCTTTCAGGATGGCGAATTCGATCGAGGTCAGCGCCAGCGGCTTGCCGTCGAAGCTGGCTGTATGGCTTGCCGGCACCAGCGCCAGTCTGCCATGAGAGAATTGCCGGTCGTCGGCTGGTTCGGGCGCAGGCCGGGCGCGGCGCAGGATGACGTTGACGCGGGCGACCAGCTCGCGCGGGCTGAACGGCTTGGTGACATAGTCGTCGCCGCCCATTTCCAGCCCCAGTATGCGGTCGATCTCCTCATCCCGCGCGGACAGGAACAGCACCGGCACGTCGGATGTGTGGCGAAGCCGCCGGCACACTTCCAGCCCGTCCATTTCCGGCATGCCGATATCGAGCACGACAAGATCGGGAGCACGGCGTTCGATCGCCAGCAAGGCAGCTGCGCCGTCCGGCACTGCCAGCGTTTTCATGCCGGCCTTTTCGAGCGCGAAGCAGATGATTTCGCGAATGTGCGGATCGTCGTCGGCGACCAGTATGTGGTGCGGCATCAAATCAGCGGCCCGGCATGAAGGGTTCGGACATCGGAGGAACCACAAACGGGCCACGCCTGTCGAGGGCGCGGTTGAGCCGCCAGTCACGAAAGCTCCAGCCGCGCCAGTTTTCCTGGCCGGCGCGGAAGCGTGCTTCGTCCTGTGCATACCAGCCGGCGAGTTCGCGGATGGAGGCATCCTGCGCGGAAACCGTCCTGCTCTGGTGCTGCACGAAACGATCGAGTGCCGGCAAGGCGCCGGGCCCGAGCGAGCGCAGGTACCAGACGTCGAGCTGGGTGCCTTGGCCGGTCATTTCGAAGGAATGGTCGACATTGTAGTTGGCGATCAGCGCGGCAAAGTTGATGAACGAGCAGGCATAGAGCGTCGCCGATAGCGTCAGAAGATTGGCGGAAAGCAGCCATTCGTTAGACTTTCCGCGCGCGATGCGGGCTATGATCAGGGCAAGGCCCGCCGCCACCAGCCCCATCCAGACGAAGGCGGCGACACGCCAGTAGGTCAGCGCATAGATGCCGATATAGAGATCGAGCCGCAGGATCGACGAGATCACCAGAACGATGTTCTGCGCCACCCAGACATAGACCAGCCGGCGGATGAGCGGATCGCCGGAGGTCGCGCTGCCCGGCCGCAGCGCCGCCAGCACGAAGCCGGCGGCCAGCAGTGCCGTGACGATCAGCAGGTAGGCACCGCGATGCGCGTAGGCGGCATAGGTCAGCCCGTCGGGAAGCGCGATGCCGCCCCACAGATAGGTGGCGTCGAGTGCGCTCTGCACCGCGAACAGGATGTTGAAGACGACGAGCGCGCGGAGGATAGCGGCCTTGCCGAAGACGATGTCCTCGATCGTGGTCCTGGTGGCCGGCGTCGCCGCTGCGCTGGCTGGCGACACCCTGCGGCGGCGGAGAAACCGCGGCAGGCGCGGCCGCAGAAAGGCCCATACGCCGACGAGCACGAATAGCCAGAAGGCAAGACGCGGCAACTGCATGAGGTTGAGCAGGGCGAAGAGGTCAATCAGCGAAAACCAGTATTCGATGACCGGATTGGCGGCGCCGAACAGCGCGAGAAACACTGCGCCGAGGCTCAGCGGCATGACCCAGACGGCGATCGCCGCAAGGCGCATGCGTCGTCGGCCAAGCCGCCGCGCCGCCTTGCGCCAGCGGAAGAAATCGCGGATGAACCGAAAAGGCGCTGCGAGCAGGAAGGTCAAAAGCTGGCCGGCAACGCGGGCAAGCCCGTGTCGCAATCGCCCTCCCAGCGAAAGCACGAAGACGGCCATCGCCGCCAGCGCAATGGAGACGGACAGTGCGCTGACATTTTCCACAAGCGGCAGCAGCCCCACAAGCAGCGCAACCGGCTTGAACAAGAACTTGCCATCGTTGAAGACGCCGAGAGGATGGAGAGCCATGCTCGCCGCGGCAATCGCAACGCCGAACAGGAAAAGCGTGATGCCCGCCGGTTGGCCATAGAAGAAGAAATCGGCCAACGCGACGAGCAGGACGGCAACGCCGAAGCGGCTGCAATAGCTCGGCGCCGCCGAGAGGAATACTGTCATGATCGGGCTTTCTCGGCGGCTTTGATGCGGCCGGTGGGCAGGGATTTGCGGACGAAAGGGAGGAGGGTTGCCAAAGTCTGGGGCGGATCGACGAGCCACCAGCTTTCGCGGCGAAGCCGGTACGGCACGGACCAACGGGAGTTCGTTTGCTCTTGCATGCCGCCCTTGTCGCATTCTGCCGGGTGGCAAGCGGGGCGCAGACGAGGAGATTTTCCGAAATTACGTGCAGTTTTTATGCACGGCTTGCCTCGGCTGGCTGCAGGCGGCATAGATCGAACATGATCACCGAAAGCTACCGCCCGCGCCGCTCGGTGCTTTACGTTCCGGCCTCGAACGACAAGGCGCTGGCCAAGATTCCGCCGCTGACCTGCGATGCCGTCGTCATCGATCTCGAGGACGCCGTCGCCCCGGCCGACAAGCTTTCCGCGCGCGAAAAACTGGCGGCGATTTTCGCCGGCCGTTCCAACCGGCGCTGCGAAATGGTGGTGCGCATCAATGCGCTGTCGAGCGAATGGGGCGCCGACGATCTGCTGGCCGCGGCAAAATGCACGCCCGACGCCATCCTGCTGCCCAAGGTCGACACTCCGCGCGACATCCTCGAGGCCGGCGACGTGCTAGACGACAATTTTATCGCGGACGAGGTCAAATTATGGGCGATGATCGAGACGCCCAAGGCGCTGCTCAATATCGGGCCGATTGCCGAGCTCGGCCGCGACCCGTCCTCGCGCCTGGTTTGTTTCGTTGCCGGAACGAACGACCTGGTCAAAGACACCGGCATTCTCGCCACGCCCGATCGGCGCTATCTCGTGCCATGGCTGATGCAAATGGTGCTCGCGGCGCGTGCCGGCGGCCTCGACCTGCTCGATGGCGTCTTCAATGATTTTCGCGATATGGACGGGTTTGCGCGCGAGTGCGCGGAAGCCGCCGCCATGGGTTTTGACGGCAAGTCGCTGATCCATCCAGCCCAGATCGAGGCGGCGAACCGCGCTTTTGCACCGACGCCTGACGCATTGGCCGAGGCGCGCGCGATCAAGGAAGCCTTCGCGCTTGCCGCAAATGCCGGCAAGGCGGTGATTGCGCTGAACGGAAAAATGGTCGAGCGGCTGCATCTGGCGCAGGCCGAAAAACTGCTGGCGAAGGCCGCCGCTGTTCGCGCATGATTATCGTAACTGACAACAGGATTGAAGAATGAAACTCTACCGCTTTCTGTCCGGCCCGGACGATGCCAGCTTCTGCCACAAGGTGACGGCGGCGCTGAACACGGGCTGGCACCTGTTCGGCTCACCGACCTATGCCTATGACAAGGAAGCGAAAACCATGCGCTGCGGCCAGGCCGTGGTGAAGGACATCGAGGGCCAGGAATACGGCCCCGACACCAAGCTCAGCGATTGGTAGGGAGGTTCGCCGAAGCGCTCGTCCTTCATCATCCTAGGGCGTAGCAGTCGCGAAGCGACGTCGCGGAGTACCCTAGGATCCATGCCGTTACCTCTGCCGAAGGGCACGGCGGATCAGGATTAGTGTGATCTACCACCCCCGTTACCCAGAACGGGATGATGAGCGTTCGGTTCTGCACCGCCGGAGCACTGCACCACCATCACGGCATGGATCCTGGGGTCTGCGCCGCGTCGCCCCTTGCTCCGCCCCAGGATGACGAGGAGCGGGGTCGCTCACTCCGCTGCCTCTTCGATCTTCTCCATATCGTCGTCCGACAGGCCGAAATGGTGGCCGATCTCGTGGATCAGCACATGGGTGACGATGTCGCCCAGCGTTTCCTCGTTCTCGGCCCAGTAGTCAAGGATGGCGCGACGATAGAGCGTGATGCGGTTCGGCCCCTCGCCGGTCTGCGGATTCCAGCGCTCGGCGATGCCGCGCCCCTCGAACAGCCCCAACAGGTCGAAGGGCGTTTCCAGCGAAAGGTCGTCCATGATCTCGTCGGTCGGGAATTCGGCGATCTGAATGACGATCTCGCCGGTCAACTTGCGAAAGTCCTCCGGCAGATGGGCATAGGCCTCCAGCGCCAGGAGCTCGATTTCCTCCATCGTTGGCGAAAGCTGGTCGTGCCAGATGCGTGTTTGGTAGATGCGAGCCATGCTTTGTCCCTTTGATCCCGGCATATAGGCTTTCGAGCCGGACTCGGCAAATGGCCGGGCTGGGGTGACCGTGCCACGCCCCCACTACAGGAATAAATTCCCCATGACTCCGCTTGACTCTTTGGCCGGCCTCTGGAATCTATAGGAACATAACAGGAACAATTGTGAATGGAAGCTGACCGTCATGGCGACCAGCGCCGTGGCGCGGGAGACTGTTTTTGCCCTGCGCCGCCAGATCGCGAAGATCGAGGGAACGCTGTCCGAGCGTCTGGAGGCGTCGGCCGGCGCAGCCCCCGTTGATGCGGATGTCAGCCCCCAGACTCTGACATTGCCTCGAAATCTAACTATTGTCCGGCGCGGCCTCGCCGTGGCTTCGCAGGATGCGTTTTTGTCCACCGGCGCGGAGCGCCTCGATGCTGCGCTGAGCGGTGGCCTGCCGAAGTCGGCGCTGAGCGAGTTTCATGGCGCCGCGACGCGCGATGCCGGGGCCGTCGCCGGCTTTGTGCTCGCGCTCGTCAGCCTGATCCTCAGCCAGGGCCCGCGACTGCCGGTGCTGTGGATCGGCACATCCGAGGTTTTCCGCGAGGCCGGCTTCCCCTACGCCAGGGGGCTTCACGCCTTTTTCGGCATCGAGCCGGAGCAATTGCTGTTTTCCGAGGCGCCAAGGCTGCTCGATGCGCTGTGGGTCGCCGAGGAGGCTGCCCGGATGACGGCGCTGGCCGCCGTCATCCTCGAAATCCGCGGCAGCCCGCAGCGGCTGGATCTCACCGCGACGCGGCGGCTGCACGCCCGGGCGCAGAGTGCCGGCCGGCCGCTGTTCCTGCTGCGCCAGGCCGGCGAGCCCGAGCCGACGGCAGCGCCCGTCCGCCTCATCCTGTCGGCGGCACCGGCGGCAGCGCGCCAGACAATCGCCGGGCCGCTCGCCGGCTCGATCGGCCGGCCCGCCTTCACCGTCGCCATCGGCAAGAGCCGCACGGCCTTGCCCGGACAATTCACACTGGAGTGGAACCCCGATGAACGCATATTCGAAGAAAGACGGGGCGAGCAAGGAAGGTCTCAGGAATCGGCCCCAGAACGGCCAAAGAATCCTCTCTCTGTGGTTTCCGCATCTCGCCGCCGAGAGGATCCTGCGGCAGCGTCTGGGGCGGTCCTGGCGTTCCCGGCCGTCGGATCACCTGCCGCTGGTGATCAGCCATCGCCAAGGGAACGCCCAGCGCATCGCCGCCCTCGACGAACGGGCTGAGGCGCTTAACCTGAAGCGCGGCATGGGCATAGCCGACGCATGCGCCATGCATCCCTCGATCGACATCGTGGAGGCCGATCCGGAGGCCGACCGGCGCCTGCTCGAAGGCCTCGCCGACTGGTGCGACCGCTATACCCCGCTGGTGGCGCTCGACGGGACCGACGGCCTCTATCTCGACGTCACCGGCTGCACGCATCTTTTCGGCGGCGAACGCTCCATGCTGGACGATATCCTGGCGCGTTTTTTCCATCAGGGCTTCGATGTCCGCGCCGGGCTTGCCGCCACGCCTGGTGCTGCCTGGGCGGCGGCGCGGTTTGCCGGCGACCGCATCGTGCCCGATGGTGAGGAGGAAGCGCTTCTCGCGCCCATGCCGCTGGCGGCGCTGCGCATCGACCCGGAGGTCCGCGCCAGCCTCGAAAGCGTCGGCCTGCGCACGGCCGGCGCCGTCATGGCAGCACCGCGCGCGCCGCTGGCCCGCCGCTTCGGCGCATCGCTGCTCTTGCGCCTCGACCAGGCGCTCGGCCGCCTCGACGAAGCCGTGTCGCCGCGCCTGCCGGTGGCACCGCTTTCGGTCGAGCGTCATCTTGCCGAGCCGATTATGTTGACCGAGGACATCGAGCGGCTGACCGGCATGCTGGCAACCACCTTGAAGAGCGACCTCGAGCGTCGCGGCGAGGGCGCAAGGCGGCTGGCGCTGCTGCTTTTCCGCGTCGATGGCGGCGTCAGCCGCATCGCCGTCGGCACCTCGCGGCCTCTGCGCGAGCCGCGGCTGATCCAGAAATTGTTCCACGAAAGGCTTGCCGCGCTCGAACGGGATATCGACGCCGGCTATGGCTTCGATCTCGTACGCCTTTCGGTGCTGACCGCCGCCGCCTACGACATGCAGCAGGCAGACCTTGCCGGCGAGACGAGCGACGACGGTGCCGATATCGCGCTTTTTGCCGACCGCATTCGCGCCCGGCTCGGCGAAGGCGCGGTCTTGAAGCCGGTTGCCGTCGAGAGCCATTTGCCGGAGCGCGCCGTCGCCACCCTTCCCTTCACGGAGGCGCCGCAGAGAAGCTCGCCGCCGAAGCAGCCGGACAAGGCGAAGGACGCTCCCACGACCGTCTTCCAGCCTGAGCGACCGATCCGGCTTTTCCGTTCGCCCGAGCCGATCGAAGTGCCAGCCACCGAAATGCCGGAAGGCCCGCCTTTGAACTTCCGCTGGCGGCGCGCGCTCTACCGGGTGGCGCGCGCCGAAGGGCCGGAGCGCATCGCGCCGGAATGGTGGCGAGAGGCGGCGGGACGAGAAGATGCCTCGACCCGGGATTATTTCCGCATCGAGGATGCCGACGGCCGCCGTTACTGGCTCTATCGCCAGGGCCTTTACGGCGCCTCTCAAGTCCCGCCGCGCTGGTTCATGCATGGGATCTTCGCATGAATGCGCTGACGGCCATCCCCTATGCCGAATTCGGCATCCAGTCGAACTTCTCGTTCCTGCGCGGTGCCTCGAAACCGGAGGAGCTGGTGGTCGCGGCAAAATTCCTGGGGTTTTCGGCGATCGGTCTCGCCGACCGAAACACGGTGGCGGGCGTGGTACGCGCCTGGCAGCAGGCCAAGGTGGAGGGTGTTTCCTATCATCCCGGCTGCCGCCTGGTTTTTTGCGACGGCACGCCGGACATCCTCGCCTACCCGCAGGACCGCAAGGGCTGGGGGCATCTCTGCCGCATGCTGACACAGGCCAATCTGCGCGACGAGAACGAAAAGGGCGCAACGCTTCTCAAACAGAGCGATCTTCTTGAATGGGGCGATCTCCTGTCGCTGGCCATATTGCCGGATCTGTCGGCGGACGCGGAAGCTGGCCTCGCACTGATTAGCCGGCTCAGGGATCGCTTCGGCGAAAACCTGAGGCTGGCGGTTTCGCCGGATTACCGCGGTAACGACCGCTTCCGTATCGAGCAGGCGGCGGCGATGGCCGAGCTGGCCGGCATCCCGCTGATGGCCACCAACGACGTTCTCTACCATACGTCGGAACGGCGCCCGCTGCAGGACGTGCTGACGGCGATCCGCCTCAATGTGCCCGTCGCCGAGGTGGGGCTGGAGCTGGCGGCCAATGCCGAGCGCCACTTAAAGCCGCCGCTGGAGATGGCACGGCTTTTCCGCAGGCATCCGCAAGCGCTGGCGGAAACGCTGCGTTTTGCCAGCGAGCTGACCTTCTCGCTCAGTGATCTGCAATACAACTATCCCGACGAGCCGACGGAATCGGGCCTCGGGCCGCAGGCCGAGCTGGAAAGGCTGGCCAAGGAGGGGGCCGCCATCCGCTACCCCTCGGGCGTGCCCGCTTTTGTGACGCAACGCATCGAGGAGGAGCTCGCCCTGATCGAGCGCTTGAATTACGCGCGCTATTTCCTGACTGTCCACGACATCGTCAAATTCGCCCGCAGCCAGAACATTCTCTGCCAGGGGCGCGGCTCCGCCGCCAACTCGATCGTCTGCTTCTGCATCGGCATCACCGAAGTTGGCCCGGACAAGATCGACACGCTTTTCGAGCGCTTCATTTCCGAGGAAAGAAACGAACCGCCTGACATCGACGTCGATTTCGAGCATGAAAAACGCGAGGAGGTCATCCAGTACATTTATTCCAAATACAGTACCAAGCGCACCGCGCTGGCCGCTGCCGTCGTCAGCTATCGGGGCCGCTCGGCGATGCGCGAAGTGGCCAAGGCGATGGGCCTGTCGGACGACGTCCGCAGCGCGCTGTCCAGTTCGATCTGGGGCTGGTCGACCTCGGAACTCGGCGAAAAGGAGACAAAAGCCGGGGGCCTCGATCAGACCGATCCATCGACAAGGCACGTGATCGAATGCGCCAATGAGATCATGGGCTTTCCCCGTCATTTGTCGCAGCATGTCGGCGGTTTTGTCATCACCAGGGACCGGCTCGACGAGATCGTGCCCATCGTCAAGACGGCGATGGACGAGCGCAAGATGGTCGAGTGGGACAAGGACGACCTCGACGCGGTGAAAATCCTTAAAGTGGACGTGCTGGCGCTCGGCATGCTGACCTGCCTGCAGCGCGCCTTCACCCTGCTCCGGGATCATTATCCGGAGGCGCGGGACGATTACGGCCAACCCTATGTGCTGGCCACTCTGCCTGCCGAGGACAAGCATGTCTACGACATGATCTGCCGTGCCGACACGATCGGCGTCTTCCAGATCGAATCCCGCGCGCAGATGTCGATGCTGCCGCGGCTGCGGCCGAAAAACTTTTACGATCTCGTCATCGAGGTGGCGATCGTGCGGCCCGGCCCGATCCAGGGCGACATGGTCCATCCCTATCTGCGCCGCCGGCAAGGCAAGGAAAAACCCGAATACCCCAAGCCGGAACTGGAAAAAATCCTCGGCAGGACGCTGGGCGTGCCGTTGTTCCAGGAGCAGGCGATGAAGATCGCCATCGTCGCCGGCGGCTTCAGGCCGGGCGAGGCCGATGAACTGCGCCGCGCCATGGCGACGTTCAAGCGCACCGGCACGATCGGCAATTACCGCAAGAGAATGGTCGACGGTATGGTCGGCAAGGGCTACGAAAAAGACTTCGCCGAGCGCTGCTTCAAGCAGATCGAAGGCTTTGGCGAATACGGCTTTCCCGAAAGCCACGCCGCCTCCTTCGCCCTGCTGGTCTATGCCTCCTGCTGGTTCAAGACCTTCTATCCCGACGTGTTCTGTGCCGCGATCCTGAATTCCCAGCCGATGGGGTTTTACCAGCCGGCTCAGCTTGTCCGCGACGCGCATGACCACGGCGTCGAGATCCGCGACGTCGACGTCAATTTTTCCGGCTGGGATTGCGCCTTGGAGAAATCGCCTTTCGATCCGGATCGTATCCTTGACCGCCATGCCCAGATGCGCGGCGTCATCCGGACCAGCCATGCCGTCCGGCTTGGTTTTCGCCAGGTCAAGGGCCTGTCGAAGGAGCGCATGGAGACCTTTGTGCTGCGACGCGGCGACGGCTACGCATCCGTGCGCGATGTCTGGCTGCGCTCGGGCCTCAACGTCGACGAGATCGAAAAACTGGCACAGGCCGACGCTTTCCGCTCGCTTGGATTGAACCGCCGCGACGCTCTATGGGCGGTCCGCGCGCTCGACGGCAAGAGTGCCGCCGAAAAGCTGCCGCTGTTCGATCAGCCGGCGATCCGCTTGCGCGATCTCGAGCCTGAAACCCGGCTCCCGGCAATGCCGCTCGGCGAGCACGTCGTCCACGACTACCGCTCGCTCGGCCTGTCGCTGAAGGCACACCCGGTCGCCTTCCTGCGTCAAAGGCTGGATCGGTCCGGCGTCACGCCCAATGCGCGGCTCGGCCAGGTGCGGGACGGCCGCCGCGTTTCGGTCGCCGGCCTCGTGCTGGTGCGGCAGCGGCCGGGCAATGGCAAGGCGATTTTCCTGACGTTGGAGGACGAGAATGCGGTCGCCAATATCATTTTCTGGGAAAGAACCTTCAACCGCTTCCGCCCCATCGTCATGGGCGCGCGTCTCATCCGCGTCACCGGCAAGCTGCAATCGGAATCGGACGTCATCCATATCGTCGCCGAGAAGGTCGAGGATCTGACGCCGTGGCTGTCGGTGCTGCTTGAGGAGGCAAGGCTTGTGGATGAACCTTCGAGCGGCCCCGAGGAGAAGCGGCCCGATAGCATCGCGCAAACGGAACTATTGGGAAAGGCAGAGAAGGTCATGCCCAAAGGGCGCAATTTTCAATAGAGGGGGATCGCTATGGAGCGGCTCTGAACCGCAGCACTCAGGACGTTCCACCCAGGCGCGGTGGCGTGGGCACGGCATCGTCAATGGCGATCGTACGCGCCTCCGAGGGCAGCATGATCGGAATGCCATCCCGCACCGGATAGGCAAGCTTTGCGACCCGCGAGATAAGCTCGCCGCGCTCCGGATCCCAGGCAAGCGGTCCCTTGGTCAGCGGGCAGGCCAAGAGTTCCAGCAGCTTGGGATCGACAGTCCTGTTCCCGTCACGTCCATCCGCCATTCGATCCATCCTTTCCACAAGGCGACCGCTTCAGGTTTTGCGCGCGGCCTCTCCTTCTCCCTTGTGGGAGAAGGAGGGCCAACCTACTGCAAACTCGAACCGAAATCCTCATTGTCGCGCGCCAGCGCCATTTCGGTGATGGCGATCAGGGTCTCGGCGCGTGTCTTCAGATCGGCCGCTTCGAGCAGCGCCTGTTTCTCGGCCGGCCCGTAGGGCGCCATCATCGACAGTGCGTTGACCAGCATGGCGTTTTCGGCGCGACTGACGCTCTCCCAGTCGGCCTCCAGATCGTTGGCCTGCAGATAGGCGCGAAACGCTTTGAGCAGCGCCGGCCGGTCGATCTCGGCGTCTGCCTGCTCCTCGTCGAGATCGGCGAGAAAAGGTGCCAGCCGGCACTGGCGGAACGGCGTCTTGACCGTGAGTTCCTGGACAATGCGGAACCGGCACACGCCCTGCAGCGAAATCAGGTAACGGCCGTCGCCGCTCTCGGACAGCGCAATGATGCGCCCGGCACAGCCGACATTGCAGAGCTCCGGCTCGCCGTCTGGACGCAGTGCACCGTCGAGGCTGGGCTGGATCATGCCGATCAGCCGCGGCCCGGCGATCGCTTCGTCGACCATCTGCAGATAGCGCGGCTCGAAGATGTTGAGCGGCATGCGGCCTCCCGGCAGCAGCAATGCGCCCTCGAGCGGAAAGATCGGCATGGTCGACGGTAAGTCCGCAGCGAGCCGGTAATGCGCGTTTCCCGCCTGCACCTCAATCCTCCGATCGCTTTGTCAGGAAGCGCACCAAATCCGTCTCCTCCCGGCCGGCACAAGGCGCAACACCGGAAACCTGAAATCGAACGCCGTCCGAAAACCTAATCTGGCGCAGCTGCCGCCCACCGCAAGCCCGCACGACAAAACAGTCTGCGCCGGCTCAGGAAAACAGCAGCGACGACAATTTGCGCCGTGCCGACAGCGTTGCTTCGTCGGTCATGCCCCATGCCTCGAAGAGCTGCAGCAACTGGGTTCTGGCGCCGTCGTCGTTCCACGAGCGGTCGGCCTTGATGATCGCCAGCAGATTGTCGGCCGCCGCCATGCGATCACCCTTAGCGTTCTGGATCATGGCGAGCTCGAACCGTGCCTGGTGATCCCCGGGATTTTCGGCCAGCCGCCGTTCCAGTTCCGCCGGATTGCCGAGCACTGCTGCCTGCGCGGCGAGCGCCATCTTGGCGCGCAGCGCGGCGAGCTGGGGCGCATCCTTCTTCGCTTCCGGCGCCCGCGCCAGCACCGTCTCGGCACCTTCGGTATCGCCGGCCTCGAACAGCAGATCGCCCAAGCCGGCGATCGCCTCGATCGTCTCCGGCGCCTGTTCCAGGATGGCATCATAAATGTCGGCAGCGGTCTGCACGTCACCGGCGTCGCGCGCCTCGGCAGCGGCGGCCAGTGCCTCGGCCACTTGCGGCGCGCCACCGTTCTTGCCGCCGACCTTCTGGATGAATTGCGTGATCTGACTCTCGGGAATGGCGCCCATGAAGCCGTCGACCGGCTGGCCGTCCTTGAAGGCAATGACCGCCGGTATCGACTGGATGCCGAGCTGGCCGGCGATCGATGGATGGTCGTCGATATTCATCTTGACCAGCTTGACCTTGCCACCGGCGGCTTTCACCGCCTTCTCCAGCAGCGGCGTCAATTGCTTGCAGGGGCCGCACCACGGCGCCCAGAAATCGACCAGCACCGGCCGGCGACGCGATTCCTGGATAACGTCGGCGGCAAATCCAGCGGTCGTTGTGTCCTTGATGACATCGGCCGGCGCCTCCGCAAGCGCGACCTTCTCACGCGCGGCGTCGGTGCCGCCATATTGCACGGTGGTGGCATACTGGCCGCCATTGCTGCCAAATGGGCCGCCAAAGGGGTTGCTATCGCTCATCTCTCGTCGCCTTTCGGTCGCGCCGCCGGCCAAGGGACGGGCGCAACATCCTTCTTTAGAACCCGGTTTCAGTCACCCCGGTCTTAGTCACCCATGTGGCGATCATGCCGAGACTTTCAAGATAACAGCATCATGTCCGGTTGCCTCGACGAATTTGACCAGGTCCGCGGCAGCGATGGAAGTCGTCGCTTCATTGGTCAGCGGGTGGGCATTGACCACCGCATGGCTCATCAGCTTCTCGTCCAAAACGACCTTGACCCTTCGCTCGGTGTCGTTGATCAGCCCGAACACCGTGACCGCGCCCGGGACGACGCCGAGAAGCTCCATCAGCATCTCCGGCCGGCCGAAAGACACGCGCCCCGCAGCGCCGATCAGATGGTGGATCTGCTTGAGATCGACCACCGCCTCCTCGTCGACGCTGACCAGGAAGAAATTGTCCTTCTTGTCCTTGAGGAACAGGTTCTTGGTGTGGCCGCCGGCAATCTCGCCGCGCAGCGCCTGCGAATCGGCGACCGTGAACAGCGGCGGATGCCGCCGCGTCGATACCTCGATCCCGAGTCCGGCAAGAAAGGCGAAAAGTTCGGCTTCGGTCTTCGGCATCGGTCTTTCTTCTGGTGGCCCGCTTTCAACGGCTTGTTCGGCTAACGCCGTTTACGGCCAATGATGCGGCCAAGACAAGTCCGTCGCGCAACGCGGGGGGTGATTGCCTTGCGACGTCCGGAGGAGCACTTCTCCGCATTGCCGGCGAAGCAAAAAAGCCTGCGAATTCCCTGTTGCAATCGCCGCGCTCTTCAGCCATATAGGCGCGGCTTGCGGCCCAAAAGCCGTGCGAGCGGGTGTAGCTCAGGGGTAGAGCACAACCTTGCCAAGGTTGGGGTCGAGCGTTCGAATCGCTTCACCCGCTCCATTTCTCTCAAGGGGAATCAAGCATCGAAAAGCCGCTGTCCGCCGCGGCTTTTTCGTTTTTGCGCGCCAACAGGGCGCTGCGCGCCGAATCGCCTGGCCGCGCGCGCAAGTTCATTTGCCACGAGATTCATCCGCAGACCGCTCAGGTGCTTTTGAGCGTTCCGTTCATTCCGTTCGGGTAGAAGCCGCCCTTGCTGACGCCTTTCTGGTCGGTCAGATAGACGATCCGAAGCACTTCTTGCGGCGTCCTCGTGAAGGCGATTGCATCCGGGGTCGATGGAACGATATTGGCTTTGCCGTCCACTCGGATGCCCTGGTCCTTGTCTTCCGGTCCATCGATCTTGTCGCGGGCGTCGGAAACCGCATTGGCGGCCTTCCAGGCATCCTCGCCCATTCGGTAAAGCGACGATCGCGCCATCCCCATGTGATAGGCCTCGACGGCCAGAATGCCAGCGGCGGCGGCCTGGAAATCCTTGTTTTTCAGAAGGGGCGCGGCGCCGGCATAGGCAGTGACGCCGACATCCTCGAACAGCATGCCGCCGAGCACGAAGTTCATCTGGTTGCCGAAAGGATCGAAGTTCGCTCCGAGCCCCGCCGCCTTGGCAACCGCCGCAAAGCCCGCATCGAAATCGATTGCCGGCCGGTCGACGGCATCGCTTCCAAGTGTCTTGCGATAGAACCTGACATGGGCAAGTTCGTTTTCGGCGACCTCCCGCATGAACTCGCCGATTGCAGGCGTGTCAAAGCGAACCTGTTTGCCGCCAGCCACAGCGCCGGCCTTCGGGCCGGCATCCGAATCATCGATCCCTTTTCCGGTTGTGCCGCGCAGGTAATATTCGGCTTCCATATATTCGAGATTGAGGGCGAACCGGAAAATGTCTTCGTCTTTGACCTCATCCTGCGCATAGGCGCGGGAAACCGGGGCAAGCCCGGTGGCCGAAGCGAGCGTCGCTACCAGGCCAAACTGCAATGCGCGGCGGCGTGAAACACGAAATGCAGGCGTGACGCGGATCATGGCTTCCTCCCAAAAGCCCGCCGGCATCAAACATTTTGGCACCTCAAAAGCGGGCCTGCGCTTCCAACTTCACGAAGGGTGGAATGTTCCTCAATCGGCTTAAATGATCTCGCCGGATGGCGAGCACCGAGGTTTCCTCGATTGTAACCTCATGTCAGCCGACGCACATGCGCTGTAGCGGCGCTTGATCTGACGGCAGCAAAAATCCAGCCGTTGCGGTCATCCGAAGTACGCTGTCGATAAAATTCAGGACTTTTGCGTGCCGGTTTCGGACCAAGGTCCATCTTGCAGAATACTGTATTTGAACAAAGCTAGTAACAGCCGGCTTTCACATTGGAAGTCCTGACGTTTTTCATCTAGAACCCATCCTGGCGGGAGGGCGATTCGAAGGAGGAACTATGAAAACGCGCACCTGTCTATTCGCGACTGTAGCCGCTCTCACCCTTGTCGCATCTCCGGTCCTCGCTGCTCCCGGCGGCAATGGCAATGGCAACGGCAATGGCGGCAGCAACGGCAACGGTGGAAACTCGGCCGGGGCCGGCTCGCAGGGACACGGAGCCGCTACCTCCGCCGCGGCCAGGGACAAGTCGACGCACGGAGTTGCTCACGCAGCGGCGGTCGTTGCGACGACACCGGCCTCACCACAGGCCACGTTGGCCTTGCAGGCAGCGCTGGCAAGACAGACCGCAGATGACGCGGCAGACACTGCCGACGACACTTCCGACGAAACCGAATAAGCTTTCGAAGCAGCCACTTGTTGTGTTGAAAAGCCGCGGTTCGCCGCGGCTTTTTCGTTTCCCGACGACAAACTCTCAAGGTGAACAGCGCTTCCAGAAAAAAGCTGCTCCACGGCGGCACTGAAGCTACGCTAAGGCCAAACGCCGCCGCATCGGCGTCGGTTTCGATTGCATTTGAGGAGATCCCATGACCGGCTTTGTCGACCGCGAGCGCGCAACTGACCTGATGCAGCGCGCCGGCATCGAGGCGCTGGTGCTTTGCGAGCCCGAGGCGTTCCAATATGCCACCGGTGCCTGGATCGGCCCGGCAGGCCTGTTCCGAAGGGCCGGCGCCGGTTTCGTCGTTGTTCCCAAGCGAGGCAACCTGCCGATCGGCGTCGTGGTGGCGGATTTCCAGGTTGCCCAACTCCCGGCGGCGATGGCCGGCGCCATGGTACGCACACATCCGATCTGGATCGAATCGGCGTCGCTCGAGCCGGCGACTGCCGACCGGCCTGTTGCGCAGCGCATCGAGGCCGGCCTGGTTGGCCGCGGCCCCGGTTTTTCACGTCCGGCGACCTTCGAGCTTGCCCGCTCCGTCCGCGAGCTGAAAACGATCCTCGCAGAATTCGGGCTGGAGCGTGCGACGCTCGGCATCGAGCTGGATTTCGTCTCGGCCAGCGATTTTTCCGCGATGCAGGCGATGTTGCCGGGCACTGCCCTGGTCAACGGTTCGCCGATCCTCGACCGGCTGCGGGCGATCAAGTCGCAGAGCGAGATCGACCTGTTGGAGCAGGGCATCGTCCTATCGGAGGCCGGCCTGACGCGGCTGCAGCAGCATGCAGCGGCCGGCATGCGTCAGTCTGAGCTGGTCGCGCTTTACCGGCAAGGCGTCGCGGATGCAGCCGCCGGGTCGTCACAGCAAATCTCGACGGCGGAATACGTCACGCTGGGCGCTCGCCCAAAAGGCGCCGACGCGATCGCCGCTGCCGGCGATCCGCTGAAGGCCGACATGGTGTGCAGCGTGAACGGCTATGCCTCGGATATGTCGCGGAATTTCACCTTCGGGCCGCCGTCGCCCGAACAGGCCGAATTGCATGCGATAGCCGAACGCGCCTTCGCCGACGGGCTTGCCGCGCTTATGCCCGGAAGGCCGTTGGCCGCCGTGCATCGCGCCGCCAGCGAAAGCCTGGCGCGCCAGGGCCTGCGTTCCTATCGCCGCGGCCATTTCGGGCACAGCGTCGGCCATTCCGTGTTTTCCGAGCAATGGCCGTTCATTTCGGCCGACTGCGATGTCGCGATCGAACCCGGCATGGTGCTGGCATTCGAGATCCCGCTCTACATCGACGGTCTCGCCGGCTTCAATCTCGAGGACCAGTTCCTGATCACCGCCAACGGGCCGTCGCCGATGAACCGCCTGCCGAGACGTCTGGGGGTTATCGGCTGAATCCAGCCGTTATCTGGCGCCGGCCACGCCCCTGCGGAAATCCGACGGCGACATGCCGGCAAGCTTGCGGAACGACTTGTTGAACGCGCTGAGCGAGCCGAAGCCCGATTCCATGGCGACGCGCAGCACATTGGCATCCTGATGCATCAGCAGCGCCTGCGCGTAGCTGAGGCGCAGCAAATTCACATATTCATTGAGCGTCATGCCGGTCGATTTCTTGAAGATGCTCATGGCGTATTTGGGATGGATGTCGGCCGCCGCGGCGATGTCGACGCAATCGATCTCGTAGAGGAAATTCTCGGCGATGAAGTCGCACATGCGCCCGACATTGCGCAGCGATTGCTGATCGAACGGGCTGCCAAGCTCCTGTTCGACCGGCGTTTCCGGCACCAGCCGGTAGGGCTCGAATCGCACCCGCTCAAGCCGCAGCAAAAGCTCGTTGACGGCATGCTCCGCCTTGACCGGGTCGCCGGAGCGGGCATAGCGGTTCCAGCGCTCGAAATTGTGGTCGTCCGACCGGTCTGTGGCGTCGGTCACTAGCGTCGCGCCGGTCATCAGCCTGTTGCGGACGTCGACGGGCAAATGCAGCCGGAAGAAATGCACCAGCGGCAGATGCGCGCCGGCGTAGATGGCATCGTCGGAGGCTTCGTCCATCTGGTGCGGCAGGCCGCCCCAGAACAGGCACATGTCGCCCGCAGAAAGCGAAAGCCCGTGCCCGTCCATGCGGTAATGCACGGCGCCACGCACGATGAAATTCACCTCGACCTGGGCATGCCAATGCGGCTTGAGCATCACCAGGGGCTGGGTGTGGAACATTTGTAGCAGCAGCGGCAGGCCCTCCACGCTGCTGGCGCCAGGCTGGTAAAACGGCCTTTCCGGCATCTTACTTTCCGCTCATTTCTTATTCCCTTTGTCGCGGACAAGGCTTTCCCGAAGCCTAGTCTAGCCAGGCTCGCAAACAGAGAGCAACTGAAATGGGAGGATTTCAATGCGCTTAAAATTGACCTGCGCCGCGCTCGCGCTTGCCTTGGGCTCCAGCCCGGCCTTTGCGCAGTCCGGTGAAATCACGATCTGGAGCTGGAACATCGCCGCTTCGTCGCTGAAGGCCACCATAGCGGGCTTCAACAAGCAGTATCCCGACATCAAGGTCACGGTCGAGGACCTCGGCAACCAGCCGACCTACGACAAATCGATCGCCGGCTGTGCCGCCGGCGGCGAGGGGCTGCCGGACATCGTGACGATCGAGAACGGCGAGGCGGAAAACTACTGGAGCCAGTTCCCGGATTGCTTCGTCGACCTGCATACGCTCGGCTACACTGCGGAAGACCAGGCAAAATTCCCCGACTTCAAGCGCACCGAGCTCGAGGTGGACGACAAGGCCTATGCGATGCCCTGGGATTCGGGCCCTGTAGCGATGTTCTACCGCCGCGACTTCTATGAGAAGGCCGGCGTCGACCCGTCTTCGATCAAGACCTGGGACGATTTCATCGCCGCCGCAAAGAAGATCCAGGCCGCCAATCCCGGCGTGACGATGACCAACGCCGATTTCAACGGCGATTCCGAATTCTTCCGCATGATCTCCAACGAGCAGGGCTGCGCCTATTTCTCCGCCGATGGTCAATCGATCACCGTCAATCAGCCCAAATGCGTCGATGCCATGACCAAGATCAAGGAGATGAAGGACGCCGGCATCATTTCCTCTGCCGACTGGAGCACCAAGATCACCAACAACACCGCCGGCAAGGTCGCCAGCCAGATGTATGGCGGCTGGTATGAAGGCACCATACGCACCGAGTCGCCCGATGGCGCAGGCAAATGGGGCGTCTATCTGATGCCGAGCCTGACCGCCGACGGTCCGCGCGCCGCCAATCTCGGCGGCTCCTCGCTCGCCATCACTTCGGTGTCGAAGAACAAGGAAGCCGCCTACGCCTATCTGAAATACACGCTAGGGACGAATGAGGGCCAGATCACCATGCTGAAAGGCTTCGGCCTGGTACCGTCGCTGATCTCGGCGCTCAACGACCCTTACGTCTCCGAAGGCCTGCCCTATTGGGGTGGCCAAGCCGTGTGGAAGGACATCCTCGGCACCTTGCCCAAGGTCGTCCCCAGCCGCGGCACGCCGTTCCAGAGCGACGCCGAAATCATCATCCGCGCGGTGCAGACCAAATATCTGGCCGGCGGCTATCCCGACGCCAAGGCAGCGCTCGACGATGCCGCAAGCCAGATCGCCGCGGCGACCGGCCTGCCGGTCAAGTCGTGATCTAGACGAGGCGGCTCCGAGCGCACGGCTCCCCTTCTCCCCTTGTGGGAGAAGGTATCGCCGAAGGCAACGGATGAGGGGTGCTCCAGCTCGGCGCCGGCGGCACTCCGGCCATCCCCCCTCAACCGTCTCAGCGCTATGCGCCGATCCACCTTCTCCACAAGGGTAGAAGGCAAGAACTTGAAAGCAGAAAGGAGGAAAACGATGCGCTACCAGAACGCCACGGCGTATCGCTTTCTCGCGCCCTATCTGCTGATCTTCTCGATCTTCTGGCTGTGGCCGATCATCGATTCCTTCCTGATCTCGTTCCAGGCGACGCGCACCGTGCCGTGGCGGTTCGCGCCGACCTTCAACTGGGGCCGGCTGATCGGCGATCCCGCCTTCTTCAATGCCTTGAAGAACACATTGCTGATCCTCGTCATCCAGGTGCCGGTGATGATTTCCCTGGCGATAGTGATGGCGGTGCTTTTGAATTCGCCGCTGCTCAAGGCACGTGGCCTGTTCCGCTTTGCCTTCTTCGCGCCAGTCGTGGTCGGTGAGGTCGCCTATTCGGCGGTTTTCCGGCTGATGTTCAATCTCGACTACGGCATCATCAACAAATTGCTGAACAGCATCGGCCTGCCCAGTGTCGACTGGTTTACCAACGTCACCCCGGCGATGGCGGTGATCATGATGGCGGTGACCTGGCGCTGGGCCGGCTACAACGCCATCATCCTGCTCGCCGGCCTGCAGTCCATCCCCGAGGATGTCTACGAGGCGGCGACCCTGGACCGGGTCAGCAAGGTCAAACAGTTCTTTTACATCACGCTGCCGCTGCTCAAGCCGATCATCGTGTTCTGCGCCGTGCTGTCGATCATCGGCACCATGCAGCTGTTCACCGAGCCCTTCCTGATTACCGAGCGCGGCGGGCCGGGCGGCGGCACCGAAACGCTCGGGCTGCTGCTTTACCGCCAGGGCTTCCGGTCGCTCAATTTCGGCTACGCTTCGGCCGTCGCCTACACCATGGCCGGGCTGGCGATTGCCATTTCGCTGGTGCAGATATGGCTGACGAGGGAACCGAAATGACCTCGCGCTCCCCAATCAGCCATTCCCAGGTCAGCCGTTCCCAGGCCAGATTGGGCCGCAGCATCGCGTTGCATCTGTTCCTGACGCCGCTGGCGCTGGTCTGGCTGTTTCCGCTGTGGATGATGGTGGTCTTTTCCACGATGCCCGACAATGGCATCTTCAGCCCCGACATCGAGCTTTTGCCGCACGGCAATTTCCTCGACAATGTCAGCAATCTGCAGCGCGGCACCAATTTCATCGGCGCCATCGGCATCTCCGTCTCGGTGGCGGTGACCTATACCTTCCTGTCGGTGATGCTCACCTCGATGGCCGGCTGGGCGCTGGCGCGTTACAACTTCTTCGGCAAGGGCATGGTCGTAGCCATCATCTTCGGCACCATCACGCTGCCCTATGCGGTCGTGCTGATCCCGCAATTCATCATGGTGGCGCGCGACTTCAAGCTCGCCAACACCTGGGTGGCGCTGATCGTGCCGCCGCTGTTCAACTCGCTGGGCGTGCTGTTCATGCGGCAGAGTTTTTCGATGATGCCGCACGAGCTGTTCGACGCGGCCAAGGTCGAGGGCGTCAAGGAATGGCGGATATTCCTGTTCGTCGCATTGCCTCTGGCGCGGCCGATGCTGGCGGCGCTCGCCATCATTCTCTTCCTTGCTTCCTGGAACAATTATCTGTGGCCGCTGCTGATCAATTCCAAGCCGGGCGCAATGACCGCGCCGGTGGCGCTCGGCACGCTGATCGGTCTCACCAAGGTGTCCTGGGGCGGCATCATGGCGGGCGCGGTGATGCTGACGGCGCCAATGCTCGTCGTGTTCGTGCTTCTGCAGCGCCATTTCGTCGCCGGCATCGCCGCCGGCGCCATCAAGTAAGGATCAGCATGGCTGCAGTCACACTCAAAAACGTCATCAAGCGCTTCGGCGTCTTCGAAATCGTCCACGGCGCCAATATCGATATCGATGACGGCGAATTCGTCGTCTTCGTCGGCCCTTCCGGCTGCGGCAAGTCCACGCTGCTCCGGATGATCGCCGGGCTCGAGGACATCAGCGACGGCGAGATCGCCATTGGCGGCAAGGTGGTGAACGACGTCGAGGCGGCCGATCGCGGCATCGCCATGGTGTTCCAGTCCTACGCGCTCTATCCGCACATGACGGTCGAGCAGAATCTGAGCTTCGGCCTGAGAATGACCGGCAACCCCAAGGCAGATACCGAGCGGCGGGTGAAGCGGGCTTCCGAAATCCTGCGCATCGCCGAGCTGATGAAGCGGCGGCCGCGGCAATTGTCGGGCGGCCAGCGCCAGCGCGTCGCCATCGGCCGCGCCATCGTGCGCGAGCCGCAAGTGTTCCTGTTCGACGAACCGCTCAGCAATCTCGACGCCGAGCTCAGGGTGCAGATGCGCGTCGAGATATCGCGCCTTCACAAGGAGCTTGGCGTTACCATGGTCTATGTGACGCACGACCAGACCGAGGCGATGACACTGGCCGACAGGATCGTCGTCCTCAACGCCGGCAACATCGAGCAGATCGGCGCGCCGCTCGATCTCTACGACGACCCCGCCAACCGCTTCGTTGCCGGCTTCGTCGGCTCCCCGAAAATGAACTTTCTGGCGGCGAAAATGGTCGGGGCCGACAACGGCGCTGCGGTCGTCGAACTGGTCAATCATCGCGGCGCGCGACTGCGCAAGCCGCTTTCGGATGCTCTGCCTGCGACAGGCGGCGATGTCGTGCTTGGCGTGCGGCCGGAGCATTTCTTCGACGCCGGCCAGGGCGATTGCGACCTTACCCTCAAGGCCGACGTCGCCGAGCACTTGGGATCGGTGAGTTATGTCTATGCCAATTCCGGGACCGGGGGCGAGCGCGAGGAACTGATCATCGAGCGCGAGGCCTCGCGGCATCGCGCGAACGGCGACGACCTGGTGGTGTCGATCAAGGCCGACCGCTCGCTTCTCTTCGACGCCACCGGCGCACGCATTCGCTAACCCATCTAGTTTCTTTTGTCCGATCGCGATTGGTCGCGGCCACCCCACGGAGATTTGACATGACGTCCAAGCCAGAAAAAATTCGCTGGGGCATTCTCGGGCCCGGCAACATCGCCAAGGCCTTTGCCGGCGGCGTCGCCCATTCGCGCACCGGCACATTGGTCGCCTTAGGGGCGCGTAATCCCGGCAAGGCCGGGCTCACTGAGGCTTTCCCCGGCGCCCGCATCCTCGATGGCTACGAGGCTTTGCTTAGCGCTCCGGACGTCGACGCGATTTATATTTCAACGCCGCATCCGAGCCATGCCGAATGGGCGATCAAGGCAGCCGAGGCCGGAAAACATGTGCTTTGCGAAAAGCCGCTTGGCCTGACCGCCTTCGAGGCCGACGCCATGATCCATGCCGCGCGCAAGACCGGCACCTTTCTCGGCGAAGCCTTCATGTACCGGCTGCATCCGCAGACGGCCAGGCTGGTCGAGCTGATCAGGGCCGGCGCGATCGGCGACATCAAGATGATCAAATCCAGTTTCGGCTTCGCCATGCCGGGCTTCATGCCGGAGCACCGGCTTTACGCCAAGGATCTCGCCGGCGGCGGCATTCTCGATGTCGGCGGCTATCCCGTCTCGATGGCGCGGCTGATTGCCGGCGCCGCGGCGGGAAAGCCCTTTGCCGAGCCGGACAAAGTGGTCGGCGCTGCGCATCTCGGCCAATCCGGCGTCGACGAATGGGCGTCGGCGCTGTTGCATTTTCCGGGCGGCATCGTCGCGGAAGTCTCCTGCAGCATTTCGCTCGCGCAGGACAACGTATTGCGTATTCTCGGCAGCAAGGGCCGCATCGAGGTGGCGGATTTCTGGTATGCCGGCGGCCAGCAAGGCGGCACCGGCGAAATCCGCATCATCCGTCCGGGTGACACCGAGGTGGTCGAGGTCAAGGAGGACGGCTGGCTTTACGCATTCGAGGTGGACGCCGCCGGCGAGGCCATTCTCGGCGGGAAGCAGGAGTTCGCCTGGCCGGGCATGAGCTGGGCCGACAGTCTCGGCAATCTGCGCGTGCTCGATAGATGGCGGGCCGCCATCGGGCTCGAATATGACATCGAGAAACCGGCAAAGCGCGTCAACACGATCTCCGGGCGGAAGCTGCGCTCCGGCGGGACCGCCATCCCCAAGCGCGGCATTCCGGGCCTGCCGCGGCCGGCCTCGTGCCTGGCGCTCGGCTTCGAGGATTTCCGCACCTTTTCGTCGGGCGCCATCCTGCTCGACGCCTATTTTGAGGCCGGCGGCAATCTGTTCGACACCGCCTTCGTCTACGGTTCCGGCTATACCGAGACGCTGCTCGGCCAGTGGCTGAAGAACCGCGGCGTGCGCGAGCAATCGGTGGTCATCGGCAAGGGTGCGCACTCGCCGCTCTGCTATCCCGACGTCATCGGCAAGCAGCTCACCCAGTCGCTTGAGCGGCTGCAGACCGACCATATCGACGTTTATTTCATGCATCGCGACAACCCGGACGTGCCGGTCGACGAGTTCGTCGATGCGATGGATCGCGAGGTCAAGGCCGGCCGCATTCGCGGTCCGTTCGGTGGCTCGAACTGGACGATGGAACGCATGGACGAGGCGATTGCCTATGCCGAGCGCACCGGCAAGCAGAAACCCGGCGCCCTTTCCAACAATTTCTCGCTGGCCGAGATGCTGGAGCCGATCTGGGCAGGCTGCGTCACGTCCTCCAGCGACGAGTGGAAGGCCTGGCTTACCGCCCGGCAAATGCCGAACTTCGCCTGGTCGAGCCAGGGCCGCGGCTTCTTCACCGACCGCGCCGGCCGCGACCGGCGCGACAATGAGGAACTGGTCCGGGTCTGGTACTCGGAGAGGAACTTCGGCCGCCGCGACCGCGCCATCGAGCTCGCCAAACGGCTGGGCAAAAGCCCGATCCACGTCGCGCTCGCCTATGTCCTGGCACAGCCCTTTCCGTCCGTCCCGCTGATCGGGCCGCGCACGCTCGACGAGTTGGAAGACAGCCTCCAGGCGCTCGACATCTCACTTTCGCCGGACGATCTTGCATGGCTTGATAGCGGTTCGGATCAGGCCCGCGCGCGCGCCTGATAGCGGGGTCTTGCGCTGCGCCCTTAATTTCCGGACTGTTTGCGCTGCCCCTCACCTACCCTCTCCCCGCTCTTCGGGAGAGAGGATAAGGTTAAAGGGCAGCGCCGAAGTCGCTGGACATAGGGAAGACAGATGCTCGACATATCACCGTCGAAACAGGCGGCCACCTGGCTCGGTTCTTTTGCGCGAGCGCTCGAGGCGGGCGACGTCGCGGCCGCAATCAACCTGTTCGTCGAGGACTGTTACTGGCGCGACCTGCTGACCTTCACCTGGAACATCAAGACCATGGAAGGCCGCGCGGCGATCCGCGACATGCTGGAAGCCACGCTGGCAATGACAAGGCCTGCTCGGTGGCAGCTCAGCAGCGAAGCGACTTCGGACGAAGGCATTATCGAAGCCTGGTTTTCTTTCGAGACGTCATCAGCGTGGAGCCAAGGTATCATGCGCCTCAGGGACGGCAAATGCCGGACACTGTTTACGGCGATGAGCGATCTCAAGGGGTTTGAGGAGCGCAAGGGCCCGGCGCGGCCTCTGGGCGTCCGCCACAAGGCCGATCCGGAGCGCGAGACCTGGCTGGAGGCGAGGGCGCGCGAGACGCGTGAACTCGGCGCCGGCCAGCAGCCTTATTGCCTGGTCATCGGCGGCGGCCAGGGCGGCATCATGCTGGGCGCACGGCTCAGGCAACTCGGCGTGCCGGCCATCATCATCGAGAAGAATGCGCAGGCCGGCGATTCCTGGCGCAGTCGCTATCGCTCGCTCGTGCTGCACGACCCGGTCTGGTACGACCATCTGCCCTACATCCCGTTTCCCGAGAACTGGCCGGTGTTCACGCCCAAGGACAAGATGGGCGACTGGCTGGAAATGTACACGCGCGTCATGGAGCTCAACTACTGGACCTCCACAAGATGCATCAGCGCGTCCTACGACGAGGCCGAAAAGGTCTGGACGGTCGAGGTCGACCGCGCCGGCCAGCGCATCACGCTAAAGCCGAAGCACATCGTCTTTGCAACCGGTGCTTATGGCCCGCCCAGGCAGATCGACCTGCCGGGCGCCGAGACCTTCCAGGGCGAGATCCTGCACTCCAGCCAATATTTCAGCGGCGAGAAATTCCGCGGCAAAAAGGTCGCCGTTATCGGCGCCGCAAGTTCCGGCCATGACGTCAGCGTCGATCTGTGGGAGAGCGGCGCCGAGGTGACGATGGTCCAGCGCTCGCCGACGACGGTGGTCAAGTCGGACACGCTGATGGAAATCGGCTTCGAAATCTTTTCGGAAAAGGCGCTGGCCCGCGGCATCACCACTGAGAAGGCCGACATGATCGTCGCCTCGACGCCGTTCGCGCTGCTGCCACAGGGCCAGCGCGCACTCTACGACATCATCAAGGCGCGCGACGCGGCCTTCTACGACCGCTTGCGCGGCGCCGGCTTCGCCATCGATTTCGGCGACGACGAGACCGGGCTTTTGATGAAGGCCTACCGCACCGGCTCGGGCTTCTACATCGATGTCGGCGCCTGCGATCTGATCATCGACGGCGAGATCGGCATCCGCAGCGGCGTCGGGATCAAGTCGCTGACGCCGACAGGCATCCTCTTCGACGACGGCACCGAACTGGCGGCCGACGCGATCATTGCCTGCACCGGCTATCTCTCGATGAACGAAACGGTGGCGTCGATCGTCTCCCGTGAAGTTGCTGGCAAGGTCGGGCCGTGCTGGGGGATTGGCTCGGGCGTGAAAGGCGACCCGGGTCCATGGCAAGGCGAATTGCGCAACATGTGGAAGCCGACCGCGCAGGAAGCGCTGTGGTTCCACGGCGGCAATCTGGCGCTGTCGCGCTTTTATTCGAAGTTCGTGGCGCTGCAGATCAAGGCGAGGATGGAAGGCATTGCGACGCCGGTTTATGGGACGCCGCGGTGAAGCTGTGATCTCCCCCCTTGAGCGGGAGATGTCGCCAAAGGCGACAGAGGGGGTCGCCGCGCGCCGAGCGCCAGCCTCCTCTACAGCAGCAGCAGGCCGAGCCCCGTCGGACCTACCCCCTCTGGCCGGCCGGCCATCTCCCCTCAAGGGGTCCTCAAGGGGGGAGATCACCCACGCCCGAAATGCCGGGCGGCAACCTCGACATGCGTGTCGTGCGCATGCGCTTCGAAGCGCTCGGTTTCGCCGAGATCGTCCAGCGCCTCGTTCGGCCACCAGTTGCCGCCGACCACGATGCCGTCCGAGACCAGCCTTTGCTCGGCGACCAGCGAGGCGCCGACCGAATCGACAAAGGTGAAGCGGCCCGGACGCAGCCGCAGCACCGCGATGTCGCCGACCGCACCAACCGCAAGCCTGCCCAAATCGGGCCTGGCGATCGCTTCGGCCGGCCGCTGTGTCGCGGCGCGCAGCACCTCGACCAGCGGCATGCCGAGGACCAGCAGCTTCGACATGCACACCAGAATGTCGAAGGCCGGTCCGTCGACGCAGTAGAGGTGCACGTCGCTGCTGATCACGTCCGGCGCCAGCCCCTCGCTCAGCATCGCCTTGGCCACCTCGAAATCGAACGAGCCCATGCCGTGGCCGATATCGAAGATGACGCCGCGTTCGCGCGCCAGCCGCATGTCCGGCCGCACCGCGCCCGAAGCGAAGACCGGTGCGTTGGGAAACGGCCGGAAGCAGTGGGTGAGGATATCGCCTTTGCGCAGCCGCGGCAGCACTTCCGAGCGGCCCGGCGGCGGCTCGTCTATATGCGCCATCAGCGGCAGGCCAGCCTTGTCGGCGGCTTCCAGCCCGAGATCGACCGGCGCGATGCCGCTGCTGCCGCCGGCATGGCGACCGGAGCGGACCTTGACGCCGACGATCACGTCTGCGTGCTCACGCGCCGCCGCCACCGTTTCGCGCGGCTCGCAGAGCCTGAGGTCGCTGCATTCGCCGACCGCGACGGTCTGCGAAAAGCCGAAAATGCCGGCAAAGGAAATGTTGACGTAAGCCAGGATACGGACCTTCGAGCGCTCGATGACGTGGCGGCGAAAGCCGAGGAAATTCCCGGCGCCGGCGCTTCCGGCATCGACGAAGGTGGTGGTGCCGCTCTTTGCGGCGAGCCGGTCGGCATCGACGCCGAGCGACGTGCCGCCCCAATAGACATGGCTGTGCAGGTCGATCAGGCCGGGCGCGACGATCGAGCCCGTGGCGTCGATGACGCGGGCTGCACGTTCGAAGGGGATTTCGGCGTCGATGGCGGCGATACGGCCGTCGGCAATCGCCAGATCGCGTTGTGCGTCGAGGCCCGACGCCGGATCGATGAGGCGGCCGCCCTTTATCAGGAGATCGAATTGCATTGCGCCTGTCTCCGCTTTTCCGTCAGGCCGGCCTGTAGGCGACGGCTTCGACCTCGATCTTGATGTCGATCATAAGCCGTGACTCCACCGTCGTGCGTGCCGGCGGATCTTTCGGGAAATGCCGGGCGTAGACCGTATTGAAGATGCCGAAATCGCGCGCGTCCTCGAGCCAGACCGTCGTCTTGACCACGTCGTCGAGCGTGCAGCCGGCCAGCGCCAGTGCCGCCTTGACGTTCGACAGCACCTGTTCGGTCTGCTCGGCGATGCCGCCCTTGACCACCAGCCCGTCGCTGCCGACCGGCACCTGGCCTGAGACATAGACGAAATCGCCGGCCCTGACCGCGGGCGACAACGGCACATGGGATTTTCCGAAACACTGCTTGGGCAAGGAGGCCTCCTGTCTAGGTCCTTTGGGTGAACGCGCGATGCTGCGAGAGATTGGGGGCGGCTGCACGCCATCGATCCACATTTTGAAAGCCTATATCGCTTTGCTGCGGTAACGCCAGAACGATCACCGCCCTTGGTGATCCTTCGCGCCCCCCTCTGTCCTGCCCTCTTCCCACTACTTGGCATCTCCCCCTCTGGCGGGGAGATCGGCAGCTTCGCCGATAGCATCCATTCAGCCACCTTGGAGATTGGCGAAAGCCGCGGTGACATCCAATCTCCCCTGGAGCGGGAGATGCGCGGCAGGGCAGAGGCGAGCGCTGTCCCGCCAGCGTCTGGACCCGCGACGCCAGCCGGCTCAGCGGTCGATCCGCGTCGACAGGATGATCGACGACGACGTCCGCTCGACCCCGTCCATGGCGCCGATCTGGTCGAGGAGCGTGTCGAGATCCCTGATCGACGGCGCTTCGACGACAACGATCATGTCGAAATTGCCGCTGACCGAGTGCAGGGTTCGAACCTGTGCCAGCGCCTGCAGGCTGCGCACCACCTTGTCGGCGAGCTTGGGGGTGACGGTAAGCAGGACATGCGCCCTGACCAGCCCCTGTTCGTAGTCGGGCGAAAGCCTGACACCATAGCCGGTGATGATGCCGCGCTGCTCCAGCCGCTCGATCCGGCTCTGCACCGTGGTCCGCGACACGCCCAGCCGCCGCGCCAGTTCGGCGGTCGAGGCGCGTGCATTGATGCGCAGCAGGGAAAGCAGAGCCTGGTCGGCATCGCTGAGCATTTCGACGAACCTTGCCGGCACATTGCACAAAGAGAGACTGCGTTTCGTACAGTCTCACGCTTCCTTTCGACAGGCAAGCTGCGATTCTAGCCATCAATCCAATGTTGGTGCGAGGGACCTGTCATGAAGGAAATCATCGTCGTCGGCGCCGGCAAGATCGGCTCGACCATTGCCGAGATGCTGGCTTCCACGGGCAACTACCATGTCACGCTCGTCGACCGCTCGGCGGCGCAGCTCGGCGCGGCCGAACTGCCTGAAACAGTCGAGACGCTGGAACTCGACATCGAAGCCGCCGGCACCCTCGAAGCGGCCTTGGCCGGCAAGTTCGCGGTGCTCAGCGCCGCGCCCTTCCATCTGACGACGCGCATCGCGGAGGCGGCGGCCAGTGCCGGCGTGCACTATCTCGATCTGACCGAGGACGTCGTCAGCACCAGGCGCGTCAAGGAGCTGGCGCGCTCCGGCAGCAGCGCCTTCATTCCGCAATGCGGCCTGGCGCCCGGCTTCATCTCGATCGTTGCCAACGACCTCGCCAGCCGCTTCGACACGCTGGAGAGCGTGCGCATGCGGGTCGGCGCGCTGCCGCAGTACCCGTCGAATGCGCTGAACTACAATCTGACCTGGAGCACCGACGGCGTCATAAACGAATATTGCGAGCCTTGCGAGGCGATCGTCGAAGGCGAGCTGATCGAAGTGCCGCCGCTCGAGGAGCGCGAGGAGTTCTCGCTCGACGGCGTCACCTATGAGGCGTTCAACACCTCGGGCGGGCTGGGCACGCTGGCCGAAACGCTGAGAGGCAGGGTGCGCACGCTGAATTACCGCACCATCCGTTATCCCGGCCATGCCGCGATCATGAAGGCGCTGCTCAACGACCTCGGCCTGCGCCACCGCCGCGACGTGCTGAAGGACATTTTCGAAAGCGCCCTGCCGGCAACGCTGCAGGACGTGGTTATCGTCTTCGTCACCGTCAGCGGCCGCAAGAACGGCCGTCTGCTGCAGGAGACCTATGCCAACAAGATCTACGCCAGGCGCGACGGCGAAAAGGTGCGCAGCGCCATCCAGATCACCACCGCATCGGCGATCTGCGCCGTGCTCGACATGCTCGCCGACGGCACCTTGCCGGCAAGAGGTTTCATCAAGCAGGAGGACATCGCGCTCGACGCTTTTCTGGCCAACCGCTTCGGCCGCGCCTATGCGCAGCACGAGATGGTTAGCCGGCTTGCGGAATGAGCTGCGTAATCTCCCCCCTCGAGGGGGAGACGTCGCCGAAGGCGACAGAGGGGGTCGCCTCGCGAAGAGCGCCAACCTCCATCTGTCGCAAGGGAGGTCGCATCCAGTCGAACCGACCCCCTCTGGCCTGCCGGCCATCTCCCCCTCAAGGGGGGAGAGCGCGAGCCTCAAACATGCACCGCCCGCCCCAGCGCCTTCAGCGCCGCTTCCTGAAAACCCTCGCCCTGTGTTGGATGGGCATGGATCGTTCCGGCGATATCCTCCAGCGTCGCACCCATCTCCAGCGCTAGGCCAAAGGCCGTAGATAATTCCGACACGCCCTGGCCGACGGCCTGGATGCCGAGCACCAGATGGTTGTCGGCGCGGGCAACGACCCGAACGAATCCGTCCTCGCCCAACTTCGTCATTGCCCGGCCATTGGCGGTGAAGGGAAACAGTCCGACCTTGATCTCGCCACGCGTCTTGGCCTCTTCCGGCGACAGGCCCGCGGCGACCAGCTCCGGATCGGTGAAGCAGACAGCCGGGATCGCTCGTCTGTCCCAGCTGCGCCTGTGGCCGGCGACGATCTCGGCGACCATTTCACCCTGCGCCATCGCCCGGTGCGCCAGCATCGGCTCGCCGGTGACGTCGCCAATGGCAAAGATACCGCGCATCGAGCTGCGGCACTGGTCGTCGATGCGGATGAAGGGGCCGGCCATGTCGAGGTCGATCTGCTCCAACCCCCAGCCTTCGGTCACCGGCTTGCGACCGACCGTGACCAGGACCTTGTCGGCAGCGATCTTGCCGTTCTTGCCGCCATTCGTCTCGACCAGCAGCGCGTCGCGCTTGGTGGACAGCCCCTTGGCCTTGGCGTTCACGAGCACCTCGATGCCGAGTTCGGCCAGCCGCTTAACCACCGGCCGGGTCAGTTCCGCATCGTATTGCGCCAGCACGCGCGGCAACGCCTCGACCACGGTCACCTTGGCCCCCAGCTTGGCAAAGGCGATGCCGAGTTCCAGCCCGATATAGCCGCCGCCGACCACCGCCAGCCTCTCCGGAACTTCGCTCAGCGCCAGCGCCTCGGTCGACGAAATGACCGGTCCGCCGAACGGCAGCGATAGCAACTCGACCGGCGCCGAGCCGGTCGCAATCACCACCGTTTCGGCGCGGATCACCTGCATGCCGATCTCGGTGTCGACGGCAACGGTCTTGCCGTCGCGAAATGTCGCCCAGCCATGCACCGTCTTCACGCCAGCTTTCTTCAGCAGACCGGCAACACCGTTGTTCAGCCGGCTAACGATCCCGTCTTTCCAGGCCATGGTGGCGGCGAGATCAAGCGATGGTGCGGCGATCGCAATGCCGAGCGGGCTTTTTCCACCCGCCATGTGCGAGAGCTTCTGGAACTCTTCGGCCGCATGAATCAGCGCCTTGGACGGAATGCAGCCGACATTGAGACAGGTGCCGCCCGGTCTGCCGAACTCGACGATAACCGTATCTATGCCGAGCTGCCCGGCACGGATAGCGCAGACATAGCCGCCCGGACCGGCGCCGATGACCAGCAACTTGCAGGAGATTTCCTTCATGGCGATAGGCTCTTGTTGGCGAAGAAAGGCCCCCTCATCCGGCCGCTTCGCGGCCACCTTCTCCCCGCTGGGGAGAAGAGGCTAGCGCCGGCGCTGGCGACCTCCTCTCCCCTCGGGGAGAGGGTAGCGAAGCGGAGGCCGGGTGAGGGGGCCGTTGCGACCGTTCTCATTACCTCAGTCCACAAAAATCAACGCGGGCGTCTCTAGCAGCGTCTTGATGCGCTGGATAAACACCGCAGCGTCCCAGCCGTCGACGACGCGATGGTCGAAGCTGGAGGACAGGTTCATCATCTTGCGCGGGATGAACTGGCTGCCGTCCCATACCGGCCGCACCATCATCTTGTTGACGCCGACGATCGCCACTTCCGGATGATTGATCACCGGCGTCGTCGCCACGCCACCCATGGCGCCGAGCGAAGTGATGGTGATGGTCGAGCCCGAAAGCTCGTCGCGTGTCGCCGTGCCCGACCTGGCCGCCTCGGCGAGCCTGTTAACCTCGGCGGCGCAGTCCCAGATGTCGCGCGCCTCGGCGTGCTTGACCACCGGCACCATCAGCCCCGCAGGCGTCTGCGCCGCGATGCCGATATGGACGCCGCCATGCTGGTGGACGATGCCGGCTTCGTCGTCGAACAGCGCATTGAGGTTCGGCTGGTCGGCAATGGCCTTGACCATCGCCCGCATCAGGAACGGCAGCAGCGTCAGCTTCGGCCTGTCCGCGCCCGGCCGCTTCTCCTTGTTAAGCGCGGCGCGCAAATCCTCGAGTGCGGTGACGTCGATCTCCTCGACATAGGTGATGTGCGGGATGCGCGACTTGGCCAGCGTCATCTTCTCGGCGATCTTTCGCCTGAGCCCGACTATCTTGATGTCCTCGACCGTCTCGTTGCGGGCGAGGCCAGGGGCCTTCGCCAGCTGTGGCCCCCGCGCCAGGAAGGCGTCGATGTCCTCATGCCGGATGCGACCGGCCGGGCCGGTTCCCGAAACCTGCCGAAGGTCGATGCCGGCCTCTTTCGCCCTGAGGCGGACGGCCGGCGAGGCCAGTGGCTTTTCTCCCTCGGGACGCGGCGCGCTGTTGACCTTGGACCTGGCGCCGTCATCCTCGGGCTTGTCCCGAGAATCTACCGACCTCTCGGAACTGATTGCGTCATATCCGTGTGGGACGGCAGATCCTCGGGACAAGCCCGAGGATGACGGCGCCAAATTGGGTAATGACGGCTCCAAGCCCGAGGACGGGCGAGCCCGCGCATCGTCAGGGGCACCCTCCGCCGTAACGTCTGCAAGCGTCGCGCCAACCCTGACGTTCCCCTCGCCCGCCACTTTCAACCTGACAATCGGCGAGCCGATCGCCACAGTGTCGCCGATCTCCGCACCCAGCCAGAGGATCTCGCCATCGACGGGCGAAGGAATTTCGACCGTCGCCTTGTCGGTCATGACCGCGGCAAGCACGGCGTCCTCGCGCACGAGATCGCCGACCTTGACCTGCCATTCGACCAGCTCGGCCTCGGCGACGCCTTCGCCGACATCGGGCAGCTTGATGACATATTCGCCCATCGTCTTCCCCCTCAGGCTTCCATCGTTTCGACGAGCGCGCGGCCTAGCCGGGCGGGACCGGGAAAATAGTCCCACTCCTGCGCATGCGGATAGGGCGTGTCCCAGCCGGTGACCCGCGCCACCGGCGCTTCCAGATGGTAGAAGCAGTTCTCCTGAACCAGCGCCGAAAGTTCGGCGCCGAAGCCGGATGTCAGCGTCGCCTCATGCACGACCACGCAGCGCCCGGTCTTGTTGACCGAGGCGACGATCGTCTCGAGATCCAGCGGCAGCAGTGTCCTCAGATCGATGATCTCGGCATCGATGCCGGTCTCCTCGGCTGCTGCTTGGGCGACATAGACCATCGTGCCGTAGGCAAGCACGGTAACTGCCGCACCAGGCCGCCGGATCACCGCCTTGCCGAGCGGCACCGTGTAGTGGCCATCGGCGACTTCGCCGAGCTGATGCTTCGACCATGGCGTCACCGGCCGCTCGTGATGACCGTCGAAGGGGCCGTTATACAGCCGCTTCGGCTCCAGGAAGATCACCGGGTCGGGATCCTCGATCGCTGCGATCAGCAGGCCCTTGGCGTCGTGCGGGTTCGACGGCACCACGACTTTCAGGCCGGAGACATGCGTGAACAGCGCCTCCGGGCTCTGGCTGTGGGTCTGGCCGCCGAAAATGCCGCCGCCGGTCGGCATTCTCACGACGATCGGGCAGGTGAAATCGCCGTTCGACCGGTAGCGCAGCCGCGCCGCTTCCGAGACGATCTGGTCATAGGCCGGATAAACATAGTCGGCAAACTGCACCTCGACACAAGGCTTCAGCCCGTAGGCCGCCATGCCGATGGCCGCGCCGACAATCCCGGATTCGCTGATCGGCGCATCGAAGCAGCGGCTCTTGCCGTATTTCGCCTGCAGGCCTTGCGTGCAGCGGAAGACGCCGCCGAAGAAGCCGACATCCTCGCCGAACACGATGACGCGTTCGTCGCGCGCCATCGACACGTCCATGGCGTCGCGGATCGCCTCGATCATGGTCCGCCGCGGCATGGTCAGACCCCGGCCTGTTGGCGCTGGCGCCTGAGATGCGGCGGCATCTCGGCATAGACGCCCTCGAACATATCGCGCGCCGAAGGCTTGCCGCCGGCATGCAGCGTGCCGTGGCGCTCGGCCTCCCGCTGCGCTGAAATCACCGTATCGAGGATTTCCGCCTCGGCCTGGGCGTGGCGTTCGTCAGACCAGACGCCGCGCTGGATGAGGTGGTTCTTCAGCCTGACGATCGGGTCGCCGAGCGGCCAGGCGTCGGACTCGGCCTTCGGCCTGTAGGCCGACGGGTCGTCGGAGCTCGAATGCGCGCCGACGCGGTAGGTGACGTATTCGACCAGCGTCGGCCCGAGATTGCTGCGCGCCCGTTCCGCCGCCCATTTGGCCACCGCATGGACGGCGAGATAGTCGTTGCCGTCGACGCGCAGCGACGGGATGCCGAAGCCGAGGCCACGGGCGGCAAAAGTACCGGAGCCACCGCGGGCGATGCCCTGGAAGGTCGAAATCGCCCACTGGTTGTTGACGACGTTAAGCACGACCGGCGCCTTGTAGGTCGAGGCGAACACCAGCGCCGAATGGAAGTCGGACTCGGCGGTCGAGCCGTCGCCGATCCAGGCGGCGGCGATCTTTGAATCGTTGCTGATTGCCGAGGCCATCGCCCAGCCGACCGCCTGGATGTACTGCGTCGCCAGATTGCCGGAGATCGAGAAGAAGCCGTGCTCCTTCGACGAATACATGATCGGCAATTGCCGCCCTTTCAGCGGATCGGCCTCGTTCGAATAGATCTGGTTCATCATCGTGACCATCGGGTAGCCGTCGGCGATGAGCAGGCCGGCCTGCCGATAGGTCGGAAAATTCATATCGCCCCGCGACAGCGCCTTGCGGAAGGCGCAGCTCACTGCCTCTTCGCCGAGATGCTGCATGTAGAAAGAGGTCTTGCCCTGGCGCTGCGCCATCTGCATGCGCGCATCGAAGCTGCGCAGCGTCATCATATGGCGCAGCCCCTCCAGCAACTCGTCGTCCGAAAGCAGCCCTGCCCACGGCCCGACCGCCTCGCCAGCGCGGTTGAGCACGCGGATGATCGAGAAGGCCAGATCGCGGATGTCGCGCGGGTCGACGTCGATCTTCGGGCGCGGCACCGAGCCAGCTTTTGGAATGCTCACATTGGAGAAATCCGGCGTCCCGCCCGGCCGCACTTCCGGTTCCGGAACATGGAAGCGCAACATTCCGGCATCGGCCATGATCTCGGTCCTCCACTGTTGCCCGGCCAGGATAGTTGCACACCGCCGGACCAGTGCCAATTCGTCGGGCGCGGCTTCGGGCCAACGACCGCGCCGGCCAGCACTCGTCAAGATGAAGATATGTCCGCGAAATTTCTTGTCGATCTTCCTCCGCCATGCGCAATTTGGCGAATGGTCCGGCCCGATCTGGCGCATGAGAAGGGATTCCTGCTGGCAAGATCCCTCTGTCGAGTTCCTTCGCGCCCCCCTCTGTCCGGCAGGATAGAGGGGGGCGCTGTCCCATAGGCGTCGCGATACAATCCCGCCAACCCTCCGTTCACCCTGCGCCCGCCTCGTGCTAATCAGCGCCCATGGCACAGAAGAAAGCATACGAAGTCGATGCATGGCTCGCGAAGCCGGATCCGCGCGTCTCGATCGTGCTGCTTTACGGTCCCGATCGCGGGCTGGTTGCCGAGCGGGCAAAGGCCTTTGCCGGCAAGACCGGCCTGCCGCTTGACGATCCGTTCTCAGTGGTCAGGCTGGACGGATCGGAAGTCGACCGCGACGAGGGCCGCCTGCTCGACGAGGCCCGCACCGTGCCGATGTTTTCGGAGCGGCGCCTGCTATGGGTGCGCAATGCCGGCGCCCAGAAGGCGCTTGCCGACGACGTCAAGGCGCTGACGTCGGAGCCCGCACGGGACGCCATCATCCTTATCGAGGCCGGCGACCTGAAGAAGGGCGTCGGCCTGCGCGCCGTGGTGGAGGCGGCGGATAATGCCATGGCATTGCCTTGCTATGCCGATGAAGCCAGGGATATCGATACGGTCATCGACGACGAACTGCGCAAGGCCGGCATGTCGATGACGCTGGAGGCCCGGCAGGCGCTGCGCCGCAATCTCGGCGGCGACCGGCTGGCCTCGCGCGGCGAGATCGAAAAGCTTGTGCTTTATGCGCATGGCCAGGCCGAAATCGGCCTTGACGACGTCAAGGCGACGTCTGGCGACGTCTCAGGCCTCTCCTTCGATGCGGCGGTCGACGCTCTGCTCGAAGGCAGGATCGCCGACTTCGACACCGCCTTTACCCGCCATTGCCAGTCCGGCGGCCAGCCCTTTCTGGTGCTTTCATCGGCGATGCGGCAGCTGCAGACGATCCAGGCCATGCGCGGCCAGATGGATGCCGGCGGCCGCAATGCCGCTTCGGTCGTTGCCGCGGCGCGCCCGCCGGTTTTTTTCTCCCGGCGCAAGCTGGTGGAGAAAGCCCTCGAACGCTGGAGCAGCGAAGCGCTCGGCCGCGCACTCAACCGCCTGCAGACGGCGGTCCTGCAGACACGCCGGCGGCCGGATCTGTCGATCGCGCTGGCACGCCAGGCCCTGCTCGGCATTGCCGTGGAGAGCGCAAGGCTGGCGCAGCGAGCCTGATCTCCCTCTTCGAGGGGGAGACGTCGCCGAAGGCGACAGAGGGGTCGGCGAGCGTAAAGCGCCAGCGCCTTCCGCGACGACAGACGACGTGGGCGCTTGATGTGAGACGACCCCCTCTGGCCTGCCGGCCATCTCCCCCTCAAGGGGGGAGATTAACTACTTCGACGATTTAGCCAATCACCGGCGCGGCGGCAGCCACACTTTGTTTGCCGGCTAAAGGCCTCGATGTCTTAGCAACCCACTACTCCCGCTTCAGCCTTCGGCAAAGCTCGTCAAGCTGCTCCAGCGTCCGGTAAGCGACGCTGATCACGCCGCCGCGCTGGTTGTGCTCGATCGTGACGATCATGCCGATCGTATTGGTCATCAATTTTTCCAGCGCCAGCGTGTCGGCATCCTTTTGCGGCGGGGGCGCGGGCTGGCGCTTTGCCGCCGGCGCGCCGACCGGCATTTGCGCCAGCGCCTCGGCCTGGCGCACCGAAAGCCCTTCATCGATGATCCGCTTGGCGAGCCCGGCCGGGTCGTCGGCCGTCACCAGGGTACGGGCGTGGCCGGCCGAGAGCGCGCCGTCGACCAGCATGTCGCGGATGACGTCGGGCAGCTTGAGCAGTCTCAACGTGTTGGCGACATGGCTGCGGCTCTTGCCGATCACCTGGCCGAGATCGGCCTGGGTATAGCCGTGGTCGTCGATCAGCTGCTGGTAGCCCAACGCTTCCTCGACCGGGTTGAGGTCGGTGCGCTGGACGTTTTCGATGATCGCCAACTCGAGCGCCGTGCGGTCGTTGACGTCGCGTACGATGATCGGGATTTCGGTCAGCCCGGCGCGTTGCGCCGCGCGCCAACGACGCTCGCCGGCGATGATCTCGTAGCGGCCCGCTTGGGTTTTCGACGGCCGCGCCACCACCGGCTGCACCACGCCATGTTCGCGGATCGACTGTGCGAGGTCGGTCAGGTCGGCGTCGCCAAAATGCCGGCGCGGGTTCTTCGGGTTGGGGCTGAGGAACTCGATCGGCACCTTGCCGTCGGCCGCCAGCCCGGGCTTTTCCGGAGCCGGCGGGCGATCGATTTCGCCGATCAGCGCCGCCAGTCCCCGTCCCAGTCTTTTTCTCGAAGGGTCTTCGTTCATCGTCCGTCCAGATCGTTTCGGTGTCGAATCGGCTTATCGTTCAGGCGGCCCGCAATTTGCGCTCGCGGCGGATCACTTCCGAGGCAAGCTGCAGATAGGCCTGGCTGCCCGAGCATTTGAGGTCGTAGAGAATCGCCGGCTTGCCATAGGACGGCGCCTCGGAAACGCGGACATTGCGCGGAATGACGGTCTCATAGACCTTGTCGCCCATATGTGCCCGGACATCCTGCACCACCTGGTTGGCGAGATTGTTGCGCCCGTCAAACATGGTTAGCACGATGCCCTGGATCGTCAGGTCGGGGTTGATCGAACGGCGCACCTGCTCGACCGTCTCCAAAAGCTGGCTCAGGCCCTCCAGCGCGAAAAACTCGCACTGCAGCGGCACCAGCACCGAATCTGCCGCAGCCATCGAATTCAGTGTCAGCAGGTTGAGCGAGGGCGGGCAATCGATCAGCACATAGCCGAAATTGGCCGAGCGCGCGGCCGAAGCCCGCAGCGCGTTGCGCAGCCGCAGCACCCGATCCGGCGCCGAGGCGATTTCCATCTCGATGCCGAGCAGGTCGAGCGTCGACGGCACGATCGACAGGCCAGGCACCGCCGTCGGGATTGCCGCCGCTTCGAGGTCCAGTTCGCCGGTCAGCACATCATAGGAGGAGACGGTGCGGTCGCGCCGGTCGATGCCGAGCCCGGTGCTGGCGTTGCCCTGCGGGTCGAGGTCGACGATCAGCACCTGTTCGCCTATGGCCGCCAGTGCGGTGGCCAGGTTGATGGCCGTCGTCGTCTTGCCGACGCCGCCCTTCTGGTTGGCGACGGTGATGATTCGGGGGCCGTTCTTCATCATGGGTCTATGCCAGAAATTCATTTGGGCCAGAAATTCATTTGGGCGAGAAACTCATTTGGGCGAGAAACTCATTTGGGGTCGCCGGTCACAAGCCAGGGTGCGGTCGCAAGTCGGATACTTCGAGAATGACGCCCTGCGCGTCGGTTGCACTGGCATGTTCTACCAGATCGAAAGACCATCGTTGAGCGCTTTCTGCCACTTCGGCGCGGTAATCCCGGCCTTTGTGAAACAGGCCATGCGACCCCTTGGTCAGCCACGGCGCCGCCAGGTCGAGCAAGTCGGGCAGCGAGGCGAGTGCCCTGGCTGTGACGATTTGCGGTGCCGGAACAATAGGATAGCTATCGTCGATGCGGCGCGTGATGACCGTGGCGGGCAGATTGAACTGTCCGACGACCGTTTGCAGGAACGATGCTTTCTTCCGGTTGCTTTCAACAAGATCAATGCTGGCGCCGTCCCGCTCGGCAAGCAAAAAGGCCAGCACGAGGCCGGGAAACCCGCCGCCCGAGCCGAGATCGACCCAGCGCTTCGCCTCGGGTTTGATTCGCGCCAGCTGCGCGCTGTCGAGGATGTGGCGGCGCCAGACATCGTCCTGCGTCGATTGCGCGGCGAGATTGATCCGGCGGTTCCATTTCTGGAAGACGGCCTCGAACTCGACCAGGCGATCGAATGTTTCACGTGAAACTGGGCCCGCTGCCGCCTGCAGGTTTGCCCAGGACGCAGCGCTCACGCGACCTGCTTTCGCGCGGCGGCCTCGGCATTGCGCACATGGGCGACGATGATTGCCAGCGCCGCCGGCGTCATGCCCTCCATACGCTGCGCATCGGCAATGGAGCGCGGCTGGCGTGCCAACATCTTCTGCTTCAACTCATTGGACAGGCCGGGAACAGAGGCAAAGTCGAGCGATTCGGGAATCAGCCGGCTCTCCTCATGCCTGATCTGCGAGACGTCTGCCTGCTGGCGATCGAGATAGACAGAATATTTAGCTTCCGTTTCAAGACGTTCGGCCGTTTTGCTGTCGATCGCCGCGAAAGCCGGTTCGATGCGCGCCAGCCAGGCGATGTCCACGCCGGGATAGGCCAGCAACTCATAGGCCGAGCGACGGACGCCGTCCCGGTTGATTTCGAGCCCGTGGCGCGCCGCCTCATTGGGAGTCATGGTGGTGCCGAGGGCGAGCTGTCGCGCCTTCTCAAGGTTTTGCACGACATTGTTGAACCGCTGCATCCGCTCCGGCGAGGCGATCCCCAGTCTCATCGCCAGCGGCGTCAGCCGTTCATCGGCGTTGTCGGCTCGCAGCGATAGCCGGAACTCGGCGCGCGAGGTGAACATGCGGTAGGGTTCGGCGATGCCGCGGCTGGTCAAATCGTCGACCATCACCCCGATATAGGCTTCGGTGCGGCTGAGCACGATTTCATCGCTCGCCGAGGCCTTCCGCGCCGCGTTGAGGCCGGCGAGCAGTCCTTGCGCGCCGGCCTCCTCGTAGCCGGTGGTGCCGTTGATCTGACCGGCGAGGAAAAGCCCGCCGATCCGCTTTGTCTCCAGCGTTGGCTTGAGCTCGCGCGGGTCGACATGGTCATACTCGATGGCATAGCCCGGCTGCAGCATGGTTGCCCGCTCCAGCCCCGGAATGGTCTTCAGCATGTCGAGCTGCACGTCCTCGGGCAGCGAGGTCGAAATGCCGTTCGGGTACACCGTATCGTCGTCCAGCCCTTCCGGCTCCAGAAAGATCTGGTGGCCGTCGCGATCGCCGAATTTGACGATCTTGTCTTCGATCGACGGGCAGTAGCGCGGCCCGACGCCTTCGATTGACCCCGAATACATGGCCGAGCGGCCGAGATTGGCGCGAATCAGCTCATGCGTGGCGTGGGTCGTTCGGGTGATGCCGCAGTGGATCTGCGGGTTTTCGATGCGCTCGGTGAGCAGCGAGAACGGCACGGGGTCTTCGTCCGCCGCCTGGCTCTCCAGCGACGCCCAATCGATCGTCCTGCCGTCCAGCCGCGGCGGGGTGCCGGTCTTCAGCCGCCCGAGCTTGAAGCCGGCGCGGCTCATCGTCGCCGACAGGCCGACGCTCGCCTGCTCGTTCATGCGGCCGGCGACGATCTTCTTCTCGCCGATATGGATCAGCCCGCGCAAGAAAGTGCCGGTCGTCAGCACCACGGCGCCGCAGGCGAGCCGGCGTCCATCCGCCAGCAGCACCGCCGCGATGCGCCCATTGTCGATTTCAAAATCGAGAACCTCGCCCTCGACCACATCGAGACCGGCCTGCTCGCGAATCGCCGCTTGCATGGCGAGGCGATAGAGCTTTCTGTCGGCTTGCGTTCGCGGACCACGCACCGCCGGCCCTTTGCGGCGGTTGAGCAGCCGGAACTGGATGCCGGCCGCATCGGCAACGCGGCCCATCAGCCCGTCCATGGCGTCGATCTCGCGAACCAGATGGCCCTTGCCGAGGCCGCCGATCGCCGGATTGCAGGACATCACGCCGATCGTGTCGAAGCGCAGCGTCACCAGCGCCGTTCTGGCGCCAGCCCGCGCAGCGGCGCTTGCGGCCTCGCACCCAGCATGGCCGCCGCCTACCACAACCACATCGTAGCGATTGGTCATTTGTATATTCCGATTCAAATCTGCCGACACATGTGCCCACAGCCACATGCTGTCAAGAACACTGCTCGTTTCACGTGAAACAATGTAGCGGTATCGGCGCCTGGTGTTTCACGTGAGTCACGGCGTTGGTCCCTTCGGTGGCGCAGAACATCGGCGGGACGGCGAAGGAGCGCCGTCGCTCGCCTTCCGCCACCGTTGTTTGCAATGTTTCACGTGAGTCATTTGCCGATACAGAACTGCGAAAAGATAACGTCCAGCATATCCTCGACATCGACCGCCCCGACGATTCGTCCAAGCCGATCCGCTGCCAGGCGCAGTTCCTCGGCAAGTAGCTCCTGCCCGCGATGACCACTGGCTGCTGCGACCAGGAAGCGTTTCGTCTCGTTGAGCAACTCGACGTGCCGCAGCCGCGACGGCAGGATATCGCCGGCCTTGCCGATCTGCGCTGCGGCACGACGCCCGATCTCGTCCAGCAACTCGGCCAGACCCGTGCCGTCCCGCGTCGAGATGGCGAAATCATAGTGCGCCGTAGGCGAGGGTGACTTGCCTCCCAACAGGTCAATTTTTGTTCCGACCCTCAGCGCCGGAATGCCGCTCGGCACCACACCGATCGCGACTGGCTCCGCCAGATCCTCCAGCAGCAACAGCAGATCAGCGCTGTGCGCCTTGGTCCTGGCCTTCTCGATGCCGATCGCCTCGATCTTGCCGGGCGCCTCGCGCAGACCGGCGGTGTCGGTTACCCTGACCCGCACCCCTTCCAGGTCCAGCACCACTTCTAGCAGGTCGCGGGTCGTGCCGGGCTCGTCGGTGACGATGGCCGCTTCGCGCCGCGCCAAGGCGTTGAACAGGCTGGACTTGCCGGCATTCGGCGCGCCAAGGATGACGACTTCGAACCCGTCGCGGATAATTTCGGCGGCACGAAAGCCGGCGACATGGCGCTCGATTTCGTCGATCATGGTCTGAACATCGGACCAGACCGTCTCGGCGACCGAACCCGGCACGGCGTCCTCGTCGGCAAAATCGATCTCGGCCTCGATCATCGCCCGGGCGTGGATCAGCCGTCGGCGCCAGCCCAGATAGAGTTCGCTCTGCACGCCCTGAGCGTTGCGAACGGCAAAGCGCCGCTGCGCTTCGGTCTCAGCGTTGATGAGATCGGCCAGCGCCTCGGTCTCGACCAGATCGAGCTTGCCGTTGAGAAAGGCGCGGCGGGTGAATTCGCCAGGCTCGGCATGCCTGACGCCATCGAAGCCGGCGATCGTTTCCAGCATCCTCGCCACGACGGCGCGTCCGCCATGCACGTGGAACTCGGCGACGTCCTCGCCTGTGAAACTGTCGGGCCCGGCAAAGAAGACGACCAGGCCGCTGTCCAGCACCGATCCGTCGCGCCCCCGGAGCTTGCGATAGCTGGCCACGCGGTTCGGCACGGTCGATCCGGAAATCGTTTCGACAACGAATCGACTCTGCGGCCCGGAAATCCGGATCACCGCAATGCCGGCCGGCAGGCGCCCGCTCGACAGCGCTACGATGGAGTCTTTCAAAATCATTTGCCCGCTCTGCCGAAGCGCCCTAGCTATGCCTGTTCATTCCGCCTTCGAGTAGCGCCGTGACATTGCCTGCACAAAACCTGCTTGCCGAAGAGGCCAGCCCCTATCTGCAGCAGCACAGCGGCAATCCGGTGCACTGGCGGCCGTGGTCGCCCGCCGCTCTGGCCGAAGCAAAGGCGCGCGAGCGTCCGATCCTGCTCTCTGTCGGCTACGCCGCGTGCCATTGGTGCCACGTCATGGCGCATGAGAGCTTCGAGAACGACGACGTCGCCGCCGTCATGAACCGTCTCTTCGTCAATATCAAGGTCGACCGCGAGGAGCGCCCCGACATCGACCAGATCTATATGGCGGCATTGTCCTCGATGGGCGAGCAAGGCGGCTGGCCGCTGACCATGTTCCTGACCCCGGATGGCAAGCCGTTCTGGGGCGGCACCTACTTTCCGCGCGAGGCCCGCTACGGCCGGCCGGGCTTCGTGCAGGTGCTGGAGGCGGTTGACAAGGCTTGGCGGGAGAAGAAAGAAAGCGTTAACCAAAGTGCCGACGGCTTAACCACGTATGTCGAGACGCGGCTGGCGGGCAGCCATGCCAAGGCCGTGCTCGACCGCGGCATGCTGGCAAAGTTCGCCAACGGCATTGACAGCATGATCGACCGCGAGCTGGGCGGCCTGCGCGGCGCGCCGAAATTCCCCAACGCGCCCTTCATGCAGAGCCTCTGGCTGTCCTGGCTGCGCGATGGCACCGCATCCCACCGCGACGCCGTTCTCCTCAGCCTCGAAAAGATGCTGGCCGGCGGCATCTACGACCATATTGGCGGCGGACTCAGCCGCTACTCGACCGACGCTGGATGGCTGGTGCCGCATTTCGAAAAAATGCTCTACGACAATGCCCAGCTCGTCCGGCTATGCAACTGGGCCTATGCGGCGACCGGCGAGGAATTATTCCGGCTGCGAATCGAAGAGACGATTGCCTGGCTGTTGCGCGAAATGCGGGTCGAGGGCGGTGCCTTTGCCGCCAGCCTCGATGCCGATAGCGAGGGCGAGGAGGGGTTGTTCTACACCTGGAGCAGGGATGAAATCGAGACCGCCCTTGGCTACGAATCAGCCTTGTTTTTCAAATACTTCACACTTGCCGATCCGCATGGCTGGGAAGGCAAGCCGATCATCCACCAAACCGAAGCCCAGCAAATACAAAGCGTCGTCGATCGTGACCTCCTGGTTCCGCTCAAGCAAAGGCTGCTGGCAGCGAGGGAACAGCGCGTTCGGCCTGGGCGTGACGGCAAGGCCCTAACCGACTGGAACGGCTTGACGATCGCAACCCTTGCCGAGGCCGGACGATCGCTTGGCCGATCCGACTGGATCGAAGCGGCGGAAGCGGCCTTTGCCGCCATTGCGGGCGCCGCTCGCGACGCCCGCCTGCCGCATTCCATGCTCGGGGAAAAGAAATTGTTTCCCGCGCTGTCGAGCGACTATGCGGCCATGGCCAATGCCGCTATCTCGCTGTTCGAGGCGACCGGCAATCCCGACTATATCGATCGCGCCGGGAACCTCATTGAGCAACTCGATCTTTGGCACCGGGACAGCGACAAGACCGGCTACTATCTGACCGCGTCCGACAGCGCGGATGTGCCGATCCGCATCCGAGGCGATGTCGACGAAGCCATTCCCTCGGCTACCGGCCAGATCATCGAAGCCCTGGTCCGATTGTCGTCGCTGACCGGCGATCTCGATCTCTGGGAAAAAGCCTGGACAGTCGCCGAGCATGCGGCCGGCCGGGCCGAGCACCAGCCCTATGGCCAGGCGGGTATGGTCAATGCCTGTGCCTTGGCGTTCGAGCCGTTGAAATTGGTGATTGTGGATGACCCAGAGAATCCCGGGCTTGTTCCGGTTGCGAATCGAAATCCGGACCCGCGCCGGGTGGACATCGTCGTGCCTGTCGGCTCTGCGACAAACCTGCCGACGCTGCCAGGCGGCGTCCTGCCACCAACCGAAAAGTCCGGCGCCTGGCTCTGCACCGGGCAGGTCTGCCTGCCAGTGATAACGGAAGCTGGGGAGTTGGAACGGATGCTGCGGCGGTGATGGACCTGACGCGCCGTCCCTTCTCGGACGAGGGGTGTTGAACGGAGTGCCGTCGTTGCCAAGCTGGAGCACCCGTCTCCGACCGAGCTTCGCTCGCCACCTGCTCCCACCAGGGAGAAGGGAAGGCCCGCAACCCTACGTATTCATCGAATCGAAGAAATCCGCGTTGGTCTTGGTCTGCTTGAGCTTGTCGATCAGGAACTCGATAGCGTCGGTTGTTCCCATCGGCGCCAGGATGCGGCGCAGCACGAAGATCTTCTGCAGGTCCTGGCGCGGAACCAGAAGGTCCTCCTTGCGGGTGCCGGACTTGAGGATGTCCATGGCCGGGTAGATGCGCTTGTCCGCCACCTTGCGGTCGAGCACGATTTCCGAATTGCCGGTGCCCTTGAACTCTTCGAAGATGACTTCGTCCATGCGGCTGCCGGTGTCGATCAACGCCGTGGCGATGATGGTCAGCGAACCGCCTTCCTCGATATTGCGGGCAGCACCGAAGAAGCGCTTCGGCCGTTGCAGCGCGTTGGCGTCGACACCGCCGGTCAGCACCTTGCCGGATGACGGCACGACGGTGTTGTAGGCGCGGCCGAGGCGGGTGATCGAATCCAGCAGGATGACGACGTCGCGGCCGTGCTCGACGAGGCGCTTGGCCTTCTCGATGACCATTTCGGCAACCTGGACGTGGCGAACCGCCGGCTCGTCGAAGGTCGAGGAGACGACCTCGCCCTTCACCGAGCGCTGCATGTCGGTCACTTCCTCAGGCCGCTCGTCGATCAGAAGCACGATCAGGTAGCATTCCGGGTGGTTGGTAGTGATCGAATGGGCGATGTTCTGCAACAGCACCGTCTTGCCGGTGCGCGGCTGCGCCACGATCAGGGCGCGCTGGCCCTTGCCGAGCGGCGCCACCAGGTCGATGACGCGCGCCGAAATATCCTTGGAGGTCGGAACCTCCATCTCCATCTTCAGCCGCGAGGTCGGATAAAGCGGCGTCAGATTGTCGAAATGGATCTTGTGGCGGATTTTTTCAGGGTCGTCGAAATTGATCGTGTTGACCTTGAGCAGCGCAAAATAGCGCTCGCCCTCTTTCGGGCTGCGGATCGGCCCTTCGACCGTATCGCCGGTCTTCAGTGAGAACCGCCGAATCTGCGATGGTGAAATGTAGATATCGTCGGGGCCTGGCAAATAGTTGGCATTGGCGGAGCGCAGGAAGCCAAAACCGTCCTGCAGCACTTCGACGACGCCGTCGCCGATGATCTCGATATCCTGGGTCGCCAGTCTCTTCAGGATCGCGAACATCAGCTCCTGCTTGCGCATGACGCTGGCGTTCTCGACCTCGAGCGATTCCGCATAAGCGATCAGCTCTGGTGGTTTCTTGTTCTTGAACTCTGTGAGCTTCATTTCTTGCATCATTAGACGGACTCTGAGTAAGCTTTGGGAAAAATATCGGCGGGATGCGACAAATGCCGGGCGCGGCCGAAGCGATAAATGGGCGGCGCATGACGGGAAGGAAGACCCGTCTTTTATCGTCGGTCGGTTGAAAGAGCAAGCCGCCTTTTGCGGGCAACCGAGGACGTCAGAACGGTTTTACGATAACCAGGACGACGATGACGATCATCAGCAATGTAGGGATCTCATTGACGATCCGCCAGTGCCTTGCCGATTTTTCATTGCGGTCTTCGGCAAATTTGCGGACGGCGCCGGCGAGATAGCCATGCACGGCCGACAGACCAACCACCGCAGCGATCTTGGCATGCAGCCAGCCGCCCTGAAAACCAAAGCCTTTCCAGGCGAGCCACAGGCCGAATGCCCAGGTAATCACCATTGCCGGATTGATGATGCCGCGCAGCAGGCGGCGCTCCATCACCTTGAAAGTCTCCGACTGGACGGAGCCTTTTTCGGCATCGGCATGATAGACCAGCAAGCGCGGCAGATAGAGCATACCCGCCATCCAGGAGATGACGGCAATCACATGGATCGCCTTCGCCCAGGGATAGAAATCATCGGGCCCGAAGAAAAACAGCAGCCCGGCCAGTACCAGGAAGATGGCGATCGCAATTGCCGCGCGGCGCATCACCCCTCGACCGCTATTGGTGCTGTTCGCATTGTCTGCGCCCATCATCGTCACGATGCGCTCCGCACCAGTTTCACCATCTGCTCGACATGCGCCAGCGGCGTCTCCGGCGTGATGCCGTGGCCGAGGTTGAAGATCAGTGGTCCGTCGCCCAGCGCCTTCAGGATCGCCGCTACACCGTCGGCAAGCGCCTTGCCGCCGGCTACGAGCCTCAGCGGATCGAGATTGCCCTGCACGGCGCCGTCGCGCTGCAATTCCTTCGCCGTCGACAAGGGCACAGTCCAGTCGAGGCCCATCCCGGTCACGCCGGTCTTCTGGCGATAGCTTCGATAGTGATCTCCCGCGCCCTTGGGAAAGCCGATGATCGGAACATTGGGATGGAGGGCCTTCACTTGCCGGACGATTTCGGCCACCGGCTCGACGCAGAACAATTCGAAAGACGCTTCGTCGAGCACGCCTGACCACGAATCGAAGATCTGCACCACATCGGCGCCGGCTTCGATTTGGCGGATCAGATAGGCAGCCGAATGATCGGCGAGCACCTTCAGCAGCCGAAGAAAGGCCGCCGGCTCGCGATAGGCGAACAGCCTGGCCGGCGCCTGGTCGGGCGTACCGTGGCCGGCAATCATGTAGGTCGCCACTGTCCAGGGCGCACCGCAGAAGCCGATCAGCGTCGTTTCATCGGGCAGTCTGGCGCGCAATCGCCGCACCGTCTCGTAGACCGGCTCGAGATTCACGTGAAACGTTTCGCCGTCGAGAGCCTCGATCTCCACAGCCGTGATCGGCGTCAGCAGCGGGCCGCGTCCTTCCTCGAAGCGCACGTCGCGGCCGAGCGCATGCGGCACGACAAGGATGTCGGAAAACAGGATCGATGCATCGAAGCCGAAGCGTTCGATCGGCTGCAGCGTCACTTCGACGGCGAGATCCGGGTCGTAACAAAGATCGAGGAAGGATCCGGCCCGCCTCCTCGTCTCCCGGTATTCCGGCAGATAGCGGCCGGCCTGGCGCATCATCCAGACCGGTGGCGGAAGCGCCGTCTTGCCTCTCAACACGTCCAGCACGATCCGGTCTTGAGGCATTGAGCGCTAGCCTTTCCAGGCTTCCCTATAATTAAATATTCTATGTTTAGGAATCTTATGATTCTAAGAGTCTGTTGGTTGTGGTGGTTGTCTCCTGTCCCGCTTTGCCCTGGAAAAGACCAGCCAGCATATTGTCGCGCGCTTCTCCAGCGGGATTGCAGGACTTTGTGGAAAACCGCGAATTTACGACTGGAGTCAATGCGTTGCCGCCACGCCAGGGAAATTGCCCCTGTGGATGAAGCGAAGGCAAAAAGCTCCGTCCCCGGACTTGTCCCCAACCGCCAGGAGAAGCCGACAGCACATCGAATTGTGGACAAACCGGCATCTGATACAGTCGCTTTGCGGTGGCCGAGTTTTCCGCCCGGCTTATCCACATCGGCCCACAGCCTGGAATGTATCCTGTGAACAAACCGCAAAGCTTCTTTCATCTTCACCTGATTTCCGACGCGACCGGCGAAACGCTGCTGGCTGCCGGCCGCGCGGCTTCCGCGCAATACAAGGATGCGCGCGCCATCGAACATATCTATCCGCTCATTCGCACCGAAAAGCAGGTGACGAAGGTGTTCGAGGACATCGAAGAGGAGCCAGGCATCATCCTCTACACGGTGGTCGACCAGAAGCTTGCCCGCGGCATCGACGAACGCTGCGCGGCCATGGGCCTGCCTTGCGTCTCGGTGCTGGAACCGGTGCTGACGGTGTTCCAGTCCTATCTCGGCACGCCTGCCGGCCGACGCGTCGGTGCCCAGCATGTGCTGGACGCCGAATATTTCCGCCGCATCGACGCGCTCAACTTCACCATGGAGCATGACGATGGCCAGCTGCCGGCCAATATGGATGATGCCGACATCGTGCTCGTCGGCATCTCCCGCACCTCGAAGACGCCGACCAGCATCTATCTCGCCAATCGCGGCATCAAGACCGCCAACATCCCGATCGTGCTCGGCGTGCCGGTGCCCGAAAGCCTGGTCAATGCCACGCGGCCCCTGATCGTCGGCCTGGTCGCCACCGCCGAACGGATATCGCAGGTCCGGCAGAACCGCATTCTCGGCACCAGCGCCTACGAACCGACCGACTATGTCGACCGTGCCGCGATCGCCGAAGAGCTCGCCTATGCCCGCCAGATATGCACGCGGCATGGCTGGCCGATGATCGACGTCAGCCGCCGTTCGATCGAGGAGACGGCGGCGGCCATCGTTGCCCTGCGCGGCAAGACGCGGTAGGGCATGTCGATATTCAGGTGATGCCGGCCTGCGAACGGCGGTTTCCTGTGCTTCCGGCACTCACGGACCCAAATGTCCGCTCCGTTCCGGTTCTCGGAACCCACCATTCTCGACTCGGCCTGACCTGAATCCCGACACACCCTAGTGAACGCCAGGAAACGGGCGAAAAAAATGACCGAAAAAATCATCCTTGCCTCGGGCAGCCCGTTCCGCAAGGCGCTGCTCGTCAATGCCGGCATCACTGTCGAAGCGGTTCCGGCTTCTGTCGATGAGCGCGCGCTGGAAGCGCCGCTGCAGAATACTGGCGTGTCGCCGGAGGACGTCGCCCTGGTGCTCGCCGAAGCCAAGGCCACCGAAGTCAGCGAGCGCACGCCCGCCGCCCTGGTGCTCGGCTGCGACCAGACGCTGTCGCTCGGCGACGAGTTGTTCCACAAGCCGGCCGACATGGAAGGGGCGCGCCGTCATCTGCTGGCGCTGTCGGGCAAGACGCATCATCTCAACAGCGCCGTCGTGCTCGCCCGTGACGGCCAGGTTCTGTGGCGGCATGTCGGCATCGCCAGTCTGACCATGCGCAAGCTCGATCCGGCCTTCATCGGCCGCCATCTGGCGCGAGTCGGCGCCACGGCGTTGTCCAGCGTCGGCGCCTACCAGATCGAAGGCGAAGGCATCCAGCTATTCGAAAAAATCGAAGGCGATTATTTTACCATTGTCGGTCTGCCACTTTTGCCGGTGCTGGCCAAGCTGCGTGAGTTCGGTGCGATCGATGGCTGAGGCCTCGAAAAAAGCCTTCGTCACCGGCCACCCGATCGCCCATTCCAGGTCTCCGAAGATCCACGGCCATTGGCTGGCGAAATACGGCATCGACGGTGTCTACGAGGCCATTGACGTTGCACCGGAGGCCTTTGCCGAATTCCTGCAGACGCTTCAGGCACAAGGCTATCGCGGCGGCAACGTCACCATCCCGCACAAGGAAGCCGCCTTCGCTTTGGCCGAGCGGCGTGACGCCGACGCCGAACAGATCGGTGCGGTCAATACGCTGTGGTTCGAGAATGGCGAATTGTGGGGCGGCAACACCGATGCCCATGGCTTTGCCGCCAATCTGGACGAATATGCACCGGGCTGGGCGGCCAACGGCCCCGCCGTGGTGCTCGGTGCCGGCGGCGCCGCTCGCGCGGTCATCCATGCGCTGAAGCAGCGCGGCATCAACGACATCCGCATCGTCAACCGGACGCTTGCGAGGGCGCAGGAGCTGCGCGACCGCTTCGGTGCCGGCGTCTCCGCCCATGGCATGGCGGCGACCGGCGAATTCCTCGAAGATGCCGGCCTGCTGGTCAACACGACAGCGCTCGGCATGCATGGCAATGAAGGCCTGTCCGCGGATCCGGGCAGACTGCCGGACCGCGCCATCGTCACCGACATCGTCTACGCACCGCTGGAGACGCCGCTGCTTGCCGCCGCCAAAGCGCGCGGCCTGAGAACCGTAGATGGGCTCGGCATGCTGCTGCACCAGGCGGTGCCCGGCTTCGAGCGCTGGTTCGGCATCAGGCCAGAAGTCACCGCCGAACTGCGGCAAATAGTTATTGCCGATATCGGCGCGATAAAATGATCGTGCTCGGCCTCACCGGATCGATCGGCATGGGCAAATCGACCACGGCCAAGATGTTTGCCGAGGCCGGCGTGCCGGTCCATGATTCCGACGAGGCTGTGCATCGCCTTTATGCCGGCAAGGCCGCGCCCTTGGTCGAGGCGGCTTTTCCCGGCACCACCAGATCCGGTGCGGTCGACCGCGCGGCACTGGCGGAGCGCGTGCTCGGCGACGCCCCCGCGCTGAAACGGCTGGAAGCGATCATCCATCCGATGGTCCATGCCGATGCCGATGCGTTCCTAGCTGAAAATCGTGCCGCCGGCGCGCCGCTTGCCGTGCTCGATATACCGCTGCTGTTCGAGACCGGTGGTGGGAACCGCGTCGACAAGGTCGTGGTCGTCACCGCACCGCCTGAAGTTCAGCGCGCCCGCGTGCTGGCGCGGCCGGGCATGAACGAGGAGAAACTGGCGTCGATCCTGGCCAGGCAGGTTCCCGACGCCGAAAAGCGCCGGCGCGCTGACTTTGTCATCGACACTGGTCAGGGCTTTGACGCCGCTCGCGCAGCCGTCAAGGCCATCATCGCCGAACTAGTCGTGGATAAGGCAGCCAGGCCTGGTTAAGAGGCTTGCAGACCCACATAGTTGTTGCCATTTTGTTCCTGGTGTGATTCGGCTAGAATGATGCCGGCACCAGTGGACTGATTCGATGCGTGAGATCATCTTCGATACGGAAACCACCGGCCTCGACACGCGCGAGGACCGCGTCATCGAGCTTGGCGGCGTCGAGTTGGTCAACCGTTTCCCGACCGGCCGAACCTTCCACAAATATATCAACCCGCAAGGCCGCCAGATCCATCACGAGGCGCAGGCCGTGCACGGCATCAGCGCCGCCGATCTCGTCGGCAAGCCGACTTTCATGGAGATCGCCGAGGAGTTTCTGGCCTTCATCGACGGCGCCAAACTGGTCGCGCACAATGCCGGCTTCGACATCGGCTTCCTCAATCTCGAATTCGGCCGGCTTGGTCATCCGGCCATCGATCCGGGACGGATCGTCGACACGCTGGCGCTGGCGCGCCGCAAGCATCCGATGGGCCCCAATTCGCTCGACGCGCTCTGCCGCCGCTATGGCATCGACAACGGCCGCCGCACCAAGCACGGCGCGCTGCTCGATTCGGAATTGCTGGCCGAGGTCTATATCGAGCTCATCGGCGGCAAGCAGGCAAGCCTTATCCTCGACAGCATCCTGACTCCGAAGGGCGGCAGGCAGAATGTCCAAGACATCGATATTTCGATCGGCGTCAGGCCGATCGCCTTGCCGTCGCGCCTGACCGACGCCGAGCGCACCGCGCACGCGGGCATGGTTGGCACATTGGGCGAAAAGGCGCTCTGGCTGCGGGTTGAGGCGAGCTAAGACGTCTGTGTAGTAAATGCAGAAAGCCGTTCTGTAGCGATCCTTCACACCCCCCTCTGTCCTGCCGGACATCTCCCCCGCAAGGGGGGAGATTGGCAGCTTCAGCGCTCCGCTCACTCCTGCGGCCTGCAGCGTGGAGATTGGCGAAAGCCGGGATGATAGCCGATCTCCCCCCTTGCGGGGGAGATGTCCGGCAGGACAGAGGGGGGCGCTGTCCCGCCGACGTCTCAAACAAAAAACCCGGCGCAAGGCCGGGTTTTCAAACGCTGGCGAGACAGCCGCGCTCAGCTCACCTTGACCTTGGCGGCAGCCTGGTCCTCTGCCAGCTTCTGCTGGAACATCTGCGCGAAATCGATCGGGTCCAGCATCAGCGGCGGGAAGCCGCCGTTGCGTGTTGCCTCGGCAATGATCTGCCGGGCGAACGGGAACAGCAGCCGCGGGCATTCGATGAACAGGATCGGCAGCATGTGCTCCTGCGGGAAGCCGCTGATGGCGAAGACGCCGCCATAGACCAGTTCGACATTGAACAGCACTTCCTGGTCGAACGACGCTTTTGCGTTCAGCGTCAAATTGACGTCGAACTGCTTGTCCGAAAGCGGGTTGGCGTTGACGTTGACGTTGATGGCGATGCCGGGAGCCTTGTCGCGACCGCGCAACGAGTTCGGTGCACCGGGGCTTTCGAAGGACAGGTCCTTCACATATTGCGCAAGCACGTTGAGCGAAGGCTGCGCCGCATTTCCATTACCGTTGGCTGCGCCGGTCGGCGCGTCGTCGTTGCTGGCCATAAGCTGTGGTCCTTTTGCCTGGGCAGCGTTGCTGACCGGATTGAAATTCGGGCGTTCGCTATCATGGCCGGCCCGACAAGACAAGTTTGCAAAAGACGCTGATTGCTTTGCGGCTACTCGTCCTTGAGGCGGCGCCAGGGAGAATCCGGTCCGCGCGTATGGTCGTCGGCACGCGAATAGTCGCCGTCGTCGAGATCGATGACCTTGCCGCGTTGCCTTGCCCGCAAACCACTGCTGAGATCGGTGGCCAGCACGATGCGGCCTTTCAGCATCCGCCAGGCAAGATCGCGCACTGGCGGCAGGAAAAGCAGAATGCCGAAAATATCCGAGAGGAAGCCGGGGATGATCAAAAGGATCGCGGCCAGCACGATCATGGCGCCATGCGCAAGCTGGCCGCTCGGATCACGCCCGGCGTCCATTTCGGCACGTACCCTGGCCATGACGCCAAAACCCTGGTGTCGAAGGAGCAAGGCGCCGGCGACGCTCGAGGCCAGCACCAGCCCGACCGTCGCCAGCGCGCCGATCTGGCGGCCGACAATGACGAAACCGGCTATCTCCAGCAGCGGGAGCGCAAGAATGAACAGGGGAAACAGCGAGATACGCAAATCTTGACCGATCGTTTCGATGTTTTGCCGGCCGGCGAGCAATCGCCGCTGGCACCAGAGCTGTTAGATAGGTATGGCTGCCTTTGATTTGAATGATTGCGCCATGCGTTCTATATGCTTTGGATACCGAACGCTATGTGATCGCGGCCCCTGCTTGGCCGCTGGTCCGGCCAAAGCAGGGATTGATCGGCGCAAGATATGGGCTTCTTCGACTTCGGCACGATTTTCTTTCTGATTGCGGCGGTGGTGATCTTCTTCCAGCTGCGCAACGTGCTTGGCCGACGCACGGGCAACGAGCGCCCGCCCTTCGATCCATATACGGCAGCGCGCAAAAACGACAAGGATGCCCCCCAGAAACCCGAGAACGTGGTTTCGCTGCCGCGCAAGCGCCTGACAGGAGAGCCGGCGGCCGACACCTATGCGGCGATCGATGCCTTTGCCAAGCCCGACACCGATCTCAACCGGGGCCTGCGGGCGATCAAGGACAATGATCCGACGTTCGACCCGAAGACCTTCGTCGACGGCGCAAAGATGGCTTATGAGATGATCGTCATGGCCTACGCCGATGGCGACCGCAAAACCTTGAAGAACCTTTTGTCGCGCGAGGTCTATGACGGCTTCGTCGCGGCCATCGGCGACCGTGAGGCGAAAGCCGAAAAGATCCAGTCCTCCTTCGTCGGCATCGACAAGGCCGACATCGTTTCGGCCGAGATGAAGGGCAGCGAGGCGCACATCACGCTGCGCATTGTCAGCGAGCTGATTTCGGCGACCCGCGACAAGGCCGGCGCTGTCATCGACGGCGATCCCGAGACCGTCGCCGAGGTCAAGGACGTCTGGACCTTCGCCCGCGACACGCGCTCGCGCGATCCGAACTGGAAGCTCGTCGCCACCGAAGAAGAAGAGTGAACTGGACGGCGGCGGAGGCTGTCGTGTCGCTTTCTCGAGCCTTCAGCGAAAAATCCTTTGGCGAATTGCCGGGCTGGGGCGAGGACGACCATCTCCCTGCCTTTGACGCCTTTCGCCGCTCGGCCTTTCATATCCTGACCAAACCCTACCGCTCCGGCGCGCTCGGCGTCGACTACAATGGCTTTGCCGATGCCTACGCCGAAGCGCGTACCGTTTCGTCGGCGAATCGGTTGCAGGCCCGAAGCTTTTTCGAGCGCCATTTCGTTCCGGCCCGTATCGATACCGAAGATGGTGGTCCCGGCCTGGTAACCGGCTTTTATGAGCCGGAGGTCGAAGCCTCGCCGGTGCGCACGGAACGATTTTCGGTGCCGTTGCTGGCGCGCCCGGCCGACCTGGTCGACATCGACGACGGCACTCGTCCTTCCGGCTTGGATCCTTATCTCGCCTTCGCTCGTGCGGCGGCGAACGGCCCGGTCGAATATTTCGACCGCGGCGAGATCGAACGCGGCGCGCTTGCCGGAAAAGGGCTGGAAATCGCCTGGCTCGCCGACAAGGTCGACGCCTTCTTCATTCACGTGCAGGGCGCGGCACGGCTCAACATGACCGATGGCAGGCTTCGCCGCATCACCTATGCCGCCAAATCCGGCCAGCGCTTTACCGGACCGGGCAAGATCCTGAGCGAGGAAGGCGAGATCCCGCCGGAGAAAGTGACGATGCAGTCGATCCGTGCCTGGTTCAAGGCGCATCCGGAGCGCGTCGACGAGACCCTGTGGCGCAACCGCTCCTATATCTTCTTCCGCGAAACGGGCATCGACGACCGGGAGCTCGGCCCGATTGCTGCCGCCAAGGTGCCGCTGACACCCGGCCGCTCGATCGCCGTCGACCGGCTGCTGCACACGTTCGGCACGCCCTTCTATATCGATGCGCCGTCGCTGACCGCCTTCGACGGAAAACCGTTCCGGCGGCTGATGATCGCGCAGGACACCGGTTCGGCGATCACCGGGCCGGCCCGCGGTGATCTGTTTGCCGGGTCGGGCGATGCGGCCGGCGAGATCGCCGGCGTTATCCGCAACGCCGCCGATTTTTATGCGCTGATCCCCCGGTCGCTGGTTTCAGGAGCAGGCCGATGACCCGGCGCATCGACAGGCTGAGCGAGGACGACCGGGTGCTGTGGAACCTGGTGGCGCGCACGGCAAAACCGCTGAAGGGCAGAACTGCCGTCGAAATTCCGCACGTTGGGCCGGAGATCGACGAGACCAGGCAGGCGCCGCCGCCGGCACAGGGCGCGGGCAATCCTGCCGCGGCCGCAAAGCCGAAGGCGAAGCATGTCTCCCACGCACTCGACGAACCGACGCTGGACAAGCTGTCGAAGGGCCGGCTGCCGATCGAGGGCCGCGTCGACCTGCATGGCCTGACCCAGGACCAAGCCTATTCGCTGCTGTTTTCCTTCCTGTGCCGGGCGCATGCCGGCGGCATCCGCTACGTCCTGGTGATCACCGGCAAGGGCTCTTCGTCGGGCGGTGATGGCGTCTTGCGGCGCGCCGTGCCCTCATGGCTGTCGACACCCGCCTTCCGGCCTCTCGTCTCCAGCCACGACCATGCCGCCCGCAAACATGGCGGCTCGGGTGCGCTCTATGTCCGCTTGCGGCGGGCGCGCTCATGAGGACATGCCGATGAGGGACGCACCTATGAGGATGCACCCATGAAGGTGCGCTTGTGACCCCGTTCGGCGAAAAGCTTCGCGTGCTGCGAAACGAGCGCGGCGTCAGCCAGAAGGACATGGCCAAGGCGATCGGCGTCAGCGCAGCCTATCTCTCAGCGCTGGAACACGGCCGCCGCGGTGCGCCGAGCTGGACGCTGATCCAGAAGATCATCGGCTATTTCAACATCATTTGGGACGACGCCGAGGAACTGGCGCGGCTGGCCGAAACCTCGCATCCGCGCGTCAAGCTCGACACGTCGGGCCTTAGCCCGGCGGCGACCGAGCTTGCCAATCTCCTGGCCGACAACATTGAAAAGCTCGACGAAGCCGAGCTTCGCCAAATCATTGCGTCGATCCGCGCCGCGCTGGCACGGCCGAAATGAGCTGCCTTGTTACTGGACCGAGCCGACCAGAACCTGCTGGCCGCCGCGGATGGAGACCCAGCGGCCGGTATTGTCGATCGCCTGTCGCTTGAGGAAACGATAGCCGGTCTGGTCCCAGGGACGGACCTGGTCGGTCAGATTGTCAAGGATGTAGTCGCCCTTGTCGGTGCGCACCGTCAGCACGGCGTGGCCTTCGCCATCCGGCTTGCGTACGACGGTCATCAGCAGATCGGCAAACGAGACGCCCAGCCGGTTCAGCTCACGGCGCTTTTCCAGGACATAGTCCTCGCAATCGCCAACGCCCTTGTCGGGATAGGCCCAGACCTCATCCTTGCCGTAGATGTCGAAGTCGCTCTCCGGCTTGACGGCGGCGTTGACCTTTGCCGTGACGCTGAGCAGCTTGCGCCACAGCGAGCCGGTCAGGCTGGCGGGCGACAGATCCTTCGGGCGGATCGAGCATTCGGACGCGTAGCTCTTGCAGAAATCATAATGGCCGATCGGCTGCGAGGTCGGGCCACCCGTTATCATCGGGCCGGCCGCCGAGGCCGAACTGGCCCAACCTGCCGCCACAGTAAGTCCGGCCAGCGCGCACAGGCGCAGCGTTCTCGCCATTGGTGAGGAAATCATTGTCCCCGCTTGTCCCTTGTTATTAACGAAACGTTAAGGGGTATTTACAGCCCGTGTCAATTATGAGGATGGATTGATTTTGCGGCATGGTTACCCGCGTGGCGCCAACGCGACTATTGTGCAACAGCTCGGATGGACTAGACCGTTCCCGACCTGATGCGAAGTCGCGGGCGCAGCGTCATCGTCGATCGCCTATTTCTTGCCGGTCCGGACCAGTTTCGGCTTCACCGCAACGCGGTTCTGACGGCCGTAGCTGCTAATGAAATCAACGATGCGCGGCACGATTTCGGAGCGGAAGCGCGAGCCGTTGAACACACCATAATGGCCGACCGCAGGCTGCATGTAATGGGCGTGCCGGTCGGCCGGGATGTTGATGCACAGATCGTGCGCGGCCTTGGTCTGGCCGAGGCCGGAGATGTCGTCGTTCTCGCCCTCGACCGTAAACAGGGCGACATTACGGATCGCCGAAGGGTCGACCGCCACGCCGCGATGCGTCATCGTGCCCTTGGGCAAGGCCTGGCGGACAAACACGGTGTCGACGGTCTGCAGGTAGAATTCCGCCGTCAGATCCATCACCGCCAGATATTCGTCGTAGAACTCGCGGTGCTTCTCGGCATTGTCACCGTCATGCTTCACCAGATGCATGAAGAAGTCCTTGTGGGCGGTGATGTGTCGGTCGAGGTTCATGCTCATGAAACCCGAAAGCTGCAGGAAGCCGGGATAGACCTCGCGGCCGAAGCCCGGCACCGGCCAGGGCGCGCGCATGATGACATTGTCGCGGAACCAGTCGATCCCCTTTTCCTGCGCCAGCAGATTGACCGCTGTCGGATTGCGGCGCGTGTCGATCGGCCCGCCCATCAGCGTCATCGTCGAGGGCACGAACGGATCACCCTTGGCTTCCATCAGTGCCGCCGCCGCCAGCACCGGCACCGAAGGCTGGCACACCGCCATCACATGGGTGTCGGGCCCCAGCGCATGCAGCATGTCGACGATGTAGTCGATATAGTCGTCAAGATCGAAGCTACCGTCGGCCAGCGGCACCATGCGGGCGTCGACCCAGTCGGTGATATGCACGTCGGCATAGGGCAGCATCGCCTCCACCGTGCCGCGCAGCAGCGTCGCGTAGTGGCCCGACATCGGCGCGACGATCAACAGCTTCGGATCCGGCCGGCGCCCGGCAGGAACCGCCCGCTCGAAACGAACCAGGTTGCAGAACGGCCGCGACCAGACGGTGCGTTCGCTGACCTCGACGTTTTTCCAGTCGACCACGGTCTTGGTCAGGCCGAATTGCGGCTTGCCGTAGCGGCGCGTCGTGCGCTCGAACAGTTCGGCCGTTGCCGCAACCGAGCGGCCCCAGGACGTGTGTGAGACCGGATTGAGCGGATTGGAGTAGAACAGGCGCACCGCATCGGCATAGAGGCGCGCCGGCTGCAAGGCGGCGTGGTTCAGTTCGTAGAGCTGGTAGAACATCGAGAACCCCGCTGCCGACTGCGATCGAAGGGCCGACGAGCAGCGCCGAGCCTTGAATGCTTTGCGGGGAAGTTAGCAACAATCTGCTGCGATGCAATACGTCAACCTGCGTGATTTATGCTCGTTCTTTCGTCCAAGGCATTGAGAATCCGCCTGGAAGGGCAACAGCCGGCTCAATGTGCGCCTGCGAAGGCCAGGCAGGGAGCGCGGCTATTGGGGCAATCGTTGGAGGCGGTGTCCGGCCGTGGCGGCCGGACCGTTAGACCCGTGCCATGCAGACAGCCGTATGGCCCGAGCTGATGAAGCCAAGCTGACTGGCTGCGCCCTTCGACAGATCGAGCATCCGGCCCCTGATAAAGGGGCCGCGGTCGTTGATGCGCACGACGACGCTGCGGCCATTGTTGCGATTGGTCACCTTCAGCTTGGTGCCGAACGGCAGGCTGCGATGCGCGGCGGTCAGCGCCGACGGGTTCATGCGCTCGCCGGAAGCGGTTCTGGAATGCAGTGAGTACCAGGAGGCACGGCCGCACTGAGCGGCGGCGTTGGCGGTGGATGCGCCGACCGTCAGGCCGGCCGCAATCGTGGCCGCGACGAGCGCGGCCTGATAGCTTTTCTTCATGCTTGGGGTTAGCTCCGTTGACAGACCCAAGCCGTTAGGTGCGGAACAAGGCAGCAAATGCGGCAATGATCTGTCGGTTCCATGGCAATGTTACACGTTTGGAGTCGGCGCGAAACAATTTGTCAGAGACTTTCCGCAGCGAGGCGCAGCTTCTTTGATGATGTCTGCGCCGATCTCCGGGCGTCTTGCACAAGATCAGAGATTAGCATCCAAGTAGAAGTTGGTGTAATCGAGCGGCCTCTTTTCGCTGTTCCATTCCGGCTGGAACGCGGTTTATGATCGACTTGGAACGGAGTTCTAGCGATGAGATTGATCAAAAATCTGCTGGCCTTGATTGTGCTCGCCATGGGCGTGCTGTGGACGTTGCAAGGCATCGGCGTTATCGGCGGCAGCTTTATGACCGGCCAGTCGCAATGGCTCTATGTCGGCATCGTCACCGCGCTGGTCGGCCTGGCCGGCCTGGCCTGGGCGAACCGTTCGCGCGTTTGAACGGGCGTCCATGCTCAAGCTCCCTTGAGAGCAGCGCACAGCGGACCCTGGCGGCCGGTCACCGCGACCAGTACTGCCAGCCCCAGTAGAAACTTTCGTCGCGCGGCGGTAAGCGGTTGCGCTCCGCGTCCAGATGCACCGGCGTTTTGCGTTCGCCGTCAGGCGGCTGTTTGTCCCCGGCCTTGATCAGGCGGAGCCAATGGCCGAAATGCGCGAACAATACAGCGATGGAATGGGGCATTGTCGGTCATTCCCGCCCTGCCCACGGGACGAGCACCCGCTCGATCCTGCGGATGATGAATTCGAGCACGAAGGCAATGGCCGCGATCACCAGTATGCCCATCACCACCACGTCGGTGACGAGGAACTGGGCAGCGGACTGGATCATGAAACCGAGCCCGCGCGTCGCGGCCACCAGCTCGGCGGCGACCAGCGTCGACCAACCGGCGCCAAGCGCGATGCGCAGACCGGTCAGGATCGAGGGCAGCGCGCTGGGCAGGGTGACGTGCCTGATCACTTGGCGCTGCGTGGCGCCAAGCGAGCGCGCTGCATTGATGCGTTCCTGCGAGACGCCGCGAACACCCGATGCCGTCGACAGCGCAACCGGCGCCAGCATGGCAATGGCAATCACCAGGATCTTGGACGGCTCGCCAATGCCGAACCAGATAATGATCAGCGGCAGATAGGCCAGCGGCGGGATCGGCCGCAGGAATTCGAGCAGCGGATCGAAGATGCCGCGCCCGATCGTGCTGATGCCGATAGCCAGCCCGATGGGAACGCCGATGACAAGGGCGACGATCAGCGCTGCAAACACCCGCCACAGACTGGCGGCGATATGCTGGAGCAGCGTCGCGTCGACAAAGCCGTCACCGGCGACGACGACAAATTTGTTCCAGACTGCCACAGGCGACGGCAGGAAAACCGGCGACACCAATTGCAGGCGGGCCGATGCCGTCCACACCGCCACCACCATTAGAATGGTGATCGCGCTGACCACGCGGGCCGAAACGCGGCTGCGTCTCGGCCGCGGCCGCGACCATGGCACCGACAGCGCGTCGGCTCCGTCGTCGACTTTGGAGCGCTGCGGCCGCTCGGTATAGGAGGTAACGGTCATGCTGCCTCCCCTTCGAAGATCGCGTCGGTCAGCTCGCCGCGCGCCGCGGCGAAGGCGGGATCGGCCTTGATGCTACGAATGGCCTCGCCGGCACTCCGCACCACCCGGCCAGGGCCGGGAGCGAGCACAATGATGCGAGTGGCGAGCACCAGCGCTTCGTCGATGCCGTGCGTGACCATCAGCACGCCGACCTGGCTTGCCGTCCACAGATCGAGCAGCGTTGTCTGCATGCGTTCCCGTGTCAGCGCATCGAGTGCGCCCAGCGGTTCGTCGAGCAGCAGGAATTGCGGCTCGGCTGCCAGCGCCCTGGCCAGGCCGACGCGCTGGCGCATGCCGCCGGAAAGCTCCCAGATGCGCTTGTCGCCGTCGCCGTCGAGCTTCACCAGCGCCAGAAGGTCGTCGGCAGTCCGCGCCCGTTCGGCGGCCCTGACACCGCGCAGCCTGAGAGCAAAGGCGACATTTTCCCGCGCGGTCAGCCACGGAAACAATGCGTCGTTCTGGAACACGACGGCGCGGTCCGAGCCTGGCGCCGTGATCGGCCTGCCGCCAATCGTGGCGCGTCCGCGCACAGGCTCGACCAGGCCCGCGGCGACGTTGAGCAACGAGGTCTTGCCGCAGCCGGAACGGCCGACCAGGACAACGAAGTCGTCCTTAGCGATGTCAATCGACACGCGTTCGACGGCCGGCGCCGGCTGGCCGTCATAGTGAACCGAGACTTGGTCGAGCACGAGATGCGTCATGTGGGGTCGCCGATATTCTGAACCTGCCTGCCCCGAAGCCGTTCCTCGTCAGCGGCTCCGGGGCAGGCAACGCGCGTCAGGGAAGGGAGGACGCGCGGTATTGAGCCGCCGCTAATTCGAGGCCAGCGCCTCGCCGACATATTTCGACGACACGTATTTCGAATAATCCGGCAACACGGCGTCGATCTTGCCCTGCTCCTTGAGGAAGGCCGATGTCGCCTCGACCGCCTTGACAGTGCCGCCACCGAGGAACTTTTCCGAGGCTTGCTCCTCGAGCGTCGGGAAGACATAGCCCCTCAGCAGTTGCGGCACGTCTTCGAGCTTGGCCCCGGTGATCCTGGCGATCTTGGCCGCTTGCGGCGAGGACACCGACCATTGATCCGGCTTGGCCAGGAAGTCGGCATAGGCAGCGCCCGTTACTTTGACGAAGTCGCGCACCGCTTCCGGGTTCCTTTCGGCGAAGTCGGTGCGCACGATCCAGGCGTCGAAGGTTGGCGCGCCCCAGGCGGCGACCTGCGAGGAATCCAGCACGACCTTGCCCGTCGTCTTGATCTGGCCGAGTGCCGGATCCCAGACATAGGCGGCGTCGATGTCGCCGCGCGCCCATGCCGCCGCGATCTCCGGTGGCCGCAGATTGAGAATATCGACCGACTTCGGGTCGATACCCTCATGCTTCAGCGCGGCAAGCAGGCTGTAATGCGTCGTCGAAACGAAGGGCACCGCCACCTTCTTGCCGGCAAGGTCGGCGGCCTTCTCGATGCCGGCGCCGTTGCGGGCGACAAGGGCCTCGGATTCGCCGATCAGCCCGACAATGAAGATTGTCTGGATTGGAAGCTCGCGGCTCGCCGCCGCCGCCAGCGGGCTCGAGCCGACATAACCGATGTCGACCGAACCGGAAGCGATGGCGGCGATCACGTCGGCGCCGGAATCGAATTTCCGCCAGTCGATTGCCGCCTTGGTCGCGCTCTCATAGGCGCCGTCGGCCTGCGGCACCTTCGAGGGTTCGACGACCGTCTGGTAGCCGATAGTGATCTTGAAGTCCTGCGCATCGGCTGGGCCGAGAAAGGCGGCACCAGCCAAGGCCGCCGAAGACAAGAGAACGATACGTCGCGAAATGGTGGACATGAAAGGCTCCTTGGAAACGAGAAAAACCGGATTGCGTCTCATAGTCACCTAACTCTATTGGTCTTGTAGAGTTAAATTCTTCCAATCGGTTCGGCCTTGTTAGAAAAAGTCATCTGGCTATGGCAGTTGCCCATTCGCACACTTCTGGGTGATGGCCCCGGGTGAGAATCGTCGTCCTTGCCCGGGAACCGCTTCCGCGCCGTCCATGCGCGCAGCAAGGATTTTCCCGCGTTCGCCCCTGCATCGGCAAATTCATGCTGTGAATAGCCAACAAATTGGAAACAAGTTCCCTGTGTTCGCGGTTAAGTCTAGTATCCTTATCGACATTGAAGGATTGGAGAGGACGATGAGCGACGCCACCCTCCTTGTTGCCGTGCGCGGCATGCTTTGGCCTTCAAATTCAGGGGCAGAAGCTGCCGTCGGTATCCTAGCCGATCGGGACATTCCTGCCGCCGGCCAGTTTGCCGGTGTGCCATTCGCGGCGGCTCCTGTGCTCGCAAGGGCACAAGCCCCAACCAAAATGGCCATTGCGGCTTGAAAACGAAGCAAAATCAACGTTTCTGAGCTTGTATATCATGTTACTAGAATTTATCTGTAGTGACAGCTTGGACGCGGCGGGGAGGCACGCCAGGCGTTTCGCAACCGGTGGCCTTGCGCCATCGCATGACAGAGAAACGTTCGGGTTATGCTCACGAAAAAAGGTAAATACGGCCTCAAGGCGCTCGTCCATCTGGCGCGCCTGCCGGTTGGACAGCTCGCCTTCGTCAACGACATCGCCACAGGAAACAATATTCCGAAGAAGTTCCTTGATGCCATTCTTGGCGAATTGCGCAATGCCGGGTTCGTCCAGAGCCGCAAGGGCAAGGACGGCGGCTATCGCCTGGCGCGCCCGGCGGACGAGATCAAGGTCGGGCACGTCGTGCGTGTGCTCGACGGACCGCTTGCCCCCATACCTTGCGCCAGCCGCACCCAGTATCAGCGCTGCGAAGACTGCAACGAGGCGACATGCCAAGTCCGACACCTGATGCTGGAGGTCCGGCAGGCCATCGCCGAGGTGCTGGATCAGCGCAGCCTCGCCGAAATGCGCGATATCGTCGGCGACGAAGACTTTTCGGCGGCGTTGAAAATCCAGGCCTGAACCAATCTCTCCTGAGCCGGCGACGATCGCCAGCACAGCTGGTGTGCGTATGACCGGGCGCGTTACGCCAAATTCGATCATCATTGTCGGTGGCGGCGCCAGCGGCGTCGTGCTTGCGGCGCATCTGCTGAAGTCGCCCAATCCCGATCTCCGCGTCAGCCTGATCGAAAAACGCCCGCATTTTGGGCAAGGCATGGCCTATTCAACGCTGCTGTCGGCGCATGTGCTGAATGTCAGCGCGTCGGGCATGAGCGCCTATGCCGACGATCCGGGCAATTTCTTGCGCTGGCTGCTTGAACGCGGGATAGCGACGCCGGAACAGGCGCCGGTCTATGCACCGCGCAGCGTCTACGCCCGCTATCTCAAGGAGCTGCTCGACGAGCTCGAGACGCGTGAGCAGCAGACGGGCCGGCTGCGCCTGATCCGCGAGGAGAGCCTGTCGATCTCGCCGACCGCCTCCGGCGTCGAGGTGGCGCTGGCCAACGGCACCAGCGTGGTCGCGCATCTTGCCGTGCTCGCCACCGGGCATGACGAAGAGCCGGGGGCGGGGCAGGGGCATGCGATCAGAATGGGATCCGAGGCGGACACTGCGCTCGACCCCGAAGCCCAAGTCCTGGTGCTGGGCACCGGCTTGAGCATGGTCGATGCCTTCCTGTCGCTCGAGCAGCGCGGCCACCGCGGCGCGATCGTCGCGGTGTCGCGGCGCGGCCTGCTGCCTTCGCCACATCGCAAGGGCAATCCGATCAAGCTCGACGTCGCCGACATTCCGCTCGGCACCCAGCTTTCCTATTTCGTCGGCTGGTTCCGCGACCTGATCCGGGAAAACCAGAAGGCCGGTATTGACTGGCGCGACGTCGTCGACGGTCTGAGACCCTTCAACCAGAAGATCTGGCAGAACTGGCCGTCCTCGGCCAAGCGCCGCTTCGTCGAGCACACCAAGGCCTGGTGGGACATCCACCGCCATCGCATGGCGCCGGAAGTCTACACCCGCGTCGCCGAGGCGGTGCAAGCGGGCCGCGTCCGCCTTGTCGCCGGGCGCGTCGTCGAGATCGCCGCCGGCGACGGCTTCAGCGTACAGGTCCAGTCGCGCCACACACAGCAGCTCGAAAGGTTCGACGTCACCCGCATCTATGATTGCACAGGCATCGCCAGGGACATCTCGACCACCTCGAACAGCGTGGTGCGGTCACTGGTCGAGCGTGGACTGGCACGGCCGGATCCGCTGCGCCTCGGCCTCGACGTGACCGCGAACTGCGAGGTCATTGCCGGCGACGGCACGGTATCCGCCAAGATCCTCGCCGTCGGGCCACTGACGCGCGGCACCTTCTTCGAGATCGACGCCATTCCCGATATTCGCGTGCAGTGCGCGCGGCTGAGCAAGCGCTTGCTCGGATGAGGACCTCTTTGTCTAGACGCAATTCGGATGCAAGACCGTCGCCGTTGGGTGAAAAGATCTCGACCGCGTTCGCTGAAGGCGAACAAGGGGTGCGGGAGCTCGCTCCACCAGAGCCAGCCCGTGGTGGTCGAGACAGCTAAGCGATGACGCCACGTTTCGGCCGTCTCGCATTGACCGGATTGGTGTCGCGCACGCTCGTCTTCGTTCTCCTCCAGGAATTTTGTAGTCGGCGAGGCCATAAGCCCCGACCCTGGCCAGATGGCCGGGCAAATTCTGCTTTCGTCGTCACTGTGCCTTGCCTACCATGGCGCATGACCCAACACGGAAGACTCTACGGCTGTCCGGTCGAGTTCGCGCTCGACGCGCTCGGCGGCAAATGGAAGACGGTGATCCTGGCGCGCATCAAGGAACAGCCGATGCGCTATTCCGAACTGCGCCGGCTGATCCCTTCGCTTTCCGACAAGATGCTGAAGACCTCGTCAGCCTCTCGGTCTATATCGCCGGCGACCTGGACATAGGGCCGGCCTTCGGCGCCTGGATGGCCTTCTGGGCAAACCGTGGCGCGCCGCCGATCATTAAGGTGCTGCGCGTCGCCGGCCTCGGCAATCCGGATTTTCTGATCGAGATCGAAGCCCAGGCCGCGATCGCCTGAACCCTAAGCAGGTTCTGCAAATCTTTTGCCCTGCCTGGAGCCGGCGAAGCTTTCGCGAAATTCCATTCCCCTGCTGGCGGCCGGATTGGCACGATCTATCTTCTTTCCAACTGCAAACGGCTGGAAAAGACGATAGGTTGCCGTCTTCCAGGGCGGTTGCTCATTCTGGCAACGGAGCATCTGATATGAGCAAGCACAAGATCGTGGCACAGGACGATGCATCGTCCCGCCTGCGCCCGCCCTATGCCTCGGTTCTCGACCTGATCGGGCAGACGCCGGTCGTCGAGCTGACCAAATTCGACATCGGCAAGTGCCGGCTGTTCATCAAGCTCGAAAGCCAGAATCCCGGCGGCTCGATCAAGGACCGCATCGCGCTGTCGATGATTGCCGCCGCCGAAAAACAGGGCAAACTGAAACGCGGCGGGACGATCGTCGAGGCGACCGCCGGCAACACCGGTCTTGGTCTCGCCCAGGTCGGCATCCCCAAGGGCTACCACATCATCCTCGTCGTGCCTGACAAGATGTCGCGCGAAAAGATCCAGCATCTGCGGGCGCTCGGCGCGGAAGTGCGCATGACCCGTTCCGATGTCGGCAAGGGCCATGCCGAATATTATCAGGACATGGCCGAAAAGATCGCCGCCGAGCTGCCCGGCGCCTTCTATGCCAACCAGTTTGCCAATCCGGCCAATCCGCACGCCCACGAGACCACGACCGGGCCGGAAATCTTTCAACAGCTCGAAGGCGATGTCGATGCGGTTGTCGTCGGTGTCGGCTCAGGCGGCACGTTGACCGGGCTCGGCCGCTACTTTGCGAAAGTCTCGCCGAAGACCGAGATGGTGCTCGCCGATCCGGTTGGCTCGGTGCTGGCGCCCCTGATCAAGACCGGCAAGATGGTAGAGGCCGGAAGCTGGACCGTCGAAGGCATCGGCGAGGATTTCGTGCCGCCCAATGCCGATCTGTCGCTGGTCAGGAAGGCCTATTCCATCCCCGACAAGCAGAGCATGCTTGCGGTGCGCGACCTGCTTTCGAAGGAAGGCATTCTCGCCGGCTCGTCGTCGGGCACGCTGCTTTCGGCAGCACTCCGCTATTGCCGCGAGCAGACCGTGCCGAAGCGCGTCGTCACCTTCGTCTGCGACAGCGGCAACAAGTACCTGTCGAAAGTCTTCGATGACTTCTGGCTGGCCGAGCAGGGCCTTGCCGAGCAGGAGCAGCATGGCGACCTGCGCGACCTGGTGATGCGCACGCTCCGCACCGGCGATGTCGTGTCCGTCGGCCCCGACGAAAGCCTGCTCAACGCCTATGGCCGCATGCGCCGCTCGGATGTCTCGCAACTGCCGGTGCTGGACGAGGGCAAGCTCGTCGGCATCATCGACGAAAGCGATATCCTGGCCAAGGTCGAAGGCCCCTATGACAGTCGCTGGGACCGCTTCAAGGCCCCGGTTAGGACGGCGATGACCACCAATCTGCACACGCTGCAGGCCAGCCAGACGCTGGACGCGCTGCTGCCGGTGTTCGACCGCAACGAGGTCGCCATCGTCTTCGACGGCGACGAATTTATTGGCCTGATAACCCGCATCGACCTGATCAACCATCTGAGGCGCGCCCGATGACCATAAAAGCCACTGTATCGGGCAAAAACCGCCTCGCCTTCTCGACCCGCACCATCCATGGCGGCCAGAGCCACGACCCGACGACGGGCGCGGTGATGGTACCGATCTACGCCACCTCGACCTATGGCCAGCAGAGCCCGGGCGTGCACAAGGGCTTTGAATATGCCCGCAGCCAGAACCCGACCCGCTTTGCCTTCGAACGCGCTGTGGCCGACCTCGAAAGCGGCACAGCCGCTTTCGCCTTCGCTTCGGGGCTGGCGGCGATCGCCACGGTGTTTGAACTGCTCGATTCAGGCGCGCATATCGTCGCCACCGACGACATCTATGGCGGCACGTTCCGATTGCTGGAACGGGTGCGCAAGCGCTCGGCCAATTTGCAGGTCGACTTCGTCGACTTCACCGATCTTGCCGCCGTCGAAGCGGCGATCCGCCCTGAGACCAAGCTGCTCTGGGTCGAGACGCCGACCAATCCGCTGCTGCGTGTCGTCGATCTGGAAGCGGTCGCAGCACTGGCCAGGCGCAAAGGCGTGCTTTCGGTCGCCGACAACACCTTCTGCAGCCCCTATCTGCAGCGGCCGCTGGAGCTCGGCATCGACATATCAGTGCATTCGACGACCAAATACCTCAATGGCCATTCCGACATGGTCGGCGGCGTCGCCGTGGTCGGCGACAACAAGGATCTCACTGAGCGGCTGAAATTCCTGCAGAACGCCATCGGCGCCATTTCCGGGCCGTTCGACAGTTTCCTGGCGCTGCGCGGCTTGAAGACGCTGGCGCTCAGGATGGAGCGCCATTCCTCGAACGGCCAGAAGATCGCGCACTGGCTGGAAAGCCGCCCCGACATCCGTCGTGTCATCTATCCCGGCCTGCCCAGCCATCCGCAGCACGCCATCGCCAGGCGGCAGATGCACGCCTTCGGCGGTATGATCACCGTCGAGCTCGACCGCGACCTCGCCGGCACCAAGCGCTTCCTCGAACACACGCAACTGTTCACGCTGGCCGAAAGCCTCGGCGGCGTCGAAAGCCTGATCGAGCACCCGGCGCTGATGACGCACGGCTCGATCCCCGCGAAAAAACGCGCCGAGATCGGGATTTCCGATTCGCTGGTGCGCTTATCGGCCGGGATCGAGGATGGCGACGATCTGATCGCGGATTTGGATCAGGCGCTGAAGGGCTGAGGGGGAGCCGGTGGTGGGGCACTCCAGGCATTGAAAGCCCTTAAGGGATGTGAGGTGATCAACTATCGATGCCGGCGCTGCCCCTCACCTGCCTACCGGCATCCCGTACACCGGGAGAGGTACGCTCTCGTCAATGATGCCGATGGCGTCAAGCTCGCTCACGGCGATCCGCCGCGCGATGCCGCTCACACACCATGGATGATGGGACCCATTTATGACCGGCCTCGCGCAGGCCTGTCACGATGACTACTGGCTTCGACGGCGGCTACGAGGCGTAAGCGCAAAGATCCGAGCGTGTTTCGGCGTCAAAATCAACAATCGCTTGACCAACATTAGAAAGTTACTGAGAGATTATTTTGGCAGTTCTCTGCCAGGATACATCACCTATTGACATCGTTCTTGTTTTGTTCCAAGCTGGGGAAGCGATATGGGCAAGAGGTTTTTTTGAGGAGCGCAGCGACCAGTCCGAGGTCAAGGCTCGAATCGTAGAAAAATACTTCAGCGCTTGGGCGACGGTTGTGATGCCGACTGCTGAACTCAAGAATGGCAAGATCGCCTATATTGACCTGTATGCTGGCCCTGGTCGTTATAGGGACGGATCCGCCTCTACGCCTCTACTCGTTCTGGAACGTGCTATCAGCAACCCAAGAATGGCGAAAATGCTCGTTGCTCTGCTCAATGACGCAAACAAGGACAACACGTCGACACTACAAGAAGAAATAGATGCTCTTCAAGGAATCGAAAATCTTAAGTTCAAGCCTGAAGTTTCGTGCGGGGAGATAGATGAAGACGCGGCTAGGTTCTTCATGCAAACTACGCTAATTCCTTCGTTCTCGTTCGTAGACCCCTTCGGCTATAAGGGCCTGTCACTCAAGATAGTGAACGGGGTTATCAAAGATTGGGGATGCGATTGCGTCTTCTTCTTTAACTACAACCGCATTAACGCGGGTATAAACAATCCCGCCGTCACAAGTCACATGAATGCTCTGTTCGGGGAAGCCAGGGCTAATGCCCTTAGGAAGCAGTTGGAAGGCAAAAAGCCGGATCTAAGAGAGGCTCTTATCCTCGAGGCTCTTGCGAATGAGATCAAGAATCTTGGAGGGACGTTTGTCCTTCCATTCACATTCAGGAATGCAGCAGGGACCCGAACGTCTCACAAGCTAATTTTTGTCTCAAAGCATTTTAAAGGCTACGACATCATGAAGGGCATTATGGCCAAGGAAAGCTCGACCCATGACCAAGGGGTCCCATCGCTGACGTATTCACCCGCTGATGCAGATATGCCGCTGCTTTTTTCACTTCAACGGCCACTTGACGCCTTGGAAGGAGATTTGCTTGCCAAGTATGCGAACCAAGAGGTCACGTTTGATCAAATTTATCAGAAACACAGCGTCGATACACCGTATGTAAGGCCTAACTATCGTGAAATTCTCATAAAACTTGAAAAAGAAACTAAGGTGAAAGCGTATTCCACCACAGGTAAACGGAAAGCATTTACCTATCCAGAGCATGTTAGAATTAGGTTCAAAGGTTGAGACGATGGCTACTAATTCAGGCATAGAATGGACGGAGGCAACGTGGAATCCCGTCGCCGGGTGTACAATTCTGTCTCCTGGCTGCACCAATTGCTACGCCATGCGGATGGCAAGCCGCCTTGAGGCGATGGGGCAGCCCAAATATGCGGGAACCACCCGCATATCGGGCGGGCGGGCAAAATGGAACGGCTCGATCAGGCTCGACTACGATACACTCGCCTTACCAGGAACATGGAAGCGAGGACGGCTGATTTTCGTCAATTCGATGTCAGACCTTTTTCACGAAAAGGTCCCCCTGGAGTTCATTCAAAGCGTCTTCGCGGTAATGAACGGGACACCGCAGCACACATATCAAATTCTTACGAAACGATCTGAACGCCTTCGGATTTTGTCGACTAGCTTGGATTGGCCTTCAAACGTCTGGATGGGGGTGAGCGTTGAGAATGACAACTACTTATCCCGCGTGGACGACCTCCGAATGACTGGCGCGGCAATCAAATTCTTAAGTTTAGAGCCACTACTTGGCCCCTTGGACCGGCTAGATCTCGAAGCAATTGATTGGGTAATAGCAGGAGGCGAGAGCGGGCCGGGCGCTCGTTTCATGGATCCGGATTGGGTGAGGTCGATACGCGATCAATGCGAGCGCGCGAGTGTTGCGTTTCACTTCAAGCAATGGGGTGGAGCGAACAAAAAGCGCAATGGGCGCCTCTTAGACAACCGAACCTGGGACCAGCTTCCCGTCACGGCCGCATCTGTCGCACCAGCGTAGTAACAACAGCTTTCGGGGTCTCATCGCCATCGCTGCTGTGAATTGACCTCGACCGCATTCGGCAGAATTGTGCGTTCCGTCCAGTTGCCGACAGGCACGGTGAACCCATGACCACCCCCACGCGCGACCTATCAAAACCCACCGACGCCCCCCTAACTTTCGCCATCCTCGTCTTCCCCGGCTTTCCGATGATGGCGTTCAGTTCGGTCATCGAGCCGTTGCGCGCCGCCAACGTGCTGGCCAAGCGGGACTATTATCGCTGGATCATTGTCGGCGCCGCCGAAGGCCCGGTCGAGGCTTCGAACGGCGTCGTCATCCAGCCCGGCTTTTCCGCCCATGACGCGCCGAAGGTCGATCGCATCGTCGTCTGCTCGGGCGGAGATGCCGATCATCTCGTCGCGTACGATGCCGTGAGCTGGATCCGCAAGAGCCTGCGCGGTGGCGCCCATATCGGTGCTGTGGCGGATGCGGCGTTCTTCCTTGCCCGCGCGGGCCTGCTCGACGGCCATGCCTGCACCTTGCACTGGACCAGCCAGGCCGCCTTCACCGAGGCCTTTCCCGACATCGAGCTCAGGCGCGATCTCTACGTCATCGACCGCAAGCGCTTCACCTCGGCCGGCGGTGTCGGCAGCCTCGACATGATGCTGGAGATCATCACCCGCGATTATGGCGCCGAGCTGTCGGCCGGCGTCGCCGAGTGGTTCGTGCACAGCCCGCTGCGCTCCAGCGTCGACCGCAAGCTGATGCCGCTGCGCTTACGCACCGGCGTGCAGAATGAACTGGTGCTGTCGGCCATCGCCATCATGGAGGATGCAGTGGAGGAACGGCTCGGCATGGCGGAGTTGGCGAATAGGCTTGGCGTCTCCTCCGACAAGCTCGAACGCAATTTTCGCTCCGAGCTCAGCATTTCGCCCAACGGCTACTACCGCCGGCTGCGGCTGAAGCGTGCCGCCGACCTGCTGGCGCATTCCACGCTGATGGTGCGCGACGTGGCGCTCGCCTGCGGCTTTGCCTCGATGTCGAGCTTTGCCCGCGCGTTTCGGGAAGAGCATGGGCATGCGCCGAAGGTGATGCGGAGGCATTAGGGGCCTCTGCAAGCCGCAAACGTCGGAGATTGGCCGAACACCCCTCCACTTCGTCATCCCAGGGCGGAGCAAGGAGCGAAGCGACGCGGCGCGGACCCTGGGATCCATGCCGTTACCTCGCGGCAGTGCGCCTGCGGACCCGTCCCGCGAAAAAGCTCGAACCATTCCGGATTGGTCTTCTCGATGAGCTCGATCTTCCATTGGCGTGGCCAGCGCTTCAGCGACTTCTCGCGCTGGATGGCGTCGACAATGTCGAAATGTTCCTCATACCAGACCAGACGCTGCACACCGTAGCGGCTGGTGAACCGCGAGCCCTCGCCGGATTTGTGCTCCGGCATGCGGCGGCCGAGATCATTCGTAACCCCGATATAGATCGTGCCGCGCTTCTGGCTTGCGGTCATGTAAACGTAGCCGGTCATGGTTTCAGGGTAGCGAGCATCGATGCGCGCACAAGCGCCATTCCGCCGCATTCTACGACCAATGTCACGGCATGGATCCTAGGGTCTGCGCTGCGTCGCTTCGCTCCTTGCTCCGCCCTAGGATGACGAAAACGTTCGGGCCCACAGTCAATCGCCGAGGTAATTGAAGGGGGCTGCCGCCTAGCGGCATCCGGCACAACACCTGCGGGATTTCGCACAGACTTTGCGCCACCCTTGGCCCATCCTCGCCGCTTCCAGGAGGCACCCATGAGCATTGTCGTTTTTGACCCCGACAGCACCGAGGACGTCGACTTCAAGGACCGCATGCGCCATCCGGCGGCGGCCGATCCGGCCGGCGGCATGTGGCTGTCCGATACCGAGCCGTCCTTCATCGACGCCGACGCGCTGCGCAAGGGGCGCCTTGCCAAGCTGCGTGCCTGGATGCGCGAGGCCGGCTATGGCGGCGTCGTTTTGTTCGACCCCTACAACCAGCGTTACGCCACCGGTTCGCGCAACATGTTCGGCTATTTCCTGCGCAACTCGACGCGCTACTTCTTCATCCCCACCGAAGGGCCGATCGTGCTGTTCGAATATCCGCAGAGCTACCATGTCTCGATGGTGCTCGACACGATCGACGAGGCGCGTCCGTCCAAGCTGGTATGGTCTTCGGTGTCGGGCCGCGACGACGAAACCGCGGGTCCCTTCGCCGACGAGATCGCCGATTTGCTCAAGGCGCATGGCGGCGGCTCGATGAAGCTCGGCCTCGACCGCTGCAGCCATCTGCAGGCGCTGGCGCTCAAAAAGCGCGGCTGCGACGTCCGCGATTGCCAGGGCGAGATTTTGGCGGTGCGCGCGGTCAAGACGCCCGAGGAAGTAAGATGCCTGCAGGTGTCGATGGCCGGCGCCGAGGCCGCCGTCTATGCCGTGCGCGAGGCGATCAAGCCCGGCGTTTCCGAAAACGAGCTGTTCGCCATCATGTATGGCGAGGTGATCCGGCAGGGCGGCGAGTTCATCGAAACCCGTTTGCTGACCTCGGGCCAGCGCACCAATCCTTGGTTCAACGAAGCGAGCGGCCGCAAGATCAGGCCGGGCGAACTCTTGGCGCTCGATACCGACACGATCGGCTGCTACGGCTATTATTCGGATTTCTCGCGCACCTTCCGCTGCGGCCCGGGCAGGCCGACGGATTACCAGAAGTCGCTCTACAAGATGGCGCACGACCAGGTTCAGCACAATATCGGGGTCGTCAAGCCCGGCATGGCGTTTCGCCAGATTGCCGAAAAGGCCTGGAAGATCCCGGACCGCTTCGTCGACCAGCGCTATACCTCGGTCATGCACGGCGTCGGCATGCATGGCGAGACGCCGTTCATCGCGCACGCCATGGATTACGAAACCTATGGTCGCGACGGTGTCATCGTGCCCGGCATGGTGGTCAGCGTCGAAAGCTATATCGGCGAGAAGGGCGGCCGCGAGGGCGTCAAGCTGGAGGACGAGATCCTGATCACCGAGACCGGCACCGAACTTCTGTCGCGCTTCCCCTACGAGGACGATTTTCTTGACACGCACGTTTGAGTGCTGACAGGCAGTTTTGCATGAAAAGCCCCATCTCGATCAAGCCCGGCAAGGCGGCGGCGGTGTTCATCGATCTCCAGGAGGAGCATCGGCGGGACAAGCGCTATTTGGTCGAAGGCTATGGCGACATCCTCGCCAACGTACAGCGCCTGCAGGCAGCAGCACGAGCCAATCATGTGCCTTTGTATCACTGGGCCTATGTCGTCGATCTCGCCGCGGCACAGCCGTTCCATCCGGTCGAGGCCAACGGCAAGTCGGCTTTCTCCGACAAGGACGATCCGCTGACGGCGATCTGTCCGGAAGTGGCGCCTGCAGCCGGCGAGACGATGCTGGTCAAGACGCAGGCCAGCGCCTTTGGTGGAGGGCCTGCCGCCGGGCGGCTCAAGGCCGACGGCATCGAATGGCTGGTCGTTGCCGGCGTCTGGACCGAGGCCTGCATCGATGCCACCGTCAAAGATGCGGTGGCGCTCGGGTTTCGCGTGCTGCTGGTCAAGGATGCCTGCGGCAGCGGCAGCACGGCGATGCACCAGACGGCCATCCTCAACCTCGCCAACCGGCTCTATGGCGGTGCCGTCACCACCACCGAGGCCGCCTGCCGGCTGCTGGCCGGCGAGACGGTCGATGCCTGGCAGGTCGAGGGCTCGGTGCCGCTGCGTTTCAGCTACGAAAACGCCGCCCGGCTCTACGCCGAGCTCTGAGCGGGATCGCGCCGCGATGGTCACCGAAGCCGAGCGACCCGAAACGACAGACCGCGGAAAATACCTGACGCTGCTCGATCCGGAGCTGTGGGCCTATATCGATCGGGTCAACGAGTGGTATCCGCCCGAAATCGTCTACATGCCGATCGACAGGCAGCGGGCGGTCTATGACGCCATGTGCCGGGCGTTTCGCGAGCCCTATCCACCCGGCGTCAAGGCCAGCGACAGCAGCGTCGGCGACCGTGCGATCCCGGTCCGGCGTTACCATATGGCGGGAACGGCGCCGCAGGCGATGGTCGTCTATTATCACGGCGGCGGTTTCGTGCTTGGCGGGCTCGACAGCCATGACGACATCTGCGCCGAGATCTGCGCCGGCACCGGCTTTGCGGTTCTGTCCGCCGACTACCGGCTGGCGCCGGAACATCTGCATCCGGCGGCCTTCGAGGATGCGCTGGCGGTGTTCGAATGGGCTGCGGCGACGACCGGCTTGCCGATCGTGCTCTGCGGCGAGAGCGCCGGCGGCAACCTGGCCGCAGCAGTGGCGCAGGCGACACGCACTCATCCTCGCCGCGCGATCGGCCAGGTGCTGATCTATCCCGAGCTCGGCGGTGACGAGCTAGACGGCCCAGAGCTGGACCGCAAAGCGCGCACCGGCTCCTATATCGAGCACGCCGAAGCGCCGCTGCTGACGTTGCGGGACGTCGAATTCTATCGCCATATCCGGGCAGCGAAGGGGCAGTCGCCGGACGACCCGACATTTTCGCCACTTGGCGATAGCGACTTCTCCGGCCTGCCGCCGACGGTAATCGTCACCGCGCAATGCGATCCGCTGTCATCGGACGGCCAGACCTATCGCGACCGCATCCTTGCCGCCGGCGGTAAGGCATGGTGGCGCGAGGAGCCGCGCCTCGTGCACAGTTTCCTGCGCGCCCGCAAGACCGTGCCGCGCGCCAGCGAGGCCTTTGATCGCATCGTCGCGGCTATAGCCGCGCTGGGCGGGGGCAAGTGGCCGGAGTGACGGCGGAGTGCGGCTCTCATGCCGGCCAGGCAAGCGCAGAAATCCTCTCTCCTCAAGCTCCCCACTGCGGAACAGCGCACAACAACTGCGGGAACCTGAACACTTGCCCGCTCAGGCCAGCATTATCATCACCTCACGTAAGGCGCCCCTGCGAAACGCATCCACCCCCGCGGCGCGGTCGGTCGGAGGCGCCCAACAAAGAGGGAACGACGATGAAGTTCATGCTGACCGATCGGAAATTGCATCCGCAGGCCGCGCCCGTCGCCGACGGCTTCAAGAAGGGCCAGATGAACCGGCGCGAATATCTCGCCACCATGGCCGCGTTTGGTGTCAGCGCTGCCGGCGCGCTGGCGCTTGGCGGGCTTGCTCCGTCACCGGCCAGGGCCGAGGAGGCGAAGCGCGGTGGCGTCTTGCGCGTTGCCATGAACGTCAAGGGCTGGAAGGATCCGCGCACCTTCGACGGCGTCGAGATGTCCAACGTCGCCCGCCAGTGTAATGAATATCTGGTGCGCTGGAACCGCGACTTCACCTTCGAGCCATGGCTGCTCGAGAGCTGGGAGACCAGCGACGATGCCCGCGTGCTGACGCTGCATGTCCGCAAAGGCGTCAACTGGTCGAATGGCGACACCTTCAACGCCGACGATGTCATTCACAATCTGACGCGCTGGTGCGATGCGTCCGTCGCCGGCAATTCTGTCGCCGCGCGGATGGGCGCGCTGGTCAACGCGGACACCAAGAAAGCCGTCGACGGCGGCATCGAACGCGTCGACGACTTCACCGTGCGGCTCAATTTGCCCAAGCCCGACATTTCACTGATTGCCGGCATGGCCGACTATCCGGCACTGATCATGCACCGCAGCTATGAAGGCGACGGCGACCCGCTGAAGGCATTGGCGATCACCACCGGGCCGTGCGAACTCGTGGCATGGGACGCCGAGGTCGGCGCCGAAGTCCGCCGCAAAGACAAGCCATGGTGGAAGGGCGAGTTCTACCTCGACGGCATCAAATGGGTCGACTACGGCTCCGACCCCAACGCCATGCTGTCGGCCTTCGAATCGGGCGAGATCGACACCGACCACGAAACCGCCTCCGACACGGTTGCGCAGACCGACTCGATGGGCCTGAGCAATTCCGAGATCGCCACCGGCTCGACGATCGTCGCGCGTTTCAATGTCGCCAATCCGCCCTATGACGACATCAAGGTGCGCCGCGCCGCCCAGCTCGCCGTCGACAACGCCGCTGTGCTGAAGATCGGCATGGACAACCGCGGCAAGCCGGCCGAGAACCATCATGTCGGGCCGATGCATCCCGAATATGCCGATATCGGCCCAGCCGTGCGCAACATCGATCAAGCCAAGGCCCTGCTCGCCGAGGCCGGCAAGGCCGATCACGAATACGAGCTCATTTCGGTCGACGTCGACTGGCAAAAGACCACCGGCGACGCCATCGCAGCGCAGATGCGCGAGGCTGGGCTGAAGATCAAGCGCACGGTGCTGCCGGCCGCCACCTTCTGGAACGACTGGAGCAAATATCCGTTCTCCTGCACCGAATGGCTCGGCCGGCCGCTGGGCATCCAGGTGCTGGCGCTGGCCTACAAATCGGGCGCCGCCTGGAACGAGAGCGCTTACGCCAATCCGGAATTCGACAGCCTACTCGACAAGGCGCTGGCGATGCCCGATGCCGGCGACCGCAAGGAGATCATGGCGAAGATCGAGCAGAATCTCCGCGATTCCGGCATTATCATCCAGCCCTACTGGCGCTCGGTCTACCGCACCTACCGCAAGGGCGTCCACGGCTGCGAGCAGCACCAGTCGCTCGAGCAGCATTTCGAGAAGGTTTGGCTCGAGGCGTGACTCGTGCCGCCCGACGGAAAGCCGGCGCCCAAGGCAGCGGAAGCCGGCGTCAGCCGGCGGTGCCCGCCCTTGAAATCTCCCGCCCGAGGCGCACCGTTTCCCGCACCAGCAGGTCCAGATCGTCACGCCGGGTACGGTGGTTGTTGATGGCGACCCTGAGGCAATGCTGGCCATGCACCGTCGTGTCGGAAATGGCGGCGATGCCTTCTTCCTGCAGCCTCAGCATGATCTCGGTATTGAGCGCTTTCAGGCGCTCAGCGTCCAACCCATCGGCGCGATAGCGAAAGCAGACGATGTTGATGTTCACCGGCGCCACCAGCTCGAGCGCCGGTTCGGCCTCGATCAGCTCACCGAGATAATGCCCTTGCGCGATGTTCTGGTCGATCAGCCGGCCGAACTTTTCGATGCCGTGTTCTCGCAGCGCCATCCACACCTTCAGCGCCCGGAAGCCGCGTGAGGTCTGCAAGCCGTAGTCGTGCAGCCATTGGCCGGAGGCCAGGCCGCGCGGCGTCGATTCCAGATATTCCGGCGTCACCGCGAACGTGCGGCGATGCGCGGAGGCATCCCGGATCAGCGCGCAGCCGACCTCGAAGGGCGCGTGCAGCCATTTATGCGGATCGAGCGCGATTGAGTGGGCGTGCTCGATGCCGGCAACGCGATGCGAATTGTCCGGCGCAATCGCAAGCAAGGCGCCGATGCAGCCATCGACGTGAAACCACAGATCCTCTTTTGCCGCCAGGTCGGCCAGCGCTTGCAGATCGTCGATTGCGCCGGTGTTCACCGTGCCGGCCGTACCGATCACGCAGGCCGGCTTGAAACCGGCGTCACGGTCCTCGGCGATCGCCGCCCGTAACGCAGCGATGTCGATCCGCAGCCCGGCATCGCTCGGGATGCGGCGCAGCGCCCGGTTGCCGAGGCCGAGCGCCTCCATCGCCTTGCGATGACAGGAGTGAAGCTGGTCGGAGCCGTAGAAACGCAGTGGCTTGTCGATGCCAGCAAGGCCGTGCTCGCGTATGTCGATGCCGGCCTTGGCGTTGCGCGCCACGGTCAGACCGATGATGTTGGCCATCGAGCCGCCGCTGACCAGTGTGCCGCTGGCCGATTGCGGAAAGCCCATCATTTCCTTGCACCAGTCGACGACCTGGTTGTCCATCAGCGCGGCGGAATGGTTGCCGCCGCCGAGGTTGGAGCCCTGGATCGCCGCCAGGAAATCGCCGAGCGCGCCGGTGAAATTGCTCGAGCCCATATACCAGGACCAGAAGCGCGGATGGATGTTGCCCATCGGATAGGGCATCAAGCTCCTGGTGACGTCGCCATAGATTTCTGCCAGCGGCGCCGGCGAACGCGGCAGCGGCGATGTGAAGAAGGTCCTCACATCGACCGGCATCTCCTGCCACACCGGACGCTCTCTGACATCGCGCAGGTAAGCGACGGCATCGTCGACGATCCGATGCGACAGGACCTGCACATCGGCCCAGTTCGAGGGGTCAAGCGTTTCCTCGCTGGCCGTGACGGCCAATCCAGGTTTCGTGTCCATGCAGGCCGCTCCCGATGTGCCGCCGTCACGCCGGAAACTGGCAGCCGGGCGTCGACTGCGAAAGCGCGGTCTCCTCGGCGTCCATCTCCGCTTCGATGCCGTCGAACAGCGGCGTGGTCATGTAACGCTCGCCGGTGTCGGGAAGCATGCACAGGATCACCGAGCCGGGTAGCGCCTTTTCCGCGATCTGCCGCGCCACCGCGAAGGTCGCCCCGCCGGAGATGCCGGTGAAAATCCCTTCCTTCTGCGCCAGCGCCTTGGCCCATTTCATGCCCTCGGTCCCGGCAATCGGCACCACGTCGTCGTAGAGGCTTGTATCGATCGCCTCCTGCAGCACGTCCGGAATGAAGTCGGGCGTCCAGCCCTGGATCGGATGCGGCTCGAACGCTGGATGGCTGGCGGCAGGCGCGCCGCCGGCGCCGCGCTGCTGCGGCTTGCCGCTGCCGATAAGCTGCGCATTGGCCGGTTCGGCGAGCACGATCCGGGTCTCCGGCCGCTCGCGGCGCAGCACGCGTCCGACGCCGGCGACGGTGCCGCCCGTGCCATAGCCGGTGACGAAACAGTCGAGCCGCGAGCCGGCGAAATCGTTGATGATCTCGCGCGCCGTGGTCGCTTCGTGAATGGCGGCATTGGCCTTGGTCTCGAACTGGCGGGCAAGGAACCAGCCATTGGCCTCGGCGAGCTCCACCGCCTTCGTGTACATGCCAAAACCCTTCTGGGCGCGCGGCGTCAGCACCACCTTGGCGCCCAGCATGCGCATCAGCTTGCGGCGTTCGATGGAAAAACTGTCGGCCATCGTCACCACCAGCGGATAGCCCTTCTGGGCGCAAACCATGGCAAGGCCGATGCCGGTGTTGCCGCTGGTCGCCTCGACCACGGTCTGGCCCGGCTTCAAGGCGCCGCTGCGCTCGCCCTCCTCGATGATGTTGAGTGCCAGCCTGTCCTTTACCGAGGCGGCGGGATTGAAGAACTCGGCCTTCACATAGATCGTGGCATGGTCCGGTCCGAGATTATTGATGCGGATCACCGGCGTATCGCCGACCGTGTCGAGAATGCTGTCGAACAGACGGCCGCGCCCGGCGGTGGTTCTGATTTTCTGTTGATGCAACATGTCGATCTCCTCGCGTTGTCGTTGTCTCTTGTCGTCACGGGCCGGTTACAGACCGGTGGCTTGGGCGGCGAGGTTTCGAGACCTTGCCACGCTACATCTGCCTCCCGGCAATGCCAGTATCCGGCGCGGGAATTCGCTGCCGGATGCACCGTGTCACGTTTGGTGATAAAACAAAGGCCGACTGGCCAGCGTGGGAGCAGGCGTGGAAACTTACGTGGAATCCGCCCGATCGAGCCTCGGCGGCGAGATGGCCGGTCTTTCCGTGCGTCTGCTCGGACCGCTGACGATCGCACGCAACGGCATCATCATCCAGCTCCCAAAATCGCGCAAGCTGCGTGCGCTGCTCGCCTATCTGGCGCTGGCGCCACATCCGGTCGGCCGCAGCCGCCTCTGCGAGCTTTTGTGGGATGTGCCGAACGACCCGCGCGGCGAGCTTCGCTGGTGCCTGAGCAAGCTTAGAGGCATCCTCGATGAACCGCACCATCGCAGGGTCGAGACACCAGGCGACACGATCGCGCTTGATCTGAAAGGTGCTTCCGTCGACGCTATCGACATAGCCTCGGCCGCCGCCAAGGGCGTTGAGACGCTCGGTCTGGAGCGGCTGCAGGCTCTTTCCGGAATGTTCGCCGGCGATTTTCTCGATGGGCTGGAGATCGACCGCAGCCCGCATTTCGACGGTTGGCTGATCGCTCAGCGCCGCCGCTTCAGCGCCTGGCACGCCGCAATCCTGGAACACCTCGTCAACAAGCTTCCGGCGGATGCCGACGAAATGTCCTCGCATCTGGACAAATGGCTGGAACTCGCTCCGTTCGACGGGCGCGCGCATATGGCTCTTCTGAAAAGGCTGGCGCAGCGCGGCCAGTTTGGCGCGGGCGAGGAACATCTCGCTTCCGCGGCGCGGCTGTTTGCTTCAGAGGATCTGGATTTCGGAGCCGTTCGTGAGGCATGGCGGACGATCCGCGGTGAACGACCTGCAGCAGCGCTCTGGGCGCGACCTTCACTCGTACCCGCGGCCCCCCACGCGTCAATTGTGCCTCCCCGTTCCGATACTGCTGCATCGCAGAAGGCTTCGCTCGCCGTGATGCCGTTTGCCGAAGAGGCGGCTGTCGGCGGCCCGCGCGGTGGATTGGCCGACGGCCTCACCCACGACATCATCACCCGCCTGGCCAAGCTCAGGGACTTTTTCGTCATCGCACGCGGCTCGGTGTTTGCGCTCGCCGAAAAAAACATTGCGCCGGAGGACGCCGGCCGCCGGCTCAACGTCGACTATGTCGCCACCGGCACGGTACGCTGCCAGGCAGCCCGCGTCGTGGTCAGCGTGGAACTTGTCGAGGTGCGCACGGCCAGGATCGTCTGGGCCGAGACGTTCGAGCGCAGACCGGACGACATCTTTACCGTGCTCGACGACATCGGCAACAGCATCGTCTCGTCGATCTCGGCCGAGATCGAAACCGTCGAGCGCAACCGCGCCATGCTGAAGGCGCCCAATTCGCTGAACGCCTGGGAAGCCTACCATCGCGGGCTCTGGCACATGTATCGCTTCACCCGCACGGAAAACGAGCAGGCCCGGCATTTCTTCGACACGGCCTTGAAGCTCGATCCGACCTTCGCCCGCGCCTATGCCGGCCTCTCCTTCACCCATTGGCAAAATGCCTTCCAGCGTTGGGGCGACCGCGACCAGGAAAGCGCCCTGGCCTTCGAGGCAGCCGGCCAGAGCCTGCTCGTCGACGATCACAATCCAGCCGCTCACTGGGCCATGGGGCGGGCGCTGTGGCTGCGTGGCGAACAGGACGGCTCCCTCACCGAGCTCGAACGCGCCGTAGACCTCAGCCCGAATTTCGCGCTCGGCCACTATGCGCTGTCGTTCGTCCATTCGCAGTCCGGCGACCCGCAGGCCGCGATCGGCTCGTCCGACCATTCCAGGCATCTGAGTCCCTTCGATCCACTGCTGTTCGGCATGTTGGGCGCCAGGGCGATGTCGCATGTCCGGCTTGGCCAGTTCGATGAAGCCGCCGAATGGGCGCTGAAAGCAGCCGCCCGTCCCAACGCCCATGTCATCATCCTGGCGATTGCCGCGCATTGCCTTGCGCTGGCGGGCCGGCTGAGTGAGGCACGAAGTTTCGCCGCTGCGCTGCGCAAGATGCTGCCGAACTACTGCGCCGACGATTTCATCGGCACCTTTCGCTTCGAGCCGGACGCCGAGGCGCTGTTCCGGCAAGGCGCCAAGCGGATCGGGCTGGGGTGAGACAAGGCGGGGTTCGTCCGGCTTTCTAAACCGCTCATCGCGGCTGGCGCCACGAAACATCGTCATGTCCGCAGCCAAGGCGCATCGTCAGGCTGACCTTGAGGATGTTTGCAGTCGCCTGGCCCGACGGCCAGTACGAAAAGTCGGCAAAGGGGCGGCGTTTCTTTTGGCCCTCGCAACGGGTTGGGCTGGGTTCGAAAAAAATACCACGATAGATCGCGATTAGGGCGATCTTATAAGAAACGGTCTCGTCGCGTTTTTTTCGTAGAGCAGGCGAAAAGTCACAACGCTATGGAGTATTACTTGTATCAATGAGAAACAAAGCTAATGGAACGTTCCGTAATCTTGCGGCAGATGCATGTTTCAGTGCCTGCTAAGATAACCGGTGCTGATTCCGAAATATTAAGCATCTGCCAAATTCAACCTGCGATATTGGGATTTGTCCTTGTCACAGGCGGACTCGGATGCAATTTCTTGGAAGCACAGCCGCGTCAGCGGATTGTTGAAACATGCTTGGGCGGACGGGGCACTAAGCATGGAGAGGAATATTGACATTCGCTAATGCGGCGGCCCCCGCCGGGAGCGTTCCCTCCGACGTGAGAGATTACGGCAACCATCGGCTAAGTCGTCGAATGCGTCGCCCACAGCCTGGCTCTCGTTCGATGGCCGGCGAAGCTTTGCCCTCCTCCGATTGGCGCCAGACTCCGCGGCAAAGGCGGGGATCGCCGCCTGCAACGGCCTTCCGACATCGACGATGTCCGCCAGCCAGTCGGAGGAATGAACCATGAAATTCGTAATCTGTGCGGCCTTGGCCACTGCTGTGATGGCGATCGCCGGTTGTACCACCGACGATTACGATGATTGTCGCGGAAAGGGCTGCCTGGTTGATCCGTCCCACAAAGGCGGCCGAAAGATTGATGACCGGCCGCAGTTCGACAGGAACGGCAATCCCAACTTCGATACCAGGGGCCGTTACATCGGCTGCCATGGGCTCGGATGTAAAGTCGACGATCCTGATGACGGGGATCAAACGATCGACGACAGACCGCAGTACGACAAAGAAGGCAATCCGAACTTCGATACGCAAGGCAACTACCAAGGCTGCCGCGGCATCGGCTGCGAGGTCGATATACCGGACGATGACAATTCATCGGACGATGACGATTCCGAATAAGGGACTCCGGGGCGAAAAAGGAGGAAGCCAATTATGCCTGAATTCAGCGGCCTGGTCCGGCGACATGCCAAAATCGTTATGGCCGGCCTCACGGGGCTGGGAATGACGCTGACATCCGCTTTCGCTGCGGGTAGCGCCTGCGACGGCATAAAGGTCGAAGCGACGAAGGCGCGCAAGCAGGAATATGCATCTCTCGTCGCCTCGGCGTTGAACAACAAGGTCAAGCCCGCTCGGGTGAAGTTCATCACGATCATGGAGAACGGCAACTGGAGCGCCGCTTACGTCTCCACGCCCGTGGGCGACGACGGTGTGATGTTCTTCCAGACAGTCGACGGAAAGAAGCAGTTTCGCGACGTGTGGGGCGGCTATGCCGAGCCGTCGGAAAAACCTGAACTGGTATCCTGGGCGAAGAAGCTCGGAGCGCCGCAAGATCTGGCAAAGTGTTTTGCCGAGCAAGTTACGGAATGATGGTGATCGGTGGAGATTTGCCGCCGACGCCGTTGGCGCATGAGGAGAACCACTATTCCGGCGTGACGGAACTCGCGTCACGGTCTCCGAAGGTGACAAAGCTGATCCAACGAAAACCAGATAATCAGACCATGGGCACGGCTAACCGTGGCAATGACGGACAGCAACATGGGGCGGGGCTGAGCAACTTAAGAGCTTGACTGCAACCGGAAAGGGAAATCGATGAAAACCGCAATACTGATTGCTGCCATGGTTCCGGCCATGCCGACTTTCGCCTTCGCCAAGGACAAGTGCGCCGATGCCAAGGATCAGGCCACCATGAACCAGTGCTTCGGTGCCGAGTTTCAGAAATCCGACAAGAAGCTCAACGAGCTTTACAAGCAGATCGAAGCCCGCCTGAACGACGATGCGGATACCAAGAAGCTGCTTGTTCAGGCACAGCGCGATTGGGGCAAGTTTCGCGACGCGGAGTGCAGTTTCCAGACGGCGGGAGCGGCCGGAGGAAGCATGATGCCAATGCTCATCGCGCAGTGCATGGACGGCCTTACGCAATCCCGTGCCAAAGATTTCGAAGGCTATCTGAAATGCCAGGAGGGCGACATGAGCTGCCCTGTTCCGGCCGCGAACTGACACACGCCACAGCTGATCTGATCACGATGACGCCGGCGGCGAGCTTGGCGTCGCCGCCGGACATGCAAGGATGCGAGGGGTTGCGTCGGCGCGCAAGGGCAGTGCGGACAATTTGCTCAACGGCGATTTCATCGACGGTCCACTGTGCGCTATCGCAACGACAGATCGCTACCTAACCCGGACGGATAGGCATAACCGGAGACCAATGATAGTCAAGAAATGACGCCTCGCTGAGCAAGACGCTGCCGTACTGTGCCGACGATTTCATCAACCCCTTCCGTTTTCGAGCCCGACGCCGAGGCCCGTTTCGGCAGGCGCCAGGCGGATTGGCTGGGGTGATGGCGGCGCGCCTTACTAGTGGTCGCGACAAAGACAAAACTTCAAGTTGCTCTCACCAAATCTGCAACGAGGATTCGACAGTGTCGTCCGCCGAAGCTAGGCTACTTTGGGGGTATTATGGGCCATGTCTCGCATCTCTTTCGTTCGCGTCTTGTTGTGTTTTGCATCGATGCTGCTGGGCGCTCCGGTGGCGCATGCCGGTTTGCAGTTTCAAGCCGGGCAGACCGACTCCGGATTCCAGTATATCCTCGTGTCGGGTGATTTCTCGTATCAGGACGACCTATCGGTTTTCGAGGCACTGGCACGGTCCAATGCATCAGTCGCTGTCACCTTCCAGTCCCCCGGCGGCAATATCCAGAAGGCTATGGAGCTTGGCCGCCTTATTCGTAGGCTGCGCCTTAGCACGGCTCAATTCAGGGCTGTCGAGTGTGCTTCGGCCTGTTCCCTGGCGTTCCTTGGTGGCGTTGTGCGCTTTGCCGAGCCGGGTTCCATCGGCGTCCATAGATCCTCATTCAGTGGCGACATTCCCGTAAACAGCAAGGAAGCCGTTTCCGGCATCCAGCAAATGACCGCCGACATCATCACCTACATGATCGAAATGGGCGTGGATCCCGCTCTGCTTCAGCTTTCGCTGCAATATGACAGTGACGACATGCGTTATCTTTCTAGGAGCGAGATGGCTAAGTACAAGGTCGTTACCTTGGAACCCGAAGCAAGCTGGCCGCAGGTCGCAAACCAGGCACCATCCTCGACGCCATCGTCCCAGCAAGCGCCGTTACAACCGCCTGTCGCCTCTTTGCCACCTGCTTCCATGAATCCTTCACTCGTTATTCCTCAAGCCCGCTCGGGCCGTATTCTCCGCTCCCAGGGCGCGGCGCCTTTAAAGGCCCTCCCAGAGGTAAAATCCGCCACGCTCGCCAATGTGCGAAACGGCAGCGCAGTCGTGATCTTGGATAATGTCGAGCGATGGTACCGTGTCCGTGCAGGCGGTCAGGTCGGCTACATGCATGACACCTGGGTCTACGTCGACCAGTATGAGAGCGGCCCCTTCGGACAGCGTCATATCCAGGTCAAGAGCTTCGACAATCTCGCCGAGACGGAGGCCTATGTGCGATCGGCATCAATCCCGCTTGTCGCCTACCTCGCCACCAACGGGTGGTTCGCCATTACGTTACGCGGCACCTATGCCCAGGATGCCGCTAAGGACCTAGCCAAGGCGATGAAGGAAAACGGGGCTATCCCCGACGACGCCTACGTCACTTATGGCAACACTTACGTCTGCAATGTCTGTTGTCGCTAACCGGCACGTTTAACAGCAAGGGCAGCACTTCACCCGGCCGGACCCCAAAAGGCCATGAAACAACAAAAAAGCCCGGCAAAACCGGGCTTTTTCTTGGAGTCTCCGAACCATATCAAACGGTCCGAAACAGGAATTTGGTGCCCAGAAGAGGACTCGAACCTCCACTCCTTGCGGAACACGGACCTGAACCGTGCGCGTCTACCAATTCCGCCATCTGGGCTGGTGCGCGCTCATTAAGCGGGCGAGGGATGAGTGTCAACGCGCTTTTTTGAATGCCGCGTTCCTTCTCCGCCTCAATGCTCCAGCACTTCCTTCGATGCCACCGTCGAATCGGCGTTGAGCGTATAGATGACCGGCACGCCGGTGCCGAGCTCGAGCTTGACGATCTCCTCGCCCGATTTGCCGTCCAGCGCCATGATCAGCGCGCGCAGCGAATTGCCGTGTGCCGCCACCAGCACCGTGCCGCCGCGCAGCACATGCGGCTGCAGATCGTGCAGGTAATAGGGCCAGACGCGCGCGCCGGTGTCTTTCAGGCTTTCACCGCCGGGCGGCGCCACGTCGTAGGAGCGGCGCCATATATGCACCTGCTCCTCGCCCCATTTCTTGCGCGCATCATCCTTGTTGAGGCCGGAGAGATCGCCATAGTCGCGCTCGTTCAGCGCCTGGTCGCGGATGGTCTCGAGCCCGCTCTGGCCAACGGCGTCGAGAATATGCTGGCAGGTCTTCTGCGCCCGGATCAGCGACGACGTGAAGGCGATGTCGAATTTCATGCCGCGCGCCCTGAGCTTGGCGCCGGCCGCCTTGGCCTCGGCATGGCCCAGTTCGGTCAGGTCGACGTCGCGCCAGCCGGTAAACAGGTTCTTCAGGTTCCATTCGCTCTGGCCGTGGCGCACGAGCACGAGAGTTCTCGACATATTTGCTCCTTCAAATTTTGTGAATCAGCCAAATCTGCGGATCAGCCAAGTCTGTGGATCAGCCTGTCAGGCCGAGTACGTCCCGCATCGAATAGAGGCCCGGCTTGCGGCCGCGCGCCCACAGGGCTGCCTTGACCGCGCCACGAGCAAAGATCGCCCGGTCTTCGGCGTGGTGGGCAAGCGTGATGCGCTCGCCGGTACCGGCCAGCACCACAGAGTGGTCGCCGACCACCGAGCCGCCGCGCAAGCTGGCGAAACCGATCGAGCCGCTCTTGCGCACGCCGGTATGGCCGTCGCGCACGCGAACATCGTTGCCGGCAAGTGCTACCCCGCGCCCGGCAGCGGCGGCTTCGCCGAGCAGCAGCGCCGTGCCCGACGGCGCATCGACCTTGTGCCGGTGGTGCATTTCCAGGATCTCGATGTCGAAATCGTCGGCGTCGAGCGCGCGCGCCGCCTGCTCAACCAGCACTGCCAGCAGATTGACGCCGAGGCTCATATTGCCTGACTTGACGATCGTCGCGTGCCGTGCCGCCGCCGCGATCCTGGCATTGTCTTCGGCCGAGCAGCCGGTTGTGCCGATGATATGGGCGATGCGCGCCTGCGCGGCGTAGCCGGCGAATTCGACGGTCGCCGCCGGCGTGGTGAAATCGAGCACGCCGTCGGCCTTGGCGAAGGCCGGCAGCGGATCGTCGCCGATTGCCACCTCGAGCCTGCCGACGCCGGCCAGCTCGCCGGCATCCTTGCCGATATGGGGTGAGCCGGCCCGCTCGATGGCGCCGGCGACGCGGGCACCCGGTATCGTGTGGATGGCGCGGATCAGCGCCTGGCCCATGCGGCCGGCCGCGCCCACCACCACCAGGCCCATTTCCCCCGTTTCATTGATGTTGACGGTCGGTGTGTCGCTCATGAATGTCTCCCGGCCGCCTGTTTCGCGTGACCATTTTGCGCCGCAGTCTGGATTGGCTTGGCGTCATCGACAAGCCCCAGCCCTTTCCTGCCCTGCACCCGGTGGAACCGCGCATAGACGCTGTGCGGGTCGGCCATCAACGAGGCATGCGTGCCCTGTTCGACCAGCCGGCCCTGCTCCAGCACGATAATATGGTCGGCATTGACCACCGTCGACAGCCGGTGCGCGATGACGATGGTGGTGCGCCCTTCCATGACATGGGTCAGCGCTTCCTGGACGCGGGCCTCGGCCTCGTTGTCGAGCGCCGAGGTGGCTTCATCGAGCAGCAGAATCGGCGCCTGCCGAACGATGGCGCGTGCAATTGATACACGCTGGCGCTGGCCGCCCGACAGCGTCACGCCGTTCTCGCCGACCGGTGTGTCGTAGCCTTGCGGCTGCTGGCGGATGAAATCGTCGGCCGCGGCCTGTTGCGCGGCGCGTTCAATCTCGGCGTCGGTGGCGCTCAGACGTCCGTAGCGGATGTTGTCGCGGATGGTGCCTTCGAACAGATAGGGCTGCTGCGAAACATAAGCGATCGAGCCGCGCAGCGAATGCTTGGTGACCTTTGAAATGTCCTGACCGTCGATTTCGATGCTGCCCGACTCGACGTCGTAGAAGCGCTGCAGCAGCGCAACTAGCGTCGTCTTGCCGGCGCCCGAGGCGCCGACGATGGCGGTCACCTTGCCGGCGGCGGCGACAAAGCTCAAATCCTGCAGGACCGGCGCTTCTTCGACATAGCGAAAGGACACGTTGTTGAAGCGCACTTCGCCAGAGGTGAATTTCGCCTCGGCGGCTCCCGGCACGTCACCCTGCTGCGGCTCGAGGTCGAGAAGCTCGTAGATCATGCGCGCATTGACCAGCGACTTTTCCATGCCGACCTGCATGCGCGCCAGCCGCCTGGCGGGGTCATAGGCAAGCAGCAGGGCGGTGATGAAGGCAAACACCGCGCCCGGCGGCTGGCCGCCGACGGTCGCCCGGTAGCCGGAATAGGCGATGACGCCGGCTACGGCGAAGCCGGCCAGCATTTCGGAGATCGGCGTCAGCCGTTCCGAGACGCGGGCGATCTTGTTTGCCCGCTGCTCGGCGCCGGCGACGAGGCCGCCGATGCGGCGCGACAGCTCTTCTTCCAGGGTGAAGGCCTTGACGATGGCGATGCCTTGCGTTGCTTCCTGCATGGCGCCGATCAGCCGCGAGTTGATCTGCACCGATTCACGGGTGATGCGACGCACCCGGCGCATCAGATAGGTGACACTGTAGATCAAAGGCGGGCCGATCAGCAGCGACATCGCGGAGAGCATCGGGTCCTGCCAGATCATGACGCCGACCAGCGCGACAAGCGATACCGCATCGCGCGCCAGCGATGTCAGCGTCATCGACAGGAGATCGCGGATGCCGTTGACGTTCTCGTTGATCTGCGCGGCGAGCCGGCCCGAGCGGGTGTCGTTGAAGAAGCCGACGCCGAGCTTCATCAGGTGGTCGAAGATGCGGCGTTGATAGCGCGCTACCAGATTGTTGCCGATTTTGGCCAGCGTCACTGCCTGGCCGTAGCTGGCCAGCCCGCGCAGCATGAAGGCGGCCAGGATCGACACGCTGATCAGCGCGATAAGATCGCCGCGCCGTTGGTAGAAGATCTGATCGATGACATCCTTCATGATCCACGCTGTGAAGGCGGTCGTCGCCGCGATCGTCACCAGGCACAGCACGGCAAGAGCATAGTACCAGCGATAATCGCCGCTGTTCTCGGCGATGATGCGGCGGATAACAGCCACGATCTCGCTGGGACGGACTTTCCCTTTGGTTGGTGCTGGAAGTGTCACGTTTGAGCGCTTTGTGGTTTCGGTTCGGCCGGGCTGCAATTCGGCAACCTCTTAACGCCCCAATGGCGGCTTGCCTATGGCCGGGGACGGCGAAACTTCGTCGCGCGCGGCTTGTGTCCTAAACCCGCCAGCGTCGCCCCGCCGTCTGCACGCCGAACAGCGACGGATTTCTGGCATAGGCGGCCAGCCCTAAAAGCGCTGCCAGCGGATGGGTGATGACGTAGACCGGCATGCTGCGCATCAGGGCGCTGTGCGGCGCCTTGTCCTCGAAGGCAGCGCGGAAACTGCCGGTCCGAAGCGCCGGCAGGATTTTTTGCGCGATGCCGCCGGTGAGGAAAACACCCCCGCGGCTCATGAACACCAGAGCGAGGTCGCCGGCGGTGCGCCCCAGGCAGGTGACGAAGATCGACAGCGCCTCTTCGGCCACGGGATCGTTCCTTGCCAGCGCCGCGGCGGTGATCTCGGCAGGCGTGGTGAAGGGCGACGGCTTGCCGTCCGCTTTGGCCACCGCCCGGTAGGCGTTTACCAGGCCGCGTCCTGAGAGGATCTGTTCGCCGGAGATGCGACCCTCGAGCTTCTCGATATGCGGAAACACCTCGAAATCACGCGACGAGCGCGGCCCGATATCCATATGGCCACCCTCGCCGGGCACCGGTATCCAGTGATGCAGCGCATAAACCAGCCCGGCGACGCCGAGCCCGGTTCCCGGGCCGAGCACCACCCGCCCGGAATTCGGTTCCGGCTCGTCGCCGCCGATCTTTTCCATGTGCTCTTCGCCGAGCGCGACGACAGCCAGCGCCTGCGCCTCGAAGTCGTTGAGCACCACGACGTCGCCGAGACCGAGACTGGCGAACATCTGTCTCGGCTTGACGATCCATGGGCAATTGGTGAGGGGGATCTCGTCACTCTCGACAGGGCCGGCCACCGCCAGCACAGCTGAATTCGGCCGGACCGACGAACGGTCGAGCACGGCCGACTGGATCGCCTCGTCGATCGTATTGAAGTTGGCGGTTTGAACGATGGTCGGCTCGCCGGCCTCGGAATTCGCGTCAAGTACGATCGAGAAGCGCGCATTGGTGCCGCCTATGTCGCCGATCAGGATCGGAAATCGCAACAGAGTGTCGTCGTCGCTTACGCCTGGCATGCTCTCGTCCGTTCCCGACGCGTATCGCCGTTCTCTCGTTGACTAGCGCATGACCGCAAAAAGGGAAATCGGTTTTCGAAGTGGAGATGCACGGATGCAGACAGCGAACACGCTGCCCGCATCAGTGCCCCGGTCGTGGCCGCGGCAGCGGAATGCCGAACTCGGGCGTCGCCATAAAGGCGTTCGCCGAGGCCGGAAGCGCTGCCGCGCCGGCTGCGAGCGTCGGCGGCGGCGAAGGCTCTGCCGCGGGAGCGGGTGCGGCCGCAACCGGCACGCCGTCGCCATAGTAGGTGACTGCTTCCGCCGAGGGCGGAGCCGGCGCGTCGAGCACGAACTGGCATTGCCTGGGCAGGTTCGCCATCGTCATCACGTCGCGTGCCTTCGGCTTGGCCGGGTTCTTGTTGGGACGCCACGGCTCCTCGGTGAACCACCAGGCCAGCGCCTGGTCGCAGCCATCGCCCGGCGCCGTCGCTTCCTGCGCCTTGCAGTCGGGTGACCCAGGCTGGCAGCCGATGCGAATGTGGAAGTGGTAGTCGTGGCCCCAGAACGGCCTGACCTTGCGCAACCAGCTACGGTCGCCTTTGACCGTGTCGCAGAGCTTCTTCTTGATCCCGGGATTGACCAGGATGCGCTCGACTTCGGGATAGCTCGCGGCGCGCCTCAACAGCCGCGTATGCATCGGCGTCCACAGCCCGTCCTTCACCAGATGGGTCTTTTCGTCGACCATCAAGGTAGCGCTGATGTTTTCGCGCTCTTCGGCCGAGAGCTTGCGGTCGGGCATCGGCGTCAGCCAGATGTCGGCGTCGAGGCCGATCTGGTGCGAGGCATGGCCGGTCAGCATCGGACCGCCGCGCGGTTGCGAGATGTCGCCGATCAACAGGCCCGGCCAGCCATCGGCGGCGGCATCGCGCGACAGCTTCTCGATCAGCGCGATCATTGCCGGATGGCCCCAGCGGCGATTGCGCGACGGTCGCATCACCTCCCAGTGCCGGCCGTCCAGGGGCAGGGCGACGCCGCCGGAAAAACAGCCTTTGGAATAGAAGCCGATCGATTGCGCTGCTGCGAGTGCCGGCAGCTTTTTGGCGCCGAACAGGTCCTTTGCCCGTTGCTCGGCACTCCCTGGCTGCGTTGCAAGCGCCGCCAAGCTGGCGACGGCCAGTGCTGCCGTCAGCGGCAGCGTTTTGCCGGGCAAGGCTCGCTTCAACATTTTCCCCAAGCTGGACCCCTCCGCGATTTGAACCGCATCATACCATAGCCCGCGCAACGTATCGATCAGGACCGTTTCATCGGGCTGCGCGCCTCGCCGTCGCGCCAGTCGCCGCTCGCCCACATGGCATCGAGCGCCGAGCGATAGTCGGGAAAGCGAAAGCCATAACCGGCCGCCTTGATTGCCGCGTTGGCGACACGCTTGTTCTCGCCATAGAAAGACCGCGCCATGGGCGAAAGCTGGGCGGTCTCGAACGGAATTTCGGGCGGCGGCTCGATGCCCATCAATTGGGCGGCATAGGCGACGACGTCCTGCGGCGGCGCCGGCAGGTCGTCGGTGATGTTGAAGATGCCGCCGCGATTGCCTTCGGCCAGATGCCAGAGCGCGCCGGCAATGTCGTCGCAATGGATGCGGTTGAACACCTGGCCCGGCTTGACCAACCGCCGGGCGGTGCCGTTTTCCAGATTGACCATTGCGTTACGTCCTGGCCCATAAATGCCGGAAAGTCGCAGGATCGCCACCGGTCGGCCGACGTCGTGGCCCAGTTTCAGCCAATCCTGCTCGGCGGCAACCCTCATCGCTGATCGTTTCGATACTGGCCGGCATTCGGCGGCCTCGTCCACCCAATTGCCGCCATGGTCGCCATAGACGCCGACGGTGGAGAGATAGGCGATCCATCCGAGCTCCGGCATGTTGGCCGCGATCTCCTCGCGGGCCGCGCCCAGCACCGGGTCGCCGGCCCTGTCCGGCGCGACCGAGACGACGAGATGGGTTGTCTTCCCAAGGGCATCGCCGATTTCGGAGGTCAGCGTGCCATCGAAACGCAGCGGCACGATACCGGCTTGCCGCAGCGCCGGGAATTTTTCCAGCGACCGTGTTGTACCGAAGATCGTTGTGTCGGCATCCCTGTTGGCGCGGGCGAAGGCCTTGCCCGAATAACCGGCGCCGAAGACGAAAATCTGCTTTTTTGTCATGTATGCGCCTCGATCGGCTTTGGCAGGGCCAGAAGCCATTCGCCTCTCACCGCCTCGTCATCTTCTGCCTGCAAAGCGGCTGCGGCACGTTCGGCAAACTCCCGACCCGGCACCAGCCGCGACAGCGCCCATACTGCGGCTCCGCGAACCAGGGGCGAGGCGTCGTCGAGCAGCGCGCGAACGGCGCCGGCCAGCGACAAGTCCTGGGAATTGCCGGCCGCTATCAGCACGTTGCGGATAAAACGGTCGCGGCCGATGCGCTTGATCGGCGAGCCCGAAAAAAGCGTTCGGAAGACAGTGTCGTCGAGACGCAGCAGCTCGGCGATCGGCGGTTCGCGCAAGTCCGGGCGGGCGGCAAGCCTTGCCTCCGAAGCGGCTTGGGCGAACTTGTTCCACGGGCAGGCGGCCAGGCAGTCGTCGCAGCCATAGATGCGATTGCCGATCTTTTCCCGAAACTCATGCGGGATCGGTCCTTTGTTCTCGATGGTGAGGTATGAAATGCAGCGCCGCGCATCGAGCCGGTAAGGCGCCGGAAAGGCGTCGGTCGGGCAGGCGTCGAGGCAGGCCCGGCAGGAGCCGCAATGATCGTTCTCAGGCGCGTCCGGCACCAGCTCGGCCGTCGTGAAGATGGTGCCGAGGAACAGCCAGGAGCCATGCGCGCGGCTAACCAGGTTGGTGTGCTTGCCTTGCCAGCCGAGGCCGGCCGCCTCGGCCAGCGGCTTTTCCATCACCGGTGCGGTGTCGACAAACACTTTCACGTCACCACCGGCGCGCGCCACGATCTTGCCGGCGATCTCCTTCAGCCGGCCTTTCATCACGTCATGATAGTCGCGGTTCTGCGCATAGGCCGAGATCGCGCCGCGGTCGCGCTTCGCCAGCACCTCGCGCGGATCGTGGTCGGGGCCGTAATTCATCGCCAGCACGACGATCGAGCGGACCTCTGGCCAAAGCGTCCTCGGTTTGCCTCGCCGCTCGAGCGTTTCGGCAATCCAGCCCATCGAGCCGTGAAAGCCGTCAATAACGAATTCGGCCAGCCGCTCCGGCGCCTGCGGGATCGCATCGGGCGTGGTGACGGCAACGGCGTCGAAGCCGGCGTTCCGCGCCTCGCGGTCGATGAGCGCGCGCAGCTTTGCCGTATCAGAAATCGAGATCCGCATAATGTGACACCGGCGACAGGCCGCGCACCCGGTCGGACAGAAGCGGCCGGAACGAAGGCCGTGATTTCACCCTTGTATACCATTCGCGCGCGGCGCTGTGTTCGCGCCAGTCGATCTCGCCGAGATAGTCGAGCACCGACAGTGCCGCCGCCGCCGCGAGATCGGCATAGGTGACCTTGTTGCCGGCCAGCCAATGACGGGTGCCGGCCAGCCAGTTGGTGTATTTCATATGCTGGCGAATATTGGCGCGGGCGGCGCGGATCGCCGCCGAATCGGGCGACCCGCCGCCTGCCGTTTCTGGCATGACCGGCTTCAGGACGCGCTCGCGCACCAGATGCCGGGTAACCTCGCTTTCCGCCTTGTTGAGGTACCAGTCGGTCAGCCGGCGGATTTCGGCGCGCTCCATCGGATCCTCGGCGAACAGCCGCTTGTCGCGCTTGAGTACGCCGCGCGTCTCGTCGAGATATTCGGCGATGACCATCGCGCCGACGATCGGCACGTCGCCCTCGGCAAGCAGGATCGGCAGCGTGCCGGCCGGGTTCAGTGCCAGGAACTCCTTGCGCCGCGTCCACGGCTTTTCTTCGATCAGCGCCAGTTCCTCGGCATACTCGCCAAAGGCGAGGCGGACGAAGCGGCAGCTGGCGAACATCGGATGGTGGAAAAGCGTCAGCATGGTCCCGCGATAATAGAGCGCACTGGCAAATCGCCGGCTGCGCCGGTAAGTCTTGGCCGCCCGATTCAGGGGCTGTCAGGGTGCTGCGACCTATAGGGGGAGTTCCGCGCCGTGACAAGCAAACCGTTTTCTCAAGCCCGCCCTCCAACGCCGAGGTTGCCATGGAAAGCCAAACCGTAGTCGAAGCGCTGCTGCTCGGCATGCTCGAGGGCCTGACCGAGTTTATTCCGGTGTCTTCGACCGGTCATATCCTGCTCGCCGGCCATTTCCTCGGCTTTCATTCGACCGGCAAGGCCTTCGAGATCCTGATCCAGCTCGGCGCCATATTGGCGATCCTCAGCGTCTATTTCCGCCGTCTCTGGAAGATGCTGCTCGAGCTGCCCTACGATCGGCTGACGCGGCATTTCGTCCTTGGCATTCTCATCGCATTCCTGCCGGCGGCCATTATCGGCGCACTGGCGCATGACTTCATCAAGACGGTGCTGTTCGAATCGCCGCGGCTGATCTGCATCATGCTGATCATCGGCGGTGTCATCCTACTGCTGGTCGATCGCATGACGCCGAAGCCGTATTACCACGATGTCGAGCGGTTTCCGACCAGGCTTTATCTGCAGATCGGGCTGTTCCAGTGCTTGTCGCTAATCCCCGGCACGTCGCGTTCGGGCTCGACCATCGTCGGCGCGCTGCTGCTCGGCGTCGACAAGCGGGCGGCGGCGGAATTCTCTTTCTTCCTTGCCATCCCGACGATGGTCGGCGCCTTCGCCTTCGACCTGTTCAAGAACCGCAATGTGCTAAGCAGCGCCGACTTGCCCATCATCACGGTCGGCTTCGTTGCCGCCTTCGTCACCGCGCTAATCGTCGTGCGCTTCCTGCTCGACTACGTCTCGCGCCATGGCTACGCGCTGTTCGGCTGGTGGCGGCTGGTCGTCGGCATCGTCGGGCTGACGGGGCTGGCAATCTGGGGGTGAGCCGGCGCGGATAGCGCAATCCCAGCCGGAACTCTATTCTTGCCCGAAGCCGAGCCATACGATCTTGTGGACGTATGGTTGGCAGGGGGAATGCGTGAGCGAAGTTCTTGACGCCCTCGTTATTGGCGCCGGTCCGGCGGGTCTCGGCGTCAGCTACTTCTTGAAACGGCAGGGCCGCAACCACCGTGTACTCGATCGAGGCCGGATTGGCGAAACGTGGCGAACGCAGCGATGGAACTCGTTTCGACTGAACTCGCCGACCGTCCGCTCCATCTTACCCGGTGATTCCTACGACGGCCCCGAGCCCTGGGGCGCGAAGCGCCTGGTTGACGAGTACATCGAGCGCGCCGGCCTCGATGCGCCACTGGCCGAGGACGATCCGGCCGAGACGATTGAACCGCGCTTGCCCGATCCTCCGATCCGCTCCCTCGACTGGACGGCGAGCGGCATCAGATCCGTGATCTGGTGCACGGGCTTCACCGGCGATTTCTCGTGGGTTCGGCTTCCCGGCGCGCTCGATGCAGCCGGCCAGCCCGTCCACGAGGATGGCGTCGGCGCTGTTCCAGGTCTCTTTTTCGCCGGCCTCGATTTCGGATCGACGCGGAAGTCGGGCACCATACCGGCCATTCCAGAGGAGACGGCGGCCGTCGTGGAGCGACTTGTCCAAGCGCGAGCCGACTTGCCACGGAACGGCGTCTAAACCAGCCGTCGAACGCGGGTTCTTGAACTGCAAGAACATGACAGCTCTGGCGCGATCAAGACGACGTACGCTGCCTAGCGGACCGAGCCGGCACAGCCGTTCGGAATGGTCGACCTGGAGACGCCAAAAGGAGGTGCGTCAAGGCGCACGATCGGTCAGCGCGCTCGCGCCTTCTTCCGCGGCGCAATGTGCGCAGCAGTAGATGATGTCATCCTGTTCGACGCCATGTCCGATGATCCGGCATCCGCAATGCGGACACGTCGGAGCAAGTTTCTGGACCGCGCATTCGAAGCTGTCGAATGTGTAGGTCTCGTCGGCCATCGTCACGTTGAAAGCCTTATCGTAGTCATTCCCGCATTGATCGCATCTGGCCATAGTTCTTTTCCTTCTTTCACTGGCTTCAAGCTCGACCAACCTGTCGCGCGGCGATAGGTTCCCGCCAGGATCAGGGGGTCGTCCTAAGGCGGAGACGACCGCGAGCCTGTGCCACGACGCTGTTCGATCGCACGGATCACCTCGTCGATACCCCGCGGCTCGATGTCGAGTTCCTTCAGGCCAGGCACGTCGATTGCTGCCACATTGTCCTGACGCATGAGATCGACCTGGTTGCGCGTTATGGGGGCAGCCGGGAGGAGTTCCGCGACGCCAGCCAAGGCGTTCCATACCGCAAACGGCACCGGCATCAGCTGGACGTGCGTACCGAGCTGTCGGGCGATCTCCCGAAGCAGTTCCTTATAGGTGTAGATGCGCGGGCCACCGAATTCGAATATGGATGAACCCTTGTGGGTTCGCCCGTCGATCAGCCGGCTCACTGCTTCTGCGACGTCTGCCACATGGACCGGCTGAAGCCGTGTGCCTCCATCGCCGAACAGCGGATAGACCGGCAGGAGGCGTATCAGCCTCACAATGGTTGTCAGGAAAGCGTCGTCAGGTCCTGTCATGACGGCGGGACGCACAATGAAAGCGCCGGGAAATGCGCTTTCCACGGCACCTTCTCCGCGCCCACGCGCCCTTATGTAATTCGAATCCGATTGAGGATCGGAGCCGATCCCCGAAATCTGGACGAACTGGTCGATCGCGCGGTCGCGCGACGCGGCAGCGAGATCGACCGCGGCCTTTACATGCACGCGTTCAAAGGTCTGGACGCCCTGCTCGACGTAAAGACTGACGGCATTCACGACCGCCCGCGATCCGGTAATGGCCGACCCGATCGAGGACGCATCCGTTATATCCGCCTCGACTGCTTCGGGCATCCTCGTAATCGAGGAGAAGACCAGGGCCACGCGAGCCGGATGGCGAGATGCGGCGCGCACCGTGAAACCTCTTTCGAGGAGTCGCTTCACGATCCTGCGCCCGAGAAAGCCAGTTCCGCCGAACACGGTGACGATCCGTTCCGGGTTGAGATCGTCGGGATCCATTTGCCTCGCCATCCCTTTGTCCTCGCCTAGCTGTCACGAGGACTGCCCTGGCCGGCATTTGAACCAGCCCGTCGAACATCAGGACGATTGAGGAACAACGCAGGAACGCTTTTGTTCCGGTCAGCGCTGGGCGGATGCTTGACAGATCGGCAAACCATGATCTGAACCGCAGGCGCAGCAAAACGGCCCCACTTCGAGAATGGCCTAGTTTCGCCCGTAAAACACATTCTCGACATGCACCGGCCAACGCCACGGCAGCACCGCCACCATGTCGAAGCGCACCGATAATTTTCCGTAGTCGGATTGGCGCGACAGCCAGAAATCGGCGGCGCCTTCGATGCGGTGCTCCGATTCGCGACCGACGGCTTCCATTGCCTCCATCAGCGTGCGGCGCGCCTTGACCTCGACGATCAGCACCAGATCGCCACGCCGCGCGATCAGGTCGATCTCGCCGAACCTGGTGCGGTGGCGGCGGGCAAGAATTCGGTAGCCTTTCAGCATCAGCGCCGCCGCCGCCAGCCATTCGCCGTGATAGCCGCGCCGGTAGGCCTTTTGCCGGCTGGCGCTTGGCCGTTCAGCCATCGCCGTCTCCGCCGGCCCCGTCTCTTCCAGCATTCTTGAGGTCGAGCAGCCGACGATAGAGCGTCTGCTTCTGGCCACCCGTCATCTTGGCGGCTTCCGCCGCTGCCTTGGAGGCCGGCATTTCGGCGGCGAGCGAAAGCAGCAGCCGGTCGATGTCTTCTGGCTCATCAGCGACCGCATCGGCCGGGCCGACGCAGATGACGATTTCACCCTTGGGCGTATCGGCTCCCGCATAATGGCCGGCGAGCGATTGCAGGGTGCCGGTCCGCATCTCCTCGAAAGTCTTGGTCAGCTCGCGGCCGATCGCCGCCTTGCGGGCACCGCCCAGCACCTCGACCATGGCACTGAGCGTCTCGGCCAGCCGGCGCGGCGATTCGAAGAAGATCAACGTTGCCGGCACCGCCTTCAGCGCTTCCAGCCGCGTCAGCCGCTGCCCGGTCTTCACCGGCAGGAAGCCGGCAAACAGAAACGCGTCCGAGGGCAGGCCGGATGCCGTCAAAGCGGCAAGTGCTGCTGACGGGCCGGGGATCGGCACGACACGAATGCCGCGTTCCAGCGCCTCACCGACCAGCCGGTAGCCGGGGTCGGAGATGAGCGGCGTGCCGGCATCCGAGATCAGCGCTACGCTTTGGCCGGCCAGCAGCGCCGCGATCAGCTTCGGTCCGGCCTCGCCGGCATTGTGCTCGTGGTAGGCGGTGGTGCGGCGGCGGATGCCGTAGCGGTCGAGCAGCACGCGGCTGACACGTGTGTCCTCGCAAGCGACGATATCGGCGGCGGCGAGCGTTTCCAGCGCGCGCAGCGTGATGTCGGCGAGATTGCCGATAGGCGTCGCCACCAGGTAGAGCGCCGGCTCGAGCGGCCGGGCGGCGATTTCGGTCTGCCCGACCACATAACTGCGTTTGGCCGATTCGCCGGTCACCTGCACAACTCCGTTCGACCCTGTTTGGCACGGCTCACGCTTGGTTGCAAAAGCCTGGGTTGCAAAGGCCCGGGTTCCAAAAGGGATGCCGACGTGAACCAGCCGCCATGCCTTCGCCATAGTAGGGAACGAAACCGTTGCCGGCGAATTTTACACCTGATCTCGGGAGGAGCAGGATGAACAGCCTGACCATACAGGACGTTTTCGAACCCTACTATGCCGGCCGCAAACGCTTCGCCGCGCCATGCGACAAGAGCCTGCCTGCCGAAGCCGCAGATGGCAGAGCCAAGAAGCCGCTTGCGCGTCAGAGATCGGCAGAGAGCAAGCCCGCAACCGAAACCGACAGCACGACGGAGCACTGACCGGACGATGCCCAATCGCTTCGACATTTTCATCACCCGCCTCGAAACAAAAAGCGCCCGCGATGGCGCAGCGTCACATTCCACAGACGACCAGCACCATGCCTCACGCGACAAAAGCGAGATCAAGCCGGCCCGTTCCGGAGAGACCAGCGAAAAAGATCGCGCCAAACACCGCCACAAGCACGAGGCTTGACCCCGCAAACCTTAGCGATCGGTCGAGACAGTTCTCGAAGCGCGGTTGCGAATGCTCCGCGATCTATCATTCAACCCAGATACTTCGAGACACGCGCCTCCAGCAGGCCCACCAGAGCCGGGTCCATGAATGCATAGTCGTCGGGAATATCGAGGCAGATTACTCGAGCCTTTTTCAGGCTTGTCTTGAATTTCTGCTGCAGTTTGGCGCGGTGCGTTTTTTCCATCACGAAGATGATGTCGGCCCAGGCGACGAGTTCATGCGTCAACGGAATGTCGGCATCGTGATTAGTGCCGGCCGAAGCGACCTCGATGTCCCGCCGCTTGGAAAACACCTGCTCCGCCGTCGGGCTGCGCAAGCGATTCTGGCTGCAGATGAAGAGAACGTTCTTCAACGTGCTATCTGGCCAAATCCGCCACGACCGCATCGAGCACGATCATGCCGGCCGGCGTGGCGCGCAGGCGGGCATTGCCGATCGGTGCCACCAGGCCTTCGTCCTGCAGCACCGACAGCCGTGCCGTCGACAGGCCGCGCCCTGAAAATGCCTCGTAGCGGGAAAGGTCGATGCCTTCCGCCAGCCTCAGCCCCATCAGCAGGAACTCGTCGGCCTCTTCCGAGCGCGTCAGGATTTCGCCGCCGGTAACGCCATGGCCCTTGGCCTCGACCAGATTGGCCCAGGTCTCCGGCATTTTCTCGGCGATCGTCACCACGCGGCGGCCATTTTCGACGAACCGGCCATGCGCGCCGGGACCGACGCCGACATATTCGCCATAACGCCAGTAGGTGAGATTGTGCCGGCTTTCGGCGCCGGGCCTGGCGTGGTTGGAAATCTCGTAGGCCGGCAGTCCGTGCGCGGCGGTGATCTCCTGTGTCAACGCGTAGAGATCGGCGGCAAGCTCATTGTCTGGAATGATGAATTTCCTTGCCGCATGCAGTGCATGGAACGGCGTGCCTTCCTCGATGGTCAGCTGATAGAGCGACAGATGGTCTGCGGCGTGGCCGATCGCCTGCTCGAGCTCCGCCTGCCACGCTTCCGGCGTCTGACCAGGTCGCGCGTAGATCAGGTCGAACGACAGCCGTGGGAATATCTCGCGCGCCAGGCTGATCGCATGCAGAGCCTCATCGACATTGTGCAAACGGCCGAGGAAGCGCAGATCCTTGTCGTTCAGCGCCTGCACGCCAAGCGACACCCGGTTGACGCCGGCCGCGCGATAGCCGCGAAAGCGCTCGGCCTCGACCGAGGAGGGATTGGCCTCCAGCGTCACCTCGATGCCACCGGGCACCGTCCAGTTCTTCGCCACTGCATCCAGCACCGCCGCCACGGTCTGCGGCTTCATCAGCGATGGCGTGCCGCCGCCAAGAAAGATACTGGTCACCTCGCGCGGCCCGGTGCGGCCGCGCATCGTCGCCAGCTCGGTCTCGAAGGCGCGGGCAAAACGCTCCTGGTCGACCGGCTGGTGGCGGACATGGCTGTTGAAGTCGCAATAGGGGCATTTGGCCGCGCAGAATGGCCAGTGGACGTAGACGCCGAAACCGGGGCTGCGGTCGAGCAGCATGGTCATGCGCCGGCCAATCGGGCTTGGGCGAATTTCTGGAAGGCACGGGCACGGTGCGACAATGCGGTTGGCTGGCCGGGCTTCCAGCCATGCTTTTCCTCCGCGCTCATCTCGCCGAAGGTCTTTTCGAACCCATCGGGCAAGAACACCGGATCGTAGCCGAAGCCGAGCTCGCCGCGCGGCGGCCATACCAGCGTGCCCTCGACCTCACCGCGAAAATATTCCGCCTGGCCATCAGGGAAGGCAAGGCAGATGACCGCGACAAAGCGGCCCTTGCGCTGGGCAGGCGTGATCGCGCCAACTTCTTGCAAGGCCACTTCCGTGCGCTGCATGGCCATGCCGAAGTCGCGGGAGCCGTCCGGCGTCTCGGCCCAGTTGGCGGTGTAGACGCCGGGTGCGCCGTCGAGCGCATCGACACACAGGCCGGAATCGTCCGACAGCGCCGGCAATCCAGTTGCCTTGGCGGCGGCCAAGGCCTTTATGAAGGCGTTCTGCTCGAAAGTGGTGCCAGTCTCGTCCGGCTCCGGCAAGCCGTATTCCTTTGCGGACTTCGCTTCTATGCCGAATGGCGCCATCAGATCGGTGAATTCGCGCAATTTGCCGGCATTGTGGCTTGCGACGACGATCTTATGCCCATCAAGCGAATGAATAGTTGGTGAATGAACAGGCGGCGAATGCATCAGATGCCCCAAATTCTTGGCTCGGCGAATTCGATCGAATTGCCCGAGGGGTCGCGAATATAGATCGAGCGACCGCCCTGAGGCCATTCGAACTCACTTTCGATGGCGATTTTCTTCGCCTCAAGATGCGCTTTCCAGCGTGGGATTTCATCCGCGCTTGCGGCGAAGCAAAGATGGCCCTCGCCGACCGTGCCATGCGGCGGCACGGGCAGCTTGGCGTCGGCCCGCGGCGGCACTTTGGTCGCCTCGGCATTGAAGATAAGCAGCACGCCGTCGCCGCAGCGGAAGAAGAGATGCCTGCCATCGACCTTACCGAGCAGATCGAGCCCGAGGACGCCCGAATAGAACCGTTCCGCGGCAGCAAGGTCCGTCACGTAGAGTGCTGATTCCAGGATTGCGGAAGGAGTCACAGGATCGCCAATCTCTCCAATATTGACCGCAGCTAAGCCACCGCCATCTGCTGCAAGCTGACCAGGCGCTGAATGCCTTTCTTGGCGAGCTCCATCAGCGCCGCGAACTGCTCTTCCGAGAACGGCTCGCCCTCGGCTGTGCCCTGGATCTCGACGATGCCGCCCTTGCCGGTCATGACGAAATTGGCGTCGGTGCCGGCCGAGGAATCCTCGATATAGTCGAGATCGATGACCGGCTGGCCATCATGGATGCCGCAGGAGATCGCCGCGACGTGATCCTTAAGCACCTTGCCCAGGCTCGCCATCTGGCGGGCTTCCATCCAGCGCAGGCAGTCGTAGAGCGCCACCCAGCCGCCGGTGATCGAAGCGGTGCGCGTGCCGCCGTCGGCCTGGATCACGTCGCAGTCGACGGTGATCTGCTGCTCACCGAGCGCCTGCAGATCGACCACGGCGCGCAGGGAGCGGCCGATCAGCCGCTGGATCTCCAGCGTGCGGCCGCCTTGTTTGCCGGCCGAAGCCTCGCGGCGCATGCGCTCGCCGGTCGAACGCGGCAGCATGCCGTATTCCGCCGTCACCCAGCCCTTGCCGGAGTTGCGCATCCAGCCCGGCACCTTTTCCTCCAGGCTGGCCGTACACAGCACATGCGTGTCGCCGAACTTCACCAGGCACGAGCCTTCCGCATGCTTGGAGACGCCGCGCTCGAAGGAGATGGGGCGCATTTCGTCGAATTGGCGTTTGGAAGGGCGCATTCAGGCTTCTTTCTTTCTTCGGAATCTTGGCCGGGGAATCTTGGCCGGCTTGTAGCCGCACGGGGCGTGAGGCGCAAAGGAAAATGGACCGGTTGCGCCGACGCCGCGGAAGTCTATATCTTCGGACCGGAGGTTTCTGGCTCGAATGACCAAGGTAGTCGATCCCGGTTCGCAGTCGCCATTGCTCTCGTCGCCGGCACTTCAACCGCCCGCGCTTCAATCGCTCGATATGCGTTCGCGCGACATCTTCCGGCGCATCGTCGATTCCTATTTGAAGGATGGCGAGCCGGTCGGTTCGCGCAGCCTGTCGCGCATCCTGCCGTCATCGCTGTCGCCGGCCACCATCCGCAACGTGATGAGCGACCTCGAGCATCTCGGCCTGATCTACGCGCCGCACATCTCGGCTGGCCGGCTGCCGACCCAGGCCGGCTTGCGCTTCTTCGTCGATGCATTCATGGAACTCGGCGACCTCTCCGACGAGGAGCGCCGCACCATCGAGGCGCAGGTGCGCGCCTCCGGCTCGGGCGCGACGCTGGAGCATATGCTGACCGAGGCCAGCCAGATGCTGTCCGGCATGTCGCGCGGCGCCGGCCTCGTGCTCGCCGCCAAAAATGAGGCGGCGCTGAAGCACATCGAATTCATCCAGCTCGAGCCGACCAAGGCGCTGGCCGTGCTGGTCTCGCAGAACGGCGACGTCGAAAATCGCGTCATCGATCTGCCCGCCGGCATCACCGTCTCGCAATTGCACGAAGCCTCCAACTTCCTCAACGCCCATATCCGCGGCCGCACCCTGGCCGAGGCCCGGGTCGAGATCGCCCGCATCAAGGAAGAGACCAGGGCAGCCCTCGACACGCTGTCGCAGGATCTGGTCGAGAAGGGCCTGGCGGTCTGGGCAGGCGCCGAAAGCGGGGTGCCTGGGCGGCTTATCGTGCGCGGCCGCGCCAATCTCCTGGAAAACGTCACCGCCCAGGCCGACATAGAATTGCTGCGGCATCTGTTCGAGGATCTGGAGACGCAGGATGGACTGATCCAGCTCCTCGACCTCGCCGAGGAAGGCCCGGGGGTGCGCATATTCATCGGTTCGGAAAACAAGCTGTTTTCGCTGTCGGGCTCCTCGCTGGTGGTGGCACCCTATCGCGACAAGGACGCGCGCGTCGTCGGTGCGCTCGGCGTCATCGGGCCGACGCGGCTGAATTATGCGCGCATAGTACCGATGGTCGACTATACCGCGCAGCTGATTTCGCGCATGCTGCGCTAGGAGCCGCCGCGGCCTGCCGCAAGGAGAAAAAGAATGGCGCTGGAATCGTTCAAGGCCCAGATCAGCCTGCTGCTCGAGGAAATGGTCAATCAGCCTGAGGATCACCACGAGGTGCAAGAGCAGTTGCGTGAGAAGCTGCAAGAGATGCGGGCCATGGGCCTGCCGCTGCCGGCCGATCTGGTCGCGCTGGAAAAGCGACTCGACGACGACTTCTACGCCTCTGGCAACTGAACGGGGTTCGGCTTCAAATCCTCGTGTGCTGGACCACCGCTTGGAACGACCAATGCCTGATCCCGTTTGCCCTCTTCGAGGCAAACCTCGGAGGACGTTAATGATCCGATCTGGCGGCTTTGCGGCCGTTGCCGCTGCCCTCCTTGTCGCGACACCGGCAGCCGCCCAGCAGGCGGATCAAAAGGTGCTCAAAGGCGAAGCCGCTTTTGGCGATTGGCACGCCGACAGGCCTGGCGTCCGCCGCCTGATCGGGCCGCAAGACATGCCGGCAGCCGACCCCGCTCAATCCGCTTCGAACGGCGGCGGCGTGGCGGAACGGCCCGAAAGCGCCGAGCCAGAATTGCCGCCGGGCTTTTCGGCCGAAATGATCGCCTCCGGACTCTATAATCCGCGCGTCGTTCGCATCGCTCCGAACGGCGACCTGTTCATCGCAAACGGCCATGCCGACCAAATACGCGTCTACCGTCTGGCCGAGGGCCGCGCCAAACCCATCGAGAAAGCGATTTTCGCCCAAGGCCTCAACTATCCATACGGCATCGCCTTCTATCCGCCAGGCGGCAAGCCGCAATGGGTCTATGTCGCAAACAGCGACAGCATCGTCCGCTTCCCCTATCGCGACGGTGACCTGAAGGCGTCCGGTAAACCAGAAACCATTGTCGCCAAAATCCCGTCGGGCGGTCACTCGACCCGCGACATCGCCTTCTCGCTTGACGGCAAGACGCTTTTTTTATCGGTTGGCTCGGACTCGAATGTCGCCGAGGACATGGACAAGCAGCCGGATGGCGGCCTCGACGCCTGGGCGAAATCAAAGCCGCTCGGGGCGGCCTGGGGCCCCGAGGACGGCCGTGCCGATGTGCTCGCCTTTGACCCGGACGGGAAAAATCCCCGAACTGTCGCCACCGGCCTGCGCAACTGTACGGGCATGACGGTGCAGCCCGCCAGCGGCGCGTTGTGGTGCGTCGTCAACGAGCGCGACGAGCTCGGCGACAATGTGCCGTTCGAGTTTGCAACTGAAGTCAAGGACGGTGCGTTCTATGGTTGGCCTTGGTACTACATCGGCAACCACGAGGATCCGCGCCATCAGGGCGAGCGGCCAGACCTCGCCGGCAAGGCCACTGTCCCCGATGTATTGATGCAGGCGCATTCGGCGCCGATGAACATAGCCTTCTACGACGGCAAGAACTTTCCGGCGGATTACCGGGGGGATGCTTTCGTCACCATGCATGGTTCGTGGAACCGTGGCGCCAGGACCGGCTACAAGGTGGTGAGGCTCAAATTCAGGGATGGCAAGCCGACCGGCGAGTATGAGGACTTCATGACCGGCTTCGTCATCTCGAACGACGCCGTCTGGGGCCGCCCGGTCGGTGTCGCCATGGCCAAGGACGGTTCCCTGATCGTCACCGAGGACGGTAACGGCACCATCTGGCGCGTTACCTACGAAGACGGCCGCTCCTGAACGGCGGCGTCGCCTGCTGCGCTGGCGCAATCGAATTCGGCCCGAGGGAATTCACCCAACTTCAACATTGTGCGACAAGCGCGAACCATGACGCTCACCGGGTTCCTCGCCTATAGCGCCGCCCTCGGCATCGCCGCAGCCATCCCCGGCCCAGGCGTCACCGCGCTTGTTGCGCGTGCGCTGGGTTCCGGCTTCCGCTCGTCGCTGGCCATGTCGTTCGGGCTGATGCTCGGCGACCTGACCTATTTGACTGCCGTGGTGCTCGGCCTGGCTTTCGTCGCACAGACGTTCGGCATGGTCTTCCTGGCCATCAAATGGCTGGGCGTCGCCTACCTCGCTTTTCTTGGCTGGCGTTTCTGGACGAGCGGCATCACGCCCGAAACGGTAGAGGCGAAGAAAGGCAAAGGCGGCTTGGCATCCAGCTTTGTAGCCGGTCTCGCCGTCACACTCGGCAATCCGAAGACGATGATCTTCTATCTCGCCATCACCCCGACCATCGTCGATCTGAAGACGATCACACTGGCCGATTACGGCATCCTGGTCGCGCTCACTATCATCGTTCTGCTCGTGGTGCTGGTGCCCTATCTGGCGCTGGCGGCCAAGGCGCGCTGGTTCCTGAAGTCGCCGCGGGCGCTGAGGGCACTCAACCGCACCGCCGCCGGCTTCATGGTCGGTGCGGCGGCGGCAATTGCCGCCCGCCAGTAGATCTCTTCGCCAATCCGCCCAACGCCCTGCAAGGCGCCGGTATTCAGCACGACCGTCACCCGGATATTTTTCGAACGTGCCTATCTTGCGCGGTGGATGGCTCTATCCTATGCCCGCCCGGCTCTTGCCGCTTGACCTCTGGGAGGAAAACCAATGAACAAGCCCGCCACCCACACACACGTGCCCGGCCGCGGCCGCATCTACAATTCGATCACCGAGACGATCGGCGACACGCCGCTGGTGCGACTGGATAAATTCGCCAGGGAGAAGGGTGTCGTCGCCAATCTGCTGGCCAAGCTCGAATTCTTCAACCCGATCGCCTCCGTCAAGGACCGCATCGGCGTGTCGATGATCGAGGCATTGGAGGCTTCGGGCAGGATTACGCCCGGCAAGACCACGCTGATCGAGCCGACCTCGGGCAATACCGGCATCGCGCTCGCCTTTGCCGCCGCCGCCAAGGGCTATAAGCTGATTCTGACCATGCCGGAAACCATGTCCGTCGAACGCCGCAAGATGCTGGCGCTGCTCGGTGCCGAGCTGGTGCTGACCGAAGGGCCGAAAGGCATGAAGGGGGCCATCGCCAAGGCCGACGAGCTGGCGGCAACACTGCCCGACGCCGTCATTCCGCAGCAATTCGAAAACCCCGCCAATCCGGAAATCCATCGCCGCACCACGGCCGAGGAAATCTGGAACGACACCCATGGCGAAGTCGATATCTTCGTTGCCGGCATCGGGACCGGCGGCACCATCACCGGCGTCGGCCAGGTGCTGAAGAAGCGCAAGCCCTCGGTGCATGTCGTCGCCGTCGAACCGGAAGCCTCGCCGGTGCTGTCGGGCGGCCAGCCAGGCCCGCACAAGATCCAGGGCATTGGCGCCGGCTTCGCGCCAAAAATCCTCGACACGACGATCTACGACGAGATCGTCAAGGTCTCGAACGAGGATTCGGTTGCCAATGCACGGCTCGTCGCTCGGCTCGAAGGTGTGCCGGTCGGCATTTCGTCGGGTGCCGCCCTGCAAGCGGCGATCGTCGTCGGCTCGCGGCCGGAGAACAAGGGCAAGAACCTGGTGGTCGTCATTCCATCCTTCGCCGAACGCTATCTGTCGACGATCCTGTTCGAAGGGCTGGGTGCGTAAGTCCTCGACACTTCATCTCGCGACAGGTTCCAATAACAACGCCCAGGGTCTAGATCGCAGCTCGCTGGACCGCTGAAAAAACACCTGTGGCGGCCGTCGCTCGCTTGAGCAGGGTGGTGCTTCCGGTTCAAATCGCCACCGGCCCTATGCCGGCTGGCGGAGGATTTCATGTACAAGCTCTATACGCGTGCCAATACCGGCGGCTTTGTTGTCGAGGCGGCGCTCGCTTTGGCAGGCGTGCCTTTCCACCAGATCGACGTTCCGAAGGGCCGCCTCGATCAGGCCTTTCTTGATATCAGCCCCTTGAACCAGGTGCCGGTCCTGATCTTGCCGGACGGACGCTCGATGACCGAATCCGCGGCGATCTGCATCCTGCTGGCCGAGCGCCACCCGGAAGCAGGACTGGCGCCCGCGGCAAGTTCGCCTGACCGTGCGGATTTCCTGCGCTGGATGTTTTTCATGTCCTCCGTCATCTATCCAGCCAACCTGCGGTTCTTCTACGCGCATCGCTACACGGCCGACGCCGGTGGCGTGGACGCCCTCAAACAGGCGGCGGTCTCGGAAATGGATCGCAGCTTCGCCATTCTCGATGCCGCCCTCGACGGCCGCGACTGGCTGGCCGGCGACCAACTCTCGCTGGCCGACATCTACTCGTCATGTTGGTGGCCTGGCATCCGGAGGTCGCGAAGGTTCCAACCGCTTGGCCGAACATCGAACGCCTGTGGGCCAATTTGCGGGAACATCGGGTGATGAAGAGGCTGAATGCTTCCCACGACATGTGGCCGGCCTGAGCACTCCGCCTTGTCTCAGTCTTTTTCCGCGCGGCCGAGCTCTGCCCGTCGTTCCTGCAGGAACCGGCGCACGGCTGGATCGCGTTCGAGGCCGATGGCCCGGTCATAGGCCTCGCTCGCCTGCGGAACTTTGCCGAGCCTGGCCAGCAGGCCCGCGCGGGCGGCCCAGTAAGGTTGATAGTCATACAGCCGCTTATCGCCGCTGAGTTGATCAAGGGCGCCCAATCCTGCCGAAGCACCTTCGGCCTCGGCAATGGCCACCGCACGGTTGATCGAAACCACCGGCGAGCCGGCAATCACTGACAGCGCGTCATAGAGCTCCTTGATCGCGACCCAGTCGGTGCCGCCGGTCAGCCGTCTTGTCGCATGGGCGGACTGCACGGCGGCCTCAAGCTGGTAGCGGCCGACAACGCCCTTGGCCGCGGCGCGCCCGAGCAGCGTCTCTGCTTCATCGATCAGTGTATCGTCCCACAGTGCAAGATCCTGCTCGGCCAGCGGCACATAATCGCCCGCCGCATTGCGCCGCGCCGCGCGCCGCGCTTCGGCGAACAGCATCAGCGCCAAAAGGCCGAGCGCCTCCGGCTCGTCCGGCATCAGCGTGGCCATCAGACGGCCGAGCCAGATGGCTTCTGTCGCGAGATTGCGGCGCCGCGTTTCGGTGCCGGCCGGGTCGGACCAGCCTTCGGCAAACGCCGCGTAGATTGCTTCCAGAACGGTGCCCAGCCGCTCGCCGAGTTCGGCCCGCTCCGGCACGCGGAACGGAATGCCTGTCTCGCGAATTCGCGTCTTGGCGCGCACCAGGCGCTGGCTCATCGTGGCTGGCGAGACAAGGAAAGCCGAGGCGATCGTCGCTGCGTCGAAGCCCAGGACCGTCTGCAGGATCAGCGGCGCGCGGACGCCGGCCTCGATCGCCGGATGGGCGCAGGCGAACATCAGCCGGAGCCGCTCGTCCGGCAGGTCTTCGTCGACCATGCGTGCCTCCATCTCCTCGGCGATCAGCCTAAGGTGGTCGCGGGCCGCCTCGCTTGTCAGTCGTCGTCTGACCGCGTCGACGCGGCGCTTGCGTGCCACCGCCAGCAGCCAGGCTTCCGGCTTGTCGGGCACGCCCGCCTGTGGCCAACGCTCGAGCGCCGCTGCAAAGGCATCTGCCAAGGCGTCCTCGGCAGCGGCCACGTCGCGTGTGCGCGCGGCGAGATACGCGACCAGCTTGCCGTAGCTTTGCCGGGCGGCCGCTTCCGCCGCCGCCCGCGCGATCTCCGGACGACTGTTCATCACACGGTCACTTCTGGGATGGGTACTCGGTCATTTCCCAGATCGGCCGCACCTCGATCGTGCCGGTGCTGGCACCGGGGCAGCGAGCCGCCCAGGCAATTGCTGCGTCGGCGTCCTCAGCCTCGATCATGTAGAAGCCGGCGAGCTGCTCCTTGGTGTCGGCATAGGGACCGTCGAGCACATTGGTCTTGCCGTTGGCCATCCGCACCGTGGTGGCGGTCTGGGTCGGCTTCAACCGGTCGCCGGCCAGCCACGCTCCGGATTTCTTCAACGCCTCGGTATAGGCTCCATAGGCTGCGCTGATTTCGTAGGTCTTCTCCGTCGGCGCGACCGCCATCGCGGCTTCGTTCGCATAGATCAAAAGCATGTATCGCATGGTCTTCTCCCGTTTTTCTCGAAGGCCGCTCCGTTGCGGGCCGAACGTATGTCGCGTGGCCTCGCCCGATTTCGACACGCGCTGCAAAAATCTTTCGGCTCCCATGGCATTTCACGCAAGCTCAACCGTTCGTCTAACGGCGACAATTGCGGGTTGGCATTTCCCGTCCGCTCTCTAAACTCGTCCCGGATCGCGCTGACGAGGAGAGTGCGGCAGATACTTCAGGGAGGAAACCGAATGCTCAATTTCAGGACGAAGTTCGTTGCCGCCGGCGCGATAGCGCTGTCGCTTGGCCTTGGCGCGGTATCGGTCAAGGCACAGGAATTCATCAACGTGCTGACCGGCGGCACGTCGGGTGTCTACTATCCGCTCGGCGTGGCGCTGTCGGAAATCTACGGCAAGGGCATCGAAGGCGCGCGCACCCAGGTGCAGGCGACGAAAGCGTCGGTCGAAAACCTCAACTTGCTGCAGCAGGGCAAGGGCGAGATCGCCTTTGCACTCGGCGATTCCGTCAAGCTGGCCGCCGAAGGCAATACCGAAGCAGGCTTCCCAGGCAAGCTCGACAAGCTGCGCGGCATTGCGGCCATCTATCCCAATTATATCCAGATCGTCGCCAGCAAGGAATCCGGCATCAAGACGCTCGCCGATCTCAAGGGCAAGAGCCTTTCGGTCGGCGCGCCGGCCTCAGGCACCGAGCTCAACGCCCGCACCATTTTCGCCGCTGCCGGGCTGAAATACGAAGACCTCGGGCGGATCGAATATCTGCCCTTTGCCGAATCCGTAGAGTTGATCAAGAACCGCCAGCTCGACGCCACGCTGCAGTCGGCGGGCCTTGGGGTCGCATCGATCCGTGACCTCGCCACCTCGGTGCCGGTAAACATCGTTGCCGTGCCGGCGGAGGACGTCGCCAAGATCGGCTCGCCCTATCTTTCCGTGGTCATCCCCAAGGGCACCTATGAGGGCCAGACCGAGGATGTCGCGACCGCCGCCGTCGGCAATTTCCTGATCACCAGCGCCGATGTCCCTGACGAGACCGCCTACCAGATGACCAAATTGCTGTTCGAGCATCTCGACCAGCTCACCGCTGCCCACGCCGCCGCCAAGGCGATCGACCCCGCCAAGGCGCTCGACGGCATGCCGGTGCCGCTGCATCCAGGCGCCGAGAGGTATTACAAGGAAAAGGGATTGGTGAAGTAAGGAGCCTCGCCTCGCTCCGCACCCTCCCTCGGGGAGGGGAGCGCCCCGCCAGGAACCCCGCCAATGACCGCAACCCCGACCGTTCTTTCCCCCACAGCGGAAGCTCCTGTCGAAGGATTGCCGCCGGGGTTCGGCGAAGGCATCGCCGGCAAGGCGGCTTTTTTTATCGCCATCGCCTTCTCCATCTTCCAGATCTACATCGCCGCCTATGGCAGCCTGCCGAGCCAGGTCGTACGCGCCATGCATGTCGGCTTCCTGCTGCTGCTCGGCTTTGCCCTAATCGCCAATCTGCGCGCCAAAAGCGTCCCGGCGAAAGCAGTGTTCTGGACGCTCGGCGTGCTCGGCTTCGCCATCGGTCTGTACAATTGGGTGTTCTATGCCGACCTCATCCGCCGCTCCGGCTTTCTCACCACGCCTGACCTGATCGTCGGCGCGGTGCTGGTCGTGCTGGTCTTCGAGGCGGCGCGGCGATTGATGGGGCTGCCGCTCGCCGTCATTGCCTTCATCTTTCTCGCCTACGCATTTGCCGGCAATCATCTGCCGCCGCCTTTCATCCATCGCGGCTATGATTTCGCCCAGCTCGTCGACACCTTCGCCTATGGCACCGAAGGCATCTACGGCACGCCGGTCTATGTCTCGGCCGCCTACATCTTCATCTTCGTCGTCTTCGCCGCCTTTCTTGAACGCGCCGGCATGATCGCGCTGTTCAACGATTTTGCGCTTGGCCTGGTCGGCTCATGGCGCGGCGGCCCGGCGCAGGTCTGTGTGCTGTCCTCGGCGCTGATGGGCACCATTTCCGGCTCCGGCGTCGCCAATGTGGTGGCCAGCGGCCAGTTCACCATCCCGCTGATGAAGCGCTTCGGTTTCCGCTCGGCTTTCGCCGGCGCCGTCGAGGCGACCTCGTCGATGGGCGGCCAGATCATGCCGCCGGTGATGGGAGCGGTTGCCTTTATCATGGCCGAGACCCTGAACATCCCCTATGCCGCGGTGGTCAAGGCGGCGATCATTCCGGCGCTGCTCTATTTCGGCGCCTGTTTCTGGCAGGTACACCTGGAGGCAGGCAAGGCCGGACTGCACGGCATGGCCAGGACCGACCTGCCCAATCCGTGGGATGCGGTGAGACAGCACTGGCCGCTGGTACTGCCGCTCGCAGCACTGATCTACCTGCTGTTTGCCGGCTACACACCGGTGTTCGCCGGCACCATGGGCCTGGCGTTGACCATCGTGCTTATTCTCGGCACGCCGCTGGCAGCATCGATCGGGCCGCTCGCCTTCCGCATCGTCTTCTGGCTGGCGCTCGGGCTTGCCGCGGCTTCCTTCATGAAATTCGGCGTCGACATCCTCAGCCTGGTCATCGCCGTGCTGGTCGTCGCCTGCCTCACCTTCAAGGGCGGGCGCGAGACGCTGCGCATATGCATCGATTCCCTTGCGGAGGGAGCAAAGAACGCGCTGCCGGTCGGCATTGCCTGCGCCATCGTCGGCATCGTCATCGGCACGTTGACGCTTACCGGCATCGCCTCGACCTTCATCGGCTGGATCATCTCGATCGGCGAGAACAATCTGTTCCTGTCGCTGCTTTTGACCATGCTGACCTGCCTGGTGCTCGGCATGGGCATACCGACCATTCCCAACTACATCATCACTTCGTCGCTGGCCGGGCCGGCGCTGCTGTCGCTCGGCGTGCCGTTGGTGGTCAGCCATATGTTCGTCTTCTATTTCGGCATCATGGCCGATCTCACCCCGCCTGTGGCGCTGGCCGCCTTCGCCGCCGCACCCATGGCAAAGGAAAGCGGCCTCAAGATCGGCATCCAGGCCACCAAGCTTGCCATTGCCGGCTTCGTTGTGCCGTTCATGGCGGTCTATACCCCGGCGCTGATGCTGCAGGACCCCGGCCCGATCGCCGCCCAGTTCGGCTATCCCGTCGAGGTCGCTTATATCGTCATCAAAGCCTGCATGGGCATCGTCCTGTGGGGCGCCGCTGCCGTCGGATTTCTGGCCCGGCGCATGGCCTGGTGGGAACGCCTCGTCGCCTTCGCCGCCGGCGTGCTGCTGGTTGCGGCGCTGCCGCTTACCGACGAGGCGGGCTGGGCGCTGTCCCTCGCCTGGATCGGCTGGCACTGCTGGCGTGCGCGGCAGGCTTCGCTGGCCAACTCGGCATGAGCCTCTGCATAGCCGCGGCCGGCAAGACGGTGACGCTCGCGGTCGCTGCCTTCACGCTCTCCTGGGTGCATTCGGTGGAGAAGACCCAGTGGCAGGAAGACTGGAAGGTGCTGCCGTCCGGCCTGCAGCTGGTCGAGGCCCGCATCAAGGGATCGGGCGCCGGGATGGAGCCGCCGCAAGGCTCGGTGCTGAGAAACGGCTGGTGGGTCTATGCGCCCAAGGTCGGGCCACAGCGGCGCCTCGTGCTCGCCGCGTCGGGCGCTACGGGTCAGGGTTGGACGCTGTGCACGGCGCAGGACTGCCGCGAACTGGCTAAGCTGGCAGGCGACACGATCTCGCTGGAGCCGTGCGGGCCGGAGGGCTCCAGCCAGCCGCGGTAGCAGGCGATCATGCCGGCAAGTGGATGCGAGATCTCGACGTGGAAGCGGAAGCGGCCATCCTCCACCGTTTCGTAGGAAGTCGAGCGTGGACCGAGCCACATCGGCAGCGGCAGGCCAAAAAAGCTCCAGCGGCGCAAGACCAGCGCCAGCCGGCCGTCCTCGGCAACCAGCGCCATCGCGAAGGTCAGCGGGCCGAAGCGTTCGCACAGCAGGCGCTGCGATCGACCCTGGCCTGCGAACTGTAGGCTCGAAAAACTGTGCTTGCCGAATGTCCGCGTCCAGGTCTCGCCGTCCTTCTCGGTGTCGAAGCGGACATGAACCGGGATGTCCTCGCTTGCCCCGGGGAAGCCGACCATCCGGGCCATTAGCCGGCCAAGAACATTGCGCCCGCGTTCGACGCGCGCGCGGCCTGCCGCCATTGTTGTGCAATCGTGCATGGCGCGGATTTCCCGGGGCAGGCCATGCCAGGCGTCGCCGAGCAAGACGGCATAAAGCGACTTGTCCCTGTCAGCGGGCTCATTCCTGAACCCGGTGTAGATTGTCTTGCCGGCGAACAGCGCTTCATAATCCCGGAGCTCCAAATCGCGCACCGCCGCCCGTGCGCCCGGCGCGGGCTGATGTCCGGCCAGCGCTTTGCGGACCAGCGCTTCGACCGCCATCGACGGGATCAGCGGCCCATCATTGCCCTCGGCCAAGAGATGCCACGAGCGCTTGACGATGGCGCCAGCCCGGTCAGATCCCTCCACCTCGACGAACATGCCGCCGCGATGCTCGCCCCAGCGCAGCCGGTTCGTTGCCTGATGCATCAGCGGCGCCAGCGGCAAAAGCGAACCGATCAATCCGGCGCGCACCAGCCAGGCGAGGCAGATCAGGGCGCGGTGCAGCAACTCGGGTACGGCTCCCATCCAGATGGTCCTCGCCTCCGGCCAAAGCTCGGCCAAGGCGCGCAGGTCGGGAACGTCGACAAGCGAAAACAGCGTGTATCGAAGCGGCAGCCGGCCCGGCGGCGCGATGGTGTAGCGCAGTTGTTCGGTGAACGGACGGCCTTGTTCCGGACGGCCATTGCGAACAAGCCGCACCGGCTGACCAGCATAACCGGCGATAGCGTGAATGACGTTTCCGCCGACACCGGCAAAGGGCGACGGCGCGATGCCGCCGCGAATGCCGTCGACCCGCGTCAGGTCCGACGACAGGCGGCGCACACCGCGGCCGTCAGCACCGGAAAGCTCGAGACGCCGGACAGCACGAAAACCCCTGCATTTCGCGCCGCCTCGTCGAACGCAGAGACGCCGGCGACGAAATCCGAGCCGTCGGCTAGATCGAGATAGTTGATGCGCCGGGCGATGCAGGCCTCGATCAGGCGATAGCGTCCCTCGCCATACGCCTGGAACGGGCCGCTCGCGTCGACTACAATATCAGGCTCAAATGCAGCGAGTTGCGCGGCGAGATCGCCGTCACGGTCGAACAGGGCCGGCTGCAGCCGGGCTGCTGTCGGCGCACGCCTGTTGCAATAAGCGTCAGCTTTGGCAAGCGAGCGCCCGGCGACGAAGAGGATCAGACGCGGTTCGCCCTCCAAAAGCTCGACGGTGCGACCGCCAAAGGTGCCATAGCCGCCGACGACAAGAACCTTCATCCGCAGTTCCCCCAAAATGCCCCGCGCCGCTCCCGGCCACGGCGGTGAGCCTAGCCGATCAACCTTGCCCTCACCTCGGCGGAAGGGATTTCACAACTGTCCTTCTTGCCGAACAGGGCGTAGCGGTTCTTTGCGATGCGGTCGTAGAGCCAGTCGCGAAGCGGGCGCGGCAACAGCAGCAGGATCCGCGCCGCCCGCCACGGCCAGCCGAGTTCGGCCATGACGGCAACGAAACTATCCAGGCGGGTGAAAGCGGTGCCATCGACGATGACGAGATTGGTCTGGTAGCGATCCGTTCGCAGCCCGTATTTCTTGAACAGCATCTCGCCGAAGGGCGACTGCGCCGTTGCGAAATGGAAGCGGCCCTTGCGGTCTAGCTTCACCACCATGCGCACAAAGCCCGAGCACAACACGCAAATACCGTCGAACACGATCAACGGGCCGCGTGATTCGAATTCTGGCGGCTCAGGAGAATGGTTCGGCTTGACGATCACGTGACGCCCGGCAGCTGGTGTCAGGCGACACTAAACCTGCCGGCGGCTGGATCAAAGCCCGGACTGCTGAAGGCTTGGCGTTGTCGCACGCCGTCTGTCGGTCAGCGCAGGGCGCTCGGCGCGATAGGTCGTTGACCGATTGTCGGCGTCGGGCCGGCATATCCGGCTGTCGTGACGGCTCTCCATGCTCATCATCAGTGCACGCTGATCCCAAGCGTGTTGCCACGGCGCGCGCAGGCGGGGCCTGGGCCGCGCATGTAATAGCGCTCGGGCCGATAGGTCGGTGCGACGAATTCGCGGATGGCGGCAGCATAGCCGGCGATGTGATTCCAGAAGCTCATTTTACTCGGTCCCTGTCCCGTTTCGGATGTCCCTTCCGAATTGCGGGGATCATAGCGTCCAGGCGTGAATAGTCGGTGAACGCGATGTTAATCTCTGGTCGAAAATGCCTTCGTTCATGGCTGGAATGCGGCTGATTCGCGGTGTTTCCATGCAGTCCGTCGGCATTTCGCCCAGTGTGACTTTTGCATCACATATGTTTCGCCTGAATGTCGCTGAGGCGCGGTTTTGTTTCAGCTTTTTGCTGGACCGCGAAATTTCCGTGCGCGCGGCCGGAAAACCAGGAACCCGCCCGTCAGCCGCACGTTGATTTCCCAGTGCCGGGACGAACCGGTTCCGCAGGCTGTGGTGCTCGGGTTGGGCCGCAGCCAAAAATCCGAAACTGCAAGAGCAATGGAAAGGCAAAGGCCATGGGCTTCTTTTCGAAGGATATCAAAACACTCGATGACCTGTTCGTGCACACGCTGCGCGACATCTATTATGCTGAAAAACAAATCGAGAAATCGCTGCCGAAGATGATCGACAAGGCGAGTGATCCGCAGCTGAAAGCCGGCTTTGAGAAACATCTCGCCCAGACCAAGGGTCATATCGAGCGTGTCGAGCAGGTGTTCGAACTGCACGGCGTGAAGGCCAAGCAGGTCGACTGCCCGGCCATCGACGGCATTCTCGAAGAGGCCGACGACATCAGCGGCGACATCGCCGACAAGGAGGTCCTCGACGCTGCGCTGATCGCCTCGGCCCAGGCGGTCGAGCATTATGAGATGACCCGTTACGGCACCTTGATTGCCTGGGCCAAGCAACTGGGCCGCAGCGACTGCGCCAATGTGCTGGCCAACAATCTCAAGGAGGAGCAGGCGACCGACCGCAAGCTTACCGAGATAGCGGAAAGCAAGATCAACCTGCAGGCCGCCGAGTAGGGCAGCGATAGAGAATTGAGTTCAGGGCAAGGCCGGGCCGAAAGCCCGGACTTGCCTTTTGCGCCGCCGGAACCGGAACGGGCTTTGGCCGTTCTCGGTTGAACGCCGCTCTCGGTTGAACCTTGTCGCGCAGGGAGTTTGTCATGGCGCCGCGCCCCGCCTGGAGAGGATATCTCAAGCTTTCGCTGGTCACTTGCGCCGTCGAACTGACCAATGTCGTCACCCAGGCGGAGAAAGTCTCGTTCCGCGTGCTCAACCGCAAGACCGGCAATACCGTCAAGCGCGTCTATGTCGATTCGGCCAACGGCAAGCCGCTCGATGAAGGCGACGAGATCAAGGGCCACGAGATCGGCGACGGCGACTTCGTCCAAATCGAGGAGGAGGAGATCGAAGCCGTGCAGATTGAATCCTCGCACACGATGAGCCTCGATGGTTTCATCGAAAAATCCTCGATCCAGCAGATCTATCTCGATACGCCCTATTATGTGACGCCTGCGGACGAGGTCTCGGAAGAGGCCTTCGCCGTCATCCGCGACGCCATGGCCGCCAAGAAGACGGCGGGGCTGGCCCGTATCGTGCTCTATCGCCGCGAACGTCCGGTGGTCATCGAGCCGTTGGGCAAGGGTCTGCTGCTGACGACCCTGCGCTATGGCGATACGGTTCGCAGGCCCGAGATGGTGTTCGGCGACATCAAGCCGGTGAAGACCGACGCCGAGATGATCAGGCTGGCCGAACACATCGTCGATGAGAAACAGGCGAAGTTCGATCCTTCCGAATTCGAGGACAAATACGAAAACGCCCTGATCGAGCTGGTCCGCGCCAAGAAGGCCGGCAGGAAGGCACCGAAGACAAAGGCGGAACCACGGCCCTCCAATGTCGTCAATCTCTTCGATGCACTGAAGAAGAGCCTTTCGTCGGAAGCCGGTGCGCCGGCAAAGGGCGGACGCCCGGCAAAGGGCGCCAAGTCCAAAGCCGCTCGGCGCAAATCTGCTTAGGATCAGACCATGGTCAGCCTCGAGCAGTATCACGCCAAGCGCAATTTCAAGAAGACCACCGAACCGGCCGGCAAGGTTTCGCGCGGCAAGAAAGCCGAGCCAGGTGGCATCTTCGTCATCCACAAGCATGCCGCCACCAGGCTCCACTACGACCTTCGCCTCGAGCATGGCGGCGTGCTGTGGAGCTGGGCAGTGACGCGGGGCCCGAGCGTCGACCCGCACGAAAAGCGGCTCGCCGTGCATGTCGAGGACCACCCGATCGACTATGCGCCGTTTGAAGGCACTATCCCGAAGGACCAATATGGCGGCGGCTCGGTCATTGTCTGGGACGAGGGAACTTGGGTCCCCGATGGCGACCCGGCAAAAGCGATGAAGAAAGGCCATATCAGTTTCGAACTGCATGGCCACAAATTGCATGGCGCCTGGCATCTGGTGCGGCTGAAGCCGCGTCCGGGCGAAAAGCGTGACAACTGGTTGCTGATCAAATCCGACGATGCCGCCGCGCGTCCGGGCGAGGACATTTTGCAGGAGGCGCCGCAATCGGTGAAATCCGGCCTGACCATCGAGGAGGTCGGCGAAGGCAAGACCGCCGATGGCAAGAAGCCAAGCGTCTGGCAGTCCGACAGGCCGGCCGCCAGCAAAGCGAAGGCCGTCGCCGCAAGGCGGCTCGAATTCATCGAACCGGCGCTCGCAACGCTGGAGCGGGACGCCCCGCCCGGCAAGGACTGGCTGCATGAGGTGAAGTTCGACGGCTATCGCATGCAGGCGCAGCTTGCCGGCACCGAGGTGCGGCTTTTGACACGCGCCGGCCTCGACTGGACCGACAAATTCGGTGGCGCAATTGTCGCGGCACTTGGCCGCCTGAAATGCACCGATGCTATCATCGACGGCGAAATCGTCGTGCTGGCGGATAATGGCGTGTCGTCATTCTCACTGCTGCAGCAAGATCTGTCGGCGGGCCGCACGGATCGTTTCATCTACTACGTTTTCGACCTGCTGCGTCTTAACGGTGAGGATATCCGTTCCGAGCCGCTGGTCGAGCGCAAGGAAAGGCTGCGCACTTTGCTCGCCGGACAGACTGAGGATCAGGCCGTGCGCTTCAGCGACCACTTTGCCGAGCCCGGCAAGATCATGCTGGAGCATGCTTGCCGGCTGGGGCTCGAAGGCGTCGTCTCCAAGCGCGCCGACGCGCCCTACCGCAGCGGCCGGGTCCCGTCCTGGGTGAAGTCGAAATGTACGGCGCGCCAGGAATTCGTCATCGGCGGCTACATGCCGTCGGACAAGACCGGGCGCGGCCTGCGCTCGCTGCTGGTCGGCTATCACGAGGGCGGCAAGCTGCGCTATGCCGGCCGCGTCGGCACCGGCTTCACGGCCAAAAGCACCAACGAGCTGAAGAAGAGGCTTGATGCGCTGAAGACGACAACCTCGCCCTTCGACAGGGCGGTGCCAAGGGGTAAGGGGCTGGTCTGGGTCAAGCCCGAACTTGTCGGCGAAGTGGAGTTTCGCAGTTGGACGTCGGACCGTATAATACGCCACGCGTCGTTCCAGGGATTGCGCGAGGACAAGCCGGCGGAGGAAGTCGTGCAGGAGAAACCGAAAGCACGCTCAGCCCCGGCAGAGTCGAAGCCAAAGCCCGCCAAACCCGTGGCCACGGCGAACACCTCGGTTACGCTGTCCCGCCCCGACAAGCTTCTGTGGCCCGAGGAGAACGTATCGAAGCAGGATCTGGTCGATCACTACGCGCTGGTCTGGCCGCGCATGAAGCAATTCGTCATCAACCGGCCGCTCAGCCTCGTGCGGGCGCCGGACGGTGTTGGCGGCCAACGGTTCTTCCAGAAGCATGCCTCGGCCGGCATGCACGACAAGATCGCCGTGATGAAGGATCCCACCGACGGCGAGGAGATATTGTTCATCCGCGATTTCGACGGTGTCGTGGCCCTCGTTCAACTTGGCGTCGTCGAGATCCACATCTGGGGCTCGACCACGGACGAGCTGGAAAAACCAGACCAGATCATCTTCGATCTCGATCCCGACGAGGGTGTCGACGTGAAGGCGGTGCTTGCCGCGGCGCTCGATATCCGCAGCCGGCTCGACGAACTGTCCCTGCCTAATTTCGTCAAGACCTCGGGCGGCAAGGGCTATCATGTCCTCGTCCCGCTGAAGCCGTCGGCGGACTGGGACGAGGTCAAAGGCTTCGCCCATGAGTTCGCCCGAGCGCTCGAGCAAGCCGCACCCGACCGCTACACGGCGACGTTGTCGAAGAAGGCGCGCACCGGCAGGATATTCGTCGATTATCTGCGCAATGGCCGTGGCGCGACCACGGTCGCGCCCTATTCGTCGCGCGCCAAGAAAGGCGCCACGGTATCAATGCCGGTGACCTGGGCGGAAATCGAGGCCGGATTGCCGCCGAACGCCTTTCCGATAGGCGACAAGACGACGCTGAAGCGGCTTGGGCAAGCCGATCCCTGGGAGGATTTTTTCAAGCAGGCCAAGCCGCTCAAGCGCGGCTAGAGCAATTCCAGGAAAAGTGTGTGGAATTGCGTCAAAACAAAAAAGATAGAGCGGTTCGGCGTTTCCGTGGAGACGGCGAGCCGTTCTGGTGCGTCGAAGCGAGCCGTCAGGCGAGAAACGTCTTCTCGAATGCCTGCTTGCCTGTCGGCGAGAAGATCACTGCACGGCTGTCCTTCTCGCGCCGCGCCCATTTTTCGGCGAGGATCTTATCGAGAATGGCGGCGCCCAGCGTGCCGGCGAGGTGCGAACGCCGCACGCTCCAATCGAGGCAGGCCCGGCACACCGGTCGCCGCGCCTTGCCCTCGACATCGATGCCGATCGCGGCGAAATGCGAGGCGGCCGACGGCCCAAGCCGGATCTCCTCATCATTGCGCAGGAGCACTTGTCGAGCGACGAGACGGTCCAGCATCGCCACCGCCTGCTCGCCGGCGAGGTGGTCGTAGCAGACCCGCGCCACGCGCATGGCGGCGTCGCGTGGGCCAGGCCGCACTCGTTGCGGCCCGACCGCGGCGGCAACACCGGTGATCGCCTCGATCATGCCTGCTACCTGCGGGCCGGCGAGGCCGTAGTAGCGGTGCCGTCCCTGGCTTGCCAGCGTCAGCAGCCCGCCTTCCATCAGCTTCGACAGATGGGAGCTCGCTGTCGGAAGCGACACGCCGGCCTCGAGTGCCAGTTCACTCGCCGTCAGTGCCGTGCCGCCCATCAGTGCGGACAGCATGTTTGCCCGCGCCGGATCGCCCACCAGGCTGGCAATGCGGGCTATGTCAGGTCCTTCGCGCATGGTTCGTTCATCATCGAAGCATCCTCGTCAGACAAGCATTAATCTCGATGCAAATCAAGGAGACGACAATGCCTGCAAGGACTATTCTCGGCGCCGCGCCTGCTCGCCGGCCGTTCCCGTTCATTGTCTTGCGCCGCCTGCGGCTGCGGCTCCTGAAGCGGTGGTACGACCGTCATTTGCAGCGTCTCGACCTCGCCGAGATCGACGATCATCTGCTGCGTGACCTTGGCCTGACACCCGAAGACGTCCGCCGCGAATGCGCGAAATCCTTCTGGCAAACCTGACCGGCCAGCGAATTTGCCTAGCATATCGATCTTCGGAACGTTTCGACCCGGCTCGAACTGTGACCGCCAGAAAACATCCACCGCCAAGGAGGCGAAAATGACCATCACCTGCTTCATCCGCTACGAGATCGATCCGTTCGGCAAGGCGGCGTTCGAGGAATATGCACGCAATTGGGGACAGGCGATCCCGCGCTGCGGCGCCGATCTGATCGGCTATTTCGCGCCGCACGAAGGCTCGGCCACCAGGGCTTATGCCGCCTATAACATCGACAGTCTTGCGGCCTACGTAGCCTACCCCGCCCGGCTCGCCGCCGATCCCGCCGGCAAGGCGAATTACGAGTTCGCCCGGCGGAAAAAATTTATCCTGAAGGAGGACCGCATCTTCCTCAAGCTGGCCTCCGGGCCACATGCTTCTTTGGTGAAGCCATGATCGCCGTCATTTTCGAGGTCGAGCCGGCCGCGGGCATGCGCGATGCCTATCTCGGCATCGCCGCCGATCTGCGCCCACTGCTCGACGACATCGACGGTTTCCTGTCGATCGAGCGCTTCCAGAGCCTTGCCGATCCGAACCGCATCCTGTCGCTGTCCTTCTGGCGCGACGAGGATGCGGTGAAGGCCTGGCGCAACACGCAGGAACATCGGCAGGCGCAGAGGGCTGGGCGCGGCGGCATCTTTGCCGGCTACCGTTTGCGCATCGCCCATGTCATGCGCGATTACGGCCTGACCGAACGCGCCGAGGCGCCAGCAGACAGCCGGGCGGTGAATGGGTAGCGACTGCTATGCATTCCCGATCAGCACCCCTGCCGCAAACACCAGCGCGCCGCCCAGCACCACCTGGAAGGCGGCGCGCCAGAATGGCGTCTGCATGTAGCGGTTCTGTACGAAGGCGATGGTCCAAAGTTCGAAGAACACCACGACCGCGGCGACGATCGTCGCCGTCCAGAAAAGCGGGATGAGATAGGGCAGCGCGTGCCCGAGCCCGCCCAGCGTCGTCATGACGCCGACGGTCAGCCCGCGTTTTACCGGCGAGCCGCGGCCGGATAGCTTGCCGTCGTCGGAGGCCACTTCGGTGAAACCCATCGAGATACCGGCGCCGATCGAGGCGGCAAGCCCGACCAGAAAGGTCTGGAACGTGTCGTGCGTGGCAAAGGCCGCGGCAAAGATCGGCGCCAGCGTCGACACCGAGCCATCCATCAGCCCGGCCAGCCCGGGCTGCACGTAGGTCAGGATGAACTGACGTTGCTCGGCCGCCGCCTCTTCGTCCTTGACCGCGCCCGATATATGCTTTTGCTCCAGCCGCTGCGCCAGTGTCTCGTGGCCCTGTTCGGCCACCGCCAGATCGTCGAGCAACTTTCTCGTCGAGGCATCGCCTGTGCGTTTGGCCGCCTCGATATAGAACAGGTAGGCCTGCCGCTCCATGGCCTCGGCTTGGCTGCGCACATGATCGATACCGAGCGGCCTCACCAGCCAGTCCGGCTTGCGCTCGTAATAACCCTTCACATGCTCGCGCCGGATCAGCGGTATGCGCTCGCCGAAACGGTTGCGGTAAAGCTCGATCAGCGCGTCGCGATGGCCGTCCTCTTCCTCCGCCATCTCCTCGAACACTTTGGCCGATTGCGGAAAGCTTTCCGCCAGCCCGTCGGCATAGGCGCGATAGATGCGCCCGTCATCCTCCTCGGAGGAGATTGCGAGCGCCAGGATCTCCTGCTCCGAGAGAGATTCAAACGGACGGCGGCCGAAGCCGAAAACGCGGGAAAGCATGAGAAATTCACCCCAGTTTAGAATAGTTCTAAACTAGAGCTTCGCACATCCTCGGTCAATCGCGCCCGCTCCATTCATCTGCTCAAAAGTATCAACGTCGAAACCGAACGAGGCATCGTTTGCTATCGGCAAACGTTCACCTATATAATCGAATCTGAACCAAGAGAAAGGAACCCGCAGATGCCGGAACAACAGCAGCCGTTTGACCCCAAGCCGGTTCTCGACCTGATCGCTAACATCGAGGCGGACTTGCAGCGCCTGAAAGGGCTGGTCGAGCAGCAGGTCGAAAAATTCGACCCCGCTAATCCGCACAACAAGGCTCCCGACGGCAAGTTGACCGAGGAGGGCGTCGAGTGCTGCTACCGCCTGTTCGACGAGGGCAAGTCGCGCTATTCGGTCGCCCAACAGATGAAGATCTCCTTCGCCGCCGCCACCCACCGCTTCAACACCTGGCGCAAGATGGGCGGCCCCAAACGGCAAAAGACCCTGTTGGGGTGAGGAGCGGCAGGCTATGCCGGCCAATCGACAACGATTTGTCGATTGAAGTGACGAATGCGTAGTGGAGGGCGGAGGCGGCGGTGGGTGACAGTCACGCTCCACTCCTGCCTCCAAGTCGAATTGTAACGGTCACATTTTTTCATTGGTGCGCGGCCTTCCTTTCCGTGCACCATGGGCGGTCTCATTTCTTGCAGGACCCTAGCCATGACCATCTCTCCCGGCATCGCCGATATTCACAGCGCAGCAGCGCGATTGTCCGGACTGATCGTCGAAACGCCGCTGATCGAATCGCCGGAGTTGAACAAGCGCTTCGGCGCCAGGATCCTGTTCAAGCCGGAGACGTTGCAGCGCACCGGCTCGTTCAAGTTCCGCGGTGCATATAACAAGCTCTCCTCGCTCTCGGCGGAAGAACGCGCCCGCGGCGTCGTCGCCTTCTCGTCGGGTAATCACGCGCAAGGCGTTGCCGCCGCAGCGGCGATGTTCGGCGTCAAGGCCGTCATCGCCATGCCCACCGATGCGCCGGCGATGAAAGTCGGCAATGTCAGGAAGATGGGCGCCGAAGTGATCACCTTCGACCGGGTCCGCGACGATCGCACTGCCGTTGTCCGTTCTTACGTGGCAAAGGGCATGGTCCTGGTGCCGCCCTATGACGATCCGGCCATCATCGCCGGCCAGGGCACGATCGGCCTCGAATTGATGCGCCAAGCAAAAGCGCTTGGCGTCAGCCTCGATGCGGTGGTGGTTCCCTGCGGCGGCGGCGGGTTGAGCAGCGGCATTTCGATCACGATCAAGGACGCCTCGCCGGACACCGCCGTCTGGGCTGTGGAACCCGAGCATTTCGACGACACACGCCGCTCGCTGATCCAAGGCGCCAGGGTGTCGAACGCGCCCGGCCACACCTCGATCTGCGATGCCCTTCTCGTCGCCGAGCCGGGTGCCATCACTTTCGAGATCAACCGCAAGAACCTTGCCGGCGCCATCGCCGTTTCCGACCGGGCGGTGGCCCAGGCGATGCGCGACGCGATGGCTTGCCTGAAGCTGGTGGTCGAACCTGGCGGCTGCGTCGGCTTGGCCGCGCTGTCGTCAGGCGAGATCAACCTTACCGGGAAATGCGTGGCCGTGGTGCTGTCCGGCGGCAATGTCGATTTCAGCACCTATGCCGAGATCATTGCTGCCAGCTAAGATAGCAACCAGTTGCAGGTCATGTGCCGGTTCGAGGCGCTCGAGCCTCCGTTGCGCCCAGCCGAACCGGTCCCATTCAAAGACTGAGATCAATGAAACTGTTCTTCAGCCGCAATCCCAATCCTCGCCTCGCGGTTGCCGTGGCACGTTATCTCAATGCCAAGGTCGAGTTTGAATTCGCCTCCCCCTTCGCTCCGGGGCAGGCCGAGCGCTTTCGGCCGCTCAATCCAAATCTTTCATTGCCCATCCTTGTGGACTTGGGAAAAAGCCTCTGGGAGGCCGATGCCATAGCCTGCCGGCTTTCACGCGACACGCATTCGCATTTCTGGCGCGCCGGCGACGACGAGCCGGAGATGATCCGATGGCTGAGTTGGGGCAAAGAGAACTTCGCAAGAGCCTGCGACGTTGTGCATTTCGAACGCGGGACCAAACAGCGCTATGGGCTCGGCCCGATCGATCAGGCACGGGTTGAGGAGGGCCTGAGGGACTTCAGTACCGCCGCTGCAATACTTGATGCTGAGCTTTCCCAGCGAGAATGGCTGGTCGGAAATTCGGTTTCCTACGCCGACTTTCGAATGGCGACGTTTCTGCCCTTCAACGACGTCGCCCGATTGCCTCTCGATGATTATCCCTCTGTCGGCCGCTGGTATCGGCAGCTTGAAGAAATCGATGCTTGGCGCGATCCCTTCGAAGGGCTCAATGCACCTGAATTGACACCGGTCCCGGGCCAGGCCAAGGCCGTGTGATTCTCGATCATTTGCGCAAGCTGATTGCGTCGACCCTAATCCAGCGTCCGGCGGAACCGCACCAGCGCAATGCCGGCGAACAGCGCCACGAACACCACCAGCCAGCCGATCTCCGTTGCCACTGCCGGCAGCTCGGCGCCCTTCAGCATCACCGCGCGGATAATGCGCAGGAAATGCGTCAGCGGCAGCACTTCGCCGAAAACTTGCGCCCAGTCCGGCATGCCGCGATAGGGGAACATGAAGCCGGACAGCATGATCGACGGCAGGAAGAAAAAGAAGGTGAGCTGCAGGGCCTGCATCTGCGTGCGGGCGATCGTCGAAATCGTGTAGCCGAGCAGCACCAGCGCCAAGACGAAGATCAGGACCGCCGTCAACAGCAGCGACATAGATCCGGTGAAGGGTATGGCAAACAGAAGCTTCGAGGCCGCCAGCACCACCACCACCTGCACGGCGCCTACCGCCAGATAGGGCAGCACCTTGCCCAGCATGATCTCGAGCGGGCTGGACGGCATCGCCAGAAGGTTCTCCATCGTGCCGCGCTCGGTCTCGCGCGTCAGCGCGATCGAGGTCATCATCACCATCGTCATCTGCAGGATGACGCCGAGCAGACCGGGCACGATGTTGTACTGCGAGACGGCTTCCGGATTGTAGCGCCGGTGCACCACCACCTGGAGCTGGCCCCGGGCAGCTTCGGCCGCCGTCTCCTGCATGCCGCGTGCCCTGAGCAGCGCCTGGTTGGCGACGGTGCCGAGCGTCGAGATGGCGCCGCTGGCGACGGCCGGGTCGGTTGCATCCGCCTCGATCAGGATCTGCGGGCTGTCGCCGCGCTCGACCCGTCGGGCAAAATCGGCGGGAATGGTGACGACGAAGGCGACATCGCCGCGCGCCATCAGGAATTCGGCTTCGGCGGCACTTTGCGCAACATGGTCGAAGCGGTAATAGCCGGTGGTCTGCAGCGCCGCAACCATGGCCCGCGTGTAAGGATCGCTGCTCATCGCCACCAGCGCTGCCGGCAGGCTCTTCGGATCGTTGTTGATGGCATAGCCGAACAGCACCAGCTGCATCAGCGGCACGCCGAGCATCATGGCGAAGGTGATGCGGTCGCGCCGCATCTGGATGAACTCCTTGATCAGCAGCGCGCCTAGCCTGGCGAAGGAAAAGATGCTGTTTATCCCGTTCTTCATCCCATGTTGTCCTTCGAACCGGACATGAACTGGATGAACACATCCTCCAGGCTGGTCTCGCCGGGCGACACCGTGACGCCCTTGTGCTCCTTCTCGACATCGGCGAGCGCTGCCTGAAGCGCCTTCCTGTCGGAACCGACGACATGCAGCGTCGCCCCGAACGGCGCCACCTGGTCGACGCCGTCGCGGCCATGAAGTGCGGCCGCGACCTGATCGAGCCGTGGCCCTTGCAGGACGAAGGTGGTCAGCCCGGCATTCCTCACCACGTCCTCGACCGTCCCAGTGGCCAGCATCTTGCCGTAGGAGATGTAGCTGATGCGGTGGCAGCGCTCGGCTTCGTCCATGTAATGGGTGGAGACCAGCACGGTCAGGCCGCCGCTCGCCAGCCGGTGGATCTCGTCCCAGAATTCGCGTCTGGCCTTCGGGTCGACGCCCGCCGTCGGCTCGTCGAGCAGCAGTAGTTTCGGCTTGTGCATGATGCAGGCGGCCAGCGCCAGCCGCTGCTTCCAGCCGCCGGACAGCGTACCGGCCAGCTGGTTCTTGCGCGATGTCAGGCCGAGCTCCTCAAGCGTCTTAGCCACATGCCCGTCGAGCGGCTTCAGCCGGTAAAGCCGTGCCACGAATTCGAGATTCTCGCCGATCGTGAGGTCTTCGTAGAACGAGAATCTCTGTGTCATGTAGCCGACTTCGCGCTTGATCCGCAGGCTGTCGGTGCGAATGTCGAAGCCCAGAACCGTGCCTTCGCCCTCATCCGGCGTCAGCAAGCCGCACATGATGCGGATGGTCGTCGTCTTGCCTGAGCCGTTCGGCCCGAGGAAGCCGACGATCTCGCCCTCGGCCACCGTCATCGTCACATGGTCGACGACGGTCTTGTCACCGAAGCGCTTGACCAGGCCGTGCACGTCGATGACGTTCATTTTCCGATGTCCGCCAGATCGACGTCGACGATCTGCCCGGGCTGCAATGCGCTGGCGTCGCCCTCCGGCCGCGCTTCGACCAGATAGACCAGCTTTTGCCGGGTCTCGAGCGAGTAGATCACCGGCGGCGTGAATTCCGGATCCGGTGACACGTAGCTGACGCGAGCCTTCACGCCCGCTCCGCAACCGTCGCAATGGACATTGAGCAGCGTGCCGACATCGACCGAGGAGAACGCGCTTTCCGGCACATAGACGCTGAGCTTCACCGCGCCATCCGGCAGTATGGAGATGACCGGCGCGGTCGGCCCGGCCGTGTCGCCTGGATAGCGGATGACATCGTTGACCCGGCCGGGCGAGGGCGCCGTCAGCACGCGCTTCGACAGTCGCCATTGCGCTTGCTCCAGCGCCGACTGCGCCTGCCTGACCTGATTGTCGGCGGCCTTGATCGTCTCGGGCCGGGCCGGCAGCCCGCCGACGGCGAGATTGGCCTCCGCCTGGCCGACCTGCGCGTTGGCCGTCTCCAGCGTCGCGGAAGCCGTGTCGTAGTCGGCCTGCGTGCCGGTGCCGCGTTTGAACAGATCGCTGGCGCGGATGTAACGGCGTTTGGCGTCGGCGGCTTGCGCCTTGGCCATGTCGACCTGCGCCTTGAGCACCGCAATCTCTTCCGGCCGCTTGCCGACCTGCAGGTCGGCAAGTTGCGCCTGGGCCTGCGCAAGGGCCGCCTCGGCTTGTGCGATGGCGATCTTGGCGTCGGCGTTTTCCAGCGTCACCACCGGCGTGCCGGGCGCGACGCGGTCGCCGCGCTTGACCGCAATCGTCTCGACCTGCGCCACCTCGATCGGCGCGAGCAGGACGTAGTCGCCCTCGACGTAGCCGACGGCGAGCGGTGCTGCCGGCGCGCAGGCGCTGAAAAGCTGGGCGGCAAGCGGCAAAGAACAGAGCAGGCTCATGATCCACGATCCTTCCGGACAGCCAAATCGCGCCGAGCTAAAATCGCGCTGAGATTGTCGGTTATTGTTGCCGCGATCTTGCCGGCCTCATCATCGCCGATCTTGCGCCAGCCCATCCGGCGCATAACCGCCTCGCGGCCGATGCGGAAATAGACGACCTGGCCGATCAGCGTGAATACGGTGAGTTTTGTGCGCTCGCTCTCGGCCGGCTCGCCCGTCGCCTGTTCCCAGATCAGGCAGAGCCGGTGATGCGCCGGTTCGAACACGCCGTCATAGATACGGTCGAGTGCCGCGGTTGGATGCGACAGCTCGCGCAGGACGAACTGTACAATCTCGCCGGCTTCCGGCCTTGCCGCGATGAAGGCGACCATGCGCTCCAGTGCGACGGCTAAATGTGCCCGCGCGGCCTCGGTGTCCGCCAATGCCGCGACCGGCGCCTGCAGATTGCCGATCGCCTGGCCGGCAACGGTCTGGATGGTGTCGACGATGTAGTCGGCTGCCGCGTTGCGGAGCCCTTCCTTGCCTCCAAAATGGTAGGCGATCGAGCCGATATTGGCCTTGGCCTCAGCCGCGATCTGGCGCGTCGACGTGCCGTCGAAACCCTGGCGTCCGAACAGCTTCAGCGCCGCGCGCACGAGTGCCGTCCGCGTCATATCTGCGGCGGTTTTGGGTGCCTCATGAGGAAGGCTGCTGGCGTTGGGCGATTTGATCATCATCGGCAATTTAATCAATCGAATGATTAAAGTCAACTGCGATCAAGCGGCTTGCCAACTCCGGCCGTGCGCGCTCTAGTGCATGGCCATGGGCAAGGAAATCGAGCGTAAATTCCTGGTCTCAGGTGAGGAATGGCGGGCAATGGTCGAGGCGGACATTCATATCCGTCAATTCTACCTTGTCGCCGAACCCAGCCGTACGGTGCGTGTGCGCATCAGCAATGATGCCGCCGCCAAGCTGACGCTCAAGTTCGGCAGCCAGGCACGCCAGCGCGATGAATTCGAATATCCGGTGCCTTTGGCGGAGGCGCAGGAGATGCAGGCCTTTGCCATCGGACATGTCATCGAGAAGACACGCCATCATGTTAGACACCGCGGCTATCTCTACGAAGTCGACGTCTTCGGCGGGACGCTTGCGGGGTTGGTGATCGCCGAGCTCGAGACGCCGGAGGATGTACCGGACGAAATGCTGCCAGATTGGCTCGGCCGTGAAGTCACCGGCGAGCCGAGATTTTACAACGCGTCGCTCGCCCTTGGGGGGATTTCGGAGATCGTCGCATGAGCTTTCGTATCGATCCGCACATGTCGCTGACCGGCGAGGTCAGGCGCATCCTCGCCGAGGAGATCGGCAAGGCGCTTGTCCATCTGGACGCCGCGCGTGACAGGCCCGAACAGGGGCTGCACAACTGTCGCAAACGGCTGAAGAACGTCCGCGCCTTGCTGCACCTTGTCCGTTCCGGAGACGAAACATTCTGCGTGACTGAGAATCAATGCTACCGCCAGGTGGCGGCCCTGCTTGCCGGCCCGCGCGAGGCGACCGCACTGGTGGAAACAATCGACCGGCTAGCGGCAAGCTTTCCCGAGCAAAGTGCCGGCGGTGGTCTCGATGCCGTTCGCGACCGGCTCGTCGCGCGCCTGCATGAACTGCATGGCGGAGCAGGCCTCGATGCTGCGATAGGCGCGGCGATCGCCGCTTGCGAGGAAGGTGTCGGCCGGATCGACAAGCTCGCTCTGCCCGACCAGCCGGAGCAGGCTGCCGACGTGCTCGCCGAAGGCGCGCGCGCCACTTTGCGCCGCGCCAGGAAAGCGCTGGACAAGGCGGCTTCGCGCGGCGAAGCCGATGACTTTCACGACCTGCGCAAGGCGGCCAAGACGCATGGCATGCACCTGTCGCTGCTCGGCCGGCTGTGGCCGACGCCGATCAAGGCCCGGCGCAAGGCCGTCGATGAATTGGGCGAGCGGCTCGGCGAACTGCACGACGTGTTCGTCATGCGCGCGCTTCTCGATGCCGAGGACCAGCCGCTCGGTCCCCCTGAGGACACGCGGTTGCTTGCCAAGCTGCTGAAGCGCTCGGAAAAGAGCCTGAAAAAAACCTGCCTCGCCGAGGCGGCCGAGCTTTTCGGCGACCGTCCGAAGCGCTCGACAAGGAAGCTTGCCCGCAAGGTGCGCGACGATCTCACAGCGGTATCGCACGAAGACGCCGGCGCGCCTGGCGTGGGCTGACGCGATCCTTTGGGATCACGCGCAAGGAAATCCTGCACATCCACCCGGGGTCGGCATTGGGTGCTGCAAGCTCCGCATCGCATGCGGACGCGGCCAAAGGTCTGAACGTGGTCGTTCAGCGATTGTGTTTTGACCTACGCCGGCAGACGTCGTCCGTTTGCGGCGGGCGCAACTCGATCGTCCGCCCGCGCGCCGGCGTCGCGCGGATGCGGTCCGATCGGCATGATCACCGGGAATGGCGTCGCGCCGAAAGCGAAGGTCCATTTGTAGCCGACCAACCCCTCTTCCGGCGTCGTGTGCTGATCGTGATGCGCAAGCAATTTGGCGCGCTCGGCCAGTTCCTCCGCCTCCCGCCTGACCATTTCCGCCGTCTCGGGCCGCATCCGCCTGGAGAAGCTGACGAATGTCGCCTCGCGCTCCAGATGCGTGATGGCCCAGCCGATGAAGTTCTTGTTGGTCACCTCGAACAGTGGCCGCAATGGCCCGTCGAAATTCCACTGGATTGGCGTCTCGACCAGCAGCCTGGCCGACAGGCCGCGACCGAGCGCGACCAGCCCCAACTCCTCGAGGTCTCGCAGATAGAGGAACATCGAAGCCTCGCTCAACCCCTGTGAGCGCATGATGCCTTCGGGCGTAAATTTTTCCGAAAGCATGACGAAGATGAACAGCAGTGCCGGCCGGCCAGCGAGCTTGCGCTCGATCTCCGGCGCGATGTGGTTGGCAGGTCCTGGTCCTCTGTTCATAGAGCCGAGCACGTTCTCCAACTCCACGCCGGCGGCAGCGCAGATCTCCATCAGCCGGTCGAGCTTGCAGTTGCGCTCGTGGAAGATGCGCTTCACCGTCGGCTCGGAAACGCCCATTCGCTCGGCAAGGACGCGGTAGGTCATGCCCTTGGCCTTCAGCGTCCGCTTCAGCGCGTCGAAGATCAGGCCGTTCACGGGATGCACCTCTTTTGCACGATTTGGTATCAACCTTCGGTACTAGTCCCGATAGATCTTCCCGGAAAGTATCGAAAGGCCTAGCTCTCCGCCAGCCCATTACAGGAGACTAGCCATGAAAAGCCTCTTCACACCGATACTTCTCGCCATCTTCGGCATCGCGACTGCGCCCGCAGTTCAGGCCGCTGAACTCTGGCGCGCCGGCGGCCTCGAGCAACCTGAATCGGCGCTGTTCGACGCCGCCGGCCAGCGCGTTATCGTCTCGAACATCGTCGGCAATCCCGGCGAAGCCGACGGCAACGGCTATCTGTCGGTTCTGTCGATGGACGGCAAGCTGGTCACGCAACACTGGACCGACGGCATGGACGCGCCCAAGGGCATGGCGATTGCCGGCGGCAAACTCTACGTCGCCGACATCACCCATGTGCGCGTCGTCGATCTCCAAAGCGGCAAGCTAGCGTCGACGATCGACGTGCCGAACGCTGTCTTTCTCAACGACATGACCGCTGATGCATCCGGCAAGGTCTACGTCACGGATATGCTTGCCGATACGATCTATCGCATCGACGGCGACCGGCTCGAACTGTTCATCAAGGATGCGGCGCTCGCTTCGCCGAATGGCATCTTCGCCGATGGCCGCCGGCTGATCGTCGCTTCGTGGGGCAAGGGCATCAAGCCCGACTTCAGCACCGCGGAGCCGGGCGGCCTGCTCTCGGTCGATCTCGCCACCAAGGCCGTTTCGCCTCTGGCTGGCGCGGAAAACTTTGCCAACCTCGATGGCGTCGTTGCCATCGGCGGCAGCATCTACGCTACTGCCTATATGACCGGCACGCTCTACCGCTACAAAGCCGGCGGTACGCCGCAAGTGGTTGCGACGTTCAAGCCGGGCAGCGCCGATATCGGCACCGATGGCAAGTCGACAATCTTCGTGCCGCTGATGAACGAGGGCGAGGTCTCAGCGTTGGGCCTCGACTAAGCCGGCAGTTGCCAGCTCAGGCGGCGGGCGCGGCTTTCTTCAGCTGCGCCCGCGCATCCGTGATCGATGCGGCATAAGTCACCAGCGGCCGCTTGACACCGTGGTTGATCAGCATGCGGCGTGTCTGCGGTGAAGCGCCTGAGATAATGAAGCGAACGCCGGCGCGCTTGGCCTTGTGGGCCGCGCCCTCGATGACATTGGCCGCCGTCGAATCGAAGAACGGCACCGCCGAACAGTCGAGAATGAAGTTCTTGCGCTGGTCGGCGATGCGGTCCAGCACCGTGCCGACGGTCGAGGCGGCGCCGAAGAAAAAGGCGCCCGATATCCGGTAGACGACGGTGTCGGCATCGCTCGCCTCGCTGGAATCATAAGCGCTGGCTCGGTCGGCGACGTCTTCCTGCACCAGGGATTGATGGTCCGCCTCCACCGCGATGCTCTTGGCCATGCGGTCGATGAACAGGATCGAGCCTAGCGCGAAGCCGACGACGATGCCTTCGGTCAGGTCGCGGAAGATGACGATCAGGAACGTCGCCATCAGTACCAGCGCATCGCCGCGCGAGGCGCGCAGCAAGGTGGCGAAGGCCTGTTTCTCGAACATGTTCCAGCACACCACCGCCAGCACGCCGGCAAGTGCTGCAAGCGGGATATAGCTGGCCAGCGGTGCCGCCACCAGCATCAGAGCAAGCAGGATGGCCGAGTGCATCATGCCTGAGACCGGTCCATGCGCGCCGGCCCGTACATTGGTCGCGGTGCGGGCAATGGTGCCAGTGGTACATATGCCGCCGAACAAGGCGGAGGCGATATTGGCGAAGCCTTGCGCCACCAACTCGCAATTGGAGCGATGCCGCCTTCCGGTCATGCCGTCGGCGACGACGGCCGACAGCAGCGATTCGATCGCCCCGAGCAGCGCAAAGGCGATAGCGTCCGGCAGCACGTCGATTATCCTGTCGAGGCTGAGCGGCGGGAAAGCCGGCCATTGCAGGCTGCGCGGGATGCCGCCGAAGCGCGTGCCGATCGTCTCGGCCGGCATGGCGAGCAATGCGACGACGAGGGATGCCAGTCCGATGGCAATCAGCATAGCCGGCCACTTCGGCCGAAACCGCCTCAACGTCGCAATGGTGATGATGGTCAGTGCCGCCACCGCGGTTGCGGCGAGGTTGATTGTTCCGGCCGCCTCGCCGATGGCCATCAGCTTCGGCACCAGCGGCCCTGGCTCCTTGCCGGCGAGCTTCAGCCCGAACAGTTCGACGATCTGGCCGGAGAAGATGATGACAGCGATGCCGGCGGTGAAGCCGACGGTCACCGGGTAGGGGATGAATTTGATGTAGGTCCCAAGTCTGAGATAGCCGATGGCAAGCAGGAACACGCCGGCCATCATCGTCGCCAGCAGTAAGCCATCGACGCCAACCCGCGCCACCGTCGCCGCCACAAGCACAATGAAGGCGCCGGCCGGGCCGCCGATCTGGAAACGGCTGCCGCCAAGCGCCGAGACCAGGAAGCCGCCAATGATCGAGGTGTAGAGCCCGCGCTCCGGCGTCACGCCTGAAGCAATGGCAATTGCCATCGACAACGGCAGCGCAATGATGGCGACAGTCAGCCCGGCGATGGCATCCGCCTTGAAATGCGTGAGCGTGTAGCCCTCCCGCAGCACCGTCACCAGCTTCGGGGTGAACAGTTCGGAAAATGTCGGCCGCGCCGGTTGATGCACTGCCCGCTGCGTCTGATCCATCGAGTGCCTTCCGCATGAAACCAAGGAGCGGCGGGATCGTCGGCAGGACTGTCGGCGGTCGCCGTCGCGACTTGGAGCGGCGTGCGTCCAAATAGGCGCACAGATACGCCCCAACACTTTTGACCCGCGCATCGGACTATCCGAAAACCGAATTTGATTTTCGGCGATGCGGCAGTAGCGTCAGCCTTGCGGGTTCTGCGGCGTGACAGGCTTGAGGCGAACGCCCCTGCCGCCACGCTCGCTCGCCTGGTTTTCGCCGATCAGCTCGACCCCGGCCTCTTCAAGGGCCTGGATGACCTTCATCAGCGTATCGACCACGCCCCGGACCACGCCGTCGCTCGCTTCCATGCGCTGAATGGTTGGAAGCGAAACCCCGGCGCGCTCGGCGAGGGTCTTCTGATCGATGCCGGCCAGCGCCCTCGCGGCACGCATCTGCGCGGCAGTGATCATCGGTCAAAACCCCGTCTGAGTTCTGCGGTATCACGTATAATACCTTCATGATGATGGGTCAAATATCATCTTGCATATGTGAAACATGCAACAGTCTTTGCCAGCCGGTGCGCTGGCATGCTACAAACCTCGGCATCGTTTGGCGGGACATCCATTACGGTACCGATTTTACAGTAGGACCTCAAAAAGGATGAGCAGGTGAAGACATTCAAAGCGTTGGCGACCTCGACAGTCGTGCTGTCGATGGTTTTCCTGCTGGCAGGCTGCGGACATGGCCTGATCAACAGGCTGATTTGAAGTAGTCCGGCCGACGTCAGGTGCCGTCGGCCCGCCCTAGCCATCGCTGCAGCAATCGTGCCGCCAGCCAGCACAGCATCGCCCAGGCAAAGCCGGCGCACCAGCCGGCCAGCACGTCGGACGGCCAGTGGACGCCGAGATAGATGCGGCTGATGCCGACCACCACCGTCGTCAGCACCGCCAGCATGAGCACATAGATCTTCGTTGTGCGCCCGGGCAAAAACCGTGCCGCCATGCTGCCCAGCGTCAAATACGTCACCGCCGACAGCATGGCGTGGCCGCTCGGAAACGAAAGCGATGCCACATCGGCGAGATGCGAGACCAGATCGGGGCGCGGCCGGTCGATATCGAATTTCAGCACGCTTGACAGGAGCTGGCCGCCCGCCACCGCGACGAACATGAGAAGCGCCGCGCCTGGCCTGCGGATAAGGAGCAGATAGACGATCATTGCTGCCGTGATCAGCACCAGTACGCTGGCGCTGCCGAGGCTGGTGATGTCGCGCATCGCTCCTTCCAGCCACGCCGGTCCGATCGGATTGTCGGGCTGGCCGGCCTTGCGGAAGGCAAGTAGGATTTCGGTGTCGAAGGCATGCGGCGTGGTCGCCCGCGCCAGCTCCATCAGTTCTTCGAACCCCCACAGCCCGCCGGCAATGACCAGCCCGGCCAGCAGAACCGGGAACTCCAGCCAGTTGCGCAGTCTGCTTGCAATCTTCTTCATCGGCCCGATCGCAGCTACAGCCTTTGCAGATAGGGCCCGAGCGTGATCAGCGCCACAGCTGCGATGGCAAGCACAATGCCGGTTGCCTGCAAGGCATTGACGCGCTCGCCGAAGAAGACCAGCGCCACCACATTCACCGACACCAGCTGGATCACCGCCGACAGGCTGAACGACACAGACATGCCGAATTCACGAATCAGCCTCAGCATGATCAGATTGCCCAGCGAATAGAGCGCCAACGTCAGCACGATCTTGCCGAGGCTCGGCGCCAGCCCCCACTGTTTTGCGGCCATCGCCGCCAGCAGAAAGATCACCGTCGAAACGCAGAGCTGCCCAAGTCCCCAGAAACTCACTTTTGTTCCTCCCGATGCGGTCTCTACGCGCCTGCCGCAGCTCTTGTTTCCGAAGCGCCGGTCGCGGTCAAGCGGGGCTGATGTTGGATACGAAATCGCAGGTGGCAATTAGCCGGCATGTCATCAAACTGTGACCTGCCGGTAATACCGAATTGGCCAGGCAACACGCTCCAGCAATCCATCCAGCCAGAGGCAGGCCCCCATGACTGAACAGCGCTCGACCGAACATCGCACCCCGGACGCCCATTTCCGCACCAGTCTGCTCGAGGAAAACGATGGGCCAGGAGCCAATCCCACCGACAACCGCACCATGGGTGAGATCATCGCCGCGCGGTTCTCGCGCCGCGGCTTCCTCAAGGGCTCGCTTGCCGTCTCGGCCATAGCCGCTACCGTTAGCCCGCTGGCGCTGATCACCGCCGACAACGCCCGCGCCGCCGAAGGATCCGCCTTCGCTTTCGACGAGCTCGAGGCCGGCATCGACGACAAGCATCACGTCGCACCTGGCTACGACGCCGACGTGCTGCTGCGCTGGGGCGATCCGCTGTTCGCCGACTCGCCGGAATTCGATCCGACAAAACAGTCGGCGGAAGCCCAGGCCAGACAATTCGGCTACAACAACGACTATGTCGGCTATATCCCGATCGACGGCTCGGCCGAGCACGGCCTGCTGGTCGTCAACCACGAATACACCAATCCGCATCTGATGTTCCCGGGCCTCGTCACCATCGTCGATGGCAAAGCCAAGCAGGCGCCCCTCAGCAAGGAGCAAGTCGATGTCGAGATGGCCGCGCATGGCGGCACCATTGTCGAGATCCGCAAAGAAGCCGGCAAATGGCAGGTCGTGCGCGACGGCAAGCTCAACCGCCGCATCACCTCCAATACCGAGATGGCACTGTCTGGCCCCGTCGCCGGCCACGACCGCGTCAAGACCAGCACCGACCCGAGCGGCACGAAGGTCATCGGCACCCTCAACAACTGCGCCGGCGGCGTCACGCCGTGGGGCACCTATGTCATGGCCGAGGAGAACATCCACGGCTATTTCTCGGGCGAGCTGCCGCAGGGCCATAACGAGGCGGCCAATTACAAGCGCCTCGGCATTCCCGAAGGCGCCTATGAATGGGCGGCGCATCACGACCGTTTCGATATCGGCAAGGAGCCGAACGAGCCGAACCGCTTCGGCTGGATCGTCGAGGTCGACGTCCAGGATCCGACGTCGGTGCCGAGGAAGCGCACCGCCATGGGCCGTTTCAAGCATGAGGGCGCAGAATCGATCGTCGCCAAGGATGGCCGTGTCGTCTTCTACCTCGGCGACGACGAGCGTTTCGACTATGTCTATAAGTTCGTCACCACAGGCAAGTTCAATCCGGACGATCGCGCCGCCAACATGAATTTGCTCGACGACGGCACCTTGCATGTCGCCAAGTTCGCCGAGGACGGTTCGATCGAATGGCTGCCGATCGTCTTCGGCCAGGGGCCGCTGGGGGCGGAAAACGGCTTTGCCAGCCAGGCCGACGTGCTGATCGAGACGCGCCGTGCCGCCGACCTGCTTGGCGCCACCAAGATGGACCGCCCGGAAGACATCCAGCCCAATGCCGCCAATGGCAAGGTCTATGTCATGCTGACCAACAATTCGAAGCGCAAGGCCGACCAGGTCGACGCCGCCAATCCGCGCGCCGAAAACGCCTTTGGCCATATCATTGAGATCGTCGAGGATGGCGGTGATTTCGCTGCGACCAAGGGCAAGTGGGAAATCCTGCTGAAATGCGGCGATCCCGCCGTGGCCGAAATCGGCGCCACCTTCTCCACCGCAACCACTGCCAATGGCTGGTTCGGCATGCCGGACAACTGCGCGGTCGATTCGGCGGGCCGCCTCTGGGTTGCTACCGACGGCCAGGGCCCGAAGGCCACAGGCCGCACCGACGGCCTGTGGGCGGTCGACACGGAAGGCCCGGGGCGGGCGACCTCAAAGCTGTTCTTCCGTGTGCCGATCGGCGCCGAAATGTGTGGTCCCCTGTTTGCGCCGGACGACCAGACTGCTTTCGTTGCCGTCCAGCATCCAGGCGACGGTGGCGAGGACTGGGAGGCTTTTGGGCGTCCGTCCTATTATGAGGATTTGTCGACCCGCTGGCCTGACTTCAAGGCGGACATGCCGGTGCGCCCGGCGGTCATTGCCATCACCAGGCAAGGCGGCGGCAAGATCGCGGTCTGAGACGCAAGAAGGCCTTGCAGTCTCAAGGAAGGATTTCGACCATACGAAATCCTTCCTTTCCTGATACGGGATGCATCCATGCTGCGCATCATGCGCCGACTAATCATTCGGTGCGCTGAACCACGGCCACATTCATTGTGCTTCGCAACCTGAAGCCAATGGACTCGTATAGTCTGATGGCCGTGGCGTTGCTGGCATAGGCATGGAGATAGGGAACTTCGCCGCGCGCCACTATCCGGTTTGCCACGAACAGGGACAGCAGCTTGCCTAGGCCACCGCCGCGAAATTCCGGATGTGAGCACACCCCGCTGAGTTCGGTATAGCCAGGTTGCTTCATGCGCTCGCCGGCCATTGCCACAAGTCTGCCCTCGATTTTAACGCCACAAAAATCGCCCAGGCTCAGGGCTTCGAGCGTGAATGGGCCAGGCTTGGTGAGCAATGCCAGGGCGAGCATCTCAGCTGCATCGTCTCGGGTCAGACGTTGCACACGTTTGTCAGACACGGTTTGCAACGGCCGCTCGGCAATCATTTGAACCCCGGCTGCGGTCGAAGTCGCACAAAGCCCCGCGGGCAGAGCAATGGCGTCCGACTGAAGCAGGATGACACTCTCGCCCGCGGAGACAAGCTGTTCGAGCGCCCGCAGGCTTTCCGCGTCGTCGGCGCCAGTGGCGGCGAATGGAACGATCGACGGCCGATACCGCCTGGCGAGGTCATTACCTTGCGCGAACGCCCGATGTCGCGTCTGAAGCGCGCTCCAGATAGGGCGGTCGAGCAGGTGTCTCATCACGCCGCGGCCTCCGGATTTTTCACTCGACGGTCGAGAGGGGCCGCGGCTAGGCCATCTTCGATGGCGGTCAGCTGCTCAAGAAGCGGCCCCGAAAGATCCGCGCACAAATCCGCAACGGCGTTTTCGATGCGCGGCCAGACCTCGCGCTTTGCGACATCGACCAGCCGCTGGCCGTCCCGAGTGAGGGCGACAATCCTGCGCCGCTGGTCATCGGTCGACGGACTAACCTCGAGCAATCCCAATCCGGCCAGAAGCGAGACGCTTCGCGTTACACCTGGCTGCGCGATGCCAAGCGATTGCGCCAGTTCCCCGACAGGCAGCGGGCCCAGCCTGTCGAGCGCGGCCAGCAGCGGGTACTGGGCTCGCCTGAACCGGGACATCCAGCCGGTCGAGCAGGCGCTGCGCCTCCGCTTGCAGTTGCTCGCCTATACGCTTCATCCTGCTGCCCAGGCACAAGAAGCCAAGCGATCGTATGATGTCTTCCATAAACCAGTCCGTCTCGCGAAAAACAATAACATGATATATAACAAAACATGAAGATCAAGGGCATCGTCGCAAGGGCTGCACTCAGCGCTGTTTCCGTTGACTGATAAGGCTGCTTTGCCTGGCAGGCCAGTCGATCAGTTGCGCAGCCGGTAGCCGGTCCTGAAGATCCAGGCGACGATTGCTATGCAGACGAGCAGGAAAACAACCGTCATGCCGAGGCTGACGCCGACCGAAACGTCGGATTTGCCGTAGAAGCTCCAGCGGAAGCCACTGACCAGGTAGACGACCGGGTTGAACAGCGTCACCGTGCGCCAGATGCCCGGCAGCATGTTGATCGAATAGAAGCTGCCGCCGAGGAAGGTCAGCGGCGTGATGATCAGCAGCGGCACCAGCTGCAGCTGCTCGAAGCTCTTCGCCCAGATGCCGATGATGAAGCCGAACAGGCTGAAGGTCACCGCCGTCAGCACCAGGAAGGCGAGCATCCAGAACGGATGCTCGATGTGAAGCGGCACGAACAGCGAGGCCGTCGCCAGGATGATCAGGCCAAGCACGATCGACTTTGTCGCCGCACCCCCGACATAGGCGATGACGATCTCCAGATAGGACACAGGCGCCGACAGCAATTCGTAGATCGAGCCGACGAATTTCGGAAAATAGATGGCGAAAGAAGCGTTGGAGATCGACTGCGTCAGCAGCGACAGCATGATCAGCCCCGGCACGATGAAGGCGCCGTAGCTGATGCCGTCGATCTCGGTGATGCGCGAGCCGATGGCCGAGCCGAAAACGACGAAATAGAGCGAGGTGGAAATGACCGGCGAAACAATGCTCTGCAGCACCGTGCGAAGGGCGCGCGCCATCTCCACCCGATAGATCGCCCATACCGCATGAAGATTCATGACCGCGCGCGGGTTCATGCCGGTTTCCTCACCAGATTGACGAAGATCTCCTCAAGCGAGCTGTTTTCCGTATCGATGTCGCGGAACTGGATGCCGGCCGCCTCGAGCTCGCGGATCAACGAGGCGACGCCCGGCCGTTCGCTCTGGTTGTCATAAGTATAGGTCAGCTGCCCGCCATCCGGCGAAAGCTCCAGCGCGTAGCGCGAAAAGGCGTCGGGAACGGTGGCCAGGGGACTGCGCAGTTCCAGCACAAGCCGCTTGCGGCCGAGCTTGCGCATCAGCTCGGCCTTGTCCTCGACCAGCACGATCTCGCCGCGGTTGATGACGCCGACGCGGTCGGCCATCGCCTCCGCTTCTTCGATGTAGTGCGTGGTCAGGATGATGGTGACGCCGTCTTCGCGCAGCCTGCGCACCATAGCCCACATGTCCTGGCGCAGCTCGACATCGACGCCTGCCGTCGGTTCGTCGAGGAACAGGATGCGCGGCTCGTGCGACAACGCCTTGGCAATCATCAGCCGGCGCTTCATGCCGCCGGACAGCGTGATCGCCTTGGCGTCCTTCTTGTCCCAGAGCGACAGGTCGCGCAGCACTTTTTCGACGAACGCCTTGTCCGCCGGTTTGCCGAACAGGCCGCGGCTATAATTGACCGTCGCCCACACGCTCTCGAAGGCGTCGATGGTCAGTTCCTGCGGAACCAGCCCGATCAGGCTGCGCGCCGCGCGGTAGTCGCGGTTGATGTCATGGCCGTCGACGGTGACGGAACCCGACGAACGGTTGACGATGCCGCAGACGATCGAGATCAGCGTCGTCTTGCCGGCGCCGTTCGGACCGAGCAGCGCAAAGATCTCGCCGCGCACTATATCGAGATTGATCTCCTTCAGCGCCTTGAAGCCGGTGGCGTAGGTCTTGGTGACCCCGGAAATCGAGATGATCGGCTGCATGGCTGAAAACGGCTGCTTGAAACAGAGGTGTTGATTTAATCCGCTGAATGTCGGTTCGCAAACCCGGATGTCAATGCCGCTCCTGACAGTTCTGGACATCGAGGTTCGCCGGAATAGGCGACACCTGCCAGGTCCGTCCAGCCAAATCCACGCAAAAACACATTCACCGGCACTGCGGCGTTCCGCCTCGCGGCGGGACGCCGCTTTGACCGTGCGGTGCATCAAGCCTATCCTTGTACAAACAAGCAGCAGCCGGAGCCGCCATGGACCCGCTCATTCTGTCGCGCATTCAGTTCGGCGCGAACATCTCGTTCCACATCCTGTTCCCGGCGATCACCATCGCGCTCGGCTGGGTGCTGCTGTTCTTCAAGCTCCGCTACAACGCGACAGGCGATTCGGCCTGGATGCGCGCTTATTTCACCTGGGTTAAGGTATTCGCGCTGTCCTTCGCCATGGGCGTGGTTTCCGGCGTCACCATGAGCTTTCAGTTCGGCACCAACTGGCCGAGCTATATGGAGACGGTCGGCAACATTGCCGGCCCGCTACTGGCCTACGAGATCCTGACCGCCTTTTTCCTCGAGGCGGCGTTCCTCGGCATCATGCTGTTCGGCTTCCGCCGCGTCTCGAACCGCGTCCATACGCTGGCGACGGTGCTGGTGGCCGGCGGCACCACCTTGTCCGCCTTCTGGATCATAGCACTCAATTCGTGGATGCAGACGCCGGCCGGCTTCGAGATGCGCGATGGTGTAGCGCACGCCACCGACTGGTGGGCCGTTGTCTTCAATCCGTCCATGCCCTACCGGCTCGTCCATATGCTGCTTGCTTCGGGGCTGACCGTCTCGTTCCTGATCGCCGGCCTGTCGGCGCTGCGCTATCTCTACGGCGATCGTTCGGAATCGATGTGGAAGGCGCTGCGCACCGGCGTCTTCACCGCCGCGATCCTGATCCCGATCCAGATCTTCGCCGGCGACCAGCACGGCCTCAACACGCTCGAACACCAGCCGCAGAAGATCGCCGCCATGGAGGCCAACTGGAACACCGGTCCCAACGTGCCGCTGGTGCTGTTTGCGCTTCCCGATGAAGCGGCGAGCGAGAACAGGTTCGAGCTCACCATTCCCGACGGCGCCAGCCTCATCCTCAGGCACAGCGCCGGCGGCGTCGTGCCGGGGCTGAACGATTATGCCGGCAACCATCCGCCGGTATTTCCGGTGTTCTGGGGCTTTCGCATCATGGTCGGCACCGGCCTCCTTATGCTCGCCGTCTCCTGGTCGGCGGCCTTCTTCCTCAAGCGCCGCCACAGCCTGCCCAAGCCGCTGGCGCTCGTCATGGTGCCTATGGCGCTGTCCGGCTGGCTGGCGACGCTGGCCGGCTGGTACACCACTGAGATCGGCCGCCAGCCCTGGCTGGTCACCGGCGTGCTGCGTACCGCCGATGCTGTCGGGCCGGTCGCCGGCAGCCATGTCGCGCTGTCGCTCGCGGTCTACCTCATCCTCTACGTGCTGCTCTTGGTCGCCTATCTCAGCGTGTTGGTGCATCTGGCATTGAAGGCGGCGAAGGATGGAGACACCTCGCCGCTGCCGGGCGTCATGAACAGGCCGCTGTCGCAGCCGGTTGCGCAACCAGGAGAAACATCATGAGCTTCGACTGGCCGACCCTGCTGCCTCTGATCTTCGCCGGGCTGATGGGCCTCGCCATCCTGATCTACGTCATCCTCGACGGCTTCGATCTCGGCATCGGCATCCTGTTCGCCGCAGCCGAAGGCACCGAACAGGATACGATGATCGCCGCCATCGGCCCGTTCTGGGACGCCAACGAGACCTGGCTGGTGCTGGCGGTCGGCCTGCTGCTGGTCGCCTTCCCGCTGGCGCACGGCACCATCCTGACCGCGCTCTACATTCCGGTTTTCGTACTGCTGGTCGGCTTGATCCTGCGCGGCGTCGCCTTCGATTTCCGCGCCAAGGTGCCGGCCGGCAGGAAGCACCGCTGGAACCGCATCTTCTTCCTCGGCTCGGTCATCGCGTCGCTGGCGCAGGGCTATATGCTCGGCGTCTATGTGCTCGGCCTCGACGTCGGCCCTGGCGGCATGGCGTTCGGCGCGCTGGTGGCGCTCTGCCTTGCCGCGGCCTACGCGGCGATGGGCGCGGCCTGGGTCATCTACAAGACGGAAGGCGATCTGCAGAAGAAGGCGGTGCTGTGGCTGCGCACGGCGCTGGTGCTGACCGCGCTCGGCATGGTCGCGGTATCGCTGGCCACGCCCTTTGCCAGCGCGCGCATCTTCGACAAATGGTTCGTCTGGCCGGCCATGCTCTATTTGTCGCCGCTGCCGATCCTGTCGGCAGTGCTGTTCCTGTGGCTGTGGCGCCAGACCTTCCATATGCCGAAACCCGGCGACCGCCACGCGCTGCTCCCGTTCCTGACATTGGCCGCGATCTTCACGCTCGGCTTTGCCGGCCTCGCCTGGTCTTTCTACCCCTTCGTGGTGCCCGACCGGCTGACCATCTGGCAGGCTGCTTCGGCACCCGAAAGCCTGGCCGTCATCCTGGTCGGCACGGCCGTCGTGCTGCCGATCATCATCTTCTATTCGTTCTTTGCCTACCGCGTGTTCGGTGGCAAGGCGACGGATCTGACCTATGACTGACCGGCATCGCCGTCGCCGCCTGAAACAGAATATTCATCTTCAAGCGGAATAACCTTCTCTGGCCGGCCCAGCAGAATCGCCGGCAAGAAGAAGGGCAACAGAATGAACCCCTTTTCTGCGGCAGGACAGGATCGGCTGTTGCTTTTGCTGATCCGGACAGTCGCGCTGATCGGCGCACTCGCGCTTGCCGGCCTGCTGCCGGCCATGCCGCAGGCGCATGCCCAGGACGCGGCCAACTGGACGGGCGTGTGGGACACGAAATGGCGCGGCGGCGGCGCCCAGATCAAGTTCGAGCAGACCGGCGCCGACGTAAAGGGCGTGTACCCGCTTTATAACGGCCGTATCGAGGCAAAGGCCGAAGGCGACAAGCTTGTCGGCCACTGGTTCGAAGGCGACCGCCAGGGCGCCTTCACCTTCGTCCAATCGCCTGACGGCGGCAGCTTCATGGGCCGCTTCGATGCCGCCACCGCCGAATGGTGGACAGGTGTGCGCGTCAGCGCCGTCGAGGACGTGCGTGTCGACCAGTCGAGCCCGATGAGCACCATGCGCTCGTTCCTGCAGACGATGAACGAGAGCGGCGCCGACAACGTGCCGCGCGCCACCGGCGGCGGCATGGGTCTTGCCGGTCTGGCGGCGGGTCTCGTCGACGTCACCGAGGCCGACCGCGGCGGCCTCAACATGCCCGATTACACCAAGCTGCTGTTCACCGTCATCGACAACGCGACGTTCCGTCTGTGGAGCCTGCCGCATGACATTATTTCCAGCGACGAGGTGACGGCGACGCTGCCGCAATACGGCACCAGGGTCTCCTTCGCCGTCACTTTTCGCCGCAAGAATGGCGACTGGTTCATCGTCGGGCCGCCACTTGGCCAGCTTCAGGCCAAGCTCGCCGAATTCCAGGAAGCGCGTGGCGAAGCCGTAGACATGGTCGACGATCCGAGCAGGCTCGCCTCGCCGCGCGATACGTTCAAGGTGCTGTTGAGCGGCCTCACCGAAGCCGGCGATCCGGCACAGGCGGCGCTCGACCTGCGCAACTACAGTCAGGCGGTGCGTGGCGACGAGGCGTTCCTGCTCGAGCGCTATCTCAAAAAGGTCATCGACCGCATCGGCTACGTCTATTGGCAGGAGATCCCCGACGATCCGAAGAGCAACACCCCCTTCGTCTATTTCGAGCATCCCGCCGGCAACATCGTCATCGGCCCGGTCGAGACTGACCCCGACGGCACCGGCAAGCGCAAGATCTGGCAGTTCACGCCCGAGACGCTCGCCCACATCCGCGCGCTCTACGCCGACGTCGAAGACGTGCCGGTGGCGCCGGAATTCGCCGCCTTCGCCAGCACCGACCCGTTCTTTATCGCCCGTGGCCTCGCCCGCGAGATCAGCCCCGGCCTGCTCACCCGCGCCGGCCCGATGGAGCACTGGCAATGGTGGATGCTCGGCCTTGCCGCACTGGCCGGCATCGTCTTCGGCTTCATCGCCAATGCGCTGATTTCCTTGTTTGTGCGAAGGACGGACAGCCCGGCCTTCTTCCGCATCGTCGAATGGGCGGTGCGCTCGATCGTGCTTGGCTTCTTCCTGCTGTTGACGCTGCGCCCGCTCGGTCTGCCGCAAGTGGTCGCCGCCCCGGTCAAGGCAATCGCCTGGAGCCTGATCGTGATCGGCGCCGTGCCGGTGGTCTGATCGGCAAGGTCGCCGAACACTATCGCGGACTGTGGCAAGTGCCCGGCTATCACGACACGCTGATTTCGCTGTCCACCGGCGTCGCACGCGTCGCCGTGCTGGTCGTCGCCTTCCTGCTGTTGGCCGAAGTGCTCGCCATCCCCTACGAAGGCGTCATCGCCGGTCTCGGCATCGGCGGTCTGGCGGTGGCGCTGGCGGCGCAGCCGACGCTGCAGAACTTCCTCTCCGGCCTGACGCTCTATGCCGACCGGCCGGTAAGCGTCGGCGACTTCTGCAAGTTCGGCGACCAGTCCGGCACGATCGAGCATATCGGCATGCGCTCGACGCGCATCAGGTCGCTCGACCGCACCATCATCTCGGTGCCGAACTCGGATTTCGCCGGCATGCAGATCGAGAACTACGCCCATCGCGACCGCACCCGGTTCGCGACGACGCTGCAGCTGCGCTACGAAACGACGCCCGATCAGCTGCGTTACGTCCTGGCCGAGCTGCGCAAGCTGCTGATTGCCCACCCGCGCGTTATCGATGAGCCGTGCCGCGTGCGCTTTGCCGGCTTCGGCGCCTATTCGCTCGATATCGACGTGTTCACTTATATCAAAACCGCCGACGTGGCCGATTTTCAAGCCGTCCGCGAGGACATCCTGTTATCCATGATCAACGTCATGGATGATGCCGGCGCGCAGTTCGCCTTCCCTTCGTCACTGGAATACAGAGCCACCGACCTTCCGGTCGACGACGAAAAACGCATCGCCGCGGAGAAAAGGGTCGGCGATTGGCGCGAGGCGCAAAATCTGCCTTTCCCCGACTTCAGCCAGATCGACAAATTCGCCCTCAACAACACACTTGCCTACCCGCCTGAGGGCTCGGCACACTATCGCGAGACAGAGCCCGACCCGGACTCGGCCGAGGCAAAGGCGACGCTGGAGAAGGTGCGCTGGAGCCTGCCCTGGAAAAAGGGGAGGTAGTTTCGAGACGTTGGCGGGACAGCACCCCCCTCTGGCCTGCCGGCCATCTCCCCCGCAAGGGGGGAGATTAGCAGTTTCAGCGCTCCGCTCGTCCTGAACGTTGGAGATTTGGCGAAGGTCGAGGTGATAGCCGATCTCCCCCCTTGCGGGGGAGATGTCCGGCAGGACAGAGGGGGGTGCGAAGGATCGCCGACGCTTATTCTCCGTCGCGCCCGCCGGCGCAAAAGCTCAGCTCTTGTTGGCGGCCAGCACCAGCACCGGCTTTTCGCTGTAGAGGTTGGGGAACAGCCGCTTCAGATTCTCGACCTTGGGCAAATCATTGTAGACGATATAGGGATAGGTCGGGTTGAGCGTCAGAAAGTCCTGGTGGTAGTCCTCGGCCGGATAGAAGCTCTTGCCGGTCTCCAGCGTCGTCACGATCGGCTTAGGAAACACCTTGGCCTTGTCGAGCTGGGCGATATAGCTTTCGGCGATCTTTTTCTGCGTGTCGTTTTCGGCAAAGATCGTCGAACGGTACTGTGTGCCGCTGTCCGGCCCCTGGTAGTTCAGTTGCGTCGGATTGTGCGCCACCGAGAAATACACCTGCAGCAGCTGGCCGTAAGTAACCTTGGACGGCTCGTAGGTGATCTCGACGGATTCGGCATGGCCCGTCCGGCTGGTGCCGACCATTTCATAGACGGCCGTGTCCTTGTCGCCGCCGGCATAGCCGGAGACGGCGCTGGTGACACCCTTGACGTGCTGGAACACGCCTTGCACACCCCAGAAGCAGCCGCCGGCGAAGACCGCCTTTTCGGTGCCGGCGGTGGCCTTCTCGTCCATTGCCGGCGGCGGGATCACCACCGCGTCTTCGGCCGAGACTGCCGGGGTCTGCCAGAATACGGCGGCGGCGGCCGTGAGGATGAGCGCGGCAGCTGCTGCTTTTGCGAAAATCGACGATCGTTTCACGGCTGCGGTCATGTCTGATCTCCCATGATGTGGTGTGGATTATACGACGGATAGGTCCGCCGGGCTCTCACATTGCTGTGCGCATCGCCTATTTGGCCGGAGCCATGGCATCGCAGGCCTTGGTCGCCTCCGCCTTCTTCATGGCGTCCGTCTCGGCGTCGGCCTTGTTCATGCAGTCGGCCTTCATCGGATCTGTCGCCTTCATCGCGGTCGTGGCCATTGCGTCAGCCGCCATGGCGCCGGCCGGCTTCATTGCATCCGTTGCCGGCTTCATGGCGCCCGTTGCCGGCTTCATAGCGTTTGTCGCCATCGCCGGCTTCATCGCATCTTCGGCCCGCGCCGCGCCTCCTGCGAACAGCGCCGTTGAGCAAAGTGCGAAGGCGAGTGCCGCCAGGGTCGGGCGATTGGTCAAGATGATCTCCTAGGGTTTGGCAGGGGTTGACGGCATGCGGCGGCGCCGCTGCGCGTTGGGGGAATTTCGCGCGGGTTTCTAATTCGTAGCGGCAGCAAGGATCGGCCCGCCGCCCGGCACCTGTACCAGCACCGCCGTGCTAAGGCCGCCCGTCGTCGCCGGCAGCGGCAGCGCGGTAGCGTCGCCGGTCCAATTGCCCAGCCTGGTCAGCGAATGCACGACATTGGCGTGCGGCAGCGTGCGGCCGGTGTTTTCTCCGCGCGCCACCGGCACCTCGACGACGCCCTTGCCGTAACGCACCAACCAGACGTCGGCCTTGCCGCCGGGAACCGGACCGGCGCCGATGCTGACCGTCCCGTCGGCGAGCGACAGCGAAGGTCCGTCGGCGTGGCCGCCGCTCGAAATCAGCTGCTCGATCTCGCCCGGCCTGGCGCCGACCGCATCGGCCTTGCCGTTGACCACCACTTGCGGCGTGAACGGGCCGGAACGGCCGAGCGACGGTTCATAGCGGACCTGGCGCTGCGTGAATTCTTCTTTGCCGAATGTGTCCTTCCAGCCGAGATAGTCCCAGTAGGTGACGTTGAAGGACAGCGCCAGCACGCCGGGCCGGTCCTTGACCTTGATCAGATTGGCGTTGGCCGGCGGGCAGGACGAGCAGCCCTGGCTGGTGAACAGCTCGACGACGGTCTGCGTCTGGCCGGCGGCCGCGCCGGTTGCCGACAGCACAGTTGCCGAAAACAGCATTGCGGCGAGCCCCTTCAGGGCTGTGCTGCGTCTCGATCCGGTCATCGCTGTTCTCCTGTGCGGTTCCATGTCCACACTTCGCCGCCAACACACGGTTCGTTACAGCATCACCGCTTCGTGATCGTTCGCAGCTCTCCCTTCCCCTTGTGGGAGAAGGTGGATCGGCGCGAAACGCCGAGACGGTTGAGGGGTGCTGGAAGAAATGAGGCGTCGGCGTCCCCTGGAACACCCCTCATCCGACCGAGCTTTGCTCGGCCGTCTTCTCCTACAGGGGGCGAAGGGAAGACGGTCGCTCGCAACCAACACGCCACCCGGTGTGACCGGGCGGCGGTGTGATGGACGGGCAGCCTAAGCGGGCCGATATGCCCTCGCACTCAGCTGCGGCGGCCTATTGTGTCAACAGCGTTTCCGATGCCCGCTGATTGAAGGCGCACTTGCCGGTTACTGTGTAGAAAAAGTCCGCGTTGGAATCGGTGATGGTCGGAGATGTCGGCACCGGCGATCCCCCGTCTTCCCACGCTTGTGTGCTGGTCTGGCCGCACGGCACCAATGTAAAGATATCGACCGTTTGGCCACTGGCGATCTCGACGCCGTCCGCGTAGAGGCGGTTCGATGTCGCCGGATCGTTCGATTTGAGCACCGTTGGATTGCCTGACGGCACATCCATCTGCAGGTAGAGCTGGTCCATCTGGCTGACGTCGATCACCGCGCCGGCACCGGTCGCGGGGTACATGGTGTTGACGCAGGTGGTCGCATATTTCTTGCCGTTGGAAGCGGTCTGGGTGATCGTGGTGCTGGGCAGCCCATAAAAGCTGAGCACCGTGGTGGTCGTACACACCTGCTGCTGGACCGTAGTGATCGTCGCTCCGTTGATGGTGGAGACGGTCGCCGTGCCATAGCCTTTCGGATCGCCATAACCGTTGTATGTGTAGGTGATCTTCATCAGCTTGTTGGCCACCGTGTCCCCGAATTTGGTGCCGTAGAGCGTCATTGTCTTGCCCCACCAGCCCGAGACCTTGGTCACCTTGAACGTGGCTTGCACCAATGCCGGCCGCTTTGTCACTGCCGACGCAACGCCGACCTGCACCGTGTTGATCCTGGCGATCTGCATGAAATTCGTCGGCATGGCAAAGCCGGCCGAAGCCTTGATGCTGGCGGCGCCGTCGGTGGCGACGACGAAGCTGTCGAGCTTGGCCGTGCCTTGCCCGCCATTGGCCAGGTATACCTCCTGCAGTTTTACCTGACGGTCCGCCAATGAGGTGTCCGTCGCAAGCGTCGTGATCGACAGCGACGCTGCATCGAGGGCGTTCTGCATCGATGCCCTGGTTGAAACCGCCGAGGTATAGTCGATGGAAAAGCCCAATGCGGCAACCATCGGGATAAGCAGGATGGCGAGCATCGGCGCGAACGAGCCGCTCACCGATCTGAGAAATTTGCGTGCTGACAGCGGCATTCCGATCCCCCCGAAACGGCGATAGACCGGTGGGCTACCACGCCGGGCGCAAACTATGCTCTAATCTCATGGATCAAAGTTTAACGACTTTGCCGCCTTGCCGCCGCACCCGCGCCCCGCCGCTTGCCGATATACCGTGCCCCTGCTAAAGCGCGCCGCATGACCACGCCGATCAAGAACATCCGCAACTTCTCCATCGTTGCCCATATCGACCATGGCAAATCCACGCTTGCCGACCGGCTGATCCAGTCGACCGGCGGGCTGGAGCTGCGCGACATGAAGGAGCAGGTGCTGGACTCGATGGACATCGAGCGCGAGCGCGGCATCACCATCAAGGCGCAGACGGTACGGTTGAAATACCGCGCCAACAATGGCGAGGATTATATCCTCAACCTGATCGACACGCCCGGCCATGTCGACTTCGCTTATGAAGTGTCGCGCTCGCTTGCCGCCTGCGAGGGCTCGCTGCTGGTCGTCGACGCCTCGCAAGGGGTCGAGGCGCAGACGCTGGCCAATGTCTACCAGGCGATCGACAACAACCATGAGATCGTCGTGGTGCTGAACAAGGTCGACCTGCCCGCTGCCGAGCCCGAGCGCATCCGCGAGCAGGTCGAGGAGGTGATCGGCATCGACGCCTCCAACGCCGTGCTGATCTCGGCCAAGACCGGGCTGGGCATTCCCGACGTGCTCGAAGCGATCGTCAACGATCTGCCACCGCCGCGCGAGGGCGACATCGCGGCCCCCTTGAAGGCGATGCTGGTCGACAGCTGGTACGACGCCTATCTCGGCGTCATCGTGCTGGTGCGCATCATCGACGGCGTGCTGAAGAAGGGCCAGACCATCCGCATGATGGGCACCGGCGCCAGATACCTGGTCGAGCGCACCGGCGTCTTCACGCCCGCCCGCATCAATGTCGACGAGCTCGGCCCCGGCGAGTTCGGCTTCTTCACCGGCTCGATCAAGGAGGTTGCCGACACCCGCGTCGGCGACACCATCACCGAAGACAAGCGCCCGACGGCACAAGCCCTGCCCGGCTTCAAGCCGGCGCAGCCGGTGGTGTTCTGCGGCCTGTTCCCGGTCGACGCCGCCGATTTCGAAGACCTGCGCGCCGCGGTCGGCAAACTGCGCCTCAATGACGCGTCCTTCTCCTTTGAAATGGAAACCAGCGCCGCGCTCGGCTTCGGCTATCGCTGCGGCTTCCTCGGCCTTTTGCATCTTGAAATCATCCAGGAGCGGCTGGAGCGCGAGTTCAACCTCGACCTCATCGCCACCGCACCCTCGGTCGTCTACCGCCTGCTGTTGAACGACGGCACGGTCAAGGAACTGCACAATCCGGCCGACATGCCCGAGGTGGTCAAGATATCGGCCATCGAGGAGCCGTGGATCCGCGCCACCATCCTCACCCCCGACGACTATCTCGGCGGCATCCTGAAACTCTGCCAGGACCGGCGCGGCATTCAGGCCGACCTCTCCTATGTCGGCAAGCGCGCCATGCTGATCTACGATCTGCCGCTCAACGAGGTCGTCTTCGACTTCTACGACCGGCTGAAGTCGATCTCCAAGGGCTACGCCTCCTTCGACTATCATTTGACCGACTACAAGGAAGGCGACCTGGTGAAAATGTCGATCCTGGTCAATGAGGAGCCGGTCGACGCGCTGTCGATGCTTGTCCACCGCACGGCGGCGGAAAAGCGCGGCCGCCAGATGTGCGAGAAGCTGAAGGAGCTGATCCCGCATCATCTGTTCAAGATCCCGATCCAGGCGGCGATCGGCGGCAAGGTCATCGCCCGCGAGACTATCTCGGCGCTGCGCAAGGACGTCACCGCCAAATGCTACGGCGGCGACGTCTCGCGCAAACGCAAGCTGCTCGACAAGCAGAAAGAGGGCAAGAAGCGGATGCGGCAGTTCGGGAAAGTGGATATCCCGCAGGAGGCGTTTATCCAGGCGCTGAAGATGGGGGATTGAGCCTGGCTTCACTTATTCGGTCAGAGACGTGATGGAGCAGAAAAGCTCAACCAGCCGGGCAAACGATGGGCACAGCTTCGTTCGCCAAATGGCGGCGGCACTTCGCGATTCAGACCCCCAGGTTTCTCTACGACGTCTCAACATATGCCGAGACATTCTTGAAGGAATTTTTCCAGAATCGCTAAGTTACGACACTATCGAGAGAATCGTGGGCGCCGATGAAGATGAGCGCCACTACATCGTAGGTGCGCTTTACGCGCTACTTATGCCTCCAAAACGGAGGAGACGGCTTTCAGCTTACTTTACTCCTCCAGCCATTTCTAATCACGTGGTGAGGCAGCTTATAGAATTTGGCTTCAATCCTTTTTCACATAGTGTGATTGATCCCGCCTGTGGCGGAGCCGCATTTCTTGTCCCTTTCGCAAAGCACATGGATAAACTGACCAAAGATTCTATAGGACTTCAAACGTCGGAAGGCATACTAAAGAGAATTGTCGGGGTAGAAATTGAACCAGGTTTGGCGAGCCTCTCCGAGACCCTAATTGCCGATACGCTCAACGTCGACAGATTGACAGTGTCCGGACAGGTGGTTAGGCGGGGAAACGCGCTCAGGCTTGGGATGGCTAAAGCGCGGTCATTCGACGCGGTAGTGAGCAACCCCCCTTATGGTCGCGTCTTTCGAGCCAAAGCCGAAACTGTCGAACGCTGGTCAGATGTGATTAGCGACGGGCATGTTAACACGTATGCTCTCTTTGTGGCACTTTCTATTAAGATAGCCAAGCCAGGAGGGTTAATAGCACTAATCATACCAACGAGTTTTATCGGCGGCCCCTACTTTTCTAACTTACGCATGTTCATTCGGCGTGAAGCCGATGTTCTACGCATCGAACTTATTCAGAGGAGATCTGAAGCTTTTCTAGATGTAATCCAAGACGCCTGCATACTCTATATGCGCCGGAAGATTCAGCGAGATGCGATCGATTTAGGTCCGCCGCAGGTCTTTGAATTAGAAATCGGAGGCGCAATACGCCTCCAAGGTGCGGCGCAATTCTCACCTGAACTGAAAGGTGTTTGGGCTTTACCAAATCCGGGGTTTGACGAACCTAGCGCACCTGCCTTCTATTTCGACTCTCGGCTTTCAAACCTTGAGGAATACGGATACTTGGTGAGAACGGGTTTTTTTGTCTGGAACCGAAATGGCGAAAAGCTCACCGGCCGCACGAAGCCAGAGCCGGGTGAGGTCCCGTTGATATGGGCCAAGAATATCAAGGCGAATGAATACGTGCGGATGGGGGAACGGAATGCTTCGCCTCACGGGGCGCTGTCCTTCGTCCGCATCGATCCAGAAAGCTCGGCAATCATTCGTACACCATCTTTGGTTGTGCAGCGCACAACAAATAGGCGGCAAACGCGAAGGCTAATTGTAGGTGAGGTTGAGGAGAGCGTCGCCAAAAAATATGGCGGCTATGTTACAGAGAACCACACCATAGTTATAACAAAGAAGGCGGGTATCTCTACCGACGTGCCGCTGTCCATGCTAATGCAGTTGTTGAACAGTGATCCTGTAGACAAAATGTATAGACAAATATCTGGAACGGTAAGTGTTAGCACGAAGTTGCTCAGGCAACTTCCTTTGCCAAAGCCTGCCCACCTTTTGAAATCATTGTCCATAGAAGGTGATCTTGATAAAGCCGTTCTAGAGGCTTACGCACTAACGCTTGACACCAAAACGCAAGTCAGAGGCGGATTGTCTTAGCCGCCGCCTGAGAGCTTGGAAAGCCGGCAGGTAGCTGCAATTCCGGAGTAAGCAAGAGCATCGGCTTAGAACTGTTCGATAGCGCGATATCTAAAGCCGGAGCGTGTGCCGTAAACAATGCCGAGAGAACTACTCCATAAGGGGAGAGGTTCAATGGCAGACCATTGTTGTTCTTCTTCAAAGTGACTATTAAGCCGTCCAGATCGGCAGAGTTAATTCCTAGAATGCTAAGAATCGAAGAGAATCGTTTCGGCCAGCCCACGTAGGTTATCCGGCAAATCGGGCCTTTTCCAATGCTTCTTCAAGACAGCTATCACATCAGCAATAGATCGAATTTTAGGGCTGACTAAAGCGACGACGGAGCTCGATGCGAGGTTATTTGCTTCCTGAAGGGATAACTCGACATGTTCCAACGCTGCTTTCAGGTGAGCGACAACGCGGTCTTTGCCCCATGTTACGACATCCGTTTTGTAGTTAAAATCATGGGTCGCAATCCCCCAGGCGTGTTGTAGAAATGTTTTTACCTGAACCTCAAATACAATATTGTCGATAGGCTCCGGCGGCAAGCTACCATCATTGTAACGAACACAGTAAAGGCGAACATCGTCAAAAGGGAAACTGTCGGCAGCTTTGTTTGTCTCAAGCTCTTTTTTCGGACGGCGATATCGAATATTAAATTGCTTCTGAACGGAAGCAATCGCTCTTTTGACATCAGCGGTCGTCGGCACCACCAACGTACAAGCAAGGAAATCCTCTAGCGCACGAGGATTTGTCACTCTTCCCGACTCGAGCTTAACAGCGAAGCTCTCAAGTTCTTTTAGCCGACTTTCATAGTGCCATCTCGACTCTTTCAGGCCTCGCATAGCGCTATCGACGTGCGAGATAAGTAAGCTGTTAATTTCGAACTGATCGTCAAAGATCTTGCGCACCGACGCCTGAATTTTCATTGGATTTTGAGCGCTTCCTTAAGAGCATTATGTCGCGCAAGCCTTTGCGGACCCTCTGTGCTGGCACCTCGCGAATTCTCGCGATAGGTGGCTGCCAGCTGGTACTCCGCTCCATCTGGAGGCGCGTCACCGGGCGCCAGCTCGACTATTTCCTGGACCCTGGACATGAAAGCGTCAAAATCGGCGGCAAGAGCGGTTATCTCGGGCAGCGCATCAGCCAATGCTAAAACTCCCCAGAGTGTATACAGAGGTCCAAAACCCTTCGCCCATTTACTTATTGATTTATTGGCTGCCTCAATTGCGGCCAGGGTGTCTTTGGTATTGTTGAACTTTTGCAAGAAATCATCCTCCGAAAAATCGGAGAGTTCCGCAATGTCATCATACTCGGCGTAAATCTCGTCCAAAAATTCTTGATCAAAACCTCGAGGCGCGCCCGTGATTACGACAGCCATCAGCTCAGACATGAACTGCACGTCCATCATTCGCTTGCTGCGGGCGCGGCTTGTCACACCTAGAACTCTCCAGAGGTCGGATTCGGTTTCGGCTTCTGCCCTAGTGATAAACCACCCGTCGTACTTTGCATGGCGGAGTTCTTGGGACGTGAGCTTTCGAGAATTCCTATTGAGGCGGTCGAAAACCGCGTTCACTAGCTCTCCATCTCTGACGTCAATCATTTCAACAGTTATGGTGTAGTTCCAAAAGAGATGCTTGAGATCACTTTGATCTGCAATGTCCTTCCAGCGCTTGTTATCGAGCCGTTCATCGCCAAATGAAGCTGGAACGCGTATCTTGTTACCTGTGAAGAGCAGAATCGTCTGTAGTCGCTGTTTGCCATCAACAACGTGATATGTCGCAGTTCCACTGGATCCGATCTCCTTGTGAAGGAAAATCGCAGGCGATGGATAGTTTCTGAAGATCGTATCCAGGAAAAACCGTCGATCGTTTGCCGTCCATACACTGCGTCTTTGATATGGTGGCTCTAGATTGAGTTGCTTGGACCTATTAAGGTCCAAAAACCATGTTATGTCCTGAGTTGATACCCTGCGTTCCACGCCGTCCGCTCCTGCTTTGATTATTAACATATTCCAGATGGTGCATGGGTCTAGCCGGGCACACTCTAGTGATTTTCGTCGGTTTCTTATTGCGGCTGGAGACAGAGAGTGGCACGCAATTACTAATCGTTTACACCTATACGATTCGTTTACAAGGCATTCGGTCTGGAGGTACCAGACCATTTGGCTTTTGCGTATTAGGCGTCCTTTTCCTCGCCACCCCACCCCACCCCCGTCCACGCCGCCGACGTGGCCTCTTCGTCAAGAACAGCGGCAGCAGGCGGTGGCGGTCGAGCTGTTCAGGGCAAGGACTGTTCCTAGCTTTGCTGGTGTGTGGCTGCCTAGGACTCGGTCTGTTCTTCGCGCGCGGGGCGTTTGACACCTGCGTCCAGGAGAAGCTCAACGCCAAGGGCTTTCGCGACCGGCGCGGCGGCGACGTGCTGGTGCTTTGGGGTCAGGTGTGCGTGCCCGCCTCACCTCCGGCAAGGCGCGGGGATGAGCAGCTTCGCGCTGACCGAGCCGCCGCCATCAAATACGCGCTGGCCGACGCGCTCCGTCGGGACAGCTGCCGCCATTGGAGAACGCCCTATCCTGAAGTATCCTCGTGTCGGCTTTAGGGAGACGCCGAAATGCGCTCCACCTTGGACATCGTCGCCGCGATCGGCCTCGCCATCGGCGGCGCTCTGGGCCTCGCCGGCACCTTCGTCGGGAGCGCACCGCTTCGCGAAACGCTCTGGACGATCGACGGCGTGGCGCTCGTGGTGGCGACCGCGCTGCTGACGATGAAATATCAGCGGCAGAGCAATGACTGCGTGGCGGCTGGATTTTTGACCTTTCTCGCCGGCGAAAGCCTGCTGCTCTCCGGCAATGCGGCGGGGCTTGAGGCCAGCGTGCCCTCCTATGTCGGCGGTATCTCGCTTTGGGCGGCGGCGCTGGTCATGGTCAGCGCGCCGAAAACCTTCGTGCTGTGGATGCGGCTGACTGCGGTCGTGGCGGCTGTGCTGTTCGTCGTCTCGGCGGGCCTGATCCTGTGGGGTGCGCCCTTGCTGCCCACCTCGTCGCCTTTGCCCGCCGCCGGCTATCCGTTCCTGGTGCTCACATTCATTGGCTGGATCTGGACGCTGTTGAAGCCCGGGCGTTGAGCCCGGTCGGACCGCCCCCTCTCCGGCCGTTTCGCGGCTCCCCACTTTGTGGGGGCGAGCAACCCAGGTCTTCTTCGGTGATTGGCATTTCCTCGCCCCACGAAGTGGGGAGAGGTGGTTTGCGAAACAAACCGGAGAGGGGTCTTCCTTGGCAACGCTGCGCTTTCGCGATGTGCAAATGGCGCACCCCCTTCCACCCATCCCGCCGCCATGCCATGTTCCCCCTCGCGGCCGGGCAGGCCGCTTCATTCCGGGGGGAAATCATCATGTCGTCCTACGCTTTCGGGCGCCGCGTCGCTGCGTCGCTGTTCATTGTCACGCTGTTTGCGCCCGTCGCGCATGCCGGCGATGTCACCTTCGAGATCAAGAACAGCCATCCGAACGCCATGCGCGTCGAGCTCTACAGCCAGGACCGCGATCATGTCTGGCCGGGCAACAATCAGGATTACTATCTCAACGATGGCGAGACCAAGTCGATCCCGCTGTCCTGCAGTGACGGCGAATCGATCTGCTACGGCGCCTGGGTCGACGGCGACGAGAACACCTATTGGGGCGTCGGCCCCGGCAATACGGAAAAGTGCGACGATTGCTGCTACACCTGCAGTGGCGGCGAGACCGAGGAAATCGATCTGGTTCCGTGACGTGGCAGATCTCCCTCCTTGAGGGGGAGATGTCGCCAAAGGCGACAGAGGGGGTCGCCGCGCATAGAGCGCCAACCTGTTCTGCAGCAGCAGGCCGAGTCCGGTCGTGCCGACCCCCTCTGGCCGCTGCGCGGCCATCTCCCCCTCGAGGGGCCTCGAGGGGGGAGAGGGCCGTCCCGCGAGTGCAGGCCGGCAACGGAATTTCAAAGCTGAAACAAAAAACCCGCCTCGGCAGGCGGTCGTTGGAGCCAATTAGCACCATACGCAAATTAGTAGCATAGCTGCCGGCACAAAGCAAGAACAAAATGTGGTGCCGCGAGCAAAAAATGGGAATTCCCTTACCGCCGCGCCCGAGGTCGGCCCTCACGAGGGGAGAATGCTGCCTTGACGTCGTCCTGACTGTCGCCATAGCGTAGTCCGACAGGAGACCCACCCATGGCAGTGGTCGAAGGCGAGAAGATCGACATCGGCTTTTCGGGAAAACGTTGCATCCATTCGCGCAACTGCGTGCTCGGCGATCCGCATGTCTTCGTGCCCAATGCGCCCGGCCAGTGGATCCATCCGGATGCGGCCAGCGTCGAGAAGATCGTGGCGCTCGCCGAAGCCTGCCCGTCCGGCGCCATCACCTATATTCGCAAGGATGGCGGGCCGCAGGAACAGCCGCCGGTGGTCAACATTGTGCGCATAAGGGAAAACGGTCCGCTTGCCGTCCATGCCGAGATCGTGTTGGGCGGCGAAACGTTTTACCGCGCCACGCTCTGCCGCTGCGGCGCCTCGGAAAACAAGCCGTTCTGCGACGGCAGCCACACCAAATCGGGCTTCACCGCCACCGGCGAGCCGGCGCTGAAGGACACGCCGGCGCTGGAGGTGCGGAATGGCCCGCTGACCGTCACACCGACGCCCAACGGCCCGCTCAAGCTCGAAGGCAATGTCGAAATCGTCACCGGCACCGGCCACACGGTCGACCGCACGCAACGCACCTTCCTCTGCCGCTGCGGCCACTCCGCCAACAAGCCGTTCTGCGATGGCTCGCACAAGCGCGTGGGGTTTGTGGGGTAGCCTAGCGATCTCCCCCCTTGAGGGGGAGATGTCGCCGAAGGCGACAGAGGGGGTCGGTACGTCCTGACGCCAACGCGGCGGCCAGAGAATGCCGGGGCTCCACGCGAGACGACCCCCTCTGGCCTGCCGGCTATCTCCCCCTCGAGGGGGGAGATTGGCCGTCACCACGATCATCGCCCGTGGCCCAGCCATCACGGCTTTATCGATCGGCCGGTATCCGCTAAGGGGCGGAGACGAATTCTCCGGACGCAAATATGACCGCCAGGCCCAAACCCTCACCCCTGTTCCTCGGCATCGACACCGGCGGCACCTACACCGACGCGGTGCTGTGGTCGGAGGCCGGTGGCCCAAGCGGCAAAGTTCTGGCCAAGGCCAAGGCGCTGACGACGCGCCACGATCTCGCCGTCGGCATATCGGGCGCGGTCGATGCGGTGCTGCAAAAAGCCGGCACCGACCCGACTGCGATAAAACTGGTGTCGATGTCGACGACGCTTGCCACCAACGCGCTGGTCGAGGGCCAGGGCGGCCGGGTCGCGCTGGTGATGATCGGCTTTGCCGAGGGCGACCTTGCCCGCGACGGGCTGAAGGCCGCACTTGGCACCGATCCCGTGGTGTTCTGCCCCGGCGGCCACGATGTCCACGGCAATGCGGCAAAGCTCGATCTGTCCGGGCTGGAGGCAGCTTTGCCGGAATGGGAAAAGTCGGTGTCCGGCTTTGCAGTCTGCGCCTATTTCGCCACCCGCAATCCGGCGCACGAGCTAAGCGCGCGGAACCTGATCCGCGACGTAACCGGCCTGCCGGTCACCGCCAGCCACGAACTGTCGGCCAAGCTCGGCGGGCCGCGCCGGGCGCTGACGACCTTGCTCAACGCCAGACTGATCTCGATGATCGACCGGCTGGTCGCGGCAACCGAAGGCTTTTTGGCCGCGCGCAACATCGCCGCCCCGCTGATGGTGGTGCGCGGCGACGGCGCTTTGGTCTCGGCCGCCTTTGCCCGCCAGCGGCCGATCGAGACGATCCTGTCCGGCCCGGCCGCCAGCCTCGTCGGCGCCCGCCACATGACCGGCCTCGACGATGCCGTGGTCTCCGACATCGGCGGCACCACCACCGACGTCGCCGTGCTCGACAAGGGTCGGCCGCGGCTCGATCCGGAAGGCGCCACCGTCGGCGGCTTCCGCACCATGGTCGAAGCGGTCGCCATGCGCACCTTTGGCCTGGGCGGCGATTCCGAAGTGGCGCTGGAGGACGGCGTGCTCAACCCGAAAATCCTGCTCGGGCCGCGCCGCCTGGTGCCGCTGGCGCTGGCCGGCATGATACATGGCGAGGCGGTTGCATCAGAGCTGGAACGCCAGCTGCGGGCTCCCAATCCTGGTCGCATGGACGGACGCCTGGCGGTTCGAACCGGCGTGCCGGAGCGGCTGGCGGCCGGACTGACCGGTGCCGAAGCCAAGCTTTACGAACTGATCGGTGCCGTGCCGCAGGCTCTCGACAGATTGCTGACCTCGAATGCCCAGAACGCCACCTTGAACCGGCTGGTGTCGCGCGGGCTGGTGCATGTCGCCGGCTTCACGCCGTCGGATGCCGCGCATGTGCTGGGCAGGCAGGCCAATTGGGATGCGGCCGCGGCGCGTCTCGGCGCCGAGCTGTTCGCGCGCAGGCGCGACGGCCGCGGCCAGTTCATCGCCGCCTCGCCGGAGGCGATCTCGGAACGGGTGCTGACCGCGCTGACCCGCCTGTCGGCCGAAGTCATCCTCGAGACCGCCTTCGCCGAGGATGGGCTGGATGGCGCGGCGACCGTCGCCCATGCGCTGGTCCAGCGTGCCGTCGACGCCCATCCAGGCATCGCCCGCCTCAGCGTCGCGCTCGACCGTCCGGTGATCGGCCTCGGCGCCTCGGCGCCGCTGCACTATGCCGGGCTGGCTGAGCTGGTCGGCAATCGATGCGTGGTGCCGGAGGATACCGATGTCGCGAATGCGCTCGGCGCCGTCGTCGGCCAGGTCCGGGTCTCGGCCGAGGCGCGGGTCAGCCAGCCCAAGGAAGGGCTGTTCCGTGTCGCCTCAGGCGAAAGCGTGCGGGACTTCAACGACGAGGCGGCGGCAATCGCGGCGGCGGAGAAAGATGTGCGGGCGATTGCCGCTGGACGCGCGAAGGACGCCGGCACCGACAGCGCCGAGATCGAAATCGCAAGCGAGTTCCGCGTCTCGACCGTCGAGGGCCAGCGCATGTTCATCGAGGCGCATGTCGTGGCGATCGCGTCGGGACGGCCAAGGATTGCGGTGTGAGCGCGTAATCTCCCCCCTCGAGGGGGAGATGTCGCCGAAGGCGACAGAGGGGGTCGCCTCGCATGAAGCGCGACTTCCTTGTGCCGCAGGAGGCCGAGCCCGGTCGAACCGACCCCCTCTGGCCGCTTCGCGCCCATCTCCCCCTCGAGGGGGGAGATCGGCAGCGAAAACGCCCTACCTTCACCTAAGCCGAATTGACCCTGCCACCCTGACATGTCAAAGGCCCGGCCTAGCCTTCGTCTGGAGAAGCCCTGATGACCGATCGCGTCGAGATCGCCGGATTGCGGATTGCCCGCGAGCTTCATGATTTCGTCGTGAACGAGGCGCTGCCGGGCACCGGCATCGAGGCGGAGGCATTCTGGAACGGTTTTTCGGCCATCGTCCATGATCTCTCGCCAAAAAATCGGGCGCTGCTCGAAAAGCGCGACGCCATGCAGGACAAGCTCGACCGCTGGTACCGCGACAATGGCGCGCCCGTCGACATGGAGGCCTACAAGACGTTCCTCCGCGAGATCGGCTATCTCCTGCCCGAGGGGCCGGCGTTCAGCGTGACCACCGAAAATGTCGACCCTGAAATCGCTTCGGTCGCCGGGCCGCAGCTGGTGGTGCCGGTGATGAACGCGCGTTATGCGCTGAACGCCGCCAATGCGCGCTGGGGTTCGCTGTACGATGCGCTCTACGGCACCGATGCCATTCCGGAGACGGACGGCGCCGAGCGAGGCAACAAATTCAATCCGGCGCGCGGTGCCAAGGTCGTCGCCTGGGTGAAAAGCTTCTTCGACGAGGCGGCGCCGCTCACCACAGGCAAATGGGCCGGCGTCAACGGGCTTTCGGTCGCCAACGGCATGTTGCGGCTCGGCGAGGGTGCCGGCGCCACCACGCTTGCCGACCTCAAGCAGTTTGCCGGCTATCGCGGCGATGCCGCCAATCCCGAAGCCGTCCTGCTGGTCAAGAGCGGCCTGCACATCGAAATCGTTGTCGACCACAACAACCAGATCGGCCGCACCGATCCGGCCGGCATTGCCGATGTCGTGCTGGAATCGGCGCTGACCACCATCCAGGACTGCGAGGATTCGGTCGCCGCGGTGGATGCGCAGGACAAGGTGCTGGTCTACCGCAACTGGCTCGGCCTGATGAAGGGCGACTTGGCGGAAGAGATCACCAAGGCCGGCAAGAGCTTTGTCCGCAGGCTCAACCCCGACCGCACCTATACCGCGCCGGATGGCGGCACGCTGACCTTGTCCGGCCGCTCGCTGATGCTGGTCAGGAATGTCGGCCACCTCATGACCAATCCGGCGATATTAGACCGCGAAGGCAACGAGGTGCCGGAAGGCATCATGGATGCGGCGCTGACGGTGCTGATCGCGCTGCACGACATCGGCCCGAAGGGGCGGCGCGCCAATTCTCGCGCCGGCTCAATGTATATCGTAAAGCCCAAGATGCACGGGCCCGACGAAGTTGCCTTCGCGGTCGAGATTTTCGACCGCGTCGAAGCGCTGCTCGGCATGGCGAAAAACACCATCAAGATGGGCATCATGGACGAAGAGCGGCGCACCACCGTCAACCTCAAGGAGGCGATCCGCGCCGCGAAAGATCGCGTCGTCTTCATCAACACCGGCTTTCTCGACCGCACCGGCGATGAGATCCACACCTCGATGGAAGCCGGCCCGATGATCCGCAAGGGCGACATGAAACAGGCCGCCTGGATTGCCGCCTACGAAGCCTGGAACGTCGATACCGGCCTCGAATGCGGGCTGGCCGGCCGCGCCCAGATCGGCAAGGGCATGTGGGCGATGCCCGACCTGATGGCGGCAATGCTGGCCGAGAAAATCGCGCACCCCAAGGCCGGCGCCAACACCGCCTGGGTGCCGTCGCCGACGGCAGCAACCCTGCATGCCACGCACTACCACAAGGTCGACGTCCACGCCGTGCAGCAGGCTCTGAAGAGCCGGCCCAAGGCCAGGCTCGACGACATCCTGTCGGTACCGGTGGCAAGGCTGCCGAACTGGTCTCAGGAAGACATCCAGAAGGAGCTCGACAACAACGCGCAGGGGATTCTGGGCTATGTCGTGCGCTGGATCGACCAGGGCGTCGGCTGTTCGAAAGTACCAGATATAAACGACGTCGGCCTGATGGAGGACCGCGCCACGCTGCGCATCTCCTCTCAGCACATCGCCAACTGGCTGCATCACCGCGTCTGCACGCCCGAGCAGGTCATGGAGACGATGAAGCGCATGGCGGCTATCGTCGACCGCCAGAATGAAGGCGATCCGCTCTACCGGCCGATGGCACCGGAATTCGACAAGTCCATCGCCTTCCTCGCCGCCTGCGATCTCGTCTTCAAAGGCCGCGTCCAGCCCAACGGCTACACCGAGCCAGTGCTGCACGCGCGGAGGTTGGAATTGAAGGCGAAAGGGCAGGAGCGATAGTCGCCAGCGTCCCCCTCCCCTCAAGGGGAGGGTGGCCCGAAGGGCCGGGAGGGGTCCTGGGTGCAGTGCGCTGACGCCCATTCTGACGATGCGCCTCGGGAAGAGCACGGCAACGCTCCGCACGCGGATCGGTTTCGAAATACAGCAAGGCCGAGGGTCCCACCACTGACCCCACCCGGCCGCTTCGCGGCCACCCTCCCCTCAAGGGGGAGGGGAGCGTCCCTCACGCCGCTTGTGCCATCCGCTCCGAACTCATGCGGTAGGAAATCGCCTCGGCCAGATGGATGCGGCCGACCGTCTCGCTGGCCTCAAGATCGGCCAGTGTCCGCGCCACCTTCAAGACGCGGTGGTAGGCTCGTGCGGAAAAGCCGAGCTTTTCGCTGGCATCCCTCAGCAGCGACAGGCCGGCGGCATCCGGCATGGCGATCTCCTCGATGACCGACGGCGAGCAATGCGCGTTGGTGGTGGCGGAGGTCGCGCCGAGCCGTTCGAAACGCTCACGCTGGATCGTACGGGCGCGGGCGACGCGTAGTGCCACAGCTGCGCTCTTCTCCGCCCGGTCCGGCCGGATCAGATCGCTGGCCGAGACCGCCGGCACCTCGATCCTGAGATCGATGCGATCGAGCAGCGGGCCGGAAATGCGCGCCTGGTAGTCGGTGCGGCAGCGGTCGCCGCGCAGGCAGCGATAGCCCGGCTCGCCGGCCATGCCGCAGCGGCACGGGTTCATCGCCGCGACCAGCTGGATGCGCGCCGGATAGGTGACGCGATGATTGGCGCGCGCGATCATGCAGTCGCCGGTCTCCAGCGGCTGGCGCAGCGCATCGAGCGCCTGCGGCGAGAATTCGGGAAACTCGTCGAGGAACAGCACGCCGTGATGGGCGAGCGAGGCCTCGCCCGGCCGCACGCGCAACCCGCCACCGACCATCGCCGCCATCGAAGCCGAATGATGTGGCGCGCGGAACGGCCGCCGGTCGGTGAGCTTTCCTTCCCCGAGCTCGCCGGCCACCGAGGCGATCATCGAGACTTCGAGCAATTCCCTGGGCGCCAGCGGCGGCAGGATCGACGGCAGCCGCTGCGCCAGCATCGACTTTCCCGACCCCGGCGGCCCGACCATCAAAAGATTGTGGCCGCCGGCGGCCGCCACCTCCAGCGCCCGCTTGGCGGTCTCCTGGCCCTTGATGTCGGCAAGGTCGGGCAGGTCGCGCGCCGCGGCATGGATGCCGGCTTCCGGCCGTGACAGAACCTGCGTGCCGCGAAAATGATTGGCGATGGCAATCAGGCTGCGCGGCGCCAATATGTCGAAATCCTTGCCGGCCCAGGCCGCTTCCGGCCCGCAGGCGAACGGGCAGATCAGGCCCTTGCCTTCGGCATTGGCGCCGATCGCCGCCGGCAGCGCGCCGGCCACCGCGGCAATGGTGCCGTCGAGCGATAATTCACCAAGCACGACATAGCCGGCCAGCATGTCGCCCGGAATGGCGCCGAGCGCCGCCATCAGCCCGAGCGCGATCGGCAAATCGTAGTGGCTGCCTTCCTTCGGCAGGTCGGCGGGTGCCAGATTGACGGTGACCTTCTTCGACGGCATCGACAGGCCGGATGCATGAAGTGCTGCCTGCACCCGCTCGCGGCTTTCGGCTACAGCCTTGTCGGCCAGCCCGACGATGTGCATGTTGACCTTGCCCGGCGCGATCATCACCTGCACGTCGACCGGCACGGCCTCGATGCCTTGGAAAGCAACCGTGCGAACCCGCGCCACCATGTCTTCACCCCGGATGCGGCTTTTGCCCCAAGCCTTTGCGATCATGCCGCGAACGGCGTCACCAGAGACAACCATAGATTTCCGGCGAAGGCAAGAACATTTGGGGAACGGCTGAACGCAACGGCTGCGATGGTTTGCAACGCGGCCGCTCGCGAAGCGAGGCTAGCTGCGCTTCTCCTCCACCGCATTCCAGAACAGGCTGGCGATGTCGGCGCCGCCGAAGCGCTGCACTTCGCGTATGCCGGTCGGTGAGGTCACGTTGATCTCGGTCATGTAGTCGCCGATGACGTCGATGCCGACGAGGATGAAGCCGCGCTCCTTCAGCGAGGGGCCGATGCGGGCGCAGATCTCGCGTTCGCGTTCCGTCAGCTCGGTCTTTTCGGCGCGGCCGCCGACATGCATGTTGGAGCGCGAATCGTGCTCGGCCGGCACGCGGTTGATGGCGCCGACAGGCTCGCCGTCGATCAGGATGATGCGCTTGTCGCCAGCCCGCACCTCCTTGAGGTAGCGCTGCACGATGTAGGGTTCGCGGAACATCTGGCCGAACATTTCGAGCAGCGAGGCGAGGTTGCGGTCGGCCTCATGCAGGTGGAAGATGCCGGCGCCGCCATTGCCGTAGAGCGGCTTGACGATGATGTCGCCGAACTCCTTGCGGAAGGCGGCGACCTCGAGCGGATCCTTGGTGATCAGCGTATCCGGCATCAGGTCGGGAAATTCGGTGACGAAGATCTTTTCCGGGCTGTTGCGCACCCAGGCTGGGTCGTTGACCACCAGCGTCTTCGGATGGATGCGCTCGAGGATATGCGTGGTGGTGATGTAGTTCATGTCGAAGGGCGGATCCTGCCGCAAAAGGATGACGTCCATCTCCGACAGGTCGGTGCGGACTTCTTCGCCTAGCGAATAATGATTGCCCTTCTCGTCGCGGACCTGCATCGCCTCGATACGGGCAAACACCTTGCCGTCGCGCAGCGACAGCCGGTCGGGCGTGTAGTGGAACAACTGGTGCCCGCGCCGCTGCGCTTCCAGCGACAGCGCAAACGACGTATCGCCGGCAATCGACACGGTGGAGATGTGGTCCATCTGGACGGCGACTTTCAGGGGCATGGGTGCTCTCCGGCGCACTTGAAGCGACGTGCGTCCACCTGGACGCAAATACGCTCCAACATTCTTGAATCCATGCATCGTGCTTTCCGAAAATCGATTCCGATTTTTCGGGCCGATGCATCGACGACAGCGATATAGGGAAATCGGCGGCCTCTGCCAATCGGCCAAGGTCATGATGAGGGTACGCTTCGCTTGGCGCAGACCCCAATGCGATGTGCCTTCAGCGGTCGAAGACCAGCTTGGAATAGCCGAGGAAGGACAGCGCCATGGCAACCAGCGAGGCGACCGCAAGACCTATGAGCGGCGACACCATCGGCAGCGCGAACAGCATGGCGCAATAGACGAAATAATTGACGAGGCTGGTGGCAATGCCGACGCCGCCATAGCGTGCGCCCTCTTGCGCGACGCCGCGGCTGGAAGGCGAGAAGGTCAGATGGCGGTTGATCAGCCAGGTGACGGACAGGGCAAAACCGATCGAGATGATGCGAGCCGCGAACGGTCCGAGCGGCGCTATCGTCAGCACCAGCCAAAGCGCCGCCGCGTCGGCGACGAAGCCGATGCCGCCGGCGACAACGAAGCGGGCGAGGCGTCCCATTTAGAGATCTAAGCCGCCCGCGACGTCTTGCGCGGTCCGGCCTTCAAAGTCGCGAGCGCGCTTGCGCGTTCACGTTCGACGCGGCCGGAAGGCATCGACAGATAGAAGATGCGCTTCTGCTCGGCCCGGCCGCGCGACACCGAATCGAGGATTACCCCGGTCACCGCCGCCAGCATCGACAGCAGCAGCAGCCCGACCGACAGTACCCACGTCGGCATGCGCGGCACAAGCCCGGTTTCGGCGAACTCGATCAGCACCGGCGCCATCAGAAACAGGCTTGATGCCAGGAAGAACACCGAAAAAGCGCCGAAGAAACGCAGCGGCTGCGTCTCCTTCATCAGCATGGCGAACATCCACAGGATCTTCGCGCCGTCGCGAAAGGTCGATAGCTTCGACGAGGAGCCTTCCGGCCGTCGGCCATAGTCGAGCCCGATCTCACTGACCGGCAGTTTGAGTTGCGAGGCGTGCACCGACATTTCGGTCTCGATCTCGAAGCCGCCGGAAACCGCGGGAAAGCTCTTCACGAAGCGCCGAGTGAAGGCGCGGTAGCCGGAGAAGATATCGGTGAAGTCGGAGCCGAACAGCCGCTTGTAGAGGCTGTTGAAGATGCGGTTGCCGAAGGCATGACCGGTCCTGCCGCCATCGTCGGTGACGCCGCGCCGGGTGCCCACCACCATGTCGGAGCGCTCGGTCAGCAGCGTGTTGATCAGTTGCGGCGCGTCCTCCGGCGTATAGGTGCCGTCGCCGTCGGCCATCAGGTAGATGTCGGCCTCGATGTCGGCGAACATGCGGCGCACGACATTGCCTTTGCCCTGGCGCGGCTCACGCACCACGATGGCGCCGGCAGCGCGGGCTCGGAGCGCCGTAAGGTCGCGCGAATTGTTGTCGTAGACATAGATCGCGGCGGAAGGCAGCGTTTCGCGAAAGCGCCGCACCACTTCACCGATCGTCAGCTCCTCATTGTAGCAAGGCAGCAGCACGGCGATGCTCGGCTCATGGCGCACGTCTTGTGGCATTTTCGTCTCCGGATGCCCTGTGAGGCCCCTGACCGCTCAAACGCTGGCCTCGCTCGGGCGGCTTTACTATTTATTGAAGCTGTTAAGGCTAGGTTTAAACCGCCCCGTATTCCTTCCAAAGGTCCTGATATGAGCACAGCCGACGATGGCGCCTCCAGTTGGAGGTCCGAGATCGCGCTGGCGCTGCTTGCCACATTGCTGGCGCTTGCCGTCAATGCCCTTGCCGGCTTCCCGGAACTGACCAATGCCGGCGGCGACAACGACAATCTGCTGCGCCTCGTCGAAGTTCGCGACATGCTCGCCGGCCAAAGCTGGTTCGATCTCCACCAGTACAGGATGGGCCTGCAAGGCGGCTTCGTCATGCACTGGTCGCGGCTGGTCGATGCGCCGATCGCCGCCATCATCATCGCCGTATCGGCCCTGACCGGCAGCGCGGCGCTTGCCGAGAATGTCGCGCAAGTGCTGTGGCCGGCGCTGCTCTTCTGCCTGACCGTATTTTTCACCGCCCGCGCCGCACGCAGCTTTGCCGGTCACGGCGCTGTGCTGCCGGCTGTCGTCGTCGGCGCCGCCGCACTGCATTTCCTCGGCATTTTTTCGCCCGGCGCGCTCGATCACCACAATGTCCAGCTGATGCTGAGCATAGCCAGCCTGAGCTTTTTGCTTGAAGCGCCGTTGCGCAGGGCGGCGGCATTGCTCTCCGGCCTGTGCGCCGGATTGATGCTGGCCATCGGTATGGAAACCGCGCCCTACGTTGCCACCATCGGCGCCTATGTCGCCATGCTGTTTGCCCTCGACGCCAATGGCGAGAGGTCGATCGCCAGGGATTTCGGCCTCGGCTTTGCCGGCGTTTCCGCTCTCGTCTTTGTCGCCACCATTGCGCCATCCGCCTGGGACCAGGCGCAATGCGACGCCTTCTCGACCGTGCAGTTCGTCGTCGCAGCGATTGCCGGAACCGGTCTTGCAACCATAGCGTCGACCGAGCCGGCGGGCCGCACGCGCCAACGGCGCATCGCCTCACTTGGCCTGCTCGCCATGCTATTGAGCGCTGTCGTCGTCTTGTTGTTCCCACAATGCCTGGCAGCGCCCTATGCCAATCTCGATCCGCGCCTCAAGGAGCTATGGCTTGATCACATCGACGAGGCGCAGTCGCTGTTCAAATTGCTCGCCGAGGATCCGGCCGAGGTGGTGGCGCGCTATGCCACGCCGCTCATTGCGCTCGTGCTGATGGCGCTTCGCCTTGGCCGCGGTGGCTGGCGGCGGCAGGACAGCCTTGTCGGCGCGCTGCTGGTCGTGGCCTTCATCGTCAGCGCCTGGCAGGTACGCGGTTCGACATTCTCGATCGCCTTCGCCGTCATTCCGCTTGCCGCCTGGATTGCCAAATGGCGTCAACGGGCCGAGGCCAGCGCGTCGCGCGGTGTGGCGCTGCGCATGGCTGCCGTCTGGCTGGTTTCGGTGAATGCGGTCTGGACTGGGGCTGCCGCGGCGACCTCGGTAGCCTTCGACCACAGCAACACCACGGCGGATAATGGCGACGGCACCGACGTCGCTTGCCAGCGCAAGGCCTCCTTTGCGGCACTCGGTCGCCTGCCCGGCACCACCGTGCTGGCAATTTCCAATCTCGGATCGCCTGTCCTGGCCTATTCCGGACACCGGGTCTTCGCCGGGCCTTATCATCGCAATGTCGCCGGCAACCTGCTGGCGCTCGATGCCTTCCTTGGGTCCGATGCCGATGCCAGGACGGTCGTGGCGGATCATAATGTCGGCCTCGTCGCGCTGTGCCCCGGCAGCGCCGAAAGCAAGCTCCTCGCAGCCAAGGCGCCGACAGGCTTTCTTGCCGGGCTGATGCGCGGCAGCGTGCCGGAATGGCTTGAGCCGGTTGCCGGGACCAGCGGAGCCGCCGTCGAATTGTACCGCGTCCGGCTGGGCGGCTGATCGATCGGCGGCGCGTGCGGCCTTTTGTCGGACATAAGTCGCGTCAATCCACTCTTTCGCCCTTGCCCGCCCGACACGGCTGGATAGGATGCGCGCCGGCCGACCGAGATCATTGGACCGGGAGAGAATTTCATGATGCCATCGGCACGCTTTGCCGACCTCGAAGGCGCTTCGGTGCTGATCACCGGCGGCGGCTCCGGCATTGGTGCGGCCTTGACCGAAGGTTTTGTCCGCCAGGGGGCAAAGGTCGCCTTCATCGATATCGCCGACCGTCCGAGCCTGGCGCTGGCCGATCGGTTGGACAAGGAGCTCGGCCGGCGGCCGTTCTATCTCAAGACCGACATACGCGACATCGAGGCATTGCGGGTATCAATCGCCAAAGCCGCCGAGGCGCATGGCGACGTGACCGTGCTGGTCAACAATGCCGCTCAGGATGACCGTCATGCCGTCGAAGACGTCACGGTCGAGTTCTGGGACAACAACCATGCCATTAACCTGCGCCCGCATTTCTTCAGCGCACAGGCGGTGGCGCCGGGCATGAAGCGGGCCGGTGGCGGCTCGATAATTAATTTCACCTCGACCTCGTTTCTCATCAACCATCCCGATATGCCGGCCTATACCGCCGCCAAGGCGGGCATCGTCGGCCTTACCAAGGGTCTCGCCGGCAAGCTCGGTGCCGACGGCATTCGCGTCAACGCGATCGCGCCCGGCTGGGTAATCACCGAGCGGCAGAGAAAGCTCTGGGTCACCGAACAGGCGCTCGCCGCTCACGTCGCCAAGCAGTGCATCAAGCGTGTGATGCAGCCGGACGACATTGTCGGCACCGTGCTGTTCCTGGCGTCGGATGCTTCACGCATGCTGACCGCGCAGATGCTGATCGTCGACGGGGGGTTCCTGTGATCTCACCGAGCAAGGCAGCTTCCGTCGCAGCCGTCGACTGGGGCACCACCCGCATGAGAGTATGGCTGCTCGACGGCACCGGCGACGTTCTCGCCGAGCGGCGCGGCGATGACGGACTGATCACCGCTCAGGCTAAAGGGTTTTCGTCCATTCTCGAAGGGCATCTGGCCGCCATGGGCGCACCCGAAAACCTGCCGGTCATCATTTGCGGCATGGCCGGCTCGCGCCAGGGCTGGCTGGAGGCGCCCTATGTCAGCGTTCCCACGCCAATCGGCGCTATCCTGGCCGAAGCTGCCCGCATTCCCGGCCAGCGCCGCGATATCCGCATTGTGCCCGGCCTTGCCCAGCGCCTCGCCGATGCACCTGACGTCATGCGCGGTGAGGAAACGCAGCTTGCCGGAGCCGGTTTGCCGGCAAAGGGACGTCACCTCGTCTGCATGCCCGGCACCCATTCGAAATGGGTGCTGGTCGAGGACGGCTCTGTTGCCGGGTTCGGCACCTGGCCGACCGGCGAGCTGTTTTCGGTGCTGGCCGCGCACTCGATCCTGCGCCATTCGCTGGGCGAGCCGCCGCAGCCGGTTGCCGCCGAAAGTCCGTTTTTTCGGGACTGGTGCCTGAAGGCGTTGGCCGAAGGCGGTGACGTCGTTTCAAGTTTGTTCTCGATCCGCGCTGCTAGCCTGTTGCAGGACCTGAAGCCCGAAGATGCCGCCGCCTGCCTGTCCGGCCTGCTGATCGGCGGCGAGATCGCTTCGGCAAATCGCCGTTATGAAGCAAGCGCTGTGCCCGTCGTGCTGATCGCGTCGGGCGCACTCGGCACGCTCTATGCCGAGGCGCTCGGCCTTGCCGGGCTCGCTTTCAGGGCCGTCGACGCCGACGAGGCGGTGCGTGCCGGCCTTGCCGAAGCCGCGCGCGAAAATGGCATGATCGCCAAAAATGGAGTTGCCGCATGACCGAAACCGCACCTTTTCCAAAGCTCGAGCGGGGTCTGGTCGCGATCCTGCGCGGCCTGAAGCCAGGCGAGGCGGTGGCGATCGGCCAGACGATCTTCGGCGCCGGCATCGAAGCGATCGAGGTGCCGCTCAACTCGCCCGAGCCCTTTGCCTCCATCGCCAGCATTGTCGAAGCGCTTCCTCCAACAGCTCTGGTCGGCGCCGGCACGGTGCTCACCGCCGCCGATGTCGACGGTCTGCACAAGGCCGGCGGGCGGCTTCTGGTCAGCCCCAATATCGATGCCGAGGTCATGGGCCGCGCCAAGCAGTACGGCATGGTGACAATGCCCGGCGTGTTCACGCCGACCGAGGCATTCCAGGCAATCCGGCTCGGCGCCTCGGCTCTGAAATTCTTCCCGGCAAGCGTGCTTGGCGCGGCAGGCATTTCGGCCATGCGCGCGGTGCTGCCGGCCAGTGTGCTGGTCGGCGCGGTCGGCGGCGTTTCGGACAAGGATTTTGCCGGCTACAAGGCAGCCGGCGTCAGCGTCTTCGGTCTTGGCTCCAGCCTGTTCAAGCCGGGCATGAGCGTCGACGAAGTGGCAGCACGGGCGAAAGCCGCAGTTCAGGCTTGGGACGCGGCGTTTGGAGTGGCATGATGAGCGAGACAATCGTTTCGGTTTTTTCCGACCATGTCTGCCAATTGGGCGAGGGGCCAAGCTATGACCCTGCGACCGACACGCTCTACTGGTTCGACATCGTCAACGGCCAGCTCCTGGAAAAGCGTTTGTCCGGCGGTGCGGTCAAGATCCACGAGCTCCGCCAGATGGCCAGTGCCATTGCCGTCATCGATAACCAGCGTCAGCTGATCGCCACCGAAACCGGCCTGCATGTCCGCGACGTCGCGACCGGCAAGCTGACGCTGCACACGCCGATCGAGGCCGACAATCCGCTCACCCGCTCGAACGATTCGCGCGTTCATCCTTGCGGCGCCCTCTGGGTCGGCACAATGGGCAAGGGCGAGGAGAAGGCCGCCGGTTCGATCTACTGGTTCTTCAAGGGCGAGCTGCGCCGGCTCTATGCGGATATCACGGTGCCCAATTCTATCTGCTTTTCCGAGGATGGGTCGATCGCCTATTACACCGATACCAGCACCGGCCTGTTGATGCGCGTCGGCTGCGATCCGGCGACCGGCCTGCCGGTTGGCGAACCGAAGGTCTTCGTCGACCACCGTTCGGCCAAGGGCTATATCGATGGTTCGGTGCTCGACCGCGACGGCATATTGTGGAACGCCTGCTGGGGCGGCAGCGTCGTCGAAGCCTATGGGCCCGACGGCAAGCTTGTCCGTTCGGTGGCGATGCCGGTCACGCAACCGTCCTGCCCGGCTTTCGTCGGCGGGAATGCCGACCGGATCGCGGTCACCTCCGCCTGGTCGGGCAAGAGCGAGAAGCAGCGCCTGCTCGACCCGCAAGCCGGCATGACGTTTATGCTCGACATTCCGGTCAATGGTCGCTTCGAGCCGCGCGTGTTGATTGCCTGAGGGCAGTTGCTGTCGTGCGGGCACCCGGCTGACGTCGGTTGCTCGCGAGCCGAATACGTTCGCCGTGCGATGGTAGGCAATCGTGCTGCCAGGAGCCGTTCCACCCATGTCAAGCCGCAAGCCGAAGCTGATCCTTGTCTACGAGTCGGAACAGGCCTGCTTCGATCGGCTGGTCGCCGATAACCACGTGCCGGAGCGTGCCGCCGAAATCGCCTCCTACCTAGCGCAATCGACCGACATCGCTGCTGAATTCGACGCACTTGCCGCCGCTTGCCAAACGCGCGGCTTGTCGTTTGCGCCGGTGGCGCTCGACGACGCCGCAAGCGTTCTCGCCGGCGAAGTTCCGAAGACCTCGCTTGTCTGGACGCTGACCGATGGCATTGCCTACTTCCGTGGCGGCGCGGCACCGGCTCTGGCACGGCTGAATGGCCTGAAGGCGATCGGCGCCGACGATGCGTTGTTCGCGCTCTGCCAAGACAAGTTCCGGTCCGGCGCCGTGCTCGGCGCGCTTGGCCTGCCGGTGCCGCAGGCGGGCCTTGCCCGTGACGGCGCGTGGCTGGTCGCGCCACCGGCCTCGCCCGCCGGCTGGTTCGTCAAGCCGAACCGGCTCGGCGCCAAGATCGGCATCTGGCCGGATTCGCGCTGTCACGATCTCGGCCATGCGCTGAAGCTTAGCCGGCGGGTATTCGCCGCCTATAGCGACGATGTCGTCGTCCAGCCCTATGTCGCCGGACGCAATGTGCGGGCCAGCTTTCTCGGCCTGAAGCCGGATACCGGCATTGAGGCGCTCGGCGTCGCCTTTGTCGATTCGGGCGGCGATTTCCAAACCATGCAGGACAGCTTGGCGCTTTACGGCAATACCGGCGAAGCGGCCAAAGCCACAGGAAATTACGCTGAGCCGTTGCTGCTTCCCGTTGACGCCAGCCAGCCTCGAGCCGATGCAAGAATCCGTCGCATCGCCGAAAGCCTGATGGTCGGGCTTGGCCTGCGCGACGTCTTTTCCATCGACTTCCGGGTCGAAGCCGACGACAGCGTGCATCTCATCGAGTTCGAGGTCTGCCCGGGCATGCCTTGCTTCGATTTTCGCGATTACTGTCGCAAGCAATGGGGCCTGAGCCTCGCCGATGCGATGGCGGAGGCAGCGGCGAACCGGCTTCGCGCCTAAATCCCCTCGACCAACACGATTTCGCCATCGGCCACCTTCTGGCGGATCGCGACGGCGCGCTGGTATTCGGGCGAGTGGTAGCAGTCATGCGCCACCGCAAGCGACGGAAATTCGATGATCACGTTGCGGTCGCGGCCCGGTCCCTCTGCCTTCTCATGCGCGCCGCCGCGCGCCAGGAACTTGGCGCCGAAGCGGTCGAAGGCCAGCTTGGCGGCTGCGACATAGTCTTTGTAGCCTTCCGCATCGCGCACATCGACGCGAGCGATCCAGTATCCCTTGGGCATGGTATTTCTCCGGGTTAATTCCTGGCGTCAGGCCGAGCGCATTTCATCGAGAATGGCTTCCGCCGCCGCCCGCCTGTCGGTGGCGCCGACGATCGGCCGGCCAACGACGAGATGGCTGGAGCCGTTGCGGATCGCCTGCGCCGGCGTCACCACGCGTTTCTGGTCGCCATGGTCGCTGCCCTTCGGTCGGATTCCCGGCGTCACTACCGCCAGATCGGGGCCGACGATGCGGCGTACCGCCTCCGCTTCCTCGGCCGAACAGACAATGCCGCCCATGCCGGCATGCAGCGCCTGCTCGGAGCGCCTCAGCACCAGCGTATGCGGGTCATATTCATAGCCGGCGTCGATCACGTCTTGCTCGTCCATCGAGGTCAGCACGGTAACCCCGAGCAGGCAAAGGTCGCTGCCCCTGGCAGCCTCGACCGCCGCCTTCATCGTCTTCGGATAGGCGTGGATGGTCAGCATGCTCATGCCCATCCTGACGATGTTGTCGACCCCCTTGGCAACGGTGTTATCGATGTCGAGCAGCTTCATGTCGAGAAAGATCCTGGTGCCGCCGCTGGCCAGCTCGCGGGCGAAGTCGAGCCCGCCGGCAAAGGCGAGCTGGTAGCCGATCTTGTAGAAGGAGACGATCCCGTCGAGCTCGCGCACCGCCTTCTCGGCTTCCCTCAGCGTCGGCAGGTCGAGGCCGACGATCAGCCTTTCCTGAATTGTGTCGGCACGCGCGGCGTCCGGGATCATGCCTCGATCCGCGTCGACAGCATGCGCGAGGTTTCGATCAGCGTTCGGCATAGGTGCTCCGTCGATTGGCGTAGTCTTTCGTCCCGGAAGTTGCCTTCGTCGTCGAAGGCGCTACCGCCCTCCGGCACCGAACACTCCGGTGTCACGACCTCCATCCGGCAGCGCACCAGCACGGCGCGCAGATGGTTGATGCAACGTATCCCTGCAAAGGGTCCGCTGGAAGACGAGCAGAGGCCGGCGACCTTGCCGGCAAGCGGCCTGAACGTCCGGCCCCCATCCTTGCGCAGTTGGCTCACCCAGTCGATGGTGTTCTTGAGCAGCGGCGGAATGGAGCCGTTATATTCGGGCGTCGCGATCAGCAGGCCGTCATGGGCGGCGATCATCCGGCCGAGCCTGACGGCGTTTTCGGGAATGCCTTCGTCCTTTTCCAGATCCTGGTCGAGGATCGGCAACGGGTAGTCGGCAAGGGAGATGCGGGTCACCTCCGCGCCCTGCATGGCAAGTTCCTTCTGCGCCACGTCGGCAGTCCTGCCGCTATAGGCGCCGCTGCGCACCGAACCGGCGACGACGAGAATTTTCGGGATGATCGGCATCGCAATCCCCTGCTGTGGCGGCAGCTATAGGCGATGCGTGGGATGAATCAATAGCCGAGATTGCGGCACGCATTTAGCCTTGGCCGCTTTGGCGACCGGCGCCAGCGGATAGGGCGGACCTCGTGGGATTGAAACGGGTAGGCTATGGTCTTGTCGCGCTCGCGGTGGCTGCTGCCGCCGGCTACGCCGCTTTCGTCCTCAGCCCGTGGCCTTCGGTCCTTCTGATCCGTTACGCTTTTCACAAGCATGCAGTGGCAAAGAACCGCGCGCTTGAAAAGCACGTGCCCGCCAATGTCGGCGAACTGCCCGACGAGCGCTATGGCGAGGACCCCGACGAGACCCTTGACGTCTTCTTTCCCGTGGACGCTCAGGCAAAGGCGTTGCCGACGGTGGTCTGGGTGCATGGCGGCGGCTTCGTTGCCGGAAACAAGGCCGACATCTCGGCATATATGAAAATACTGGCCGGGCGGGGCTACGTCACTGTCTCGGTCGGCTATTCCGTCGCCCCCGGCGCCCGCTATCCGACGCCAGTCCTCCAGGCCAACAAGGCGCTTGCCTTTCTTTCCGGCAATGCCGGCCGCTACCGCATCGATCGCAACAGGCTTTTTCTCGCCGGCGACTCCGCCGGCTCGCAGATCGTCGCTCAACTGGCTGCCACGATCAGCAATCCCGCCTATGCCGCCACGATGGACGTTGATCCGGGCATAGAGCGCGCGCAACTGAAAGGCGTTGCACTGTTCTGCGGCATTTACGATCCCGCGATGATCTCGCCCGAAGGGCCTTTCGCCGGCTTCAACAGGATCGTCATGTGGTCGTATCTCGGCGTGAAGCGGCTGGACGATGACCCGCGCATTGCCGAATTTTCAGTCGACAGGCACCTGACGCCGCAATTTCCGCCGGCATTCGTCTCGGTTGGCAATGCCGATCCGCTGGCGCCGCAGTCGCGTCAGATCGCGCGCGCGATCACGGCGCAAGGCGTCGCGGTCGACAGGCTGTTCTTTCCGGACGACTACAGTCCGGCCCTGCCGCATGAATATCAGTTCGATCTCGACGGCAAGGCAGGAGAACAGGCGTTCGAAAGGCTGACGGCATTCCTGGACCGATTGGCCAACCAGCCGCAATGACCGGCATCGGGAACTCCGATATGCGTTCAGCCGCGCCGATAGATCCAAAGCTGCGTCGGCGGGATGTTGCGGATGACGAAATGGAAATGCTCGACCGTATAGTCGCCGCGGCCGGGCGGGATCGGCGACAGCGGCCCGTAAGTCAGCTGCACGATCGGCCGGCCCGCCGGGATACGGTCGAGCAGGCTCTCGACATAGGCGATGCGCTGGGCAACCGGGAAATTGAGCAGGGGCACGCCCGATATCACAGAATCGAAGATCAGGTCGCGCTTGTCGCCAAGCGTCGCGTCGAGATTGAAGGCGTCGCCCTCGATGACGTTGACGCCAGGATAAAGCTGACGCAGATGGCGCACGAAATCAGTGGAATATTCGACTGCGTAGAGATTCTCAGGCTTTATGCCCTGCGCGAGAATGGCGCGTGTGATGACGCCTGTGCCGGGCCCGACCTCGAGCACCGGCAGGCCGGATTTCGGATCGACGATCGAGGCCATCTTGCGCGCGGTGACGGAACTGGTCGGGACGATCGAACCGACCGCCTTCGGCTTGTCGATCCAGCCCTTGAAGAACTTCAACTCGTCGTCGAACTTTTCCGCCAGCGTCTTTCGCAGTCCGGGACTACGCGTCATCGAAAGTCCTCCTCAACGCTCCCTCGCATGCTACTTAACAGCTACGAGGTGCAAGACAAGGCGAATCCCCGGATAAGGTGTTGATGACGCTCGGGAAGCGTTTTCCAGGGATCAGCTTCGGTGCTCGCCGAACGTTTCGAAAAAGTCCTTCATGCGGGCGAAAAATCCGCTCGACTGAGGCGAATTGTCCTTTGAGGAAAGCTGCTCGAATTCTTCCAGCAATTCGCGCTGGCGGCGCGAAAGGTTCTGCGGCGTCTCAACCACGGTCTGGATGTAGAGGTCGCCAATATTGGGCTGGCGCAGCACCGGCATGCCCTTGCCCTTGAGGCGGAACTGGCGACCGTTCTGGGTGCCTTCCGGCACCTTCACCTTCGTCTGGGTACCGTCCAGTGTCGTCACCTCGAACGAGCCGCCAAGCGCTGCCGTTGTCATCGAGATCGGCACCTTGCAATAAAGATCGGCGCCGTCGCGCTGGAAGAATTCGTGCGGCTTGACCGCGAGGAATATGTAGAGATCGCCGGACGGGCCGCCGCGTAGGCCGGCCTCGCCCTCATTGGCCAGCCGGATGCGGGTGCCGTCCTCGATGCCGGCAGGGATGTTTACCGACAGCGAGCGCTCCTCGGTGACACGGCCCTGGCCGGCGCATTTCGGGCACGGATCCTTGATGGTCTGGCCGCGCCCCTGGCATTGCGGGCAGGTGCGCTCGATCGAGAAGAAGCCTTGCGTGGCGCGCACCTTGCCGTGGCCGTTGCACATCGAACAGGTGACGGGCTGGGTGCCGGGCTTGGCGCCGCTGCCGGAGCATTCCGAGCAGGAGATCGAGGCCGGCACGCGAATCTGCGCGGTCTTGCCGGAAAATGCCTCCTCCAGCGTGATTTCCATATTGTAGCGCAGGTCGGCGCCGCGCTCGCGGCCGCCGGACGAGCGGCGCTGGCGCCCGCCCATCATGTCGCCGAAAATGTCTTCGAAAATGTCGGCGAAGCCGCCGGCGCCAAAGCCCTGCGCCCCGCCATTCATGCCGCCGTGCTCGAAGGCCGCGTGGCCGAAGCGATCATAGGCGGCACGCTTTTGCGGGTCCTTCAGCGTTTCGTAGGCTTCGTTGATTTCCTTGAACTTGTGCTCGCAGGCATGGTCGCCTGGGTTGCGGTCGGGATGGAACTGCATGGCCAACTTCCGGAAAGCGCTCTTGAGCTCCTTCTCGTCGGCGCCCTTTTGCACGCCCAGCGTTTCGTAAAAATCAGCTTTCATGTTTTCCCGCAGTCCGGATAGTCAACGTCTTGAAGCATCGTTGCGTCGTTTGCCGGCACGCTGTTCCGATTTAGGTGTGATGGAGCCGCGATGCCAGTGTCTACGAGGCTTTGTCCGCATTTTTTAGGGGAGCTCCGCGTTTTTCTGGCAAAGGGTTGCAAAAAGCCCGGCTGCGCGCCGGGCTTTTTGCTTACCTGTACCGTCAGGCGGTTCAGGCCGACTTCTTCTTCTCGTCGTCCTCGTCGATTTCCTCGAAATCGGCATCGACGACGTCGCTGTCCTTGGCGGCGTCAGCCTTGGCGTCGGCCTCGGCGGCTTCCTTCTGCGAAGCCTCGTACATGGCCTGGCCGAGTTTCATCGAGACTTCGGCGAGCGTCTGCGTCTTGGCCTCGATCTCGGTCACATCGTCGCCTTCGGCAGCGGTCTTCAATGCCGCGATCGCATCGGCAATCGCCGTGCGGTCGGCCTCGGAAACCTTCTCGCCATATTCCTTCAGCGACTTCTCCGAAGAATGCACCAGCGCCTCGGCCTGGTTGCGGGCCTCGACCAGCGCGCGCCGCTTCTTGTCCGCTTCGGCATTGGCCTCGGCGTCCTTGACCATCTTCTCGATGTCGGCGTCCGAAAGGCCGCCAGACGCCTGGATGCGGATCTGGTGCTCCTTGCCGGTGCCCTTGTCCTTGGCCGAGACGTTGACGATGCCGTTGGCGTCGATGTCGAAGGTGACCTCGATCTGCGGCACGCCGCGCGGCGCAGGCGGGATGCCGACCAGATCGAACTGGCCGAGCGCCTTGTTGTCGGCGGCCATTTCACGCTCGCCCTGGAAGACGCGGATGGTCACCGCCGACTGCGAATCCTCGGCCGTGGAGAACACCTGGCTCTTCTTCGTCGGGATCGTCGTGTTGCGTTCGATCAGCCGCGTGAACACGCCGCCCAGCGTCTCGATGCCGAGCGACAGCGGCGTCACGTCGAGCAACAGCACGTCCTTGACGTCGCCCTGCAGCACGCCGGCCTGGATGGCGGCGCCCAATGCGACGACTTCATCCGGGTTGACGCCCTTGTGCGGCTCCTTGCCGAAGAACTGCTTCACGATCTCCTGGATCTTGGGCATGCGGGTCATGCCGCCGACCAGGACGACTTCGTCGATTTCGCCGGCCTTCAGGCCGGCATCCTTAAGCGCCGCCTTGCAGGGATCGATCGTCCGCTGGACGAGATCCTCGACCAGGCTCTCGAACTTCGCCCGCGTCAGCTTCAGCGTCAGGTGCTTGGGGCCGGTGGCATCGGCGGTGATGAAGGGCAGGTTGATTTCGGTCTGCGTGGTGGACGACAGCTCGATCTTGGCCTTTTCAGCCGCTTCCTTGAGGCGCTGCAGGGCGAGCTTGTCGTTCCGCAGGTCGATGCCCTGTTCCTTCTTGAACTCGGCCGCCAGATATTCGACCAGGCGCATGTCGAAATCCTCGCCGCCGAGGAAGGTGTCGCCATTGGTCGACTTCACCTCGAACACGCCGTCGCCGATTTCGAGCACCGAAATGTCGAACGTGCCGCCGCCAAGGTCATAGACGGCAATCGTCTTGCCTTCCTTCTTGTCCAGTCCATAGGCAAGTGCGGCCGCCGTCGGCTCGTTGATGATGCGCAGCACTTCGAGGCCGGCGATCTTGCCGGCATCCTTGGTCGCCTGGCGCTGGGCGTCGTTGAAATAGGCCGGAACGGTGATGACCGCCTTCTCGACCTTCTCGCCGAGGTAGGCCTCCGCCGTTTCCTTCATCTTCTGCAGGATCATCGCCGAGATCTGGCTGGGCGACTGCTTCTTGCCGCCGGCCTCGACCCAGGCATCGCCATTGTCGCCCTTGACGATCTTGTAGGGGACAAGCTTCTTGTCCTTCTCCGTCACCGGATCGTCGTAGCGGCGGCCGATCAGGCGCTTGACCGCGAAAATGGTGTTTTCAGGATTGGTGACCGCCTGGCGCTTGGCCGGCTGGCCGACGAGGCGCTCGCCGTCGCTGTTGATGGCGACGATGGAAGGGGTCGTGCGGGCGCCTTCCGCATTCTCGATGACCTTGGATTCCTTGCCATCCATGATGGCGACACAGGAGTTGGTTGTTCCCAGATCGATACCGATTACTTTTGCCATTGTTCTAATCTCTCCGCTAAGCAGGCTCTCAGGACCCGTACAGGCGTTCCGATGAAAGCCCCTGTTCACAAGAAATTCCGCTCCGGCAACCGGCATTCGGCGCTGGACGGCTTGGCGCGTATATAAGAACAGGCTGCGTGGCGCGCAAGCATTCTGCGCAAGGCGTTCACCATTCATCGCGGTTGATCGGATCCGGGACCGGCAGGCCGGTATTTTCCGGCGGTGATCCAGCCGGCCCGGCCCCGGCCCATGAACCTTTCCGCCTCGCCCCGCGACAGACGCTTAGGTGCCGCGCGGTGCGGCCCCGGAAAGGAAAGCCCCATGACCACAGATCCAGAGGCTCCATGGTCTCGTGGAACAGCAGGAGCTCAGCGCGACCTTCGCCTTCCCATGACCTGTGGGGGGAGATCCATGTCTTGCGACCACGGGGCGTTCGTGCGCTCTCGTGGCGGCTGTTTGCGCCGCGCCATCCAGGCTGCCAGCGGATTGTCGATCTTGGCGCTCGCCGCTGGGCTGAAGAAGCCCGATCTGCAGAAGGTGAAACCAGGCAACGGCAAGCTCTTCCTGTCATGGACGGCCAGACCGCGGTTCATCCGAACTGAAATCCAGGCCTTGCTCTGGAAAGTCCTTGCACTGGAGGAGAGGAAACGTCTGCACAGGAGAGAAGTGGCTCGCCACCGCTTCTCTCCTTCTGCGCAGATGCGATATCGACGCCGGATTCCTGTCGACAAGCGGCGTTGAGACGATTACGGCGAAGGCGGGCTCAACAACGGGAAGCGGACATGGCTCAAAAAACCCTGATTGCGCCATCGGTGCTGGCTTCCGATTTCTCGAAGCTCGGCGACGAGGTCGAGGCGGTGGCCGCCGCCGGCGCCGACTGGATCCACCTCGACGTCATGGACGGGCATTTCGTCCCGAACATCACCTTCGGGCCGCCGGTGATCAAGGCGATCCGCAACCGCACCAAGGCCTTCTTCGACTGCCATCTGATGATCGCCCCGGCCGATCCTTATCTGGCCGCCTTCGCCGACGCCGGCTGCGACGGCATCACGGTGCACGCCGAAGCCGGGCCACATCTCGACCGGTCGCTGCAAACGATCAAAAACCTTGGCAAGAAGGCCGGCGTGTCACTCAACCCCGCGACACCGGAGACGATGATCGAATACGTGCTTGACCGGCTTGATCTGATCCTGATCATGACGGTCAATCCGGGGTTCGGCGGCCAGGCCTTCATTCCGGCGATCGTCGACAAGGTGAAGCGGGTGAAGGCGCTGATCGGCGGCAGGCCGATCAGGATCGAGATCGACGGCGGCATCTCGCCCGAAACTGCGCCCCTGGTCACTGCCGCCGGCGCCAGCGTGCTGGTCGCCGGTGCGGCCATCTTCAAGGGCGGCAGCGTCGAAGCCTACCGGGCAAACATCGAGGCAATCAGGACGGCGGCGGACAAGGCGGCCGGCTGACCGCCGCCGTCCGGCCGGAGTCAGCCGCTCGGGGGGACTTATGAGCAACCATCTGTTCGATGCTTTCCGTGCCCGGATGCCCGCGCCCGGACGCCTTTTGATGGAGGCAGAGGACGGGCGCTCGATCAGCTATGGCGAAATGCTGGCGCGCTCCGCACAACTGGCGCATGCGCTGTCGCGGCTCGGCGTCGAAGCCGGCGACCGCGTCGCCGTTCAGGTCGAGAAGAGCCCGGAGGCCATTTTCCTTTATCTCGCCTGCCTGCGTGCCGGCGCGATCTTCCTGCCGCTCAACACCGCCTTCACGCTGACCGAGCTCGACTATTTCTTCAGGGATGCCGAGCCGCGGCTGGTCGTCTGCGACCCGACGCGAGCGAGCGAAATCGGCGCCTTGGCGCAGGCCTCGGGCGCTGCGGTCGCGACACTCGGCAGCAAGGGCGAGGGTTCGTTGACCGATCGCGCCTCTGAGGCGGCCGTGGACTTCCACGATGTGGCGCGCGGACCGGACGACCTTGCTGCGATCCTCTACACGTCCGGCACAACCGGCCGTTCGAAGGGCGCCATGCTCAGCCACGAAAACCTCGCCTCGAATGCGCGGGTGCTCGTCGACCTCTGGCGCTTCACCGCCGCAGACGTGCTGGTTCACGCGCTGCCGGTTTTCCACACGCATGGCCTTTTCGTCGCCACCAACGTCGTCCTGATGGCCGGCGCCTCGATGCTGTTCGACACCAAATTCGACCCGGCCCGCATCGTCTCGCTGCTGCGGCGCGCCACCGTCCTGATGGGCGTGCCGACCTTCTACGTCCGCCTGCTGCAGCAGGACGGTTTGAACCGGCAAGCGGCGAAAAACATCCGCTTGTTCATTTCCGGATCGGCGCCGCTTTTGGCCGAGACGCACAGAGCCTGGCGAGAGCGCACCGGCCACGCCATCCTCGAGCGCTACGGCATGACCGAGACCAACATGAACACGTCGAACCCTTACGAGGGCGAGCGGCGTGCCGGCACGGTTGGCTTCCCGTTGCCCGGCGTCTCCCTGCGCATCGCCGATCCCGACGGCGGCGAAACACTTGCCCGGGGCGAGGTCGGCATGATCGAGGTCAAGGGCCCGAACGTCTTTTGCGGCTACTGGCGCATGCCGGAAAAGACCAGGGCCGAATTCCGTGACGATGGTTTCTTCATCACCGGCGATCTGGGGCTGATCGATGCCGACGGCTATGTCCACATCGTCGGTCGCGGCAAGGACCTGATCATTTCGGGCGGCTACAATATCTATCCAAAGGAAGTCGAGAGCGAGATCGACGCGCTGCCTGGTGTTGCCGAAAGCGCTGTCATCGGCGTCGCCCATCCGGATTTCGGCGAAGGCGTCACCGCGGTCGTGGTGCGGGCGCCGGGCTCGACCATCAGCGCCGCGGGGCTCATCGAGGCCATCGCCGGGCGCCTCGCCAGGTACAAGCATCCGAAACGGGTGATCTTCGTCGACGAGCTGCCACGCAACACGATGGGCAAGGTGCAGAAGAACCTGCTGCGCGAAACCTACAAGGACCTCTATACGTCCAAAGCCGGCTAACCCTAACGAGCAGGGCTGGTTGCAAAAACCCTGGCGCCATCGATCCACACGCTTTTAATGTCCACATCGTCCGACAGCGAAACGATGTTGGCGGCGGTGCCTTTGGCGAAACGCCCGAGCCAGTGCGACTGGCCGATCGCTTGCGCCGGATAGAGCGAGGCCATGCGCAAGGCCTCGTCGAGGTCGAGACCGACGACGCGGTGCATGAAGCGCACCGCGGAAATCATGTCGAGATCGGCGCCCGCCAGCGTGCCGTCGGCAAGTGTCAGCCTGCCATCCTTGCGGTGGATGGTGCGGCCGTTCAGCGTGAACGAGGTCATGTCGGTGCCGATCGTCGCCATGGCGTCGGTGACGAGCAGGATCTTGCCCGGCCCCTGCTTGGCACGCAAGGCGATGGCCATGGTGGCCGGATCGACATGGATACCGTCGGCGATGATGCCGGCATAGAATGTGCCGGTATCGATTGCCGCGCCCGCCAGCCCTGGCTCGCGATTGCCGATCTGGCTCATCGCATTGAACAGATGGGTGACCACCGTTGCGCCGGCCTCGGCAAAGGCGCGAGCCGTGGCATAGCCGGTATCGGAATGGCCGATGCTGACGACAATGCCGGCTTTGCTAAGTGCCGACACCTGGTCGGGCTCGACGGATTCGGGCGCCACCGTCGTCAGCAGCACGGGCAGGTTTTTCCGTGCGGCGATCAGCATCGCCTGGTCGGGGCCTAGCATCGGCCGGATCAGGGCCGGGTCATGCGCGCCCTTGCGGGCGATCGAAAGATGCGGCCCTTCAAGATGCAGGCCCAGGAACCCTGGCATCTTCCTCCGTGCCGCCTCGGCTCCGGCCGCAACCGCGGCGGCGGTGATCTCGGACGTGTCGGTGATCAGCGTCGGCAACAGCGCCGCCGTGCCGAAGGGTGCGTGCGCCCGGCAGATGGTCTCGATCGTGGCGACGTCGGGATGGTCGTTGAGCATGACGCCGCCGCCACCATTGACCTGTAAATCGACGAAGCCAGGCGCCAGCATGCCGCCACCAGTCTCGATACGCGCAACACCGGGTGGAATAGCCCCGGCGGCAACGATGGCCTCGACGAGGCCGTCGCGCACGACAAGCGCCGCATTGTCGTGCCAGTCGTCGCCATCGAAAATCCGGGCGCCGGTCAGGGCAAAGCGATCGCTCATAGCGTTTCCGTCACCTTGCGCAGATTGGGCGGCGTGTCGGGGTCGAGGCCGCGATGGCGGGCAAAAGCCTCGACGAAACCATAGAACGACACGATCAGCGTCAGTGGATCGGTCAGCGGATGACCGGTTGCGACATGCGGCAGCGGCTGTGCGCTCCTTGCCTTGTTCGACGTCACAAAGACGGCGGCGCCCTTGCCGGCCAGGCTGTCGGCGGCATCAGCCACCGACGGTTCGGACGCATCGCGAGCAGCCAGAGCCAGCACCGGGAAGCCGGGACCGACCAGCGCCAGCGGGCCGTGCATGACCTCGGCGGCACTATAGGCTTCCGCGTGCATGGCGCAGGTTTCCTTGAATTTCAGCGCCGCCTCGTTGGCGATCGCCGCCGACGGGCCACGGCCAAGGATGAACAGCGATTTCGGCGTCTCGAGTGCCGCAGCCAGCGCCATCCAGTCGCACGCGATCGCCTTGCGAAAATGCTCCGGCAGGCGGGCAAGTGCTGCCAGAAGTTTGTCGTCGCCGGTGCAATGCGCCATCAAGGCGAGCCCTGCGACGGCCGAATTGACGAAGGTCTTCGTCGCCGCAACGCTGCGCTCCGGTCCGGCCAGGATGTCGATCGCGTAATCCGAGGCTCGCGCGAGCGGCGAATCGGCAGTGTTGGTGATGGCGACGGTCAGCGACCCGCCGGCCCGCGCCGCCTGCGCCATTGCGACGATGTCCGGGCTCTTGCCGGACTGCGAGATCGCCAGGCAGGCCGAGCCGCCCAGCTTCAGCTTGGCGCCATAGATCGAGGCGATCGACGGGCCGACCGATGCAACCGCCAGCCCGGCGGTCAGCTCCACGGCATATTTCATGAAGGTCGCGGCATGGTCGGACGAACCGCGCGCCACGGTGACGACGAAATTCGGGTCGCGCTCGCGAATGTCGCGCCCGGCCTCGGTCAGCACCGCGGCCGAGCCGTCGAGCAGGCGCGCGGTGGCCTCCGGGATCTCGTCGATCTCGCGCCGCATATGGGTAATTGTTGCGCTCATGACCGGCCCTCTTCGCCCGGCCCGCTTAGCCGGAGTTCGGCGACAAAATCATAGGCGTCGCCTCTGTAGATGGAGCGGGTGAACTCGATCACCTTGCCGCTCGCCAGATAGGAGATACGCTCGATATGCAGCCCGGCAATGCCTGGCGGCACTTCGAGCAGATGCGCATCGCCATCGCCGAGATTGGTGGCGGAAATGCGCTGCACCGCCCGCACCGGTCTGTTGCCGGTCTGTTCCAGCGCCGCGTAGAGCGACGAACCGATCGCCGCCGGATCGGGCAGCACGCTTGTTGATAGCGAGGCGCGCTCGATCGCCAGCGGCGTGTCGTTGGCAATGCGCAGGCGCGCCACGCGCGCCACCAATTCGTTCGATGCCAGGCCGAGCACCATCATCTCGTCGGGCGACGGCGGATAGAGGCCGCGGTCGAGCCAGGCTGAACGCACCGCCATGCCGCGCCGCGCCATGTCTTCGGTAAACGAGGTCAGCATCGACAGCGACTGCTCGACGCGCTCCATGCGCGGCGCAACGAAGGTGCCGGAACCATGGCGCTGGACGAGGATGCCGCCCTTGACCAGGTCCTGCACCGCCTTGCGCACGGTGACGCGCGAAATGTCGGCCTTGCTGGCGATGTCGCGCTCGGAAGGCAGCGCATCGCCCGGTCCGATCAGCCCGCGTTTGACCGCATCCTCGATGCTCTTCCTCAGCTGCAGATAGAGCGGCGCGCCGCTTTGCGACGATTGTTTCAGCGCCGTGAATATCTGGTCGGCGGCCTCGCTCATCGCGCTGTCTCCGCCGTGTTTGCGAAAATCCGAACCGCCATCTGCACCGCGCCGCCCAGCGCGTCGTCGAGCGGCGGTTTCAGCAGCGCCCGGTAGCGGGCCGACAGGCGCGGCGCGTAAAGCGGCGCCAGCCCGCCGAGCAGGCAGAGCGGATCGTCGCCGCCCAGGTCGAGTACGCCAAGCGCTGCCTCGACATCGGCGACCGCCTTGTCGAGGATCCAGATAGCGACGACGTCGCCTTTTTCGGCGTGTTCGAACACCTTGGGCGCGAAGCCGCCGAAATCGCCGGGCTTGGCGTTGGTGGTGAATTCGACCACATCCTCGGGATTGTTGCGGAAGATGGCGAGCATGGCCTGCGTCAGCGGCGAGCCTTCGCGGATGCCGTCATAGGCGAGCAGCGTCTGCTCGAGCAGGTCGCGGCCGATGCGGGCGCCGCTGCCCTGGTCGCCGACCTGGAACCCCCAGCCGCCGATGGCGCGCGACTTGCCTTGTCTGCGCGCCATATAGGCGGTGCCGGTGCCGAGGATGGCCATGGCGCCGTCGCCGGAGCCGACCGCACCTTCCAGCGCGATTTCGGCGTCGGTCTCGACACGGCTGATGCGGAACGGCAGGATCGCTTCGAGCTGCTGCCTATAGGTGCCGACATTGGCGCCGGCCAGGCCGAGAACGGCCGGCGTTTGCGGGATCAGTGCGGGATCCCTGCCCGCGGCGACAAAGGCCTGCTGCGCCGCATCGACGATGTTCGTCCTGGCGCCGGTGAGATCGGTGCGGATGTTGGCGGCGCCGCTTTTGGCGCGGCCGAGGACGCTGCCGTCGGCCGTTGCAAGGGCCGCCCTGCAGCTGGTGCCGCCGCCATCGATGCCGAGCACGAATTTCACGCGATTTCTCCTCGGGGCGGATAATACCAATAAAATACCAATAGCCAAGGGTTAATTTCCATTTCAAAAAAGTTAAGGCCTAGTTTGTTGAGAAATCAGCGGATTTCGTCTGCAGGCCTATCCCGACGCAGGGATTTCATAAATGCGTGTGGACAAGTGGTATTTTTTTGGTATTGTTTTCTGGATTGGAGGACAGCGGATGGCCGAAACGCGCACCGAAGCGCTTCACCGCAATGCCGAGGGACTGGACATCCAGGCCCCGGACGCCATCCTTTCCTCTTTGGCCAACGCACAGATCGAGGCCGCCAAGGCCGTACGCGGCGCCATTCCTGCCATTGCCGCGGCCGCCGAAATTATCGCAACCCGGCTGAAAAGCGGCGGCAAGCTCGCCTATGCGGCCGCCGGCAGCTCGGGCCTGATGGCATTGGCCGATGCGCTGGAACTGCCGGGCACTTTCGGTATCCAGCGCGACCGCATCGCCATCCTGATCGCCGGCGGCGACGAAGCTTTCAGGACACTGGCCGGCGGGCCTGAGGATGACCTTGACGAAGCTTCGGCAGCGGTCGCCGCCGCCGGCATCGGCAGTAGCGATTGCCTGATCGCCGTCTCGGCCAGCGGCTCGACACCTTACGCTGTCCGGGCGATCGAGGAAGCCAGGCGCCGCGGTGCGGCGACGATTGCCGTCGCCAACAACAGGGATGCGCCGCTGCTGCGGCTGGCCGACATCGCCATCCTGCTCGAAACGCCGCCGGAGCTGATTGCCGGCTCGACGCGCATGGGCGCCGGCACCGCCCAGAAGATCGCGCTCAACATGCTGTCGACGCTGGCCGCCATCCATCTCGGCCATGTCCATGACGGCTACATGGTCAACCTCATGGCCGACAACATCAAGCTGCGCGACCGCGCCGCACGCATCGTCGCCGCCGTCAGCGGGCGCGACAAGGACGAGGCGGCGCGCCTGCTCGAAAAGAGCGGCGGCGTCGTCAAGACCGCCATTCTGCTCGCCGCCGGCGCCACCAGCGCCGACGCGGCCGAGAAGATACTGGAAGGGACCGGCCACAAGCTGCGGCCAGCCCTTTCCGCGATCGAGGGGAGCAAGGGGCGCAATGCCTCTGTTCTCATCAAAACCGAACCTGAAAAAGGTCAACAGGGAGACTGAGCATGACAACGAAGCTACTGACGGCACTTCTTCTCGGCACCAGCATTCTCGGCTCCGCCGGGGTGGCTTACGCCGACGACGTAACGCTCAACATCGAGAGCTGGCGCGGCGACGACCTTGCCATCTGGAAGGACAAGCTGATCCCGGCCTTCGAAGCCAAGAACCCGGGCATCAAGGTGGTGTTCGCGCCGTCGGCGCCAACCGAATATGACGCCGCCCTCGGCGCCAAACTCGCCGCCGGCTCGGCCGGCGACCTGATCACCTGCCGCCCGTTCGACAAGTCGCTGGAGCTCTTCAAGAAGGGCAACCTCGCCGACATCTCGACCCTGCCCGGCATGGATAACTTTTCCGACGTCGCCAAGGCCGCCTGGCAGACCGACGACGGCAAGTCGAGTTTCTGCGTGCCGATGGCCTCCGTCATCCATGGCTTCATCTACAACAAGGACGCCTTCGACAAGCTCGGCATCAAGGTGCCGGAGACGCGCGACGAATTCTTCGCCGCGCTCGACAAGATCAAGGCCGACGGCACCTACATCCCGATGGCGATGGGCACCAAGGACCTCTGGGAAGCGGCGACCATGGGCTACCAGAACATCGGCCCGAACTACTGGAAGGGCGAGGAAGGCCGCCTGGCGCTGATCAAGGGCGAGCAGAAGCTGACTGATCCGCAGTGGGTCGAGCCCTTCAAGGAACTGGCCAGGTGGAAGGACTATCTCGGCGACGGCTTCGAGGCGCAGACCTATCCGGACAGCCAGAACCTGTTCACGCTCGGCCGCGCCGCCATCTACCCGGCCGGCTCGTGGGAGATCGGCCTGTTCAACACGCAGGCGCAGTTCAAGATGGGCGCCTTCCCGCCGCCGGTGCAGAAGGCCGGCGACACCTGCTACATCTCCGACCACACCGACATCGGCATGGGCCTCAATGCGGCCTCGAAGAATGCGGATGCGGCCAAGACCTTCCTGTCCTGGGTGGCCTCGCCGGATTTCGCCACCATCTACGCCAACGCGCTGCCGGGCTTCTTCAGCCTGAACAACACCCCGGTGAAGATGGAAGACCCGCTGGCCCAGGAATTCGTCTCCTGGCGTGGCAAGTGCAAGTCGACGATCCGCTCGACCTACCAGATCCTGTCGCGCGGCACGCCGAACCTTGAAAACGAGACGTGGGTTGAATCGGCCAACGTCATCAACGGCACCGACACGCCGGAAGCTGCCGCCAAGAAGCTGCAGGACGGCCTCGACAGCTGGTACAAGCCGGCGAAATAAGAGCGCGGCGAAGCGTTGTCTCCCCTCGAGGGGGAGATGTCGCCGAAGGCGACAGAGAGGGTCGGTCGAGGCAGGCTGCGGCTTGATCGCTGCTGGAAAGCACGGTCGAAACCACGATGGCGGGCCGCATCGGCCGACCCCACCCGCCTCGCTGTGCGAGGCACCCTCCCCTCGAGGGAGAGGAGGCGCCGCGCCCTTTGACGGCAATTGCAAGACCTGATCCGGGGACCGAATGCATGGCCGCAGCACCGAAAAGACCGTTCCGTTGGCATATCGGCGTTTTCCTGGCGCCGGCGTTGCTGGTCTATACGGCGATCATGATCCTGCCTCTGGCCGGCACGCTGCAGCTTTCCTTGTTCCGCAACATCAATCAGTCGCAGGTCTTCGTCGGACTGGAAAATTTCCGCATGCTGTTCGGTGATCCCAACTGGTCGGTCAATTTCTGGAACGCCCTCAGGAACAATGTCTGGTTCTTCGTCATCCATATGCTGGTGCAGAACCCGATCGGCGTCCTATTGGCCGCACTTCTGTCCAGCCCCAGGCTGCGGTTTTCCGCCTTCTACCGCACGGCGATCTTCGTGCCGACGATCCTGTCCTTCGTCATTGTCGGCTTCGCCTGGAAGCTGATCCTGTCGCCGCTATGGGGCGTGGCGCCGCATATGATGGACCTTGTCGGCCTGAAAAGCCTGTTCACGCCCTGGCTCGGCAAGGCACAATATGCGCTGACCGCGCTCAGCCTGATCTCGGTGTGGCAGTTCGTCGGCATCCCGATGATGCTGATCTATGCGGCACTGCTGTCCATTCCCGAAGAGGTGATCGAAGCGGCCGAATGCGACGGCATTACCGGGATGGCGCAGTTCTGGAAGATCAAGCTGCCGCTTATCCTGCCGTCGATCGGCATCATCTCGATCCTGACCTTCGTCGGCAATTTCAACGCTTTCGACCTGATCTACACCGCGCAAGGCGCGCTGGCCGGGCCGAACTATTCAACGGATATTCTCGGCACCTTCCTCTACCGCGCCTTCTTCGGTTTCCAGCTGCAGGTCGGCGATCCCAACATGGGCGCGGCGATCGCCACGATGATGTTCCTGATCATCCTCGGCGGCGTCTGCGTCTACCTGTTCCTCGTGCAGACGCGCTTGCGTCGCTACCAGTTCTGAGGCGCGACATGAGCACCGCAACCCGCTCGCTGCCCCGCATCATTGGCGCCCACGCGATCCTGTTGACCTACACCGCCATCGCGCTGTTTCCGGTCATCCTCGTCATCATGAATTCGTTCAAATCGCGCGCAGGGATTTTCGGCGCGCCGCTGACGCCGCCAACGCCAGGGACCTTCGACCTGATCGGCTACGCCACGGTGATCGGCCAGGGCGACTTCATCCACTATTTCCAGAACAGCCTAGTCGTCACCGTCGCCTCGCTGTTCTTCGTGCTTCTGTTCGGCGCCATGGCTGCGTTCGCACTGTCGGAATACCGCTTCCGCGGCAATTCGCTGATGGGGCTCTATCTGGCGCTCGGCATCATGATCCCGATCCGCCTCGGCACCGTCGCCATCCTGCAGCTGATGGTGGCGAGCGGGCTGGTTAACACGCTGACGGCGCTGATCCTGGTCTACACGGCGCAGGGCCTGCCGCTTGCCGTCTTCATCCTGTCGGAATTCATGAAGCAGGTCTCGGACGATCTGAAGAATGCGGGCAGGATCGACGGCCTGTCTGAATACACCATCTTTTTCCGGCTGGTGCTGCCGCTGGTGCGCCCATCGATGGCGACGGTCGCGGTCTTCACCATGATCCCGATCTGGAACGATCTGTGGTTCCCGCTGATCCTGGCGCCGTCGGAGGAGACCAAGACAGTGACGCTCGGCGCCCAGCTGTTCCTCGGCCAGTTCGTCACCAACTGGAACGCCATTCTGGCGGCACTGTCGCTGGCGATCATGCCGGTGCTGATCCTCTACGTCATCTTCTCGCGGCAGCTGATCCGCGGCATCACTTCGGGAGCGGTCAAGTGAGTTCGCAACAACCTCTGCGCGTCGTCGTCGCCGGTCTCGGCAATATGGGCCGCAGCCATGCGCTGGCCTACCATACCAATCCGGGCTTCGAGATCGCAGCACTGGTCAATCGCTCCGACGTGCCGTTGCCGGGCGGGCTCGCCAGTTATGGCATCAGGCGCTCCTTTGACCAGGCGTTGCGCGACGAGAGTCCTGACGTCGCCTGCATCGCCACCTATTCCGACAGCCATGCCGACTATGCGGTGAGGGCGTTCGAGGCCGGCTGCCATGTCTTCGTCGAAAAGCCGCTGGCAACCACCGTCGCCGATGCAAAGCGCGTGGTCGCGGCAGCCAAGGCCAACGGCAAAAAACTGGTGATCGGCTACATCCTGCGCCATCACCCGTCCTGGATCCGGCTGATCGCCGAGGCGCGCAAGCTCGGCGGCCCTTACGTGTTCCGAATGAACCTCAACCAGCAATCCTCCGGCCATAGCTGGGAGACGCACAAGCAGCTGATGCAGACGACGTCGCCGATCGTCGATTGCGGCGTGCATTATCTCGACGTGATGCTGCAGATCACCGACGCCAGGCCGGTCGAGGTGCGCGGCATGGGGCTGCGGCTGACCGACGAGATTGCGCCCACGATGTATAATTACGGCCACCTGCAGGTGCTGTTCGACGATGGTTCGGTCGGCTGGTACGAGGCCGGCTGGGGGCCGATGATCTCGGAGACGGCCTTCTTCGTGAAGGACGTGATCTCGCCCAATGGCTGCGTGTCGATCGTCATGAAGGAGGGCGTCAGGTCCGACGACATCGACACCCACACCAAGACCTCGACCATCCGCCTGCACAGTGCGGCGACCGGCGCGGACGGCAAGTTCGCCAAACCGGACGAGATGCTGTCGATGGAGGGCGAGCCTGGCCATCAGGATCTCTGCGATCTCGAACAGGCATTTGTGCTCAAGGCGATCCGCGAGGATCTCGACTTGACCCGCCATATGGACGACGCGGTGAAGTCGCTCGCCGTCTGCCTTGCCGCCGACGAGAGCGTACGCAGCGGCCTCGCCGTGAAACTCTAGAACAGGGACGAAGCCGTGGGCTCGCTGAACATCGAGAATGTCAAAAAGGCCTTCGGGCCGGTAGAGGTGCTGAAGGGCATCAACCTCGAGGTGACGGATGGCGAGTTCGTCGTCTTCGTCGGTCCATCCGGCTGCGGAAAGTCGACGCTGCTCAGGGTCATTGCCGGGCTGGAGGACTCGACCTCGGGCCGCGTGGTGATCGACGGGGCGGACGTCTCCGCCACCCCGCCGGCCAAACGCGGCATCGCCATGGTGTTCCAGACCTATGCGCTCTATCCGCATCTGACGGTGAAGAACAACATGGGCCTCGGCCTCAAGCAGGCGGGCACACCGGCGGCCGAGATCGACCGCCGCATCGGCATCGCCTCGTCGATGCTGTCGCTGGAGCCCTACCTCGAGAGGCGGCCGGCCGAGCTTTCCGGTGGTCAGCGCCAGCGCGTCGCCATCGGCCGCGCCGTGGTGCGCGAGCCCAAGCTTTTTCTGTTCGACGAGCCGCTGTCCAACCTCGATGCCGCGCTGCGCGTCAACACCAGGCTGGAGATCGCCCAGCTGCACCGTCGGCTGAAGGCCACGATGATCTATGTCACCCACGACCAGGTCGAGGCGATGACACTGGCCGACAAGATCGTCGTGCTGAACGCGGGAAAGATCGAGCAGATCGGCGGACCGATGGAGCTTTACAATTCGCCGGCAAATGAATTCGTCGCCGGCTTCATCGGCTCACCGAAGATGAACTTCGTCGACGGGGCCAGGCTTGGCGAGACGGCCAAGACCATCGGTGTCCGTCCCGAGCACCTGACCGTCGATGCGAAATCCGGTGCCTGGAAAGGCACGGTTGTCCATGCCGAACATCTTGGCGCCGACACCAATCTCTATCTCGACTGCGAGAAGGCTGGCTTGATCACCGTGCGCATTTTTGGCGTCTATAACGCCGAACCTGGCGCCACGCTGTACGCGACGCCGGATCCGGCGAAGACGTACCGGTTTGGGGCCGATGGGAGGGTGCTGAAGTAGCCCTCTTTTCCTTCTCCCACAAGGAGAGAAGGGAGGGTGCGCTACACGTCAGCCCTGAACGTCTGCTTCTGGATGCCCAGCCCTTCGATGCCGAGCTCGACGACGTCGCCGGGCTTCAGGAACACCGGCGGCTTCATGCCGAGGCCGACGCCGGGCGGCGTGCCGGTCGAGATGATGTCGCCGGGGTGCAGCGACATGAACTGGCTGAGATAGGACACGAGATAAGCGACGCCGAAGACCATGGTCTTGGTCGAGCCGTTTTGCATCGTCTTGCCGTTGACCGTCAGCCACATCGGAATGTTCTGCGGGTCATTGACCTCGTCCTTGGTCACCAGCCACGGACCGATCGGCCCGAACGTGTCGCAGCTCTTGCCCTTGGTCCACTGGCCCTGGCGCTCAGCCTGGAAGGCGCGCTCGGAGACGTCATGCGCGACGCAATAGCCGGCGACATAATCCAGCGCCTCGGCCTCGGTGACATACTTCGCTTTTCTGCCGATGACCACGCCGAGCTCGACCTCCCAGTCGGTCTTGACCGAGCCGCGCGGGATCAGCACGTCGTCATTCGGCCCGACAATAGCCGAGCTTGCCTTCATGAAGATGATCGGTTCCGGCGGCACGGTAGCGCCGGTTTCGGCGGCGTGGTCGGAATAGTTGAGACCGATGCAGATGAATTTGCCGGTGCCGGCGACGCAGGCGCCGATCCGCGGCTTGCCGGAAACTGCCGGCAGCGATTTCGGATCGAGCTTCGACAATGTCTCGAGCGATGCCGGGTCAAGCGTCTTGCCGGCAATGTCGGTGACATAGGCGGAGAGGTCGCGGATCGTTCCATCGGCATCGAGCAGGCCGGGGCGTTCGTTCCCCGCCTCGCCATAGCGCAGCAGTTTCATAGAATTCCTCTCCTTGATTTGAGATGAGCTTAGATCGACCAGCCACCGTCGATATTATAAGCCTGCCCCGACGTATAGGTGGCGCCGGCCAGATAGACGGCGAGATCGGCGATTTCCTCGGGCGTGCCGAGGCGGCCCATCGGCTGGCGGGCGATGAAGGCGGCGCGAGCTGCTTCGTAGTCGCCCTGCGCATGCATGCGATCCTGCAGCGACGGGCTTTCGACCGTGCCCGGACAGATCGCATTGCAGCGTATGCCCTTGCCGACATAGTCGGCGGCGACCGATTTGGTCAGACCGATGACGGCTGCCTTGGTCAGCCCGTAAACGAAGCGGTTCGGCACGCCCTTGGTCGAACTGGCCAGCGACGCCATGTTGATGATCGAGCCGTCGCCGCGTTCCAGCATGCCGGGCAGCACGGCGCGGATGGTGCGGATCATCGAGCGGACATTGAGATCATAGGCGAAGTCGAGATCGCCGTCCTTCATCTCGAGGATTGAGCCGGAATGGACGAAGCCGGCGCAATTGAACAGCACGTCGACGGTGCCGATCTCGGCAAAAGCGGCATTCACCGCCTCGTCGTTCAGCACGTCGAGCTTGCGGGTCTTGATACCGGGCGTCTTGCCGAGATCAGCGAGCACCACCTCGTTGATGTCGGTGGCATGGACGATGGCGCCGGCCTTGGCGAACGCCAGCGCACTTGCCCGGCCGATGCCTTGCGCCGCCGCCGTGACGACAACGATCTTGCCAGTCAGATCTGCCATGCTTTTCTCCTCGCCCGTCTTTAATCGTTCGGCTTTTTACCGGCACAAGGCCGGGCGCAATGTGCCAGGCGGACAGTACCATCCCGCCTGTTTCGGTATTCGCCTGCCGCCCAAATGTTTTTTCTCGGTAAAGAACATCTGTTGGCCCGTCAAGCCCGGACGTCCCCTCCGGGACACTCAGTCGCCGTAGGGCACCCAGACGTTCTTGACCTCGATCGCACGGCGCAGCAAGGCATCGCCGGCTGCTTCGCTCGATGCCCAGTCGAGGCTGTGGCCGTTGCCGGTCCAGACACGCTTGAGATTGCCGATGGACTCGGCCTCCGCCTTGGCACAGGTCTCGGCATCGGCGAACATCCAGAGCCCGTCGACATCGTCGTGCTTGGCCAGCACGCCGGCCAGCTCGGCGCTACGGCCGGTGACGATGTTGATGGCGCCCGCCGGAACGTCGGAATATTCGATGACCTGGTAGAGGTCGGTGGCAAGCAGCGGGTATTTTTCGGACGGCACGGCGACCACGGTGTTTCCCATGGCGAGCGCCGGTGCCATCAGCGAGATCAGGCCAAGCAGAGGCGCATTGTCCGGTGCGATGATGCCGACGACGCCGACTGGCTCGTGCAGCGCCAGCGTGACGGCGCGGGCCGGCGGCTGGTGGACGCGGGCCTCGAATTTGTCGGCCAGGCCGGCGTAGAGGAACAGGCGCTCGATCGACAGCTCGACCTCTTCGCGCGCCGCCTTGGCGGTCGCGCCGGTGAGCTGGGTCAAACGGGCGGCAAACTCGTCGGCGCGGCCGGAAAGATTTTCGGCCACGTAGTAGAGTACCTGGCTGCGGTTGTAGGCGGTCGCCTCCGGCCAGGCCTTGCAGGCGCGCGCGGCCGCGACGGCGTCGCGGATATCCTTGCGGTTGCCGAGACCGACCTCGCCGGCAAGCTTGCCCTTGGCGCTGGCGATGGCCAAGGAATAATTGCCGTCCGGCCGGACCTGCTTGCCGCCGATGAACAGTTTTGCCGTGCGGTCGATGGCGCCACCTTCCGCCTGCTCGACAGGTTGGGCAGAAGACGTTGCCGGTTTGATGATCGGGCCAAGCGGCAGTTTTGCCGAGAGATATTCGAACATGCCCTCGCGCCCGCCTTCGCGGCCAAAGCCGCTCTCGCGATAGCCGCCGAAACCGCAGGAGGCGTCGAACATATTGGTGCCGTTGATCCAGACGACGCCGGCCTTCAATTGCGGCGCGATGTGCAGGGCAAGATTGATGTTCTCGCTCCACACCGAAGCGGCCAGGCCATAGCGTGTGTTGTTGGCGAGCTCGATCGCTTCCTCGGTGTTGCGGAAGGTCATAGTGGCGAGCACCGGCCCGAACACCTCTTCCTGTGTCAAGATGTTAGCCGGCGAAACACCGGTCGCCAGCGTTGGCAGATGGTAATAGCCCGCGGCGGGCAGTGCCGAGTCCGGCTGCCAGCAGATCGCGCCCTGCTTGGCACCTTCGGCAATCAGGCCCTTGACGCGATCGAGCTGAGTCAAATCGACCAGCGGGCCGATATCGGTGTTCTTGTCGAGCGGGCTGCCGACGCGCAGCCGGCTCATCCGCGTCTTGACCTTGGCGATGAAGGCGTCGGCGATCCCTTCCTGCACCAGAAGGCGCGAGCCGGCACAGCACACCTGGCCCTGGTTGAACCAGATACCATCGACTAGACCCTCGACGGCGCTGTCGAGGTCGGCATCCTCGAAAACGACGAATGCCGACTTGCCGCCAAGCTCCAGCGACAGTTTCTTGCCCGAGCCGGCAGTGGCCTTGCGGATGATCTTGCCGACCTCGGACGAACCGGTGAAGGCTATCTTCTGGACGCCGGGATGGTTGACGATTGCCGCGCCCGCCTCCGGCCCGCCCTGGACGATGTTGACGACGCCCTTCGGCACGCCGGCGCGTGCGCAGATCTCGGCAAACAGGATCGCGGTGAGTGGCGTGAATTCCGCGGGTTTGAGCACCACGGTGCAGCCCGCGGCGAGCGCCGGCGCGATCTTCCAGGCGAGCATCAAGAGTGGGAAGTTCCACGGGATAATCTGGCCGACGACGCCGACACCCTTGTGGCCGGGAAAATCCCTGTCCAGCGCCTGCGCCCAGCCGGCATGATGGATAAAATGGCGGATCGCCAGCGGCACGTCGATGTCGCGGCTCTCGCGGATCGGCTTGCCATTGTCGATTGTCTCAAGCACCGCGAACAGCCGTTGGTGGCGCTGCATGGCGCGGCCGATGGCATAGAGCACTTTGGCTCGGCTGTAGCCGGTGCTGGCGCTCCATTTCGGCAGCGCTTTTGTGGCGGCCGACACCGCCGCGTCGATGTCGGCGGCACCAGCGTCCGACACCTTGGCCAGCAGCTTTCCCGAGGACGGATCGCTGGTGTCGAAGGTTTTGCCTTCGCTGGCTGCCTTCCAGTCGCCGCCGATGAACAGCGCCTTGCCGAAATCCCGCGCGGCCAGCCAGGCATCGGCCTCGTTGCGGGCTTCCGGCGCCAGCCCGTAATCCATGGCGTGATAGCGTTCGAGGATGTTCATGAAGCGCTCCGAATCACGCCATCGCGTGGCGATGATTGGCCGAGTAGTGGCCGGTCAGATGATGCTCGAGCTGGCGCTCGATATCGGTCAAAAGGCTCGATGCTCCGAAGCGGAACAGCTCCGGCTCCAGCCACGGACGGCCCAGTTCTTCCTTCATCAGCACCAGCCAATCGAGCGAGGCTTTTGCCGTGGAAATGCCACCGGCCGGCTTGAAGCCGATGAGATAGCCGGTTTCCTCGAAATAGGCGCGGATCGCGCGCACCATGGCAAGGCCGACCGGCAGCGTCGCGTTGACACTTTCCTTGCCGGTCGAGGTCTTGATGAAATCTGCACCCCCCATCATCGCCACCATCGAGGCGAGCATGACGTTGCGCAGCGTGGCGAGGTCGCCGGTACCGAGGATCACCTTCAGATGCGCCTCGCCGCAAGCGGCGCGCATCGAGACGATCTCGTTATAGAACTCCTGCCATTTCGCCCCGAATACCAAACCGCGCGGGATGACGACGTCGATCTCGTCGGCGCCGTCGCGGACCGATGCTTCGATCTCTTGCAGGCGCGTCGAAAGCGGTGCAAGTCCATGCGGGAAGGCGGTCGAAACGGCGGCGACATGGACGCCGCTGCCGCGCAGCGCTTCGACGGCGGTGGCGACGAAGGGATGATAGACGCAGACCGCCGCGGGGCGGATCTTTTCACCAGTAATGCCGAGCCCTTCGACGATGTCGCGACGGAACGGGTTGACCGCCTTGGCACAGAGCCGGCGCACGCGCTCTTCCGTGTCATTCGAGTTCAGCGTCGTCAGGTCCATGCAGGCGACGGCGCGCAGCAGCCAGGCCGCCTGGTTATCGGCCTTAATCGACCGTCTTTTGGTCAGGCTGGCAACGCGGCGTTCCAGCGCCGAGCGGTTGACGCTGCGCATCGATTCCATGAAGCCGAGATCGAGCCTCATGCCGGGATTGCGGGCAATGCCATGGGCTTGCGGCATCGGCGCATTGGCGGCGGCGCGCGCCGGCAGCGGCGTGATCTTGGACGTGCCGAGATCGGTTTCGCGGATTGTGCTGCTCATCTCCTGCCTCTTGTTCAGCGAGTTATGCCGAAGATAGACCGTGAAGCAGCGCTTCACGAGTCCTTCAAGCGGTCATAGCGGAAAAAGACGGTCGAGGCAGCCGACTTTTGACCGTGTGGTCAAAATCAGGGTCGCAAACCAGTAGACTCTGAACTGCCGCGTCTCAGCCGACGAAGGCGCGCTCGACGACGAAGCTTGCCGGATGATGCAGCGAGCCTTCCTGGAAGCCGTGGCTTTCAGCCAGCTCCTTGACGTCCTTGAGCATATGCATCGAGCCGCAGATCATGATGCGGTCGGTCTCGGGATTGAGCCTGTCGATGCCGAGATCGGTGTAGAATTTGCCCGAGCCGATCAGCGCGGTGATGCGGCCCATGCGCTCGGAGGTCTCGCGCGTCGTCGAATTATACAGCGTGACGCGGCCGCCGGTCAGCTCGCCGATCAGCGGATCGTTCTCCAGTGCGGCCACCAGTTCCTGGCCGTAGGTCAGCTCGGCATTGTCGCGGCAGGTATGGGTCAGGATAACCTGCTCGAACTTCTCATAGGTATCGGGATCGCGCAGCAGGCTGGCGAAGGGAGCAATGCCGGTGCCGGTCGAGATCATGAACAGGCGCTTGGCCGGGGTCAGCGCGTCCACCACCAGCGTACCCGTCGACTTCTGCCGCATGATGACGGTATCGCCGATCTCGATTTTCTGCAGCTCCGAGGTAAGCGGGCCGTCCGGCACCTTGATCGAGAAGAATTCGAGTTCGTCGTCCCAGGACGGGCTGGCGATCGAATAGGCGCGGAACACTGGCTTCTCGGCATTGGGCAGGCCGATCATGACGAATTCGCCGGAGCGGAAGCGCAGCGACTGCGGCCGGGTGATGCGGAACGAAAACAGCCGGTCGGTATAATGCTTCACCGAGACCACGGTTTCGGCATAGACATTGGCCGGTATCGGGAACTGCAACGGCCGGGCGCCGGCTGTGTTGAACGCGGATGTGGTGTTCATCAAACCTAACCTTCTGGGCCGGCTCAGCGCCGGCGCCAAATCTCCACCTGCGCGCCCGAACCGGTCAGGTTCCAGCGTGCCGTTTGCACACTCCGAAGCGGTAAGCTCTTGTGTCCGGAATTTATTAGTATACAAACGATATTTGCGTCAAGACGCCGCCGTAAAACAGCTTTCCAAACTAAGGCATGTAGGCAGTTCGGGCATTTCGGGTTTCGACAATGGGACAGAATTTTTCGGCGCAAGCGCTGGATTCGACTGGCAGCGTCGTCGCGGGCATCGATGTCGGCGGAACTTTTACCGACCTCCTTCTGATCGACGGCCGTGACGGTGGCCGGGTGCACATCGCCAAGACCCCGACGACAGTCGACAACCAGGCGTTCGGCGTCGTTTCGGCACTTGGCGCCACCGGATTTCCGGTCGACGGCATCGACCTCATCGTGCACGGCACGACGACGACCACCAACGCGGTCCTGGAGCGCCGGCTGGCCAAAACCGGCATGATCACCACACGCGGCTTTCGCGACGTCATCGAGCTTGGCCGGCGGACACGGCCGCAGGCCTATGGCATGACGGGCACCTTCGTCCCGATCATTCCGCGTAATCTGCGGCTCGAACTGTCGGAGCGGGTCGAGGCCTCGGGCGCGGTGCGCATCCCGCTCGACGAGGCCGAGATGCGGACAGCGGTTTCACAACTGATCGCAGCCGGCTGCGAATCCCTGGTCATCCATTTCCTGCATTCCTACGCCAACCCGGCGCATGAGCGGCGCGCCGCCGAGATAGCGGCCGAGCTTTGGCCGAACGGCTACATCACGACAGGCCACGCCCTGCTTTCGGAAGCGCGCGAATTCGAGCGCGGCGTGACCGCTTCGGTCAACGCTTCGGTGCAACCGATCCTCGAACGCTATGTCGAGCGGCTGCGCAAGGAGCTGGCGTCAAAAGGCTACGCCCGCGACTTCCTGATTATGAACGGCAATGGCGGCATGATCTCGGCCCGCTTTGTCACACGTGAGTCGGCCAAGACCGTCATGTCCGGCCCCGCTTCCGGCGTCATTGCTGCCGCCTATACCGGCAAACGCGCCGGCTTCGAAAACCTGGTCACCTACGACATGGGCGGCACCTCGACCGACGTGGCGCTGATCCGCAACGCCGAGCCGGCGGTGTCGAACGAGATCGAAATCGAATATGCGATGCCGATCCACGTGCCGATGGTGGCGGTGCATACGGTCGGCGCCGGCGGCGGCTCGATCGCCCGCCTCGATGCGGCAGGCCTGATCCAGATTGGCCCGGAAAGCGCCGGCGCCAATCCCGGGCCAATCTGCTACGGACGCGGCGGCTTGGAGCCGACCATCACCGACGCCAATCTGGTGCTCGGCAGGCTAGCGCCGAAGAAGCTGCTCGCGGTGGAAAACCCGGTCACCGTCGAACGGGTCACCGGCATATTCGAGGACAGGATCGGCCGCGCCACAGGCTTGTCCGGCGTCGAGGCGGCGGGTGCGGTGCTGCGGCTCGGCAACGTGAAGATGGCCGGCGCCATCCGCATGGTCTCGGTGTCGCGCGGCCACGACCCGCGCGATTTCGCGCTGTTCGCCTTCGGCGGCGCCGGTCCGCTGCATGCGACGGCATTGGCGCGCGAACTAGGCTTGCCGAAAGTGCTGGTGCCGGCGCGGCCAGGCATCACCAATGCTCTCGGCTGCGTCGTCGCTGATCTGCGCCATGATTTCGTCAACACGGTCAACCAGCCGGTGGCCAGTCTCGATGAAAACCAACTCCGCGAGACATTGGAACGGCACCGAAACGAAGGCGAGGAGCTGATCGGCAAGGAAGCGGTGAAGCCGGAAGCAATCCGCGTCACGCATTCCGCCGACATGCAGTTCGTCGGCCAGACGCATATCATCAACGTGCCGCTGCCGTCGTCTGCGGTGACACGCCAGGTACTGCAGCAACTGTTCGAGAGTGCCTATTTCGCCCGCTTCAAGGTCGAGCTGCCGGAAATCCGCGCCAATCTGGTCAACCTCAACACGTCGGTTACCGGCGTGCGGCCGACGATCGATCTGTCCCGGCTGATCGACCCGGCCGGGCGCGCCAAAACGCTCGAAGAGGCGCGGCGCGAAATCCGGCCGGTCTGGTATGCCGGGCTCTGGTACGATACGCCGGTCTACAGCAGGGAAAAGCTGCCGCTCGACGCAGTCATCATGGGGCCGGCGATCCTCGAACAGATGGACGCTACTACCGTGCTCGAGCCCGGCGACCGGGCGCGCTCGGATGCCGACGGCAACATCATCATCGATATCGGTGAGGCCTGAGATGGCGCAGCTCGACACTATTACGCTTTCGGTCCTCCAGGCGGCCCTGCAGCAGGTCTGCGACGAAATGGACCTGACGTTTTCGCGCGCCGCGTTCTCGCCTGTTATCGCCGAGGCCAATGACCGTTCGGATGGCATCTATTCGGCGCTCGATGGTTCGCTGATCGCGCAAGGCAGCCAGGGTCTGCCGGTGTTCGTCGGCGTCATGCAGTATTCGACCAAAACGGTGATCGAGATGATCGCCGACGGACGCTGCCTGCCGCCCGAGCCAGGCGATATCTACATCGTCAACGATCCTTATCTCGGCGGCACCCATCTGATGGATGTGCGCTTCGCCATGCCGGTCTACCGGGACGGGAAGATCTTCTGCTGGCTGTCGAACACCGGCCATTGGCCCGACATTGGCGGTTCGGTGCCGGGCGGCTTCTCCGCTTCGGCAACGGCGGTCGAGCAGGAAGGCTTGCGGTTGCCGCCGGTGAAACTGTTCAAGAAGGGCGTGCTCGACCCGGAGATCTACGCCATCATCTCTTCCAACATCCGTGTCGCCGACCAGCGCATTGGCGATATTCGCGCGCAGGCGGCGGCACTGCTGATCGGCCAGGACAGGCTCAACGGAATCCTGGATCGTTACGGAGATGAAACGGTGATCGAAGCGATCGCCGAATTGCGGCGCCGCGCTGCTGAACAGATGCGCGTCAACATATCGGCCATTCCCGACGGAATCTATCGTTCGCACGCCTTCGTCGATTCAGACGGCGTGGTAAACGAGCCGCTGATCATCGCGCTGGCAGTCGAGAAAAAAGGCGACACGCTCAGCTTCGACTTCTCGGGCTCATCAGAACCCTGCGCCGGGCCGATGAACAGCGTTCTGGCGACGACCTTGTCCTCGGTCTATCTCGCCATGCGCCATATTTTCCCGGATGTGCCGATCAGCGCCGGCGCCTTCGAACCGCTGATCGTCAAGCGGCCGGAAGGCACCTTCCTCGACGCCAAATATCCACGCCCTGTGTCGGGCTGCGCAGCCGAGGTTTCGCAGCGCATCGCCGAGGCGGTGTTCGCGGCGATGGTGCAGGCTCTGCCGGACAGGGTGACGGCGGCTCCGGCTGGCTCCAGCGGCAATTTCGCGCTCGGCGGCAACGACCCGGTCCGTGGCCGCGACTACGTCATGTACCAGATTTCCGGCGGCGGCTATGGTGGCAATGCTGATCACGACGGCCTGACCAATGGCTGCTCGACCATAGGCATCTCCAAGTCGCCGCCGGTCGAAATCATGGAGCAGGCCTTCCCGGTGCTCTACCGCCACTATGCGCTGCGCGAAGGCTCGGGCGGCGCCGGCAAGCACCGCGGCGGTTTCGGGCTTGCCTATGAGGTGGAAATCCTGCGCGGCGACGCCCGCGCCTCCTTCGTCATGGATCACGGCCGGTTCGGCCCGCAAGGTGCGCTCGGCGGCAAGGACGGCGCGGTCAACACGGTGACCGTGTTCCGCGACGGCAAGGAACATGTGCCGCCGCATCTGTCCAAGGAGCAGGACATCGCGTTGAAGGCAGGCGACCGCGTGCGCGTCGGCACACCGGGCGGCGGCGGCTACGGCGATCCGTTGCAGCGGGACGTCGATCTGGTGGCGAGGGATGTCGCGCTGGGCTATTACACGCCCGCAGAAGCCGCCGAAAAGTTCGGGGTCGCTCTTTCGGCGGATGGATTGGGGATCGACCGGGCAGCCACGGAAAAGAGGCGCGCCGGCTGACGGCGCGACCTCGGATTTCCCTCATTTGCGGCCAACGATCAGGTGCGGTGATCCAGCCTCGCGACCAGCCGGTCGCCGGCCCACTGGATGCCGCAGACCAGGACGACCAGCACGATGACCACGGCGATCATGACTGACGTTTCGAAGCGCTGGTAACCGTAGCGGATGGCGAGGTCGCCGAGCCCGCCGGCGCCGATGGCGCCGGCCATCGCCGAGGCGCCGATCAGCGTCACCAGCGTCACCGTGAAGCCGGCGACGATGCCGGGCAGCGCTTCGGGCACCAGCACCTCGCGAATGATCGTCCAGCGGTTGCCGCCCATGGCGCGCGCCGCTTCGATCAGCCCGTGGTCGACCTCACGCAGCGACACTTCGGCGATCCGGGCATAGTAGGGCGTCGCCGCGATCGACAGCGGAACGATCGCTGCCCAGGTGCCGATCGAGGTGCCGACGATCAGCCGCGTCACCGGGATCAGCGCAACCAGCAGGATGATGAAAGGCACAGAGCGGAAGCCGTTGATGACAGCGCCAAGCGCGCGGTTCACCCACAGGTTTTCGGCGATGCCGCCGCGGTCGGTGGCGACCAGCGCCAGGCCGAGCGGCAGCCCGAAAACCAGCGAGATGAGGCCGGAGGCGGCCGTCATCAGGATCGTTTCCCAGATCGAACGGACGAGAAGCTCAAACAGAACCGGCGACATGGCCAAGCACCTCCACCCGCGCTTGGCGGGCTTTCAAGAACGCGATCACCTCTGCCAGGTGAGCTTCATTGCTGCCGGCGACCGCAACGAACAGTGTCCCGACCGGCTGCTGCTGGACGTGATCGATGCCGCCATGCACGAGGCGGAACGAGCCGGGAACTGCCGAGGCAAGATCGGACAAAAGCGGGCTTCGCGCGGCCTCACCGGCCACGTCGATCCTGAGGATCGCCTCCACGCCGGCGTTCCGCGTTAGCCGGCTTGCGATCTCTGCCGGCAATTGCGGCCGGATGCCGCCGAGCAGGCTCTGCGTGATCGCCGACTTGGGGTCCGCAAAAACCGACCAGACCGGGCCTTGCTCGACGATCCGCCCAGTGTCGATCACCGCGACACGATCGGCGATCGAACGGATCACCTCCATCTCGTGCGTGATGAGCAGGATGGTCAGGCCGAGCTGCCGGTTGATGTCTCTGAGCAAGGCAAGGATGGAGCGCGTCGTCTCCGGGTCCAACGCCGAGGTCGCTTCGTCCGACAGCAGCAGCGCCGGGCGCGCCGCAAGCGCCCGGGCAATGCCGACGCGCTGCTTCTGCCCGCCCGACAGCGACGCCGGATAGGCTTTCGCCTTCTCTGACAGGCCGACAAGCTCGAGCAGCTCGGCGGCGCGCGCCAGGCGTTCGGCCCTGGGCCGGCCTTCGATCTTGAGCGGCAGCGCTACATTGTCTTCGACCGTCTTGGCGGACAGCAGGTTGAAATGCTGGAAGATCATGCCGATGCGCCGGCGCAGCGGCTGCAATTCGCGCTCGCCGAGCCGGCTGATGTCGCGGCCTTCGATGAAGACCTGTCCTGAATCCGGCCGCTCCAGGCCGTTCAGGCAGCGTATCAGCGTCGACTTACCGGCGCCGCTACGGCCAATGATGCCGAGGATCTCGCCCTGGCGCACGCTGAGCGACACGCCGTCCAGCGCCGCTGTCGCGCCGAAACGGCGCTTCAGCTCGATGAGGCGCACGACATCGTTCGATCCCGCGGAGCGGCCGCCGACGGGATGCGTGACTTCGGTGACCGAGGCGAAATGCTGGTTCATAAAAGTTCCTGTATTGGTGTCCCGCAAACGCGATCGCGGTCCGCGTTGAAGCGCGGACCGCTTTATCATGCCGGGCTTCAGCGCCCAGTTGAGCTCGGCATCAATAGGCGCTGATGCCAGTTCCCTTGTAGACCCGGTCGAATTCGGCCTTCACCTTTTCGTTCTGATAGGAAGCGACCAATGTCTTTACCCAGGGCTGGTTTTCATTGCCGGCCTTGACCGCGATGAAATTGCGATAGGGATTGTCGGCCACCGCCTCCTGGGCGATGCGGTTCTCCGGTGTGAGGCCGCTTTTAAGCGCCCAATCCGTGTTGACTACGGCCCCGTCGAGGTCTTCCACCGAGCGCCCGACGATGCCTGCGTCCAGCTCCTTGATGACCAAGTGCTTCGGGTTTTCGGCGATGTCGGTGGTCGTCGCCAGAATGCCGGTGCCTTCCCTGAGCTTGATCAGATGTTCGCTCTGCAGGACGCGCAGTGCGCGGCCCTCATTGGACGGGTCGTTCGGCACGCCAATGACCGCGTCTTCGGGCAGGTCGGCAATATTCGCGTACTTCTTGGAATAAAGGCCGATCGGCCAGACCCCGGTATAGCCGACCGGGACGATGTGATAGCCCTGCGTCTTGATCTGGTTGTCGAGATAGGGCTTGTGCTGGAAGGCGTTGGCGTCGATTTCGCCACGCTCGAGCGCTTCATTCGGCTGGGTATAGTCGTTGAACACCACGGTCTCGATCGTCAGGCCCCTCTCCGCCGCCTGGGCGGTGACGACGCGCCAGACGTCCTCGTCCTCGCCGCTCATGATGCCGACCTTGACCGCCGTCTTGTCCTCGGCGAACGACGGCGCAGCAAGGCTGACAATCGCAACCGCTGATGCAAGAAGTACAGCGAAGCCGGCGCGCCGGCTTATAGTTGCCGAGAAGAATTGAAGCGAAGTGTTGGTGTTCCCAGGCATGGTCAATCTCATCGGTTTTGCAATCGTTGCGGCCAGGCGGAATGCGAAGCCTTGCGGGCATCATCGGAAATGCTGATCGCCAGATCAAAGAACAGTATTTCACACCAGATGAGGAGCCGGGAATATTCTCTCAAAGTTTCTGGCCTGGCGAGCACAGGACCCTGCCGCCTGGCGTGGTGACTCGCTATGTGGCCCGCCGTGCGTCGGAACGGCGGGCCTTTCTGCGTCGGAATGCCCAACAAGGGCAGCAGTCTGGGATGTCGACAATGCTGGACGCGCCGCATGTCCCTTCAAAGCGACGCGCTTGTTCACTCGATGACCTTCACGATCCTGCGCGTGCCAGGATCGACCAGGACGGTCCGATTGTCGACGACGACGTAGCGGTATTTGACGCTGGGAACTTCATGAAGCTCGACGGTATCGGGCAGTGTCGAGCCGACATTGAGCTCCACGCCGGGAAGCTGGACGGACGCCAGAGGCTGCTTTTTCACATACTCGCGTACGATCGTCTCCTGCTGCGGTTCGATGACCACGTCCTGGGCCGCAGCGGCGCCAACACCCGCAAGCAGCAAGAACCCAGCCGCAGCCGCGGAAAGATGCATTCTCATGATCGTCTCCTTTCGTCGTGAGCCACCTCTGCGCTGCGCCGCGTCATGCCGTTCGCAGCGGGGTCGCTAGGTCGGTAACGTCACCGGGCAAAGCTTGTTCCGCCGCTCGGATCGCTTGCCGTTTCGCTCGGTTAATTTGGAACAAAGTTTTTTAGCCGCAGTTTTACGCGGTGAAGGGACGCATTTTCCAAGGAGATCTCTCATGAAAGGCGTTCTGATTACCAGCATGCTAGCAATCAGCGTCAGCTGCGGAGCGGCACTTGCCCAGACGCAGCAGTCGACCGACGACCAGTCCGGCGCCAATTGCGCAGCCGGCACTGCCAACTGTCCAAATGGCGCAAAGATGGGCGAGCAGGCCCAGGGCAAGGCCGGCGCTACGACTGAACAACAGGCGCAGGGCAACAAAAAGCTGAAGACCGACGAGCAAGCCCAGGGCAAGGCTGGCGCTACGACTGACCAGCAGGCTCAGGGCAAGCCGAAAATGAAGACCGACGAGCAAGCTCAGGGCAAGGCTGGCGCCACGACTGACCAGCAGGCCACGGGCAACACCAAAATGAAAACCGACGAGCAGGCCCAGGGCAAAACCGGAACCACCACTACCGAGCAGGCCCAAGGCAACACGAAAATGAAGACCGAGGAGCAGGCTCAGAGCAAGACTGGGACCACGACCAGCGAGCAGACTCAGGGCAACGCCTCTACGCAGACGCAGGACCAGAGTTCGACCGCTTCCATCAGCAATGTGACCGTTGAACAGAAGACAGAAATTACCCAGGTCATCAAGGAAACGAATGTCCAACCGGTTTCCAATGTCGATTTCGACATCTCTGTCGGCGTCGAGGTTCCGCGAAAGAAGGTCCGGCTGCATCGTCTGCCGGCGCGCATCGTCAAGATCGTTCCGGCTTACGAATCCTATGAATATTTCGTGCTGGCCGATGGCCGGATCGTCATCGTCGATCCGAATACCTACAAGATCGTGCTTATCCTGACCTAGTTGTAGCCGGACGGTTTGCAAGACCGTTTGATTGCACCGGTAAGCCCGCGGCGCGACTTGCGCGGCGGGCCTTACCGCATCCCGCTCCACAGCGTTGCAGCGTCTGCAAATCGCAGATCACGGTCCGTCCTCGGGGCGAGGAGCCAGCATGGTCTGATCGATGGTGTCGGGCAGGCATGGACTTGGAGCGCACCTTGTTCGGAATGACGCGGTGGCCATGGCATCAATATTCGGGACCAGCACCATTCTCGCGTAGTGCCGCGGCCACAGCGGTTCTCCAAACAAGATGAAGATGCCGCCAACCATCAGCGCCAGCAACAAGAGCGCCGTTGCGTTTGCAAATATCTCGCCGTAGCGCATGGTAACCTGTCCCGGCCGGAAATCGATTCAGCCTGTGACAGCGGCAATCGGAACGGCGCCGAAACCCAGCTCTACTGCCCTCGGCGCCTCGCGAATGCCGCCTCCCATTGGATCCTCCCGGGAATAGGCCAAGTGAATAACGGCACTCTCGGTACTTTGTTCCCGGGGCCGACGACAGCCGCTCCCTTCAAGCCCGGCGTCTCCGTTGGCGAAACCGCTGGCGGTCGTCGCCCTCATTGATGCGCGGCAGCGAGATCCTTCACGTGACGTTCGTGCATTTGCAGCACCGGCAGCGTCTTTTTGGCAAATTCCTTCATCGCCGGATCGTCGCCGGAATTTGCGTAAGCGGAAAACAGCGCCACCGCTTCCTTATGCGCCTGGGTCTGCATGTCGATGTATTTCGATTGGAAGCTGTCCCCGCTGGCCTCCTTGAGTTGGTCGAGCAGCGCCTGGTGCTTGGTGTCCAGCGGCGGGCCGGCTGGCGCGGTGGCCGAAGTCGTCTGACCCTTGCTGAGCGCCGCCTTGAACTCCTCGTCGGCCTTGGTGTGGTCCGTGACCATTTGCGCCGCGAAGGCTTTTACGTCGTCGGCCTTCGCCTGCGTCTGCGCAAGTCGGCTCGATTCGATTTCGAATGTATTGGCGATGGGCACCGTCTTGACGAACGTCGCAGTGTCAACCTTGCTCATGGTGTCGGTCGTTAGAGGCGTCAGCGTCGCCGATTGGGCAAAAGCAACCAAAGGCGCGCCGGCCATCATCGCTGCCGCAGTGATGGATAGAAGTGTTTTCATGGGAGCTCTCCGAGGCTGATGTCATCCCTCGATGGCTCAACGCGGAAGCTGCAGCGAGGTTGCCTGGTCGTGGCGCCAGAGCCGCCGCGACGCCAGACAATAGTTTGGAAACGCAAAACAAAGGACGCCGGCTGCGTCCCGCAAATTGCAACGCACGCGGCGAGATCGTACGCAATCGTACAAGCTCTTTCGCTTTGCCGCGGTCTTGCTATCGTTGGCCGGGAGAGATGGGTGGAGGCTTCCGTGGGGCAGATCAAGTCGCCGCTTGGTATGGATACCGACAAAGCCATTCATACCGTCATGGCCGACTACCATTCCGGCGATATTCTCTCGACCACCGTCGTCATAGCCGATTTGCGCAGACGCTTTCCCTGGTTCCGGCAAACCGACGAGGAGCTGGTTGGCTTCATCGTTCGCGCGTTGGACGGTCGGGAGATCGCGGTCAGTTTTGACCACCGCGGCCGTTAGGCGCTAATTTGCGGCAAAAACCAACAGGCCGCGGAGCCTATGCTCCGCGGCCTGGTGCTGTGATCACCGGGCGCTTACTTGCCGCAGTGGTTGTCGTTCACCGTCGGGGCCATCGTGCCAGGAGCCTTGCCGGTCGCATCGGGCAGAGCCCCCTGCGGGCCTGGCGGGCAATTCCGGTCGGCATTCGAATTCGTCCTTGAGAAATCGCGAATGCTGTTGGTGATGGTCGAATCCGTGCCGCTGTCAGGGCCGCCATTATCCGGGACCACGATCGTCCGCCCGCTGCCGTCGGTAGCGTCTCCGTAGGGATCGCCGACGTTCTGGGCCATCGCTGACGTGGCCAGACCGATCGTAAGCGCGGAAGCTGCGAGAATTTTCGTGAACATGATGCTTCTCCTTTTTACGAGGGTCGTCGCGTTGCGACTAAGAAAACAACCGTTCGGGCGGGCGAAGGTTCCGACAAATTCCCCATGAATTTCAGCATGTTCTCAGGTGTTCAAGGCGGCCGCCATGCCATTCTCTGCAGGCATGCATCTGTGGACTTTTCTGACGGCACGGCCCGGCATTTTGCTTGCCGCATGAGTGTACGCCTTACCGTCCCGCCGGAACAGGAATGCTTCTTGCGAGTTCATACCTTTGTACAATGCGACGCGCTGATGCGAATGGCGGCAGCGCAAACAAGGAGAGCAGACATCATGGGCCTTGGAACCATTCTCATCATCATCTTGGTCCTTGCCTTGCTTGGCGGCTTCAGCGGCTTGGGCGGCGGACCGTTCTATGGCACCGGCTATTACGGTGGTGGCGGCCTCGGCCTGGTGCTGCTTATCGTCATTATCCTGGTCCTGCTTGGGCGCATTTGATGCATGTCGCGCAAAAGCATGCCCTCGGGCTTGACCCGAGGGTGTGCAGCGGTTTTGTGATAACGACATGCATAAAACAGGAACCTAAAGTGCATCGCATGAGGCCGGTCAAGCGCGACACGCGTTAGTGTCACGCTCGCGACAAAAACGCCTGCCGCCTGGTAATAAGCGCCGGGCGTTTTGTCGTGAAAAGACAAGATTCCAAGTATCCTTGGCAAACCGGGACCCTGGCCAGAAAGGGCGACTCGGTGCCGAATCTTTCGGCGCCGAGGACGCCACCATAGCAGCAGCTTAGTGTTGGCGATCGGCGGCCAGCGCTTCTTTCAGATCGGCGCTGAGCACACCCTCGTTGAACAGCGACATGATACGGGCTGCCAACCGCTCGCGGACAGGACTGTCGTCCGCAACACCCAACTCGCGGCAGCAGTCGTCGAGCGCTTTTCTCAGCACGCTCAGTTCGGCTGGAGTTGCTGCACCTTGCATCGACATGCCATCCTCCCTTGAAAAGGGCGAAAGCGCGAAGCGTCTTTCAAGCGTCCACTCGCCATGCCTGTGTGGACGACTCCAATTCAATTAGCGCCGCTCTCGTCCAAACTCAATGTACAGAAATTACCAAGCAGACAGTTTGGGAACGACTGTCTCGCACCTGCATTGTTGCTGCGATCCAACCCACCCTCATTTGGATCACTGGGCGTAGCCCACGACGCCCGAATGGAGCCCGTTGCATCCCTCGCGACGGGCTCTTTCGAGTTCGGCGATCTCAATTGTCGTTTTCGTACCAAGCCGTCTTTGGTACGTTTCCAACACTAACTTTCAGCCGGATGTTTTCGTAGGCAAGCGGCAGGAGAACTGCCGTGCATCGATTCATTTTTTTATTTAGTAGGCTCCATACCTTTCAGTGCTTATATAAGCGCGATCGTTCGCAGGTTATACCGGGCGCGGACGGCTGGGAGATAAAAAAGCTCTTGCCCTGTTTTGGGCCCAGCTATGTCTGATCCAGCAACTTCCAATAAGAATCCATATTCCAATAAAAATCCATACAAAAACAAGCTGTTGCGCCGAATGAGCGCCGGCGATTTCGCATCTCTCGAGCCGCACATCGAGCGCTGTTCGCTGGAGTTAAGGCAATCGCTCGAAGTGTCCGGATCGCCGATCGAGGCCATCTATTTCCTCGAGGAGGGTATCGGTTCCGTGGTTGCGAAAATGCCGAACGGCAGCGATGCGGAAGTTGGCCTTGTCGGCTTGGAAGGTATGACCGGCTCGGCCCTGATAATGGGCGACGACCGTACGGTCCATGATTGCTATGTGCAGCTGGCGGGAGAAGCCGCCAAGATCGACGCCGAGCCGTTCAAAGCGGCGCTGACACAAAGCCCGACGCTGCGGCTGTTCTTGCTGCGCTACGTGCAATATCTGCATGTACAGACTGGCTTTACCGCGCTGGTCAACGCGCGATCGAAACTTGAAGACCGGCTGGCGCGCTGGCTGCTCATGTGTGACGATCGGGTGGACGGCGGCCGGCTGACGATCACTCACGAATTCCTGTCGATCATGCTTGGCGTAAGGCGCCCGGGTGTCACGGTCGCGCTGCAGCTGCTTGAGGGGCGAGGGCTCATCCGGTCCCGCCGCGGCGAAATTATCATCCGCGACCGCGATGGTCTCGTCGCACTGGCAGATGGCGGCTACGGCTTGGCCGAGGCCGAATACACCCGCCTGTTCGAGCATATCGGCGAGCGCTGACGGCGCTTTCCTCGCCGATTGCTGCCGCAGGTCGAGGCCCTTGCGACACCACACGCGGGTCGGAAAAATTTTCAAAGCTCCCGTCGCGTCAGGGAACTTGTTTCCCGTCGGAGGGTTATCGGACGCCTCCACTTTGCGAGGCGGCACCAACCATTCGGGAGAGGATCATGGCGACCACGAAAAAGGCCGCGAAGGCGGCAAGCAAGGGCCTTGAGGATCTGTTCCTCGACGGGCTTAAAGACCTCTACTACGCCGAGAAGAAGATACTGAAAGCGCTGCCCAAAATGGCCAAGGGCGCGGAGTCGGAAGAAGTGACCGCCGCTTTCGAGAAACACCGCATGGAAACCGAAGGACATGTCGACCGCCTCGAGGAGGTGTTCGAGAAATTCGGCAAGCCGGCCCGCGGCAAAACCTGTCCGGCGATTGACGGCATCATCGAAGAGGGCTCGGAAATGCTCGAGGAGTATAATGGTGCTCCCGCGCTCGACGCCGGGCTTGTCGGTGCGGCGCAAGCTGTCGAACATTACGAGATCGCTCGCTACGGCACTTTGATCGCGTGGGCGGAAGAACTTGGCAAGAGCGACGTGGTCGAGCTGCTCAGGGCAACTCTCAAGGAAGAGGTCGCGACCGACGAAGCGCTTTCCAAGCTCGGCGAAAGCGGTGTCAACGAACGCGCAATGCAAGAAGCCGCTTGATTTCAAAACCGCAACCGAGCCTCGGAAATGTTGCCAAGGCTCGGTTGGCCGCGGCGAACCGGTGAATTCTGCATTGGTCCGTCATGAACGGTAGAGCGGGCGGCTGGAGCCTTGAACCGGTGCCTCGGAGCGGAGTTACTCGATCTGCTCGAACGTGCATTGCCGGGGCTCCTTGTCCGGCCGCCAGCGCAACAGCTTGGTTCCGTGCCGGAATCGGTCGCCGGTCACATGGTCGAACCGAACCTCGACCACCAGTTCAGGCTTTATCGGTTCCCATTGTCCGCTCCGCTCCGTGCTCCAGCGGCTTGGTCCGCCCGGCGCCTTGCCGGTGAAACCCGGTTTGGCGCGCAGTTTTTCCAGCCGTCTGGTCAATGCTGCCCTGTCGTCCTTGCCGATGGTCGAGGTGAACCCGACATGGTCCAGCCTGCCTTCGTTATTGTAGAGGCCAAGCAGCAGGGATCCGACTTCGTTGCTGCCGGCGAGATAGCGAAAGCCGCCGACCACGCAATCCGCAGTGCGCAGTCGCTTTACCTTGACCATGGCGCGCTCGCCGGGCCGGTATGGCCCGGCGATCAGTTTTGCAACAACACCGTCGGTGGAGCCGTGGCCGGCGCCCTGCAGCCAGCGCTCGGCGGTGGCGGCGTCGTGCGTATATTTGGAGAGGTGCAGTTCGGGCCGTGCCGCCGTCGCGACAAAGGCCTCAATCGCCTGCCTCCTGGTGGTGAGAGGCTCTTCGATGATGATCCTGCCGCCGGGTTCGGCCAGCATGTCGAACAGGACCAGCATGGCGGGTGTCTCGAGGCTCAACTTGCGGATCCTGCTTTCGGCGGGATGAAGGCGCATTTGCAGGGCCTCGAACGAGGACGATCCGTCGACCTCGATGACGATCTCGCCGTCGGCAACAAACCGTCGCGAGCGCACATCGCGCAGCACCGCGACCAGCTCGGGAAAATAGCGGCCGAGCGGCTTGCCCGATTTTGCACGCAGATCGACGGCATCGTCGCCCTTGAACACGAGGCAGCGAAACCCGTCCCATTTCGGCTCGTATTGCCAAAGCCCGTCGTCGCGAGGAATTGCATCGGCGGCTTTGGCTTCCATCGGACGAAGGTCGAGCGGCAACGGAAATGCGGTCATGGCTGGCCCGCGCCGCCGCTACGGCATTCGCTACCGCCGTCGGCCATTCCTCTGTGCCCCGCTTTGCTGCCTCGGCGCCTTGCGGCCGGCTTGGTCGGCTGAAGGCGACAGCGGATCGACCTCGCCAGACCCACCGATCTCCTTGGTGATGCGATAGGCCAGATAAGCGACGGCTCCAGCAAGCAGCAAGCGGACCATGACTGCAAATCCTTCGTTGGCGTGAACCCACCAATCCGCAGGCCGAAGGTTTTGTTCCGCCGCTGCCCATCGCCGGGTGAATCGTCGGCGGCGCAACCAAAATCCAGGCGCATCGTTTGTTGCTTATCGACAAAAAGAATTTGCGATGAAGACGCTCTTGCCCTTGTTCGCTTTGACCATGGCGCTATTCCTGGCCAGCAGCGCCTGGCCCGACGGGTGACCGCGATGCTCCTCGTTGTTCCGGTTTGGCAGGACATCGCGGCACGACTGCTTCTGACCGCACTCGCCGGCCTGTTGATAGGCCTCAACCGGGAGGCGCGCGGGCACGCGGCGGGGCTACGCACCACCGTGCTGGTAGGGTTGGCGGCTGCCATCGCAATGGTCCAGGCCAGCATTCTGCTGGGAACCGTTGGCAAGCACCCGGATTCGTTTGCATCGATGGACGTCTTGCGCTTTCCGCTGGGCGTGCTGACCGGGGTCGGCTTTATCGGCGGTGGCGCCATTCTTCGCCGTGGCAGTCTTGTCAGCGGCGTCACCACGGCGGCCACATTGTGGGTGATGACGGCGATCGGATTGGCTTTCGGTGGTGGCCAATACGGCTTGGGCGCGGCCGGCACCGCACTGACGCTGGCCACCTTGCTCGTCCTGAAATGGGTGGATCTTCGAATTTCGCGCGAACACCACGCCCAGTTGGCAGTGACCTGGAAGGCCGCAGCCCGACAGGAACTCGATACGATGATCGGGCCGCTTGGCTACCGGGCACGCCTCGTCGCGATAGAGAGGCGCCCGGATATCAAAGACCCTGTTTTCTCGTTCGAGATCAGTTGGAGGCGGCCGGACACTGGCGCACCGCCAATAGATCTGCTGGAATCGGTGGGCGAGCATTGCGAGATCCAGAAGTTTGATCTCCTCAGCGAACCTGCCCGGTAGCTGGCGGCTTGCAACGATCGCGGCCTGAATCAGGCCATAGCTTCTCCACACCCCTTTCGATACCTATCTGTCGAGGCAGGACTCAAGGAGCAAGCAAAAGACCGTGGCACAGCGATCGGGAAGTGCTGATCTCCCACTTCACGGCGGGCGCGTACCGAAATGGCTTGGCGACCGCATGACGCGGCTTGGCGCGGTCATGTGCGAGGCGATCATCCACCATTACGGCCGCGATGAATTGCTGCGCCGGCTGGCGCATCCGTTCTGGTTCCAGTCTTTTGGCGCCGTGATGGGGATGGACTGGCATTCCTCCGGCATCACCACCAGCGTCGTCGGAGCGTTGAAGCGCGGTCTGTCGCCGCTTTCCGGCGAACTCGGCATCCACGTTTGCGGCGGCCGCGGCGCGCATTCGCGCAAGACCCCGCATGAGCTCGCCCTGATCGGCGAGCGTGTCGGTCTCGACGGGCAAGGCCTCGCGACTGCCAGCCGGCTTGTCGCCAAGGTGGACAGCGCCGCGGTCCAGGACGGTTTCGATCTCTATCTGCACGGCTTTATCGTCACCGACGACGGCAAGTGGGTGGTGGTGCAGCAAGGCATGAACGGCGACAGCAAGGTGGCGCGCCGCTATCACTGGCTGTCCGAGGGCCTGAAGAGCTTTGTCGACCAGCCGCATGCTGCCATCGAGGGCGCCAATCAGGGCGAGATCGTCAACCTGACCGACCGCCGCGCCGAAGCGTCGCGCCAGGGACAACTGGACCTTCTGCACGACCTTGGACCGGATCGCATCGTGAGGGAACTTGCCGCTTTGGAGCGGGGTTCGGCGCCAGCGCCGGACCCGGCACAAAAGCTGCTGCCGCATCTGGTCATGCCGGCGCACCACGATGTGCGCGAAAGTGATGTCGTCATGCGCCGCCTGCACGGCAATATCGCCGCGGCGGCCGAGCGCGGTCCGACGGATTTCGCCGAGCTTCTCCTCGTGCCCAATGTCGGCGCGCGCACGGTGCGGGCGCTGGCGTTGGTCGCCGAAGTCGTGCATGGCGCGCCGTGCCGTTTTTCCGATCCAGGACGCTTCTCGCTGGCGCATGGCGGCAAGGACAGGCACCCGTTCCCTGTGCCGCTGAAAGTCTATGACGAGACGATCGGCGTGCTGAAGTCGGCTGTCCACAAGGCCAGGCTCGGCCGTGACGAAGAGATCGGCGCCTTGCGGCGGCTGGACGACCAGTCGCGGCAGGTCGAGCGCTATGTCACCGGCCCAAGCCTGAAGGAAATCGTCGCCGGGGAGTTCGAGCAATCGCATCTGCTCGGCGGCCGCAGCGCCTTCGGTTGGGAGGGTGTACCCGAAACGGCCGCAGTCAAATCAACGAAGTGATCGGCTCGGATCAAGGCTCCAGGTCGATCAGGGCGACGCCGAGTTCGGGATGATGCCTGCGGCGCAGATGGCCAGGCGTCTCCACCAATGTGACCTCGAGCGTCGGCCGCACGATTCCGTCCAGCAGATGACCACCCCTCGTGGTGCCGTCACTCAATCCAAGGACTGCGTGGACGTGCAGGCTGGGCCTGCCGTCGTCGCCGATGGCAACATCGCCGATCGCGCTCAGCACTTCACACTGTTCTCGAACGGGGATCTTCCGGTAGGTTCTTTCTCCAGGGTCGAACCAGCCGACGGTTGCCCTTTCGAAAGCGCCGAGCGCAGTCAGCGACGCGCCGCCGACGCCACGCTCGACCGCAAACGACGTCAGCTGCGCAAACGCCTCTTCGCCGGGATCAAGCACAACCACAAACGTTCTCTGCCCGGCGCTTTCGGCAACAAGTTGTGATTTCATGATTTCGCTCCAGCCGTCAGGAATTCAAACCCACCACACCAGCAATGCCAGAAAGACGAGACCCACCAGGCCGGCGATGAAAATGATCCGGCGCGCCCGCGTCCGCAGGATGATCTCGCCCTGCCGCGCCTGCTCCGCCGAAAAGACAGGACCATTCTTGTCCGGGTCGCTGCTCATCCATCGTCTCTTTCCGGGGCAATTATTCGGCATTGATTGGATCTGGCGCCCGATAGAACACAATTTCGTTTGGCGGATGAGGTTCCACGGCTGGGCGCCGTTTGCATCTATTCCTTTGGCGCGGTGGCGGGCGCGGTATAGCGGCGGCGCACTGCGTCCAGGATGTGGTTGCGGCTCTCCTGCGCCGAAAGTGTGCCGTCTTTCTCCGCCTCCGCGGTCTCGCGCGCCAGTTCCTTGTCCCTGATCTGGTGGCGAAACCATTCGGAATAGTCGCCGGCGCGCAGATGATGTTCCCAGGTCCTGTCGTCGATGCCCTCGGCGATCTGGGCGAAAATCATCAGATTATGGGCGCGGAGATTCATTGCATTGTCGGGACCGCGGAAATAGAAGCTGCCCTTCTCGTCGAGCTGGCCCTCGGCATATTTGCGGCTGTGGCGCTTGAGCGACTGCCGCGGCTCGATTGGCTCGACCATGGCGGGTTTCTTGTGCGCCTGCGGCCGCCAGAACAGCACGCGCTGGTCTTTTGGAGAGCTCAGATCCTTGTCCTTTGGCGGTTCGGTGCCGGTCTCGCGGCAGAACGTCTTGATGACCTTTTTCGCCTTGGGGCCGAGTGCGATGACGGCGGTGACCAGCCGCAATGCCTCGGTTGAGATCGCGTCCGGATGAACCGTGATCAGGATCGTGCCCGGCAATTCCATCGCCAGCACCATTGGAGTATCGTCGCGCCGCTTCGGCAGGAGGTGATGCGCCTCGTCGATGATCAGCCAGTGCGGTCGTGCCGTACGGAAACGAAGACTGCCGAGGCCCGGCAGCAGGTCGGCAAAGAAGTCCGGCCGCTCGTTGACGCGCAGCGCCAGGCCATTCACGACAAGATTGTTGTCAGGCTTCTCCAGGAGATCGAGCAATTGCGTTTTCGTCGGCGCGTTCGAGCCGTCGCCCAGCCGGACTGCGCCTTCGAGGCCATCGTAGTCGCCTTCCGGATCGAAGATGCAGAACTGGAACTTTCTCTCGACGAAGCGCTCCGTCAGTGCGGTCGCCAGGGTCGATTTGCCGATGCCGGAGCTCCCGGCGATCAGCACCGTATCGGTTGGCGACAGATACACCTCCTTGCCGTCCTCCGAGCCAAGCACAATGCCGTCGCGGCTCGGCACAAGCTCGCGATCGCGCTCCACCACCTTGGCGATCAGTTCCTCGACGCCCTTTCCGCGCGCGCCGCGTGTCACGAGATCCGCCGTTTCCTTGACTGCCGGCAGTGCGTTGTCGACGGCGACGCTGAAGCCGCAGGCGCGCAGGAAGGCGTGGTCGTTTTCGGCGTCGCCGACGCCGACGACGTTGTGCGGCGACAATCTGAGGTCCTGAAGCGCGGCTGTCAGGCCGGTTGCCTTGTTGATGCCGCTGGGCAGGATCATCACCGCGCCCTTGTTGAAGATGATTTCCAGCTCCAGCCCCAATTTCTTGATGACCTCGAGCGCGGTAGCCTGATGCGGTTCCCAGGTTGCGACGATCGAGCGTCCGACCGAAAGCGGTTTGACACCGCGTTTCCTGAGTTTGGCGATGAGCTCGGGGGCGGGCGGCGGAGATATCGTCCGCTCCTCCTCGCTGGCCGGCGTGTAGATCAACGCGCCGTTTTCGGCGACGACCTTGTCGAAGATCGCGACTTCGGGAAAGACGCGTTTGAGGTCGGGCAGCTCGCGCCCGGTGACGAGAATGAGTTTGCGGCCGCTCTTCTTGAAGCGTTCAAGCGCCGCAAGCGTCTTCTCGGCAACGATCCCCTCATGCGCCAGCGTGCCGTCATAGTCAGTGGCCAGGGCAATGAAATACATGCCGTCAGTAGCCGCCCACGATCGGCAATATCTCGCCGGTGATATAGCTCGAGCAGTGCGGCGAGGCGAGGAACACGTAGGCCGGCGCGATCTCCTCCGGCTGGGCGGGCCGTTTCATCGGCGTATCGGCGCCAAATTTCGAAACATCGCCGGCTTCCTTGTCCGAGGGGTTGAGCGGCGTCCAAACCGGCCCCGGCGCCACGGCGTTGACCCTTATGCCCTTGTCGACAAGGTTGCCCGAGAGCGCGCGGGTGAAGGCATGAATGCCGCCCTTGGTCATGGAGTAGTCGACCAGTTGCTTCGAGCCCTCGATGCCGGTCACTGAACCGGTATTGATGATTGCCGAACCGGGCTTCATGTGCGGTACCGCTTCCTGCGCCATGTGGAAATAGCCGTAGAGGTTGGTCTTCAGCGTCGTGTCGAAATGCTCCTCGGTCAGCTCGCTGAAATCGCTGGAGTGGATCTGGAAAGCGGCGTTGTTGACCAGCACGTCGATGCGCCCAAACTCCTGCACGATCTCAGCCACCGCGTTGTGGCAGTGGTCGCGTTCGCTGACATCGGCCTTGATCAGGATGCAGCGCCGGCCTTCGGCTTCGACGGCCCTTTTGGTCTCTTCGGCGTCCTTGTCCTCCGAGAGATAGACGATCGCCACATCGGCGCCTTCACGCGCATAGAGCACGGCCACCGCACGGCCGATGCCTGAATCGCCGCCGGTAATGACGGCCACTTTGCCGTCGAGCTTTTTCGATCCGATATAAAATGGCGCATCATAAAGCGGCGCCGGCTCGATCGCCCATTCATGCCCCGGCTTGGGCTGGTGCTGCTCGGGGAAGGGCGGCTCGGGATATTTGCGGGCGCCGGCCTGCATAGCGCCTTTTTGCTTGCCATTGGATTTGGACTTGTCCTTCTCGTCGATACGGCGCTGGATATGCCGCTGCTTGGCGGCCTCGCCGGCGATTTCCGATTTCATCTGCATGGTCATCTCCCTGGCTTGAAACCCAACAACGCATGTCCGGCGAAAAGGTTTATGCCATGGCGTCATTCCTTCAGTCCGGAGCGGATCGTGCGAAGTCTGAGCCACGGCAACCCGCTGCAGTACGAACCCGCTGAAAATGCCCAGGAGATTGCGGCGTCCTCAGCGGCGCATTTGTTCGGCCCGCCCTGAATCACAGATTGTTCTCCAGTGTCGCCCGACCGCTGGCTTCAGCCGTTCTATTCATGTCGCTGCCCTTGCCATTGAGTTGCCTGGCCTCGTCCTCGGCTGCGTCTTCGAGCTTGGCGACGAGCAGATCCTTGAGGTCGCCAACCTCTTCCTCGATGTCTTCGATGGGTACCCCGGCGTTGGCCGCCTCTTGCTTGCATTCCTTGGCGAGGATTTCCGCCTCCTTTTCAAGCCTGATCGGAGGCGGCGGCACATGAACGTTTTCGTGAATCCAGTCCTGCAAGAATTCTATCGCATTAGCACTCATGGTGCTCACCTGTAACGGCAAACTGTAGTGTCATTAACGTACGTGCTGCAAAATGGATGCTTGGCAACGCCGAATTTCAAACAGCGATACTTAACGATAGCGTGATCGCCAAAGAGCTAGAGCTTTGCAGTCAAGCGAAATCATTTGGCGTCGCAGAATGTCGCTAACCAGACATTTGGGGCGGGGTGTAATTTGCAGGCATCCCGCCCTAAGACGCGTTGCGCCGTCGCGCCGGTGTTGCGCGGTTCGGGTCGCCTGACGGCCGAACATCGTCACCTGCGGCAGATCGTGTCGGCCGCTCAGCGACACGGTCGGCGCGCATTTTGCGTTTATGCGCCATCCAGAACGGCAAGAGCTCAGCAAGAAAACTGTATAGCGTGGTCTTCATCGGCATGCTCCGGACCGGATTACAACTCGTGATCCCGCATTTCCGTTCCGACAAAGAGTCGCGTTCCGACAAATCCGTCGCTTCTACAATTGCGATTCGATCGGCAGGCACCCAACCAGCGCTGCAACGATGCGCCGATAGAGACTGGCCTCCGGTTCACGCGAATATTGCCGCATCTCGCCATCCGCCAAGCCGAGCCACCGCAAGGCGCCTTTGTCCAGGACCAGCTGGTAGCTCGTCTGCGGTGACTTTTCGTGCTCGAACAGCCGGCGCAACTCCATCACCAGATTGATATCGTGGAAAAGCACGCCCATTTCCGCATTCAACGACACCGAACGCGGATCGAAATTGAAGGAACCGACAAACCCCAGCGTGTCGTCGACCGTAAAGGCCTTGGTATGCAGGCTGGCTCCCTTTGAGCCGAAAACGGAGATGTTGGCCTGGCGGTCGAAGGGCTGCAATTCGAAAAGCTGGATACCTTTTTTAAGCAGCTTGCGGCGGTATTTGGCATAGGCGCCGTGCACGGCGGCGACGTCCGTCGCGGCGAGCGAGTTGGTCAGGATTGCAACCTCGGCGCCACGGTCCACCAACTTCGACAGGATGGCCAACCCGGTGCGGCTGGGGATGAAATAGGGCGAGACAATTTCGAGGCGCTGCCTGGTCGCCGCGATAGCGGGAAGCAGCTCCTTTGTCAGCCAATTCCTGCGCCTCTTGCCGCGCACCTTTTCCGGCGGATCGGAAATGACGCGAACGCCTTTCGTCCAGCAGACGTCGCTGTGCGCTACAATGAACTCCGTGATCGTGCGCCAGGCACGGAGGCTGTTCAAAAGCTGGCCGTCCGCGGTCGCATCGAGATTGTCGAGGAAATCGGCGCGCGAGCCCGCTGTAGCCGGGTTGAGCAGTTCGATAGGCTTTGCCGCCTCGCAACTCCAGAACGCCTCGAAGATCTGCATCGTCTGCCCTACGGCAGGACCGAGAAGCAACAGGTCGAGATCGCGAAAATTCGTCTCCGCAGCGTCGAAATAGGCATCGCCGATGTTCCTTCCGCCGACGATGGCCAGGCTCCCGTCGGCGATCCAGGCCTTGTTGTGCATGCGGCGGGTCATCGCAAACAGCCGGGCGACCATCTCCAGCGAGCGAAAGATGCTGCCGTTCCTCATGCCGCTGGGGTTGAACAGCCTCAGCTCGATGTTCTTGTAGCTGTTGAGCGCCAGGTAAGCGGCGTCGCTGTTGCGCGGATTGATGTCGTCCAGCAGCATGCGGACGCGGACACCGCGCTCCGCCGCCTTGACGACCTCCTGCATCAGCAGCCGGCCGCTATGGTCGTCGTGCCAGAGATAGTACATCAGGTCGAGGCTGCTGGTGGCACTGCGCGCCGCAAGGATTCGCGCGGCAAACGCGTCATAATTGTCGGCGATCAGCAGCAACCCGCTATTGCCGGCCGCGATCTTGTCCCGGGCAAACCGCGAAATGGCTGTATCCATGAAGTGCACCGACAAACATCAGCGAAGCAAACCGTCTGAAATCTGACTAACAACCCTTCAGGTTCATTCTGGTTGCAGTCGCGGCTGCCGTATCGCGTCCAGGTTCAGCCGGGCCTTGATCGGCAGATGATCGGAAGCGCGCTGCGCCAGCGGCGTCTTGTGCACCTCGATGCTGGAAATCAGGTGCGGCGGCCTGGCCAGGATGCGGTCGAGCGCAAACAGCGGAAAGCGCGACGGAAAGCTCGGCAGAACCGCATCGATCGGACCGAAATGCGGCAGCAGGGCCAGCAGCGAAGACCTGTTGCGGACGCGCCATTCGTTGAGGTCGCCAAGCAGGATTGTCGGCCGCAGAACCGGGTGCGTGGCTTCGACCAGCGCGTTGGCCTGCTGCGAGCGCGACCGCCGCAGCAGGCCAAAATGTGCGGCTATGATCCTGAGCGAGACGCCCTTCAGCTCCAGATCCGCGATGACCGCACCGCGCGGCTCAAGGCCGGGCAGCCGGATCTGGTTCACGCTTTCGACCACGCCGCGGCGCGCCAGGATCAGATTTCCGTGCCAGCCATGGCTGCGGCGGTTTTCCGGGACATGTGTGGGGACGAGGTCGCTGTCCCGCTCGAGCGCTGCGAGATCGAGCAAACCCTGCCTGCTTCCGGTCCTTTCGTCGGCCTCCTGCAAGGCAATGATATCGGCGTCGAGTTCCTTGACCACGGCTGCGACCCGCTCCGGATCGAACCTGCCGTCGGTGCCGACGCATTTATGCACATTGTAGGATGCAACCGTGGTGCACGAAATTTCATTGCCGGGCGCCGTAAACCGCGGCACTTCCCTTCGCAGCGCAGCGCCAAGCGACCTTGGAAGGGTAGGCGATCGATCCAGCATGTGATCCATTTGCTGTTGAGTCGGCGAGTGGCGGCCATTGCGATTATGGCGCGTGCGGAGGTCTGAAACAACGACGACCTTGCAAAACCGTTCCACCACCGGCCTCGGCGCGCGGTCTGGAACCCTGACGGGCAACAACACGTTTCGGGAGGGCAGCGCAGTCAACGGAGAAGTCGAATGCAGCCCTTAGCCGCAAATTCCGCCCCCCGCTCAGGCCCGCTCAGGATCGTCCCGTTCGATGGAACCGTAACCGTTCGGTTCTCCGACGCCATTATTGCGTCGAGCGCGCGGGCAAAGCTGCTCTACGAAGACGGTCATGATCCTGTCTTCTACATACCCTTCGAGGACATCTATTTCGACCTTCTGGAGAAGACGAACACAACGAGCCACAGCCCGCTGAAGGGCACGGCAAGTTATTGGCGTGTTCATGCGGTCGGCTCGTCGGCAGAAGACTTCATGTGGGCCTACGAGACGCCCGACACCCCGGCACTGGCGATCGCCCGCCACGGCGCGTTCGATCCCGGCCGGGCGCGGATTGAGGCCGATCCCGCGGAGGACAAGCGGCATACGCCGCACGTCACCGAATAGACTCACATTGGCAACGGCGCCAGCTTTCCGTCAGAACTCTTCAAGGATGCGCAGGCTGTCTTCGTATTTCTCTGTCGAGGCACCGATCTGCCGTGCCTGCCATAGATTGTCGACAAGATCGGCGCGCTTGACCGGCAACGCCAGCGGATTGGCCGCAGCCCTACGAACGAACACGGAATCGTCCTCGTTCGGCCGCCGCGTCAGTGCGTCGACGGCCGATACGATGGACGGCCCGAACCCGGCCGCCTCAAGCCGGTCGCGATTCCAACCGTCGCCTTTTTCGATGACGTCGTGAAGATAGGCGATGGCTTTCTGATCGAGCGTTTCGACGGCATCGACGACCCGGCGGCAATGTTCGATATAAGGCCGCCCTGTCTTGTCCGTCTGCCCGGCATGGGCCTGTTCGGCGATTTTCGCTGCGCGATAAAGCACGCTCATTGGGTCGATCCCGTAACGAACAGCACATGTCCTGGCGCACCAACGCGCCATTGTCAGTGCGAGTTCCTACGCGCCGCGGGACCCTGCTGCCTCGCTTGCGAGCTGAATGCCGCGGTGGCGGGCGGAATAGTCAGGAGACGCGTTCAAAACTGTCGAGGCTGGTTCCAAAGGCACGCCAGGCGGGGAGTTTCCTGGCTCGGGCCGGCGCCCCTTCCTTTTCCGCCGACAAAGCGGCATCCGCAACGGTGTGCCACAGCATCTCCAGCTTCCCGTTCCTGAGGATGCCGGTATAGCTCACCGCCGCGGCTCCGACCCGCCCTTCGGCCGCGCAGGTGAATCCGATGACATCTCCATGGCAGGCTCCGAACAGCGGCACCGTCGTGCCGAAGAAGGCGCTGTCCTCCAGCGCCGTCCTGAAGGTTCCGCTGATCCGTCCGCCCTCTTCGCTGGTCAGTTCGACGACCGACCCGTACTGGTTCCGCCAGGTGCCCAGCCAACTCATCGCTGCTCCTCCTGATTGCTGCCATAGGGATTGCGTTGGCACACGGCCTCCAAGCCGCTGCCGAGGTAGCGGCCTTCAATCAGCCGCAATGCCAGCCATCGACATCTGAACGAAGCGCAGCGGCGCTTCCAGCGTCCAGGTGATGCCGTGCCTCTCAAATTCCAGGCGGCCGGTGCCGCTGAGCGCCTGCGGGGTGACGCGTTTGAGCACGACCGTTCCGAAACCGCGTCGCGTGTTTTCATCGACCAATGGTCCGTCCAGTTCCCGCCAGACAAGGCGGAAGCCGTCGCTGCCATCGGCGGCTGGCGTCACGGTCCATTCGACCTCGACCCGCCCGTCAAGGCGCGACAGCGCTCCGTGCTTTACCGAATTGGTGGCCAGCTCGTGAAAGGCAATGCCGAGATATTGCACCGCATTCGGCTGCAGCATGATCATCGGCCCGCTCATCGATAGCCTGGCCTGTGTCGCGAAGGCCTTAGTCTGGGCATGGATTAGTTCGCCGATGGTCGCGCCACGCCATTCGGCATCGACCAGCAGATCGTGTGATTCCGAAAGTGCCATGATGCGTTCCCGGACTTGGGAAAGGAAAGCCTCTGGCGTACCCGCCAGCTTGCTGGTCTCGCGGATCATCGAGACGATCACCGAATACTGGTTTTTAACGCGATGGTTGACTTCGCGCATGAGTGTGCGGATACGCCGTTCGCTGTCCTTATGCGGGCTGATGTCGCGCGCGATCTTGGAAGCGCCGACGATACGCCCAATGCCGTCGCGTATCGGCGAGATGGTGAGCGAAACCGGAACCAGGGTGCCGTCCTTGCGCTGCCGGATAGTCTCATATGAAGGAATCCGTTCGCCGGCGCGAATGCGGCTGATGATCATGGCTTCCTCATCCAGGTGGTCGGGCGGGATGAGCATCGTCACCGGGCGACCGATCGCCTCCGCGGGCGTGTAGCCGAACAGGCGTTGTGCCGCGTCGTTCCAGCTGGTGATAATGCCGTTCAGGTCTTTCGACACGATCGCGTCCATCGAAGATTCGACGATGGCAGCGAGCCTTATGCTGGCGTCGTCAGCCAGCGCCTGGGTGCGCAGGTCGAGCAAGGTGTTGATGGCGCCGACGACCTCGCCGTTCGCATCGCGAAGCAGGACCGGATACGCGCTGAACGGGATGAACTGGCCGTCCGGCCGCTCGGCGATCGCCCGGCCCCCAGGAACGTCCCGCTCCTCCAGCAAGGCAACGGCCATCGGACATTCGTCGTGCGCCATCGGCCGTCCGTCGAGGTGGCGAAGCTTCCATGATCCGCACCAGCGGTCCTGGCCGATAACCGGACGATATCCCCAGAGATCGGCAGCGGCTTCATTGAAGAACGAGATGTAGCCTTGTCTGTCGGTGGTGTAGACAGCCACAGGCAACGCCTGCATCAGATCGGCGGAGGAAACTTGCGGGATTCCGCCAGTCTTTAGTTCAACGACGTCCACCAGTCCCCCGCTCCGCTTGGCTTGCCGACGGATTGCTACGTCATCTAAATGCGCGCGAGCGTTTTCGGTTCCGTTCGATCCGCTTTCGGACATTCAGGCTGATCTGCGTTTCGCGGCCGTTCCCCGACCTTTGTTAGGAGCCTTGCCGCCTTCCTGCGCCAGGCTTCTGCGCAGAATATCGGCGAGGTTGACGACATTCGTCCTCGGCGCAGGTGCCGGCTTGGGCGGTTTCTTGCCCTTGCGCTTGGCTTCGATCATCGCAACCAGCGCCTGTTCATAAGTGTCTTCGAACTTTGACGGGTCGAATTTGGCGGGCTTCTTGTCGATCAGCAATTGCGCGATTTCCAGCATCTCGGGATCGACCTTGCGAGCCTTCAGTCCTTCGAACACCGCGTCCGTTGCGACCACTTCATTGTGGTTGCGTAATTCCGTCATCACCATGCCCTTGCCCAGCGGCTGGATCAGCACCTCTCGGCCTCGCTGGTACAGCACGACGCAGGAGCGGGCTGCCACTTTCTTCCTGGCCATGGCGTCCCGGATCACCGCGAAGGCCTCAGTGGAGGGCGCGTCGGCCGGAACCAGATAATAGGGCTTTTCGAGGTAGCGTGCGTCGATTTCGGCGGTGGGCACAAACTCGCCGATCTCGAGCGTGTGCTGCGATACCATCTTTAGTTTCTTGATTTCGTCCGGCTCTATGCGGATGAATTCGCCCTTCTCGACTTCATAGCCCTTTACCTGGTCGGCAGCCTCCACCGTATCGCCGGTCTCCTCGTCGATATAAGCGCTCTTGACCGGGAGACCGTCCTTGCGGTTCAGGATCCTGAAATGCACTTTCTCGGCCTCGCTGACGGCGCCGATGATCTTGACGCCACAGGAAACCGATCCGACTTTCATAAAGCCCTTCCAGGCAGCTCGCGGCGTCGCCATGTCAATCACTCATTTGCCGAACGGACGGAACGGCTGCGAGCCGAAATCGTTCCGCCGTGGCAGGCTGGTCCATACGCCGGCCCGGACGAGAACATTCGGTTCATTTTCGTCAGGGGAATAGCGGAATGGCCAAACGCAGCGCAGGGTTGCTCATTTATCGCCAAAGCCGAGGTTCACTTCAGGTGCTGCTGGTGCATCCCGGCGGCCCATTCTGGGCGAAGAAGGACGACGGCGCATGGTCGATCCCGAAGGGCCTGGTCGACGAGAACGAAGACGAACTGACGGCGGCAAAACGCGAAGCCGAAGAGGAGCTCGGGGTCGCCATCGATGGAGTTTTCGAACACCTTGGCAGCTACCGGCAGCCGGGCGGCAAGCTCGTCGTCGCGTGGTGCGTCGAAGCGGACTTCGACAGCGACGCCATAAGCAGCAACACCTTCGTCATGGAATGGCCGCCAAGGTCCGGCTCGATGAAGGAATTTGCCGAAGTCGACAGAGCGGGCTGGTTCTCCCTGCCTGAAGCCAACGTCAAGATACTGAAAGGCCAGCGCGCCATGCTGGCGGATTTGGCCGGTCGGCATGGCGACCCATGAAATCGTATCGGCTCAGTACTTCAGGGCGGCGCCTGGCTTGCCTTACGGCGCTATCCCAAGCGAATTTTGCGCGCGCAGCGTGCGTAATGTGATCGAATAGCGGTGCTCGGCGACCGGCGGAACGCTGTGCTCCCATTCGTTGCGCGCAGCACCCGTCATCAAATAGGCTGATCTTGGCTCGACGGTGACCGTCTTGCGATCCCATCGCGTGCCGTTTTTCCGGCGCAGGCGGAAGCTGCAGGCGGCCAGCAGCGAAACGCCGGCGACCAATTCGAAATGAGGCTTGTCGCGGTGCCAGCCGATACCGGCGCCCGGCCGGTACTCGTTGATCAGCACCTGCACGAAGGTTTCGGCCGGCAGGCGGGCAAAGGCTGCAACTTTGTCCCTGAGCGGCAGCAGAAAGCCGGGTATCGGCGGTGCTTCGACGACTTCGCGCCGGTCGTAGTCGTAACGCAGCCCGAAGCCGACCACCCGCCGGTTTGCCAGATGGCCGTGAAAGTCGAAGGGCTGAAAAGGCAGGCCGTCGAGCTGGCTTGCCAACGCTGCTTCCTCGTCCGGCGTGATCAGTTCGGGCCGGTAGCGGAATCCTTCCGGCAGGTCGTCGGTGGCGGCAAAGAGATCGCCCTGACGGGCTGCAGCCGATGTCTTGAGCGGTGGCATCAACTGTACTTGGTGAAGCCGGCCCGTAGCGGCAAGGCTGCTTCGGCAGCAAGGAACCTCGCTCTCCGTGCAGGGTTATTCACACGATGGCGTGGATTGGAGCACTGCCGAGCATTGGAGCTGTCGAGATGCCTTCAACTGCGATCAGAAACATCGACTACCAGCCGGCGACGAGGGTACTCTCGGTGTGGTTCGTCCCGAGCGGAAACCGCTATGATTACGAGGACGTTCCGCCGCAGGTCCACGCCGCGTTCCGCAAGGCTTCGTCGAAGGGCCGGTTCTTCAACGAACATATTCGCGACCGGTATAAATACCATCTGGTCGAGCAGAGCCATTCGAGCTGAGTCTTCCGACGCTTCTCAACCATGATCTCGGCTCTCCGCCATTCGTAGCCGCGCGGCAATGAGCGGACTTCGCAGTTGGTGAGCGACCTGATATTGATCATGGTTTCACCGGAAACATCGAAAGCCTGGAATGCCCGCCGAAGTCGAAACAACCGAGCAGCTCCAGCAATTGCTCGATACCCCGCATCTGGCGGGCGTGCTGGATAGCGAACAATTCAAGAGATTTCTCGACCAGCTGCCGATCGCGATCGCAATTTCCGATCTCAGCGGCGATGAACGTGTCGTCTATGTCAATTCCGAGTTCCAGAAATTGTCAGGCGTATCCGTCGCCGAGCTCGAGCGCTGGAACTGGGCCGCACTGAGCGGAGAAGGCTTGAGCGAATACAAGGACCGGCCGCTGGCCCGGGCCATCGTCGAGGATATCGATCGCGCGGGAACATTCAGGATACAACGTGCCGCCGCAGCGCCAGCCATCGTCGATGTCTATTCGAACCTGATCGAGGACGAGCGCGGGCGACGGTCCTTTCGACTGGTCGCCCTTGTCGACGTTACCGCGCACAAGGCAAGCGACAGCGAGGCCATCGAACAACGCATTCGGGAAAAGGACATGCTGCTGCGCGAGTTGCAGCATCGGATGAAGAACAATCTCCAAATGATCACGGCTCTCATCAGATTGGAGGCCCGCAGTGCGGCATCGCCTGATCAGAAAGGTTTCGAGCGCCTCGCCGGCCGCGTCGATGCGCTCGCAATCCTCTACCAGACGCTGTCGGCCGACGAACAGAAGGCCGAAGTGGACCTTGGCGTCTATCTCAGCCAGATCGCTTCCGCCGTGATGACGTCGCACGCCATGCAGGGCATCCGGCTCGATATGAAGGTCGACACTTATCCGGTGTCCATCAACGTGGCGATGCCGACGGGACTGGTGGTCAATGAGCTTTTGACGAACGCGCTGAAACACGCCTTTCTGGGTCGCGAAGGCGGGACGATCACGCTGCGCAGCGTCGTCGACGGAGACGGTTTTCGCATCGTAGTCGCCGATGACGGCATCGGCCTGCCCGAAGGCGAGACCTGGCCGAAACCCGGCAAGCTCGGAGCGTTGATCGCTCAATCGCTGATTGAAAATGCCAAAGCCCGGTTCGAGGTGGATTCTGCCCCCGGCAAAGGAACGCGGGTGACCATCGTGTTCAACAGATCGGCCGCCGTCGCGACGTAGCCGGTCGAGCAAGCGCCATCAAGGCCATCCGCATCAGCCAGGCCCGTCGATCACCTTGCGCGTGTGGCGGGCGATGACACCTTCTTCGTCGGTCGCGATGACGCGGACTTCGACCTTGCCATCCGCCTGGCTTATGAGCGCTTCATGGGAGTTGTTGTCGGCTTCGTCGATCGCCACGCCGAGCCAGCCAAGCCTGCCGCAAATCGCTTTGCGGGCCGCGGCAGAGTGCTCGCCGATGCCGCCGGTGAACACCAGGCATTCCAGCCCGCCCAGCGTATTGGCGAGGGCGGCAACTTCCCTGGCGGCGCGGAAGGCGAAAAGCTCCACCGCTTCGCGCGCCCGGCGGTCATCGCTGGCCTCCAGCGTTCGCATGTCGCCGGAAATGCCGGACACGCCGAGCAGGCCGGATTCCTCGTAGAGCATGTCTTGCAGCGCCTCTCCCGAAACCCCTCTTTCCAGCAGGAGGTACAAAAGCACGCCCGGATCGATGGCGCCGCAGCGTGTGCCCATGACCAGGCCGTCAAGCGCCGAAAAGCCCATCGTCGTATCGACGCTTCTCCCGTCGCGCATGGCGCACAGGCTCGCCCCGTTACCGAGATGGGCGACGATGGTTCTTTTCGCCGCCAGATCGGGCGATCTCTGCTTGAGCCGGCCCGCGACATATTCGTAGGAAAGCCCGTGAAAGCCGTAGCGGTGGATGCCGTCTGCCTCATAGCGACGCGGCAGCGCAAAACGGCTGACCAGAGGCTCGATGGTCCTATGGAAGGCCGTGTCGAAACATCCGACCTGCGGCAGGTCGGGCCGCAACGCGGCAAGCGCCCGGATCGGCGCGAGGCTGCGCGGCTGGTGCAGTGGCGCAAGCGGCGTCAGCCTGTCGAGAGCCTCGATAATTGTCGGTGTCAGGCGGACAGGTTCGACGAACTCGCGTCCGCCATGAACGATGCGATGGCCGGCGGCGATCAGTTTCCTTCCGCCAAGTTCGTTCTCGATCCATTGCAGCATCTGGCCGAGGCCCATGTCGGGCGATGCGTCCGCGGCAAGTGGCCGATCGCACTGCAGCTCCCCATCGGCGGCTTTCGCGGTCAGCCTTGGCGCATCGCCCAGATCCAGCGAACCGCGCGAGGCAAGATCCAGCTCGGCGGATGCTGCAAGGTCGTAAAGTCCGAACTTGATGCTCGACGAGCCGGCATTCAACGCAAGGATCGATCGTCGCATCAATCGCCGGCCCTTGTCGCGCCGTCCTGCGGCCAGGACCATTTCTGGATCTCGGGCATGTCCTCGCCATGTTCGCGGACATAGGCTTTGTGCTCAGCCAATTTCCCATGCAGCGCCGCGGCAAGCTCCTTCGCCCGCTCGGCCAGCCCCGGCACACGCGCGATCGCGGCGAGCGCCAGATGATAGCGGTCGAGCTGGTTGAGCACGACCATATCGAACGGCGTCGTCGTCGTGCCTTCCTCGCGAAAGCCATGCACATGCATGTTGTCGTGGTTGGCGCGCCGGTAGGTCAGACGGTGAATGAGATAGGGGTAGCCGTGATAGGCGAAGATGACCGGCTTGGCCTTGGTGAACAGCGCGTCGAATCTGTCGTCGGCAAAGCCATGCGGATGTTCGGAATTCGACTGCAAAATCATCAGGTCGACGACATTGACGACGCGGATCTTCAGGTCCGGAATGCCCGAGCGCAGGATGTCGGCTGCGGCAAGCGTCTCCAGCGTCGGCACGTCGCCGGCGCAAGCCAGGACCACATCCGGATCTTCGCCCTTGGCAACCGTCCCGGCCCATTCCCAGATGCCCGCGCCGGCCTTGCAGTGCGCTTCCGCGTCCTCGGCGGACAGCCATTGCGGCGCCGGCTGCTTGCCGGCGACGATGACGTTGATGCGGTTGTAGGTTTTCAGGCAATGGTCGGTGATCCACAGCAGCGTGTTTGCATCCGGCGGGAAATAGAGCCTTACCGTGTCGACCTTCTTGTTGGCGACGAAATCGGCAAAGCCCGGATCCTGATGGCTGAAGCCGTTGTGATCCTGCCGCCAGACATGCGAGGTCAGCAGGTAGTTTAGCGAGGCGATCGGCTTGCGCCAGGCAAGTTCGCCGGAGGTCTTCAGCCATTTGGCATGCTGGTTGACCATGGAATCGACGATGTGGACGAACGCCTCGTAGCACGAGAACAGGCCGTGGCGGCCGGTCAGCAGATAGCCCTCCAGCCAGCCTTGGCAAAGGTGCTCGCTGAGCACTTCCATGACGCGGCCGCCGCGGGAAAGATGAACGTCGTAAGGCTCGATCCGCTCCATCCAGACCCGGTCCGTAACCTCGAACACGTCGTCGAGACGGTTGGAGGACGTCTCGTCGGGTCCCATCAGCCGGAAATTCCTGGCCTCGGCGTTCAGGCGGATCACGTCGCGAAGATAGCTCCCCACGGTCCGCGTCGCCTCCCCAACAGTGCCGCCCGGACGCGGTACGTCGAGCGCCCGGCCTTTCCAGTCGGGAAGCACGAGGTCTTGCTTCAGCAGGCCGCCATTGGCGTAGGGGATTGCGCCCATGCGTCTGGGCCCTGTGGGCGCCAGCGCCGCGAGCTCCGCCAGGAGATGCCCGCCTTCATCGAACAGCGTCTTCGGTTCGTAGCTGCGCATCCAGTCTTCGAGGATCTGGCGGTGCGCCGCGTCGCCGCGCGCGTTCGACACCGGGACCTGGTGCGAACGCCAGAAATCCTCGACTCGTCTGCCGTCGACCTCTTTCGGCCCGGTCCAGCCCTTTGGGCTGCGCAGCACGATCATCGGCCACAACGGCCGCTCTCCCTTCCAGCCCGCGGCTCGTGCAGGCTCCTGGATGGAGTGTATCCGGTCGAGCACGGTATCGAGCGTGCGGGCCATCTCCCGATGCATCGGGGCAGGCTCGTGGCCTTCCACGAAAAAGGTTTCGTAGCCATAGCCGAGGAACAGGCTGCGCAACGCCTCGTCTTCCATGCGGCCGAGGATCGTCGGGCTGGCGATCTTGTAGCCGTTGAGATGCAGGATCGGCAGGACGGCACCGTCGGATGCCGGGTTCAGGAACTTGTTGGAATGCCAGGCCGCGGCGAGCGGGCCGGTCTCGGCTTCGCCGTCGCCGACGACGCAGGCAACCACAAGGTTCGGATTGTCGAAGGCGGCGCCGAAGGCATGGACCAGCGCATAGCCGAGCTCTCCGCCTTCGTGGATCGAGCCGGGTGTCTCCGGGGCCGCGTGGCTCGGCACACCACCGGGGAACGAGAACTGCCGGAACAGCTTTCGCAGGCCGTCTTCATCCCTGCCGATCTCGGGATAAATTTCGCTGTAGGTGCCCTCGAGCCAGGTGTTCGCGACCATTGCCGGGCCGCCGTGACCCGGCCCGCAGATGAACAGAACCTCGAGACCACGTTCACGGATGATCCGGTTCAGATGCACATAGATGAAATTGAGGCCGGGCGTCGTGCCCCAATGGCCGAGCAGCCGCGGCTTGATGTGCTCGGGCCGCAAAGGCTCGCGCAAGAGCGGATTGTCGAGCAGATAGATCTGGCCAACCGAAATGTAGTTCGCGGCGCGCCAGTAGCGGTCCATCAGATCCATCTGGTCAAGGCCGGTTGTTTGCGCAGTGGTGCGGGCCTCGTCGTTCATGGAAATGCCTCCGGAATACCCTCGTCCGTCGTTATCTGGAGTGGCGTCGCCTCGGAGAAAGGATTTGCCTCGAAATAAGTTTGGGCGGGCGCGGCCAGCTCCCGCTCGCCGATCCTGCAATCCGCCTCGCCCGACAAAAAGCGGGTCGGTCTTTTGAGGAACCTCGGGGCTTGCCAACGGTTAGGAAGATGCACCGCATTGCATGAATCCAAGGGGACTGCCGAGGCCCCCGGGACATCGACTGGCCAAAGTGCCGTTGAGCAGCTTGGGCGATTGTGGCGGAGGCCCGTAGGAGGAGCAAAAAATGCTCGATCTCTCCCATGCCCGCAACCAAATGGTCGACATTCACCTACGCCGCCGTGGCATTCGCGACCGCAATGTCCTTCAGGCGATGCGCGAGGTCCCGCGCGAGGCTTTCGTCGAGCCCGGTTTTGAAGAATTTGCCTATGAGGACGGGCCGCTGCCGATCGCCGAAGGTCAGACGATATCGCAGCCCTACATCGTTGCGTTGATGATCGAAATGGCCGAGGTCGGAGCCGGTGACCATGTTCTCGAGGTCGGCACCGGCTCGGGCTATGCGGCTGCCGTAATGAGCCGGATCGTCGAACGTGTCTACACCATCGAGCGCCACGCCGCGTTGGCTGAAACGGCAAGGCAGCGGTTTAAAAAGCTTGGCTACGACAATATTGAAGTCCGCACTGGCGACGGCACCAAGGGCTGGCCAGAGGCTGCACCCTTCGATGCGATCCTGGTTGCCGCCGCTGGCCCCGGCGCACCGCTCGCGCTGCAGGAACAGCTCGACGTCGCCGGCCGGCTTATCATCCCGGTCGGCGACGAATTCGACGCGCAGCGCCTGCTCAAGGTCACCCGGACCGGCGCAGCAACTTACACCGAGGAGGATTTCGGCGGCGTGCGGTTTGTTCCGCTGATCGGCGAGCAAGGCTGGGGCGAGCCAGGCAGCGACAGCCAGATAGCGGCCGATCTTCCGCACCGGCATCAGCGCAGGAGCAGCCTGCCGCAGATGATAGCGGCCGCCGCCGAACCGCTTCCGGATTTCGACGATCCGGCCTTCGGTGCGCTGTTCGACCGGTTTGCCGACCGCCGCGTCGTCTTGCTCGGCGAAGCCAGCCACGGCACGTCGGAGTTCTATCGTGCGCGCGCCGCGATCACGCGCAGGCTGATCGAGAAGCATGGCTTCACCATCGTCGCGGTCGAGGCCGACTGGCCCGATGTGGCGGCGATCGACCGTTACGTCCGCCACCGGCCACCACGGCCGGGCGCCGATCCGCCGTTCCAGCGCTTTCCCACCTGGATGTGGCGCAACACCGACGTCGCGGCGTTCGTCGACTGGATGCGAGAGCATGATGAGCGGATCAGGATATCCTCCCGGCGGGCCGGGTTCTATGGCCTCGACATCTACAATATGGGCGGGTCGATCGCGGCGGTCCTGCAATATCTCGACCGGGTCGATCCGCAGGCGGCAAGGATCGCACGCGAACGCTACGGCTGCTTGACGCCGTGGCAGAACGACCCGGCCACTTATGGCCGTGTCGCACTCACCTCCGGCTACCAGAAATGCGCACCATGTATTATGGCGGCGCGCAATCCTGGAACCTGCGCGACACCCACATGTTCGAAACGCTGGAGCACCTGCTGCAGGCCCGCGGCCCGAACGCCAAGGCGGTGGTGTGGGCGCATAATTCCCATATTGGCGATGCCCGCTATACCGAGATGGGGATCGTCAGGGACGAATTGAACATCGGCCAGCTCTGCCGCCAGCGTCTTGGCGACGAGGTTGCCTTGATTGGGCTCAGTACGCATTCCGGGACGGTGGCCGCTGCCACCGACTGGGACGGCGACATGGAAGTGAAACCGGTTCGGCCTTCCCACAACGACAGCTATGAGCGGCTTTGCCACGACAGCGGCGTCTCGCCTTTCCTGCTCGATTTCGAGCGCGACGACACGCTGCGCCAACGGCTTCTGGAGCGCCGGCTGGAACGCTTTATCGGCGTCATCTATCGGCCCGAGACCGAGCTGCACAGCCACTATGCGGACGCCTCGCTCGCCCGCCAGTTCGATGCTTTCGTCTGGTTCGATGAGACCAATGCCGTGACGCCGCTTGGGCCGGAGCATGCGGGGACAGGCCTTCCCGAGACTTATCCTTTCGGGCTGTAGCGAATCTGGACCTTGGGGAAGCGGACAATCGAAGGAAGGAGGTCACCAATGGCCGGAAAGAAGACTCATGAGCAGCAATTGCGCATCATCGAAGAGCGCGAGAACACGAAAAACGCCGGCAAGGATTTCGACGCGGAAGCGGATTTGAAAAAGACCAGGCAAGAGCGCGAGGCGTTCCGGCGCGGTGCCGAGCTCAGATCGGACCCGAAGGATATTGCCGATCCCGACGATCGCAACATCATCCGCGGCGAGCACCAGGAAAGCGCCCACAACAAGCATCGCGCCGACCGCTGAACGGCCGGATCGCTTGACGTTAAGACAATACGATGCCGGGTACGTCCCTTGACCTTAATCCCTGGGGCTATTCGGCAAAAAATGTCGCGGCGACAGCAATTGAGACGAGGCTCAGCATTGCCAGGCCTGCCCTGACCACATGCGAAGCCTCCCAGACGTTGCGCAAATCTCTCCAGTCGCCGGTCTGCTTTCGAGAGAACATTGAAAAAAACGTCGCGGCGGATTTCGGCAGGACAGTGTCTTGCACCCAGAAATTATTGACGGGGTGGGTGACCAACCAATAGGTCGCGTGCTCCGCCAGCAATGAGACAAGCGCCGCCAAGGTCCACCAGAATCGGGCGCTTGGATAGGGCGTCAGGTAAAGCAGGACGGCGAGTGCAATGATGCCGCCGATCTCGGCGAACCCGCCGATCGTGAAGCCGGGATAGTAGATCGCCTGCACTGATCTGTAGGTGGCCTCCTTGAGGCGCAACTTGCCGGGCAATTCCAAAGCGTGCGCGAGCGAGAGCGCCATCGAGACGGCGACCAACAGAAGCGTGGCGATCGTCAATGCGCGCATGTTCCTGCTCCCGACCATGCGCTCGTGGTGCGCGCGTAGATAGGGTGGTTGGTGATCCTGAAAAGGCGCCCGACTTCGCCGGCAGGCTGTTCGGTCATTCCCCGATCTGGCTGGTCGAGCGTTCGTGGAGCCTGGCGCCGGTCTGCGCGTCGACCGCGACCATGCTGACCTCGTAGCCCCAGAGCTTGCGGATGTGGCGCAGCGTGGCGTCGCGGCTGCCGCCTTCCAGCACGATGCCGTCCTTGACCTTGTGCTGCAGGCGCAGATGCCGGTCGCCGAGCAGGTCCACATCCACCACCTGGATGTCCGGCCGGCTGGCGCCGATGTCGTAGCTGTGGGCGAGTGCGCTGCGGATACTCTCGTAGCCGCGCTCATTGTGTATCGAGGCGACTTCGTAATGGGGGTCGTTGGCAGCGTCGGCAAGCACAAAGAACCGCCATTTCCGTATCAGGGTAGGGCTCAGATATTGGCGGATGAAGGACTCGTCGCGATGGTTGGCCCAGGCGTCCAGCAAGGTCTGGCGCCAGTCGCCGTTGCCGGCGATATCGGGGAACCAGTCGCGGTCCTCGGCCGTCGGCGCGGTCGAGATGCGCTGGATGTCCTGCATCATGTCAAGCCCCAGCGCGTAAGGGTTGATACCGGAAAAGCGCGGATCGTCGAAGCCCGGCTGGAAGATCACGTTCGAATGGTTGCGCAGGATCTCCAGCATGGCACCTTCGCCGATCAGCCCGCGGTCGAACAAAAGGTTCATCAGCGTGTAATGCACGAAGGTGGCGCAGCCCTCGTTCATCACCTGCGTTTGGCGCTGTGGATAGAAATACTGCGCGATAACGCGGACAATCCGGATAACCTCACGCTGCCACGGTTCCAGGATCAGGCTGTTCTTCTCCAGGAAATAAAGCAGGTTCTCCTCGGGCAGGTTGAGCGATTTCTTGCGCTCCGCCATGGTGTCCGTCTCGCGAACCTTGGTGCCGTCCTTGGACGGCGGCAGCGTGCGCCACAGATCGTTGTAGGAGCGCTCCTCGTATTCCAGGCGCTCGCGAAGGCCCTCGCGCTGCTTTTCCGACGACAGCTTCGGCGGCCGGTGATATCTGAACACGCCCTGTTCCATCAGCGCGTGTGCGGCATCGAGGATCTCTTCCACCGCATCGACGCCATGCCGCTCTTCGCAGCGGGCAATATAGCCCTTGGCGAAGTCGAGATAGCTGAGGATGGCGCCGGCGTCCGTCCACTGCCGGAAAAGATAATTGTTCTTGAAGAAATGGTTATGCCCGAGTGCTGCGTGCGCCGTCACCAGGGCCTGGAGGGCCATGGTGTTTTCCTCCATCAGATAGACGATGCAGGGATTCGAATTGATGACGAGTTCATAGGCGAGCCCTCGCCCGCCTTTGCGATAGAGCAGTTCCTGGTAGAGGTAGTGCTTGCCGAAGGACCAGTGCCGGTACATCAGCGGCATGCCGACCGAAGAATAGGCGTCGAGCATCTGTTCGGACGAGATGATCTCCATCTGTACCGGATAGGTGTCGAGGTGGAGCTCTTCGGTGGCGATCGCCTCGATGGTCTCGTAGGCGCGCGACAGCGTCCTGAAATCCCAGTCGGAACCGGAAAACAGCAGCCCGGATCTGCTCGCCATCAGCCCCCTCTTTCACCGCTCTTTTGATAGCCCGGCTGTCTGGCGAAGAGCTGGCGGAAAACCGGGTAGATGTCGGCCGCGGTGGCGATGCGGCTCATCTGGAAGTTCGACCATCTCAGCTTGACCGCACTGTAGGCACGCCATAGCGACGTGCCGTTGTCGGTAGCGCCGAAGATGTGGCTCTCGCGCTCGTCGAGGATCTCGACATAGGCGAAATACTGGCACAGCCGCATGATCTGTTCGTCGAGCAGGGCGATGCAGCGCTCGGAATCGGTGACGAAATTGTCACCGTCCGAGGCCTGGGCGACATAGATGTTCCATTCGCGGCTGGGATAGCGTTGCTCGACGATGCGGTGCATCTCCTCGAGCGCGGTGGAAACCACCGTACCGCCGCTCTGGGTGTTGTAGAAGAAGGTTTCCTCGTCGACCTCCTGCGCCTCGTGGGTGTGGCGGATGAAGACCACCTCGGTCCGGTCGTAGCGCCGCTTCAGGAACAGGTGCAGCAGCACGAAGAAGCGCTTGGCCAGATCCTTCTCGCGTTCGCCCATCGAACCGGACACGTCCATGAGGCAGAACATCACCGCGTTGGCGTTCGGCACCGGCTGTGCGTCGAAGCGGTTGAAGCGGATATCGACCGGGTCGACATAGGCGATCCGCTTGCGGCGACGCTCCAGTCGATCGAACTCTTCCTGCAGCGCCACGATGCGCTGGCGCATCTCGACGTTTTGCGGCTTCGCCTCCAGCGACGCAATCTCCTGCGCGATCGCATCGAGGTCCTCCTGCTTGGGACGCCTGAGCGCTATGCGGCGGCCATGGCTGTTGCGCATCGTGCGCCCGACATTGATGTTGGTCGGCGAGCCGGTCGCGGCGAAGCCGGCCCGGCGCGGCTTGAAGGCGAGGATCTCCTTGAGGTTGAGCTTGACCATGTCAGGCAGTTCGAGGTCTTCGAAAAAGAGGTCGAGCACCTCTTCGCGCGACAGCACGAAACGGAAATCGTCCTCCGATTCGGTTCTCCCCGGGGCGGACCCCATGCCGCCGCCCTGGCCGGGCTTGGGCAGCCGGTCGCCTGGGGAGAAATGCTTGTTGCCGGGCAGGACGTGCTGGCGGCTGCCGCTGTTCCTGGCATCGTTGAAGCTCGGCTCGCCGGTGCCCCGCGCCGGCATCGAAACGGCATGCTCGGCGTCCACGTCGGCGATCTTGCCGGTGCGGATCTGATCGCGGATCGTGCGCTTCAACTCTTCGCGCGCCCGCCGCAGGAAACGCTGCCGATTGCCGAGGCTTTTGTCCTTCGGGTTCAGTCGGCGATCGATGAAGATCGGCATATGTTACCCCGGGCTGGCTTCAACCCGCCTTGTTCACCCGCATGTACCAGTCCACCAGCCGGCGAACCTGGCGTTCGGTGTAACCGCGCTGGATCATCCGCTGCACGAATTCGGTATGCCGCTTCTCCGTCACGCTGTCCTGCTTGGAGCCGAAGCTGATCACCGGCAGCAGGTCCTCGACCTGCCCGAACATCCGCTTCTCGATGACTTCGCGCAGCTTTTCGTAGCTCGTCCATGACGGGTTGCGGCCATGGTTTCTGGCCCGCGCGCGCAGCGTGAACTTCACCACTTCATTGCGGAAGTCCTTGGGATTGGCGATGCCGGCCGGCTTTTCGACCTGCGACAGTTCGTTGTCCAAAACCTCGCGATTGAGGATCTGGCCGGTATCGGTATCCTTGTAGTCCTGATCCTCGATCCAGGCATCGGCATAGGCGATGTAGCGGTCGAACAGGTTCTGGCCGTATTCGCTGTAGGATTCCAGATAGGCCTTCTGGATCTCGTGGCCGATGAACTCGGCATAACGGGTGGCCAGCTCCGACTTTATGAAATCGAGATAGTCCGCCTCTGTTTCCTTCGGGAACTGCTCGCGCTTGATCGCCTCTTCCAGGATGTACATCAGATGCACCGGATCGGCGGCCACCTCTTCGGTGTCGTAGTTGAAGGTCTGCGACAGGATTTTGAAGGCGAAGCGGGTGCTGACGCCGGTCATGCCTTCATCGACACCGGCGGCGTTTCGGTACTCCTGGACCGACTTCGCCTTGGGATCGGTTTCCTTGAGGTTCTCGCCGTCATAGACGCGCATCTTGGTGTAGAGCGGCGAATTGTCGTGTTCGGCCAGGCGGGTCGAGACGGTGAACCGGCTGAGGATGTCGAGCACTTCCGGAGCGCAGGGGCTGTTAGCCAGTTCGCTTTCGCGCAACAGCTTCTCGTAGATCTGCCGCTCTTCGGTGACGCGCAGGCAATACGGCACCTTGACCACCAGGATGCGGTCGAGGAACGCCTCGTTGTTTTTGTTGTTCTTGAACTGCAGCCATTCCGATTCGTTGGAATGGGCAACGATGATGCCCTGATAGGGGAAAGCGCCGAAATTCTCGGTGCCGTTGTAGCTGCCTTCCTGGGTGGCGGTCAGCAGCGGATGCAGCACCTTGATCGGCGCCTTGAACATCTCGACGAATTCGAGCAGTCCTTGCGTCGTCCGGTTCAGCCCGCCGCTATAGGAATAGGCGTCCGGATCGGACTGGCTGAAGTTTTCCAGCTGCCTGATGTCGACCTTGCCGACCAGGGCCGAAACGTCCTGGTTGTTCTCGTCGCCCGGCTCGGTCTTGGCGATGCCGATCTGGCGAAGCCTGGACGGCATCAGCTTGACGACGCTGAATTTGGAGATGTCGCCGGACAATTCGTCGAGACGCTTGGCCGCCCAGGGCGAGATCAGGCCGGTCAGCCGCCGCCGGGCGATGCCGTATTTGTCCTCCAAAAGGTCGCCCATGCGGTCGGGATCGAACAGCCCGAGCGGCGATTCGAAGACCGGGCTGACCTGGCCGCCGACCTTCAGTGTATAGATCGGACGCTGCTCCATCAGCCTTTTCAGCTGCTCCGCAAGCGAGGACTTGCCGCCGCCGACTGGGCCGAGGAGATAGAGGATCTGCTTGCGTTCCTCGAGCCCTTGCGAGGCATAGCGGAAATAACCGGCGATACGCTCGATCGTATCCTCCATGCCGTAAAAGTCGGCGAAGGTCGGATAGATCTTGATCGTCCGGTTCGAAAAAATACGGCCGAGCCGCTCGTCCTTGCTGGTATCGACAAAGGTCGGCTCGCCGATCGCCTCGACCATCCGTTCGGGTGCCGAGGCGTACATCGACTTGTCCTCGCGGCAGGCAAGCAGATATTGCTGGAGGCTTATCTCCTCCTGCGCCGCATTCTTGTAAACCTCGGAAAACAGATCGAAGACGTCGGATTGATTCTCACGCATGGTATTCCTAGCCCCGGAGCCGATGTGGCTGCATGTTTGTCTCTTGAACAACCAAATGTTGGAAAGCCCTTGTGGTTCCCTTCACTTCGCAGAGAGTGCATGTGACCGAACGATAAGAGTCTAGATAAGGGCATCCTGAGTGCAGACAAGGCGTGGAACGTCCTGCTCGCGGCACAAAATCCTGAATCGCACGACGTCCTGCGGGCGACATCCAACAAGACGGAGGAACGGTTCGGGTCCTTTCCGGTTGTGAGGGAAAGGAGACGGTCGATGTCTGGGAATAGTTTGTGGTTGCTCGTTGTTGCAGGCGGTCCACTGCTGCTGGCAGTCCTGATCGCCTACGCCCTGCTCACGCAGCGCCGTCGCGGCCCGGCGGAGCGCAGGGAAAGCGAGCGTGCGACCGAGCGCCTGTATCAGGAAAAGAAGGACTGACCGACGGGATCGCAGCTCAGCTGCCGGCAACCGCCAGCCCGGTCGCTTTTTCGGCGCGCAGCAGCATGCCAAACAGGTCGCGCGGCTCATCGGGATCGGCCAGAAGGTCTAGTTCCTCGTAAAGGCCGGTCCGCTGAAGCTGATCGCGGACGTAGCGCAGCGCGGAAAAATCCTCGATCGCAAAGCCGACGGAGTCAAACAATGTGATCTGTCGGGCATCCGTCCGGCCTGCTGCCTTTCCTGTCATCACCTGCCACAATTCGGTGAGCGGGTGATCCGCATCGAGCTGCTGGCTCTCGCCTTCGATGCGCGTCTGCGGCGGATATTCGACGAAAATGTCCGAGCGCAGCAGTATGTCGCGATGCAGCTCGGTCTTGCCCGGGCAGTCCCCGCCAACCGCGTTGATGTGCACGCCGGATCCAACCATGTTGTCGGTCAGGATTGTTGCCGACCGCTTGTCGGCGGTGACCGTGGTGATGATCTCTGCACCTTCGACGGCTTCCTGCGCCGACGCGCAGAGCTTGATGTCGAAACCCATGCCGGCAAGGTTCTTCATGCATTTCGCCGAGGCCGCCGGGTCGATATCGTAGAGACGCAGCCTGTCGACGCCAAGCAGCGCCTTGAAGGCAATGGCCTGGAATTCCGATTGCGCGCCATTGCCGATGATCGCCATGCACCTGGCGGCCTCTGGAGCGAGGTATTTCGCCGCGACCGCCGAGCTTGCGGCGGTTCTGAGCGCCGTCAGGATGGTCATTTCCGAAAGCAGCATCGGATAGCCATTGCCGACATCGGCAAGCACGCCGAAAGCGGTCACGGTCTGGCGGCCGTCACGCGTATTCTTCGGATGCCCGTTGACGTATTTGAACCCGTAGAGCTGCCCGTCGCTGGTCGGCATCAGCTCGATGACGCCGTCAACGCTGTGCGAGGCGACGCGCGGCGTCTTGTCGAACAGCTCCCAGCGCCTGAAATCCTCTTCGATATAGGCGGCAAGCTCGAGCACGAAGCGCTCGATGCCGATGGCAAGCACCAGCTTCATCATGCGGTCGACGCTGACGAACGGGACGATGTTCAAATTGACGGTCATGGCTCAGAACCCCCTCGTCGGGCGATCCATGATCCGCCGGCCCATCAGGCTCGCGGTCAGGTCGACCAAAAGCGTGGCGGTGCGGCCGCGTTCGTCGAGAAAAGGGTTGAGCTCGACCAGGTCGAGACTGGTGACGAGGCCGCTGTCATGCAGCATTTCCATTGCCAGATGCGCCTCGCGGAAGGTGGCGCCGCCGGGAACGGTGGTGCCGACCGCCGGGGCGATCGACGGGTCGAGAAAATCGACGTCGAGGCTGACGTGCAGCATGCCGTTGGCGGCGCTCACCCGTTCGAGAAAGGCGCGAAGCAGTTGCGCAATGCCGTGCTCGTCGATCGAACGCATGTCATGGACCGTCACGCCGGCTCTGCGCAACGCTTCCCTTTCCGCCAGGTCCACGCTGCGGATCCCCAGCGCACATATGCGAGCCGGGTCCACCTGCGCTGCAAGGCGGGGGAAATAGCCCTCGAAGCCGGGCTGCCCGCTGGCATAGGCCAGCGGCACACCATGCAAATTGCCGCTGGTGGTCGTGTCGAGCGTATGAAAATCGGGGTGCGCATCGAGCCACAGCACGAAGAGCGGCCGGCCGGCATTCGCCGCCCGGCGGGCAATGCCGGCGAGCGTACCGGCCGAAATGCTGTGGTCGCCGCCGAGAAAGATCGGCATCGCATCGGCGCTCGCGGCATAGGCCGTTTCGCTGATTGCTGCCGTCCAGGCGGCAATTTCCGGCAGCGCCTTCACCGCCGCGTTGCCGTGTACGACAGGACGCATGTCGGCCGGGACGATCGTTCCGAGGTCGGTCAGCGTATGGCCGAGCTCGGTCAGTGCGGTGGCCAGGCCGGCCGTGCGCAGCGCACTCGGCCCCATCTCGCAGCCCATGCGGCCTGAGCCGGCCTGGATCGGTGCGCCCACGATCGTGCAATGCATTCTCATACCCCGCCAATTACGATGCCTTTATTGAACCTCGCATCGCTGGCAGAATGAACATGTCAAATTGGCAAATTTGTCGAAATGCCTTAGCATAATGGCATCATCTACTTCCGTTGTGAGCAACCATGGACCAGCTCGACGAGCAGATCATCACCTCTTTGCGGCACGACGCCCGGCGCAGCATTTCCGATCTTGCCGTCGGCCTGGGTGTCTCCCGGGCAACGGTAAGGTCCCGGATCGAGCGACTTGAAAGGGACGGCGTCATCGTCGGCTACACCGTCATTCTGCGCGCCGACGCGGTCGATCAGCGCGTGCGTGGCATCATGATGATCGAGATCGAAGGCCACGCCGCCGATCGCGTCATTCGGGCGCTGGGTGGCTTCTCCGAGGTCTCGACCATCCATACCACCAATGGCCGCTGGGATCTGGTGATAGAACTCGGAACCCAGACCCTGAGCGAGTTCGACGCGGTGCTGAGACGTATCCGCCTGATCCCCGGAATTACCGGCAGCGAAACAAGCCTGCTCCTGGCAACGCCACGCACCACCAAGGCTCGGCTGTGATCCTCGAGGAACTGCGCTTGACCTGCGGCGGTAACGAAATCCGCCAAGGAACCTTCAATTGCCGCCGCGGTTAGAGCAATTCCAGTAAAAGTGTGGAACGGTTTTCCGTTCGAATGCGTCAAAACGAAAAGATAGAGCGGTTCAGCGTTTCCGGAAAACGACGAACCGTTCTAAGCCCGGACAGGCCTCCTTCGAGGGAGAACAATCATGGCTCACGCCCAGCAGGAACTGGTCGAATTCGTTATCAGCAAAGCCTTCAATCCGGTCATGCGGGCCAAACCGGACGGAAAATCCGATGCCGAGCGCAAGACGCTCGAACATGTCCAGCAAGCCACGAAGACCGACATAGAGCGCTATCGCCGTTACGGCTCGGCCGAGGAGGTCGCGACCAATTTCAAGCGCGACCTGAATTCCGACGCTGCCAAAAAGTTGCACGCCCAGCTGCGGCGACTGCATCTGCCGACGATCGAGGACATTCGTGACGACTTCGAGGACAAGGCCCGCAAGCTCGGGGTCAAGGCCTCGTCGTAGATCCGCGACCGGTCGCCCCGGTGATGTCCGTCAGGCCGTCATCACAATCCGTCCTTGGTCGGAGGCCACCCTGACCGAGCTGTCTCGGGGATGTTGTCCGACGTCAGCTCGCCGCGATAGAGCTTTTCAATCGCTTCATAGGCCTCGCTTTCGTCGAGACCGGAAAGCGGCAAGCCATCGACCACGACGGCTTCGTCGCTCTCGCTGTCATAGACCTCCCAGAGGCCTTCCGGATCCTGTCGTTTGTCGTAAACGGTTGGCATGGCCATTTCCGTAACCACTCCGGCAGGCAACGCCGCTATTGCACGCCCGCCACCCATTTCAGGGCCTGGGCCTTTTCTGACTTGCTGCCTGCCCGAAACAAACTCGGGCCATTTGTGGATGTTCTATGCCGGAGGCGTGCTTGACTTCAACCTGACATGGCTAGAATCGGCCGGCTTCTCCGATCGGCCCTCGGATCGCCTGGGTCACGACGGTGTAACGCGTGATTTGACCCTCCTCCGGGTCCTCCCCGTGGAAATGGATTGCCGCGTTCGGCGGCAGCCGCGCAGTGCTGCCGAACTGCTTGACGGCGGAGACATGCACGATCTGCATGTCGGGGTCGCGCGTCATGGCGTCCATCGCTGCCAGCTCGGCGCTGCTGCTGCCACCGATCCGCCAGCTGGCTTCCAGCACACCCGATCGCCAGATGCCCGAGGAATCGACACCTTGGCCGATGTCGTAGTTGCGTCGCGAAGCGAAGAATCCTGGATAACCATCCATCGCTGCGTCATAGGTCCTCGCCTGCGCCACGGCCAAACCCAGCGCCGGAGATAATCGCAGCTCATCCAGCGCCTCCCATCCGCCGCGCACCACAACCAGATCGGATCCGCCGTAAACGGGCTGTCCGTCGTTGTCGGTCGTCGTCCGCTGGGTGCCGTAATAGCTGATCGACAATTCGTCGATCATGGTTCTGCCAACGCTCAGCGTAACGATGTCGCGAAGCTGCGTTTCGAGAACAAGGCCGTATTCGCTTAGCTCAGACGATGGATATTGGTCCAGCAGCCTTTCGACATCGCCGACTGTCGCGGCGGTGTGCTGGTCGCGGCCCCGCGAAGCGCGCGGTGGCTTGAACCGGACCAGCCCGAGCTCCAGCAGACGTTGCGCTGCGCGCAGCGCGTCATGGCGTGAAAATGCAGTGTAGCCGGGCAGTACGGCCGCGGCGACGGCGCTGCCGAAGCCGGCGGGCCATTCTTTTGGCCGTGCCGCCGATCCGTCCACCAGCTCGTGGGTTATGGCCTTGGTGGTTGCGAGGCGCCAAGGCACCACCCCGCCGAAGAGATCGTCGGGCCCGTTTATGCCCAGTTGAACCGCATCGGCAGCAAGCAGGCTGTCGTCCGGCACGAAATACAACCCGCCCCTGTCACCGCCACCTTCACGCAGGCCCTCGCGGAAGGAAAATCCCTTCAACGCTGCAATCGTGCGCGCGACGGCAGCGACGGTTTCCCGTTCATGGGCGTAGATGGTCTCGCCGCCCGGCGCAGAGAATGCGACCACAACACCTTTCGCCCCGCTTGGTTGCTTACCGCTTAGCCCGGTCATGTCGCGCCCTTCGTCCATTGCCGAGCCCATTGCCGTTTCCGCGGCAATGCGTCCGAACCAAAAAACCCGTTGACGCGGCGAATGTTCCGGCCAACGGCCGGCTGCGGGTTTGACCGGGTGGCTGCCCGGAGCTTCTTGCGGTCGACGTCGAGACGCTGCGTCCCGGCGAGAAGGCTGCGGTGGACAACGTGCTGAACGAGGCCGCCCCACACGTCCTGGGAGACGCCGAGCTCGTGGGAACATTCGAACGGGCTTGAGACCGGAGTTCGCTGTCGCATGAACTGCGGCCGATGGCCGGAATAATCGCTAAATCAGCGGTTCATGTTCATGATCGCGTTCATCGGCATCAAATTGTGGTCGAGATTGGCCATGATCCAGATCGAGCCGCCGATCACCAGAGCTACAATCAGCACGCCGAAGGCAAGCGCCAGGGCGTTGTTGGTGTTGTCCGGTCCCGTCGTGATGTGCAGGAAGAAGACGAGATGCACGCCCATCTGGGCGATCGCCAGCACGACCAGCGCCACCGGAACGCCGGGTGCCCATACCAGGTCGGCTCCGGGCAACCAGAACGAGGCGATGGTCAGCAGCGTTGCCAGCCCGAGGCCGATCACATAGCCACGTAGCCCGGATCCGACGTCGGTGTCGCCGAGGTATTCGTCACCCGGCGCCGTATCGATGTCGTAGCGCTCCAGGCCATGGGTGTCGCGCCGTTGCGCGTGGCGATCATCCGCATTGCTCATCGACTTGCTCCCAGGAGATAGACCACGGTGAACAGCGCGACCCAGATGATGTCGAGGGCGTGCCAGAACAGGCTGAAGCACATGAAACGCCGAAGAATATCGTCGCGGAATCCCTTGGCGAAGATCTGCGCCATCATCGTGAGCAGCCACAGCAGCCCCGCCGTGACGTGAAGGCCATGGCATCCCACCAGCGTGAAGAACGCCGACAGGAAAGCGCTGCGCGTCGGTCCGGCACCACTGGCAACCATATGCACGAACTCGCGCAATTCGAGCAGGATGAAGCTGGCGCCGAGCACGAAGGTGACAGTCATCGCGACATAGAACCAGGAGCTTCGCCGCGCTGTCACGGCAAGGCCGGCGAGACCGCAGGTAAAGCTCGACAACAGCAAAGCGGCCGACTCGATCGCGACGTTGCGCAAGTTGAACAGCTCGGCCCCGCTTGGTCCGCCCGCCGTCTTGCCCGCCAGCACGGCATAGGCCGCGAAGAAGGCGGAGAACATCACGATGTCGCTCAGAAGGAAGATCCAGAAGCCATAGCCGACGACGATCCGGATCGGGGCCGGGCCGCCGGGTGCATGGCCGTGCCCGCCATGAATACGGTAAGGGTCACGCTCTCGAACGTCTATCGCGGTCATGGCCTTGGCCCCGTGTAGGTAGCCAGTGCCTCGCGGCGCGCGCTTCGGTTGGCGCGGTCGATCCGGGCGACTTCGGCGGCAGAAATGACGTATTCGGGTTTGTCGCGCCATGCGAATACGACGAAGGTAGCGAAAGCACCGAGCGCGCCGAGCGCCACCATCCACCAGATGTGCCAGATGAGAGCGAAACCCATCACGGTCGCAAAGAAGGCGCAGATGAACCCGGTGGGACTGTTGCGCGGCATCTCGATCGGCTCGTATTCAGGCTCGTCGCGCAGGCGGTTTTGCTCGCGTGCCCGCTGCTTGATGCTCCAGTAGGGCTCTTCGCCCTCGACGTGCGGAAGCGCGGCGAAGTTGAAGACCGGCGGCGGTGAGGTCGTGGCCCATTCCAGCGAGCGCCCGTCCCAGGGATCCCCTGTGGAATCTCGAAGCGCCGCACGCTGCCGGATGCTGACGACGAGCTGTATGATCTGCGCGACCACGCCGGCGGTGGTGATGATCATGCCGGCGCCGGCAACCAGCACCCAGGGATACCAGGCCGGCACGTCGAAATGCTGCATGCGGCGGGTCATGCCGAGCAGGCCGACGGCGTAGAGCGGCACGAAGGTGGCATAGAACCCGATCAGCGTCAGCCAGAAGGCCAGCTTGCCCCAGCCCTCGTGCAGCCGGAAACCGAATGCCTTGGGAAACCAGTAGGTATATCCCGCGAAGGCGCCGAACAGCACGCCGCCGATGATGACGTTATGGAAATGCGCCACCAGGAACAGGCTGTTGTGGAGCAGGAAATCGGCCGGCGGCACCGCCAGCAACACGCCCGTCATGCCGCCGATGACGAACGTCACCATGAAGCCCAGCGACCACAGCATTGGGGTCGCGAAGCGGATGCGGCCGCCATACATGGTGAACATCCAGTTGTAGATCTTCACGCCGGTACCGACAGCGATGACGCTGGTTGCGATGCCGAACGCAGCGTTGACGTCGGCGCCGGCGCCCATGGTGAAGAAGTGGTGCAGCCACACCATGAAGGAAACGATGCAGATGAAGAGTGTCGCGGCCACCATCGAGCGGTAGCCGAACAGCGGCTTGCTGGAGAAGGTGGAGATGACCTCCGAGAAGATGCCGAACGCCGGCAGGACGAGGATGTAAACCTCGGGATGGCCCCAGGCCCAGATCAGGTTCACGAACATCAGCATGTTGCCGCCGGCTTCGTTGGTGAAGAAATGGAAGCCGAAATAGCGGTCGAGCGTCAGCATCGCGAGCGTGGCGGTGAGGATCGGGAACGCGGCGACGATGAGCAGGCTGGCGGCGAGCGAAGTCCAGCAGAACATCGACATCCTGAGGTAACTCATGCCGGGCGCCCGCATCTTCAGGATCGTGGTGACGAAATTGATGCCGGTGAGCAGCGTTCCGACACCCGCTATCTGCACCGCCCACAGATAGTAATCGACACCGACGCCCGGCGAGTAGGCGGTCTCGCTGAGCGGCGGATAGGGCAGCCATCCGGTGCGTGCGAACTCGCCGATCACCAGCGAGATGTTGACCAGCAGCGCGCCGGTGGCGGTGAGCCACAAACTCACCGAGTTGAGCGTTGGAAAGGCAACGTCGCGGACGCCGAGCTGCAGCGGCACGACCAGGTTCATCAGGCCGATGACGAACGGCATCGCCCCGAAAAAGATCATGATGGTGCCGTGGGCGGAAAAGACCTGATTGAAGTGGTCGGGCGGCAGATAGCCGGGCGCCTGGAAGGCGAGGGCCTGCTGGGACCGCATCATGACGGCGTCGCTGAAGCCGCGCAGCAGCATCAGCAGCGCCAGCAGCGTGTACATCACGCCAATCCGCTTGTGATCGACGCTGGTGATCCATTCGCGCCACAGATAGGGAAAATGGCCGGCCAGGAAGACCCAGGCCAGCACGCCGAGGATTGTCAGGGCGACGACCGCCGAGGCGATCATCGGCAGAGGCTGATCGAACGGAATGACGTCCCAGCTCAATTTTCCGAGCATTGTCAACCTCCTGTCTTGGGCGATACGCCCGGCTCGGGGCGATCGGCCTGGGGACCGGGCGCGGGCGGAACGCCCTGCGTCGCGATTTCATGGAAAAGGTCCGGCTCGACCGAGCGATAGGTTGAAGGTGGCACGTCGATGCTCTGTCTGGCTAGTTCGTGGTAGCTGGCCTTGTCGAGTGCCTGTCCCCGGCTTCGCGCCGAATTGACGAACGCGTCGAAGGCATCCGCTGCGACGGCATGCAGCACGAATTGCATACCTGGAAAACCGTCGCCGCTGAAATGGGCCGACCGCCCATAGAATTCGCCGGGCTGATCCGCCTGCAGGTGAAGCTGCGTCGTCATGCCGTTCATCGTGTAGATCATGCCGCCGAGCTGAGGCACGAAGAACGCATTCATCACGCTTGCCGAGGTGAGCGAGAAATGCACCGGCCTGCCCGCCGGCACCACAAGCTGGTTGATGCTCGCGACATTCTGCTCGGGGTAGATGAACAGCCATTTCCAGTCGAGCGAGACGACCTGCACCTCAAGCGGCTTTTGCTGCGAATCCAGCGGCTTCATTGGATCGAGGTCATGCGACCCGATCCAGATGATGCCGCTCAGAAACAGGATGACGAGGATGGGGATCGACCAGACCACCAGTTCGATGCGTCCGGAATAGGCCCATTCCGGCAGGTACCACGCTCTTGTGTTGGTTTCCCGGAACCACCAGGCAAAGCCGAGCGTCGCCACGATCGTCGGGATGACGATGGCCAGCATGATAGCAACCGAATTGAGCAGGATCGTCCGCTGCGCCGCCCCCACCGGCCCTTGCGGATCGAGCACGCCGCCCTGGCAGCCGGCAAGCAGCCCGACCAGCAAGATCGTCGCGCCGAGGCAGCCAAGACGGATGGCGGCACAGTTTCGAACGATCACCCTCAGCAGCATGAGATCTCGCCGTTTCCTGAAAACTGATTGGAACGTTGCAGGCAGCGTGGCTGCCAACCCCGAATGTGCGTGCCGGTGTGCTCCTGGCGACAGTTTCTTCACGCACGCGGCTCCGGCTGGCAGAACCGCATGCCGTGGATGTTGTCGTTAAGCGGTCGACCTGTCGAGAACCCCTCCAAATCCTAACAAACCAGAGCCAAATCCTGAAAAACCAGAGCCAAATCTTAAGAAACCAGGAACAGGACCCAGATCGAAGTTATCGCCAGAAACGTGGCGAATGCCAAGGCGGTAAACCGGTTCATGGCCGCGCCCACGGTTGGTCCATTTAGTCCGCTCCCTGCGACGTGGCTGCTGATTCCAGTGATGCTGCTCCAGATGGCTGCGCCAACCGAACGAATGTTCGTCGCGAAAGTTCCCCAAAAGCCAGATCCATCGCAGCCTTTGGCTGCAGGCCGGCGGCAACGCGATGCGCACCAAGGATGGTTGGGCGGCTTTCTCGCCAAACGGAAGCGAGGACTGGCTTTGCGTATGTAAAAACTACTTGTCTAGGTGAAAATAGTTGCTACTAATCGGCTGGGCCGGCGCATGGCCGCCTCTGGGAGGAATTTCGGGCATGACAAGACTGCGCGGTCTCGCGTGGGATCACCGACGCTGCTGGGGTCCGCTCGACGCCAGCATCGGGCCGTATTGTGCCGGCAATCCCGGTCTTGAGATCGAATGGGACCGCCGCAGCCTCTACGAATTCGGCGAGGGCGCGCTTGGTCCGGTGCTCGGCGCCTATGATCTTGTCGTGTTCGACCATCCGTTCATCGGCGATATTGCCGAAGGCGGGCTGATGGTGCCGTTCGATTTGTCGGCCGAGCAGCGCCGCGGCTTCGAACGGGATTCGGTTGGCGCGTCCTGGCAATCCTACGCAAGGGACGGGCTTCAATGGGCGTTGCCGATCGATGCTGCCTGTCAGGTTGCCTCGTATCGCCCCGATCTGCTGGAGCGCTACGGGCCGCTGCCGCGCAGCCATGACGAGGTGCTGGAGCTCGGCCGGCGCGCCTTGAAGGACGGCAAATGGCTTGGGCTGCCGTTGGTGCCGACTGACGCCATGTGCCTGCTTTTGACGCTGGGTGAGCCCCGGGAAGACGGCGACGAGTTCATCGCCGGGGAAAAAATCGCGCAGGCCGTCGGGCAGTTGCGCCAGCTTGCAGCGCTGTCGCATCCGGATTCGCCGAAATGGAACCCGATCCGCTGCTACGATCACATGATCGCGCATGACGACGTGGTCTACGTGCCGTTCGCCTTCGGCTATGTGAACTACGCCTCTAAGGCAGACAGGCCGTATCTGCGCTTCGCCGACGTGCCGACGCCGCGATCCGCCGGCGCCTTGCTCGGCGGTGCCGGCATCGGCGTCAGCGCTCAATCGAAACACAAGCAGGCAGCCATCGATTACGCGCTGTTTCTGTGCTCGCCCGGCTATCAGCGCGGCGACTACGTGAAATCCGGCGGACAGCCGGGATCGCTGGCGGCGTGGCAGGATGCCGAGGTCAACGCTCTCTCAGGCGGCTTCTTCGCCTCGACGCTGGCGACGATCGAAGCTTCCTATCTGCGCCCGACCCATCCGGGCTTCATCAGCTTCTTCCGCCAATGCGCCCCTCACGCCGCGGCGGCCATCACCGGCGAATTGCCGGCGGCGGAGCTCGCGGACCGGCTGAACCGGCTCTATCGCGAGACCAGGCATGGCCAGCCGCAACGGAGCGTCGCGTAATGGCCACCGATATTGCCCAGATCGTCGACGAAGGCGAAAGCGGCCGCAACGGCTACCGCGTGCCCGCGGTGGAGAAGGCGCTCGACATACTGGAATTCATGGCTGCCAGCGGCGAGCCGCTGACCCAGACCGAGATCGCCACCGGAATGGGGCGCTCCATTCACGAGATCTACCGCATCCTGCTGCTGCTGGAGAAGCGCGGCTACATTTTCCGGACGCAATCGGACCGCTTCCGCCTGTCGCTGAAGCTGTTCGAACTGGCGCATATGCATCCCCCGGTGAACCGTCTGGTCGAATGCGCGCTGCCGGTGATGCGCGGCCTCGCCGCCAATGCCGACCAGAGCTGCCATCTCGTCGTCCGCGAAGGCGAGAGCGCACTGGTCGTGCTGCAGATCGATTCGCCTTTGCCGATGCGTTATTCGGTTGCCCTTGGCTCGCATTTCCCGATCCTCGAAACGAGTTCCGGCGCGGTGCTGCTGGCGCATTCGAGCCGCGCCGAGCGCGACCGCATCGTCGAGCGGATCGTCGCTGCAGGCGAAGGCCAAGGCAGCCGGGCGGAAATCGAAGCGCGGCTGAACGAAGTCGCAAGGCTCGGCTATGAAACGCGCGCCTCGCTGGCTGTCGAGGGCTGCATCAACATCTCGACGCCGGTGCGCGACCATACCGGCGCAGTCATTGCCGCGCTCACCGTCCCGTTCCTGCCGCAAAAGGCCGCGCGCTTCGATCGCAGCACCGTCTTTGAGCGGACTAAGGCGGCGGCCGAGACGATATCGGCGGCGCTGGGCGCGGGCGAAGCTGCCGCCTCTTCACGTGCCGACCCGGAACGGCGGGACTATCCGTTCAGCAACTGACAAGAAATACAGGGAGAAGAAACATGAACTGGTCCAAATCGACGCTGTTTGCCTCGGCGGCCGTGCTGGCTCTGAGCGCCGCCGCGGCACAGGCCGAAAACATGCCGAAGCGCATCGGCTACGTCACCAACTACGCCACGCATGAGTGGTATCAGAACGTCATCAAGGGTATGCAGGCCCGCGCCAAGGAACTCGGTATCGAGCTCGAGGTGCAGGACGCCAATCTGGACGTCGCCAAGGAGGTCTCCGCCGCCGAAGATTTCATGGCCAAGGGCGTCGACGTCCTGATCATCACGCCCGTCAACGAGGAAGGCGTCGTGCCGCTGCTGCGCCAGGCGAAATCCAACAACGTTCCGGTCGTGCTCGAAGGCAATCCGGTCAAGGGCATGACCACCATGGTCGCGATCTGCGACTACGACACCGGCTACACCGCCGGCGTCGAAGCCGGCAAATACGCCAAGGAAAAGCTCGAAGGCAAGGCCAAGGTGATGAATGTCGGCCTGCCGCTGCTGTCCGCCACCGTCCTGCGGTCGCAGGGTTTCATGGACGGCCTGAAGACCATCATCCCCGACGCGGTCATGGTCCACGACCTCGACGGCGGCGGCAATCCCGATCGCGCACTCGAAGTCTCGTCGGCGGCTCTTGCCAAGAACGCCGACATCAACATCATCTACGGCATCAACGATTCCTCCTCGCTCGGCGGCCTTCAGGCCTGGAAAGCGGCCGGCAAGTCGCAGGACGGCCTGTTGACTGTCGGCACCGGCGGCGAAGGCCTCGCCTTCATCAATGCGATGCAGAACGAGCCGTCCTACCGAATCGAGGCCGCGATGTTCCCGGAAAAGGAAGGCTACACCGCCATCGATGCAGCGGTTAAGCTCTTCAACGGCGAAGAGGTGCCGGAACACATCGTCAGCCCGACGGCGCCGATGAACGGTGACGACTGGAAGAAGTTCTACGACTACGATGGCACCACACGCAAAATCAAATGGGATGCCGTCAATGCGCTTCAGCCACCGGAAAAATGCATGAAAACTTCCGCCGATCTCAAGAAGTAGGGATTCCGGGTAGCCCTTCCCGCACGGCGGGAAGGGCAGCGGATCGGATATGCCGACGGAAAAACAGGGCAACCGTCCTGTTTTGGCCGGCAGGCTTCGAAACGGCGACGGCACCGATACGGGCCCGGAGATGAAATGGACATGAGCGAGCTTACGCAATCCTCTGCGCCAAGGCGTTTCATCGGCGGCCAGCTGCTGGGCAGCAGCCAGCTGGTGCTCGGCGTGATCCTGGCCGTGCTCTGCATCGCCATTTCGATTGCGGCGCCGCAATTCTATTCCGAAGCCAACATCATCGCCATCCTGCGCCAATGCGCGCTGGTGCTGATCGTTGCCTCCGGCATGACGATGCTGATCATCACCGCGGAAGTCGACCTGTCGGTCGGTGCATCGCTGGCTTTTGTCGGCTGTATCGGCATGGCCGTGCTCAATTCAACACACAGCCTGACGCTCGGCCTGCTGGCGGCACTCGCCTTTTCAGGCGCGGTCGGTCTGTTCAACGGGCTGGTCGTCACCATGCTCAAGGTGAACTCGCTGATCGCCACCATCGGCACCATGATGATGCTGCAGGGCGGCGTCTATCTGTTCACCCGCGAGGCGGTGCAGAACCACCACCGACTTGCCGGCTTCACCGATCTCGGCGCCGGCTATATCGGCGCGATCCCGCTGCCCGTGGTCGTTGCCGCGGTGATTTTCGCGCTGGCCGCGGCAACGCTGCGCTTCACCACGCTCGGCCGTTATCTCTACGCTGTCGGCGCCAACGAGCGCGCGGTTCGTCTCTCCGGCGTGCGCTCGCAACGCTTGAAAATCTTCGCCTTCGTCGTCACCGGCCTCTGCGTCGGCATTGCCGGCATGATCCTGTCGTCGCTGATGAATGCCGGCCAGCCGACCGCCGGCCGCGGCTTCGAGCTGACGGTTATTGCCGCGGTCATCCTCGGCGGCACCAGCCTGCTTGGCGGCCGCGGCTCGCTGCTTGGCACGTTGCTTGGCGTGCTGGTGCTGAAGGTCATCGACAACGGCATCATCATCCTCGGCTGGAACCAGGATCTGCAGATGGTGGTGCCCGGCATCGTCATCATCCTGGCGACCTATCTCGACATCGTGCGGAACAGAGCCAATGTCGGTTGATTTCCTTCACCCCGGCGAAACCGTGGCTGTCGACAAAAGCGTGCCGGCGCTGGAGATGCGCGGTATCGGCAAGCGTTTTCCCGGCGTGGTGGCGCTGGACAATGTCGATCTGACCTTGGAACCCGGCAAAATCCATGCCCTGATGGGCGAGAACGGCGCCGGCAAGTCGACGCTGATCAAGATCATGGCCGGGGTCTACGGCAAGGATGCCGGCACCATCCGCCTGCGCGGCCGCGAGGCCGACATCAAGTCGCCGCGCGATAGCCTGAAAGAGGGCATCAAGGTGGTGTTCCAGGAGATCGCGCTGATCGCCGAATTCAGCGTCGCCGAAAACATCTTCCTCGAAGGCTATCCGACCGGCAAAGGCGGCTCGATCGACTGGAAGAAGATCCGTGCCGATGCGGCCGCTCTGTTCAAGCGTATCGGCTTCAATGTCGACCCGGCGGCGCGCACGGGATCGCTGCCGGTCAGCCAGCAGCAGATGGTCGAAATCGCCCGCGCACTTGCCCATGAGGCCCGCGTCGTGGTGATGGACGAGCCGACCTCCTCGCTGACGCCGAACGAGGTCTCGCTGCTGTTCACCGTCATCCGCCGGCTGGCCGCGCTCGGCATCGCGGTGCTCTATGTCAGCCACAAGCTCGACGAGGTCTTCGAGATCGCCGACACCGTGACCGTGCTGCGCGATGGCCGCCACGTCTCGACCAGGCCGATCGGCGAGCACACCAACGACACGCTGATCCAGGACATGATCGGCCGGCGCATCGAAAACCTGTTCCCTCGCAAGCGCGGCGCGCCGGGCAGCAAGGTCGCGCTTTCCGTTGAAGGGCTCAGCACCGCCAAGAAGCTGAAGGATGTGTCGTTCGAGGCGCATGCCGGCGAGGTCCTCGGCTTCTTCGGCCTGATGGGGGCCGGCCGGACCGAGCTCGCCAAGGTGATTGTCGGCTTCGATCCGATCACCTCCGGCGCGATTTCGGTCGATGGCAGCCGGCTGCTGCCGCACGACACGCACACCGGCGTCCGGCTCGGCATCGGCCTGCTCACCGAAGACCGCAAGAGCGAAGGGTTGATGGGCGAGTTGCCGGTCTACCAGAATGCCAGCCTCGCCTCGCTCGGCGCCTTCGCCAGGATGGGCTTCGTCGATAAGGCAAGCGAACGCAAAGCGGTGCAGGACTATGTCGACCGCTTCCGCATCAGGACGCCGAGCTTGTTCCAGCAGGTCAAGAACCTGTCGGGCGGCAATCAGCAGAAAGTGCTGATCTCGCGCTGGCTGATGCGCGGTCTCAAGGTGATCGTCGTCGACGAACCGACCCGCGGCATCGACGTCGGCGCCAAGTCGGAGATTTTTGCGCTCATCGACCGGCTCGCCGGCGAAGGCCTGGCGGTCGTCATGATGACGTCCGAAATGCCCGAGCTGCTGGGGCTTGCCGACCGCATCGCGGTGATGTGCGAAGGCCGCCTCACCGCGATCATGTCCCGCGACGAGGCCACGCAGGAGAACATCCTCAATGCGGCGATCGGCTAAGACGATGACGCTTCGCAAAGGGACCAAGTGATGAGCCTGGCAAGCACCGACACCACGAAATCTGGGCCGTCCATGCCGGCGCGGCTCGTCGCACGGCAGGAAGTGGCATTGCTCTTCTGCCTCATCCTGGTGATCGCGTTCTTTTCCTTCACCGCCGAGAATTTCTTCTCCGTGCGCAACATCACCAATGTGCTCGGTCAGGCTTCGCTGGCGCTGACAGCCGGCATCGGCTGCGCCATCGTCTTCATCTCCGGCGAGGTCGACATCTCGATCGGCTCGCTGCTGGCGACGATCGCGCTGCCGCTGATCATCATCATGAACGACACCAACTCGCTTGTGCTCGGCATCAGCGGCGCGTTGCTGTTCGGGCTGATCATCGGCGTCGTGAATGGTTATCTGACGGCCTATGCCGGCATCAACTCGCTGATCGTGACCCTGGGCACGATGTTCATCATGCGCGGCGGTGTCTACCTCTACACCGGCCAGCGCGCCATCCCCGATGATGCAGCGCTCGACAGCTTCATCGCGCTGTCGGACGGTCGCCTGTTCAACGTCGTTCCCTATTCGGCTGTCATTGCCATCGTTCTGCTCGCCGTCTTCGCCTACGTGATGCAGCACCGGCCGTTCGGGCGGCAGATCTATGCCGTCGGCGGCAATCCGGAAGTAGCGCGGCTGGCAGGCTACGACGTGCGCCGCGTCAAGTTCATCTGCTTCATCATCAGCGCGCTGCTGGCAACGGTAGCCGGCATTATCCTAGCCGCCCGCGTCGGCTCGGCGCAGCATACGGCCGGGCTGAATTTCGAGTTCCAGGTCGTCGCCGCCACCGTGCTCGGCGGGGTGAGCCTTGCCGGCGGCATCGGCAGCCTGACCGGCATGGCGCTCGGCGTGTTGATCCTGCAGTTCCTGTCCAACGGGCTGCGCGGGCTCGGCCTGCCGACCGAATGGCAATTGGTCATCACCGGCATGATCATCATTGCCGCCGTCGCTTTCGACGAAGCGAAGCGCCGGCGCGCCATTGGAGTCTGACATGGATCGTCTCAAAGGGAAAACCGCAATCGTCACCGGCGCCGCCGACGGCATCGGCCATGCGATCAGCGAGGCAATGGCGCGTGAGGGCGCGCACGTCTTCCTCGGCGACATCGATGATGAGAAGGGCGAAAAATTCGCAGCCGAGCTGCGCGCCGCCGGCCACCGCGCTGACTACATCCATTGCGACGTGGCGGAGGAGGCCGACATCGCCGCCCTGATAGACGGCGCCATCGGCAAGACCGGTCATCTCGACATTCTGGTCAACAATGCCGCCATCGCCATCGGCGGCATGCCGGTCCATGAGATGACCGACGAGCAGTGGCACCGGCTGATCGCGGTCAACCTGACCAGCGTGTTCCGCGGCTGCAAATATGCGCTGCCGCATATGATCGCGCAGAAATCGGGCTCGATCATCAACATGGCCTCGGCGCAAGGTCATATCGGGCTCGACGGCTGGACCGCCTATGCCGGCGCCAAAGGTGCGGTGATGGCGATGACGCGTCAGATGGCGGTCGAGTTCGGCCCGCTCAACATCCGCGTCAACTCGATCTCGCCCGGAACCATCAACACGCCGATGAACGACAAACTGATCAAGGAGATCGGCGGCAATCTCGCCAAGGCCTGGGTGAAAATGCATCCGCTCGGTCGCATCGGCAAACCGTCCGAAGTGGCAGAAGCCGCCGTCTATCTCGCCTCCGACGCCGCCGGCTTCACCACCGGTACCGACCTGCGCGTCGACGGCGGCCTCACCGCCGCACCCCGCTACGTACCCGACCTGCTTTGACAACCAATGAGACAAAAATGAACAAGGCCCTCGAAGGCGTCCGCATCCTCGATTTCAGCCATCTGCTGCAGGGGCCGTTCGCCACGCAGCTGCTCGGCGACATGGGCGCCGACGTCATCAAGATCGAGCGTTCAGGCGCCGGCGACATGTTCCGCGGCATGACCTTCTTCGCCAAATGGGTCGGCGGCTCCGAAAGCCCGAATTTCCTCGCCTGGAACCGCAACAAGCGCTCCATCGCGCTCAACCTGAAAAGCCGCAAGGTGCATGCCATCATCATGGACATGGCCAAGAAGGCGGACGTGGTGGTGCAGAATTTCCGCCCCGGCGTGCTCGCCAGGCTCGGCTATGGCTACGAGGATTTCAAGGCGGTCAACCCCGCCATCATCTATTGCTCTGGCTCCGGCTATGGCGAGGAAGGCCCCTATGTCGAGCGTCCCGGTCAGGACATGCTGATCCAGGGGCTGTCCGGGCTGATCTCCAACACCGGCCGCGGCGATCAGGCCCCTGTTCCGGCCGGTGCCGGCCTCGCCGACCAGATCGGCGCCATGAACATGGTCTACGGCATATTGTCGGCGCTCTACTATCGCGAGAAGACCGGCAAGGGCCAGAAGATCGAGGTCAATCTGCTGGCCGGGATGCTGGCGCACCTCAATCAAGAATATGTCGCCGTGCTCAATCTCGGCGAGGATTTCGTGCGCCCGAATTCAGGCATCGGCCACCCCGGCATGCAGGCGCCGTTCGGTATCTACCAAGCGAAGGACGGTGGCTATGTGTCGATCGCCATGAGCCCGTTCAAGACGCTGTATGAAGTGCTGGAGGCGCCGCAGCTTGCTGTCTACGATGATCTGAAGACGCTGTTCGACAAACGCGACGAGGTGTTCGACAAAGTCAACGCCGAAACCAGGAAGTTTGCCACGCAGGACCTGCTGGCGCGGCTGCTGGCAGTCGACATCTGGTGTGCCGAGGTGAAGGACATAAGGCGCGCAGCCGAGGACCCGCAGGTCAAGCACTTGGGCATGATCACCAGCTACGATCATCCGCGCGGCGGTAAGGTCAGGGTGGTCGCACCGGCGGTCAAGATGAGCGAGACGCCGCCTACCATAGAGCGGCCGGCGCCGCTGGTCGGCCAGCATGGCCGCGAGATACTGGCCGAGTTCGGCCTGTCCAGCGGCGAGATTGCAGCGCTTGAGGCGTCCGGCGACATGACCGTGGACGCTGTCTGACGATGAGCGTTTACCAGACACTCAGCTTGGAAATATCCGGGCGCGTCGCAGTCGTCACCTTCCGGCGCGCCGATCAGCTCAACGCCATGAACCGGCTGATGCAAAGCGAGATCACCGATGTTTTCGAGGTGCTGTCGCGGGATGACGGGGTCGGTGCGATCGTGGTGACCGGCGAGGGGCGCGGCTTCATGGCCGGCGCCGACATCAAGGAATACGCCGCCCAGACAGCTGCCGAGTTCGACGTCTTCCAGGCCGCCGGCACGCGCATGTATGCGGCGATCGAGCAGAACCGCAAGCCGGTCATCGCCGCGGTCAATGGTTTTGCGCTCGGCGGCGGTATGGAGCTGGTGCTGTGTTGCGACATCGTCATCGCCAACCAGTTCGCGAAGCTCGGCCTGCCGGAGATCAAGCTAGGGCTGGTCCCCGGCGGCGGCGGCACGCAGCGCAGCGTCCAAAAGCTCGGCCGCAACCGCGCCAACCTTTTGCTGATGACCGGCGCCATCGTGCCGGCTTCCGAGTTCGTCGCCGCCGGGCTGGTCAACGAAGTCGTCGACGCCGAAAAGCTGATGCCGCGGGCGCTGGAACTCGCCGGCATGATAGCCGCCGAACCGGCTGCCGCGATCGAGGCATTGAAGGCGCTGACAGCGCACGCAGTGTCGGGCGACTTGGCGGGAGGCCTTGCCATGGAGCGCGACGTACTGGGCCGGCTTTATCGTAGCGAGACCGGCCAGCAGCGGGTGAAGGCGTTCGCCGAAAAAAGCGCCGCGCGGCCGAAGGCTGGGCAATGACATCCCTGGTCAAGCCGAACCGGCCGCGCTTCACCGATGTCGAGAGCCTGGCCGCGATGGTCGGCGGCGGCGATGTCTTCGGCGTCGGCGGGCATCATTTTGCCCGGTTGCCGATCGCCCTGCTGCGCGCCATCGCCCGCTCGGGCGTCAAAGGCCTACGCTATGTCTGCTGGGCCGGCGGCCTGCCGCTCGAACTGCTCCTCGAAGCGGATGCCGTGGCGGAGATCGACATCTGCTTTTCCAGCCTCGACATTTTTGGCTTGCCGCCGCGCTTCCGCGCGGCCGCCGAGACCAATGCCGTGCCGGTCCGCGACTGGACGGCGCTGGCCATGATCCAGGCGTTGCGGGCGGCGCAGCAGAACCTGCCGTCGATGCCGTTTCAGCTTCCCGAGGGCTCGGACATGCTGGCGCGCGTGCCGGGCGCGATCGCCGTGCCAGATCCCATTGCCAGAACCGAGATCGGGTTCATCCCGGCCTTGCGGCTCGACACGTTCGTCGTCCATGGCCAGCGCGCCGACGAGAGCGGCAATGTCCAGATCATCGGGCCGCGGGCGCTGGATTTCGCCATGGCCGGCGCGGCGCGCCAGGTGCTGGTCACGGTTGAGGAAATCGTCCCGGTCGGGGCGCTGCGCCATGACGGCCGGCAGAGCATTTTGACCCGCAATCAGGTGTCGGCCATAGCGCTGGCGCCGGGCGGCGCCTATCCCGCCTCCTGCCTGCCTTTCTATGTGACGGATTATCAAGCGTTGGCGGGGGCGTTCGCGGCCAAGGAAATACCTTTGTCGGACAGCCTGAGCATGCCTTCGGAAGGCGTGCCGGAGCGGGTTCAAGATGCTGCAAAAGTCCGGGCTGAGACAGTCCTCGCCATGCCCGGGCTCGTGCACGGCGAAAAGCAGGCGTCCATCGACGAGATCATCGCCGCCCGCATCGCCGCCGAACTCGACAATGACAGCTTTGCCAGTGCCGGCGCGGTGTCGCCGCTGGCCAATGTCGCCTATCGGCTGGCCAAAGCGACGCACGCGCCGGACATGATCATCGCCACCATGAGTTGCGGCCATCTCGACATCGCGCCGAGCCCGATGATCCTGTCGCTGATCGAAAGCCTCGATTGCGAAACGGCGGTGGCGCATGCCGGCGGCGACGACACCTATTCGACCTACTACCAGGCCGGCGCAGTGACGCATGAGATCGTCGGTGCCGCGCAGGTCGATCGACGCGGCCGCGTCAACACCATAGCCTTGCGCAAACGCGATGGCAGCGCCATCCGGCTGCCCGGGCAAGGCGGCATGGCCGATGTCGCCAACATGCACCGCGATCATCTGCTCTACGTCCCCCGCCATTCGGTGCAGTCGCTGGTCGATACGGTCGAGATCGCCAGCTCGGCGCGCGGACTGTTGACGCAGGCCGAACGCGAGCCGATGGGCTATCGGACCGGCCCGGCGCTAGTGTTCACCGACCTTTGCGTGTTTCGGCTCGACCGGGAGAGCCGGCAACTGGCCGTCATCGAGACCATGCCGGGCGTGACGCGGCAGCAGATCCAGGATGCCACCGGCTTTGCTGTGATATTCGCTGCCCATTGCCGCGACGTTCCGCTGCCCGCGAACGAGACGCTCGATGTCCTGCGAAACCGGATCGACCCGCTCGGCCTGCGGCGACTGGAATTCGTCAGCGCCAAGGAGCGCGGCGCGCTGATCGCCGAGATCCTCGCGGCCGACCGGCTGATGGTCGAGCGCTGTATAGCCGCGCAGCAATCGCATACCGAAACAGGCTGAAGAGGGGGCGGCGCATGGCAAAGCCGTTGCTCGAAATGTCGGCCGCGAAGGTCTTCTTAGACGGCATCTTCACCAGCCCGCGCGTCGCGCATCCTGAAGGCGTGGCCATCCATAGCGACGGCTCGATCTGGTGCGGCACCGAAACCGGCGACCTGTTGCGGCTGGCCGCCGATGGCAGCTCGGTCGAACGTATGGGTGGCACGGAAGGCTTTCTGCTTGGCATCGCGTTCGATAGCGCAGGCAACTGCTTTGCTTGCGATCTCAGACATGCGGCGGTCTTTCGCTGGGATGCCGCGGTGGCCGAGATGCAACGCTTCGCTTCGGCCGGCATCCGCGTGCCGAATTATCCGATCGTCGACGAGGCGCGCGGCTGGCTCTATGTCTCCGATAGCCTCGGCGAAGACAACCGTTCCGGTATCTTCCGCTATGATCTGAAGACCGGCGAAGGCGGCCTGTGGTGCCGCGAGGCCATGGCCTTCGCCAACGGCATGGCGTTGGCGCCGGATGGCAATGGGCTTTACGTCGTGGAAAGCCATGCGGCCTGCGTCAGCTATGTGCCGATCCGTGCCGACGGCACGGCAGGACCTCGCCAACTCGTCGTGGACGGCGTGAACAACGTCCCCGATGGCGTCGCCGTGGCGCCGGACGGTTCGCTGTTCATCTCGTGCTACGAGCCGAGCCGCATCTATCGCTGGCGACAGGATAGCGGGCTCGAGGTGCTGATCGAGGATCCGGCGGCAACCACGCTCGCCCATCCCACCAACATCGCCTTCAAGGGCGACAAGCTCTACACCGCAAATCTCGGCCGCTCGCACATTACCGAAATCGACTTGACGGCGATTCCATAGATCTGGGCAGCGGCGGCGCCCTATGCCAGGCGGCCGTGACTGGAGCGGATGCGCAGCACCTGCACCCTCGACGGCAGCTCGATCAGGAACTCTTCGTCACGCTCCAGATGGTGGATCCTCGTCGGATCGCCGCCGGTGAACGCCGCCATCGCCTCGACATTTTCCCAATAGGAGATCGTCACGAATTCCGAATGGCTCGGCGTGTCCTCGCGAAAGGCCTGAACGCCCAGTGCCTTCTCGATCAGCGGCTTGATGCCGGCTTCGTAATTGTAATGCTCATAGGCATCCGCCTTTTCAGGCACGGTTCTGCCGCGCCAGATACGGGCGATGGTCGGAGTTTTCTCCGTAATTTTCTCTGTCATGGCAACGAATCCCTGCTGGTCTGATTGGTCCGCCGGCGTTCGAATGCCAGCCAAGGAACGGATCTCCCCGGCTGGCAGCCTCGTATCCCGTTGCCAGCGACTTTTCATCTTCCCCGGCCGACGTAGGTGGCGCTGCCCGGATAGGCCTCCTTGCCGACCGGTGGGAGACTTACTCCTGATCCTCGGCACCGCCTCCGTGGAAGAAGGACCGGATTTCCTGCATGTCGACGCTGCCGTCACCGTCCTCATCGACGGCGTTGAATATCCGCCCGACGAAATCCTGGACTTCTGCCTGAGAAAGCGCGCCGTCGCCATCGGCATCGACTATGGCGAACATCATTCGCATCCTCGCGCCATGCATCCCCCGTCCCATGCCACCACCCGTCTCCCAGCCTCGGTCAGGCGGGCCCATCCTGTAGTCATGATGCCAGCGGTCGCGACCGCGCCGTTCCGCCCGGGGCGCGCGATCCTCTTGCATTCTCTCCTCCAGCATCTCGGTCATCATCTGGCGCATCATATCGCGCATGGCATCCTGGCTTTGCCCACTCATTCCGGGCGCCGGAGCTGCGGGCGCGGGCGGGCTCGTCTGGCCGAATGCCGGCGCGGCCAACATAGCCAGCGCCGCGGCAACTACAGTGGTTTTGCTTGCGAGCGTCATCGTAATCTCCATCGGTATGAATTGGTGGCTGCTGCATCCAAGCCAAACCGGCTGCTCGCCTCATGGTTCCTGGTAAGTCTGCTCGGCGGCGGAAAAGTCCGCCCGGTCGCGGCAACGAAAGCGGCTTGCCCACGTTGCCGTTGATGCAAGGCTCCACCAGGAGGAAAAAATGGCCGACGATAAGAGCAAGCGGGATTTCCGCGACCGCGATCGCGTTGCTGCGGAAGACGACCGTGAAGTCGAGTATTTTGCCCAGCAGAACGGCATCACCGCCGACCAGGTCCGTCAGCTGATCAAGAGCTTCGGCAATGATCGTGGGCGCCTGGTCGAAGCCGCGAAGGCGTTGCGAGGGATTTCACCTGCCGGAGCCGACGAGGTGACCAGGGAAGCCCGCCAGCAGGCGACACCCATGCATCTCGGCAAACCCGACGAGTGATGCCAGCAGCTGCGCTGCCGCTGCCGCAGGCGTCAGAACTTGCGGCTCAGATAATCCGAGCCGCGCAGGCCGAACCGCCACTCGGCATCGACAGCCTTGGAAATGCCGATCCGGCGGCCTGTAAGAATGGCGCTGGCGTCGCCCGGCTGCCTGAATTCGAATGGCGGCGCGTCCAGCGGCAGCCCGTCATGGGATTTGTCGATTGCCAGCGCCTGGCAAAGGCGACCCGGTCCCGAACAAAGCAGCCGGGGGTCGTCAATGCCGCGATTGGCCCGCATCACCTCCAGCCCGGATTGCGGTTCGATTGCGCGGATCAGCACGGCACTGCCGGGCAGGCACACGGTATTGAGGCACCAGTGCAGGCCATAGGAGCGATAGACATACGCGCTGCCCGGGGTGCCGAACATGGCGCCATTGCGCACCGTCCTGCCACCGAAAGCATGCGAAGCCGGGTCATCGGGGCGATAGGCCTCGGTCTCGACGATGATGCCGCCAACGCTGTGCAAAAGCAGCGTCGCGCCAATCATGTCGCGCGCCACGGTGGTGGCGTCTCGGGCAAAGAATTCGTGGTTCGTGGTCAACGTGCACCGGACTGATCGCGCCTCAACCTGGCGCGTCAGCAAATTCTCGGACCGGAAGCAAAATGTCCAGCCACTGCTCTCGGATCTGCGATATTCAGCGCAGCATCGCTGCGCCGATGAAAACCGCCGCGGCCAGCACGACGATGGCGGCAATCACCAGCACCGGCCCATATCGGCGCGGCTGGACGTCGGGCTCATCCTTCAGCGGACGCATCGCATTGGCATAGCTCGCCTGGTTGGTGAACTCCGGCTTTTCATGAGGCGCAGACCGATCCTTTGCCGGAACGCTGCCGGCCGATTCCGCGTCCGTCTCCATGGGAGCTGCGGCTGGGTCGATCCCCGGTATCTTATCGCCTTCGCGCCCGGCGTCGATATCGCCCCGCGCTTGAGCCGGGCTTCGCCCAACAGGTGCTGCGTCGGTCATCGTCGAGGTCCTTTCAGAGCATCGGCCTCAAGCATTCTAACCTGCGTCTCATTCCAAAGTTCCCCCGTTTCAAAGTTCCCCCGTTTCAAAGTGCCAACGAGCGGAAACCGCCTGGGCCTGCCTCCAGGAACAACCGGCGATCGAGCGGGTTGAGCAAGCATCGGGAGAGCAACATGGACTTGGTGCGCCACGCGCCCAGATCGGCAGTTCGAAACAGGCTCCAGCGCATGATCTACTTCACCGCCGACACGCATTTCAGCGACCCGCGCATTTTGCGCATCGACCGCCGCCCGTTCGGCTCGCTGGCGGAGCATGATCGGGCGCTCATTGCGTTCTGGAACGAGACTGTCGGCCCGGACGACGAGGTCTGGCACCTCGGCGATTTTGCCAGGGGCTCGGCGTCCTTCGTGTCGTCACTGCTGTCGTCTCTTCATGGCAGCAAGCACTTGATCATCGGCAACAACGATGCTGCGGCCACCATTGACGCGACGGGTTGGGCGAGCACGCAACACTACAAGGAGCTGACGCTCGATGGCAGCCTGCTGATCCTTTGCCACTATCCTTTTCGCACCTGGAACCAGATCGGCAGGAGGTCGATCGACCTGCATGGCCATTCGCACGGCCGGCTCACCCCGGTCACGCGCCAGTATGACGTTGGTGTCGACAGCTGGGATTTTCGTCCGGTCACGCTTCCCACCATCCTCGCCAGCCGCGGCCGCCGGCCGGCACGGGCAAAACCCGGCTGAAGGCGGCTGGCCGCAACCGGAACCTCTGCGGAGCTGAGGCGTTCGAAAAATTGCAAGGCGTAACGGCAACGCAATGGCTCAGAAGATCACGACAGGCATGAATGACCGGCCGCGCAATGAAACCATCGGCCAATCCGGCGAAGGCCTGCCGGACGACAGCAGCAAGCCGCTCGAGGTCGACGAAGGCTTGGTCGCCCGGTTGAGAAACAAGCTGCAGGGCAAGCCCCGGCAAGCCGCTCAATCCAACATGGACGAGGTTCCGGCAGGCGTCCCCGGCGCTGGCGAGAACATTTGCCGCCGCTGTGCAGGGTCAGGCATGATCGACGGCCGAACCTGCCCCGAATGCGGCGGAACCGGCAAGGTGACGACGCCGATAGGCTGAGGCTAGAGCAATTCCAGGAAAAGTGTGAAACGGTTTTCCGTCCGGAATTGCGTCAAAAAAGATAGACCGGTTCTGCGTTTCCGTAAAACGATGAATCGTCTAGCGTGGATCAGATCGCCGGCACCCACTTCCAGAACACGCCCTCCTTGCGGTCGGGGTAGTGCTTGAAGTCGCATTCGAAGCGCCAACCGTAATTCTTGGCGGCGGCAAGCGCCTCCTTGCTGACCGGGTTCATGCCGGTTCCCGGCGCAAACCAGTCCTCCAGCAAATCGTCGGGTATGTAGGCGCCGATCCTCAACGGCAGCTTTTCGAGGACGACATCCATTTCGGGCGGTGCGGGCACGGGGGCGCTCCCTTCGGGGTCTATCCACGAACAACTCGTTCAACGCCAAGCGGGTTCATTCTTTTGTTCATAGTCCTGGAACGCTTTCTGGAGACCGCCGATCACCTCGGCGGACGTCTCGAACATCGCCTTCAGCTGCGGCTCATCGACCTTCTCAATGTCCTCGCGAAGGTGCTGTTTCACCTCCTCCAATTTCTTCTGCATCTTCTGCGTGTGGTGGCGCGGATCGCGGTCGGCAGCGCTTGTCATGATCAATCTCCAATTTGCGGATCTCGGAGAACTCGGCCCGGCCTCTGAGGATCGCCAGGTGGGTTTGCAGTGTAAACGGCTGGCCGATAGCTGTGGTTCCCGATTGCGGAGACGGTCTGCGCGGGCCTCGGCTCGCCATTCTCGTTCTCGGCCGACCGGTAGAGGCGGTGACAAGACAAGTCGGAGAGGTCGCTTCCAATGAATTCGAGACGCAGCAGTCGAAACGAGCATAGATGAAGCTGGGAACTGATGGCGCCTCTAGCCAAGGACGGTAATCCGCCACCAATATCCTACGCCTCGTTCGCGATCCATTCGAGCGAGGCGCCATGCGGGTCAGTCCAAGCTACAGGGGAGCCATTCGCAGATAAGAGGAAGCGGCCGGGCGGCCAGCTTGTTTCGGCGCGTGTGGCGATGGACGGGAAGACGCGAGGGAATTCGTTCGATACCCAATAAGGCGAGAGACGCATCGCCTGCTCGGCGAAAGCTTCTCTGTCACCAGGGTCGGAGACATAGTCGAGGACGGCTGTGTGAAAGATGACGAGTGTAGCGTCGTTCGGCGCTTCGTTGCAGAGTTGCACGAGGTCGCTCCCGCGCAGGTCGCCCTTCACCACCCGAGGCTTGACTGTGGCAGCGATCTTCAGGGCCGCCCGTAGATTGGCGAGCCGTGCTGTCTGTTCCGGCCAGACCAGTGTCTCAAGCCATGCGACTTGCGAGTCGTCCGAAGCATCTATCGGGCTCAGGTCCAATCCCGCCCGCCAGACGACTTGCGGCAAGGCCGTCGGCAATGGCGTTGTTTCGCTGGCGAAGCATCGGAAGACAGGCTGCTCCAAGGCCATCGCGGGTCCGCGGATCACCGTGCGTCCATAGTCATAGCCGTAGAGGTCCGGCATGAGGCAGAGCCCTGCGGATGTCCCGACCTCGATGAGCGCCAGCGGCTGCGACAACCGCGCCAGGACGGGGAGCAGGGTGGCGCATCTTCCCGGCTCATTGGTTTGCGTTGAGCGCTCGAGCATAAGCGAGCGGATAGCGTCTGGATTAGCCTGAAGCGCCTGGCGAAACTCGGTCCACCCTGTCGGCGTACCGAACAGGTGACGCACCGCGGCAAGTAGAAGGTTCGGTTGCCGCTTTAGGTCCGGAAGGGTCGACAGGAAACCGAGCGCCTCCCGATCCCCAGCGACTGCCCGAGCCAACTCCTCGTAGAGCGGCGAGCGACCGCGAGCTTCCGTATCGGCGAAGCGAATATATCGGGCTGAGATCTCGGCCAAGCCCTCCTCGTCCATATCCGCTGATCCTCGGTCCCGACGTCTCATCACAGTACATGATCCACGGATCTTATTGGAGCTATGCCCGGCGTTTTTGCACAAGCTTGACCCTCCGCGGACTTCCCGCGGTCGCCTACTTAACCGTTGCGCTAGGAGGTTGTACGCAATCCAAAAATCTGGGGAACTGTTCGTAATTGGTGGCTCATCCAAGGGGTGCAGTCCACCATGTCTCCGGTATAAACCATTACCCATGTCTCCGGGTCGTACCCTTGAGAAATGGCGCACCCGACAGGATTCGAACCTGTGACCTCTGCCTTCGGAGGGCAGCGCTCTATCCAGCTGAGCTACGGGTGCCTTCAGGATCGGCGATCCGGAAAACGAACCAGCCGGTAAACCGGCCAGCCCCGGCTTCTTAGCGGAAGCCGGGCCGGGCTTCAACGGGCAAGTGGAGTTTGCACGAAATCCGGTCAACGTTTTGAACCGCGCTCTTGATCGGATTGAGCTTACCCAATAGAGCCAAGGAGGGGGATATCAATTAATGGACAAACGAAGCCTCACCGAACGCGACATCTGCACGAAATTCATTCTGCCCGCCGTTAAGCTCGCCGGATGGGACGAGATGTTGCAGGTTCGGGAGGAGGTCTATTTCACCAAGGGCCGCATTATCGTACGTGGCAAGCTGGTGACGCGTGGCAAGGCAAAAAAAGCCGACCTCGTTCTCTACTATAAGCCGAATATCCCCATCGCCTTGATCGAAGCGAAGGACAACAACCACGGCGTTGGCGATGGTATCCAGCAGGGCCTCGACTATGCCGCGACGCTGGACATCCCTTTCGTCTTTTCCTCAAACGGCGACGGTTTCGTCTTTCACGACCGCACGGGCCAGAGCGACACCAAGGAGGCGAACCTCGGCATGGACGCCTTTCCGTCGCCCGCCAATCTTTGGGCACGCTATCGCGCCTGGAAGGGCCTCGACCCGGAAGCAGAACAGATCGTGCTTCAGGATTATTTCGACGACGGCAGCGGCAAAGCACCCCGCTATTATCAGGTAAACGCCGTCAATGCCGCGATCGAGGCCATCGCCAAGGGGCGCGATCGCGTGCTGCTCGTCATGGCGACGGGGACGGGCAAGACCTACACGGCATTTCAGATCATCTGGCGCCTGTGGAAGGCGGGTCGCAAGAAACGCATACTCTTCCTTGCCGACCGCAACGTGTTGATCGACCAGACGATGGTGAACGACTTCCGCCCGTTCGGCGCGGCGATGGCGAAGCTTTCGACGAACGCAAAGACCATTGAGCGGCAGGACGGCACCACGGTCGATCTGACACTGGCGCTCGACAGGAAGCGGCGCATCGACACCGCCTTCGAGGTCTATCTCGGTCTCTATCAAGCGATCACCGGACCGGAGGAGCGCCAGAAGCTCTACAAAGAGTTCTCCCCCGGCTTCTTCGACCTAATTGTCATCGACGAATGCCATCGCGGCAGCGCGGCCGAGGATTCCGCGTGGCGCGAAATCCTCACCCACTTTTCCGGTGCAACGCAGATCGGCCTGACTGCCACGCCGAAAGAAACGGAATACGTTTCAAACGCCGATTATTTCGGCGAGCCAATCTTCACCTATTCATTGCGCCAGGGCATCAGTGACGGCTTCCTTGCACCCTACAAAGTCATCAAGGTCCACATCGATCGCGACATTGAGGGCTATCGCCCGGAACTTGGGCAACTCGACCGAGATGGTAACGAAGTCGAGGATCGAATCTATAACGCTAAGGATTTCGACCGGACGCTGGTTCTTGACGACCGCACTTTGCTTACCGCCAAGAAGGTCACCGAATTTCTAAAGGAAACCGGCGACCGCTTCCAGAAAACCATCGTGTTCTGCGTTGACCGGGAGCACGCAGCGCGTATGCGACAGGCACTCATCAACGAGAACAAGGATCTTTGCGACGAGAACCACCGATATGTCATGCGGATCACCGGCGGTGACAGCGATGGCCAGGACCAGCTTGGCAATTTCCTTGACCCGGAATCGAAGTATCCCGTTCTAGTCACGACCTCGCGGCTTTTGTCCACCGGGGTTGACGCGCAGACCTGTCGGCTAATCGTGCTCGATCGCACGGTAGGGTCGATGACCGAGTTCAAGCAAATCGTCGGGCGCGGCACCCGCGTTCACGAGGATACCAAGAAATTCTACTTCACGTTGATCGACTTTCGTGGCGCGACCAATCATTTCGCTGACCCAGAATTCGATGGGGATCCGGTGCAGATTTACGAACCCAGCGAAGACGATCCGATCACACCGCCCGACGATACTGTCGTCGGTCTTGGTGAAGGTGATCAAGCGCCATACGAACCGGGCGATAGCGAAACCATAATCGATCAGCCGGGCGTTCCGCTACCGCCGGGCAACCACGTGCGCAAGATTTACGTGGACGGCGTCGGCGCCCGCATCGTCGCCGAGCGCGTCGAATATCTTGACGAGAACGGCAAGCTCGTCACCGAAAGCCTGCGCGATTTCACTAAGACGGCGTTGAAGAAGCGTTTCGCCAGTCTCGACGATTTCCTCAGACGCTGGAAATCTGCTGAACGCAAACACGCGATCGTTGAGGAACTGGAAGCCGAGGGCCTGGCGCTTGACGCCATCGCAGATGAACTGGGCAAGAACCTCGATCCCTTCGATCTGATCTGCCACGTGGCATTCGACAAGAAACTTTTGACACGCCGCGAGCGTGCCGAAAACGTCAAGAAGCGCGACGTGTTCACCAAATACGGGCCACAAGCCCGGGCCGTGCTCGATGCGCTGCTCGAAAAATATCGGGACGAAGGCGTAATCCATCTCGACGACGCCAACGTGCTGAAGGTGACGCCCTTCACTGCGATGGGCAGCGTCGTCCAACTAATCAAGGCGTTCGGCGGCAAGGAGGGCTTTGAAAAGGCCGTCCACGAAATGCAGGACGCCCTTTACCAGGAGATCGCATAGCCAATGATTGTCCGCACCACTGTCAAATCCATCCAGGACATCATGCGCCAGGATGTTGGCGTTGATGGCGACGCACAGCGCATCAGCCAGTTGTGTTGGATGTTCTTCCTCAAGATCATCGACGACCAGGATCAAGAACTTGAACTGACTAAGGACGGCTACCACTCGCCGATTCCGGAAAAACTCCAGTGGCGCAACTGGGCGGCCGACCCAGAAGGCATCACCGGGCAAGCCATGCTCGATTTCATCAATGATGAACTTTTCCCTGCATTGAAAGGCCTGCAGCTCACTGGAAAACCGGGCGACCGGCGCCGCGTAGTGCGCGACGTGTTCGAGGACGCGTACAATTACATGAAATCCGGACACCTCATCCGGCAGGTCTTAAACAAGATCAACGAGGTTGATTTCAATAATCTCGACGAGCGGCGGCACTTCGGCGAGTTCTATGAGCAGTTGCTGAATGATCTTCAATCGGCAGGCAATGCCGGCGAATATTATACACCGCGCGCCGTGACTGCCTTCATGGTTGATCGCATTGACCCGCGCCCAGGAGAAACGCTGTTCGATCCTGCCTGCGGCACGGGTGGCTTTCTCACCTGCGCTATTCGTCACATGGAAAAAGGCTACGTCCGCACGCCCGCGCAGCGTGAGACGATGCAGGGCGCACTTCGCGCGGTGGAAAAAAAGCAGCTTCCGCACATGCTCTGCGTCACCAACATGCTGCTGCACGGCATCGAGGACCCGAGCTTCGTGCGCCACGACAACACGTTGGCCCGCCCGCTGATTTCATGGAGCAAGGACGAGCGCGTCGATATCGTCGTCACCAATCCGCCCTTCGGCGGGCGCGAGGAAGACGGCATCGAGAACAATTTTCCGACCTTCCGTACCAAGGAAACGGCGGACCTGTTCCTGGCGCTGATCGTGCGCCTCTTGAAACCGAATGGTCGCGCCGCCGTGGTTCTGCCCGATGGCACGCTGTTCGGGGAGGGCGTGAAGACGCGGCTCAAGGAACATCTGATGGAGGAGTGCAACCTCCACACCATCGTCCGCCTGCCCAATTCCGTGTTCAAGCCCTATGCATCGATCGGCACTAACCTGTTGTTCTTCGAGAAGGGCGCGCCAACGAAAGACATTTGGTTCTACGAGCATCGCGTGCCGGAAGGCCAGAAAGCCTATTCGATGACAAAGCCGATCCGGCTGGAGCATTTCGAGGGCTGCATTGACTGGTGGGGCGGCAAGGATCGCGAGGGCCGCGAGGAGACGCCGCAGGCGTGGCGCGTCACGGCCGAGGAGGTCAAGGCGCGCGGCTACAATCTCGACATCAAGAACCCGCACGCGGTGGCGGACGATCATGGCGACCCGGAAACGCTGCTGGCCGACCTCGCCCGCGCCGAAGCCGAAACGGTGGGATTGCGGGATCAGTTGAAGGCGATCCTCGCCGAGGCGCTGGCCCGATGAATGCGCAACGGCTATTGGCGCATTACGAGAAGATCGCCGACGCGCCCGACGCGATCGCACGGCTGCGCCGCTTCATTCTCGATCTGGCGGTGCGCGGCAAACTCGTCCCGCAAGATACGAACGACGAACCGGCATCGGAATTGCTGAAGCGGATCGCAAAGGAGAAACTAGATCAATCCGATTTGCCGCAAGGATGGCGTCGAGCCAAGGTCGGTTCGATCCTAGATTTCCAATACGGCAAAGGCTTGAAGGCAAGCGAACGATTAGACGAAGGCCCAGTGCCCGTGTTCGGTTCAAATGGGATCGTCGGCTTCACCGATGAACCACTGACGGTGCGCCCTTCGATCATCGTAGGCCGTAAAGGATCAGCTGGTGCCTTGACTCTCTGCGATGGCCCGTCGTGGACGACCGACGTTGCCTACTTCGTCGAGTCTCCGCTATTCCTTAATCTTCGATTTCTGTTAAACGCGCTTGCGGCTCTCGATTTGGACAAGCTCGGAAAGGGCGTGAAACCCGGCTTAAGCCGTTCCGACGCATACGAGCAGATAATCGCCCTCCCACCCCTCGCTGAGCAGCACCGCATAGTCGCCAAGGTCGATGAGCTGATGGGTCTCTGCGATCGGCTGGCGGCAGGGCGGGGAAACCGCGAGGGGTTACGCGACAGGTTGACGGCGTCGAGCCTCGCCCGCCTCAACGCGCTTGATGCCGAAACCTTCCTGGCCGACGCCCGCTTCGTCCTCGACGCGCTGCCCGCCCTCACCACGCGCCCCGACCAGATCAATGCCCTGCGCCAGACCATCCTCAACCTCGCCGTGCGCGGCAAGCTGGTGCCGCAGGACGAGAAGGACGAACCAGCGTCGGAACTGCTGAAGCGGATCGCGAAGGCAAAGGCTGAACGGAAGAAGAAGACCGGCGACGCACGGATCAAGATGGAGCCCGATCCGACGCCCGACGAACTCGAAATGGCGCTTCCCTCGGGATGGGCCGTTCAATCATTCGAGAACCTCTTTCTGTTCATCGACTATCGCGGGAACACGCCTCCCAAGACGGATGAAGGAATCCCACTCATCACCGCGAAGAACATTCGCATGGGCTACCTGAACCGTGAGCCGCGCGAATACATATCGAAGGTGACTTTCAAGACGTGGATGAAGCGCGGCTTCCCCGAGATCGGCGACTTGTTCTTCACCACGGAGGCGCCGCTCGCAAACATCTGCCTGAACGATATCCAGGAACCATTTGCACTCGCGCAACGCGCCATCTGCTTTCAGCCATATGCGATGATTGATACAAAGTTCCTGATGTTCGCGGTGATGAGCGATCTGATGCAGTCGCTGATCGACAAGCACGCAACCGGCATGACGGCCAAGGGCATCAAGGCGGCCAACTTGAAGCCGCTTCCGATCCCGATCCCGCCCCTCGCCGAGCAGCACCGCATCGTCGCAAAGGTTGATGCGCTGATGGCGCTCTGCGACCGGCTAGAGGCGAGCCTCAATACTACCGCCGCCACCCGCCGGCGCCTCCTCGACGCGCTGCTGGCCGAAGCGCTAGCGCCGGTCGAGAATCGAGAACTGCAGGCAGCGGAATGACGACAAGGCTCGTCGACTCAGGTTGGTCGCGGGAAGTCGCCGAGGCCATTCGCGAGGATGCAAGCGAGTTGCGGATCATTTCCCCGTTTATAAAAGCGGGCGCATTGCGACGCTTGCTTTCAGCGGGTCCGAAAACCGTTCAGGCTATCACCCGGTTCAATTTGTCAGATTTCGCGGAAGGCGTCAGCGACGTTGTGGCCCTGCGGCGGCTGCTGGAGGTCGGAGGGACGGTGCGCGGCGTCAGGAACCTGCACGCTAAGATGTACCTGTTCGGATCAAACAGAGCGATCGTGACATCTGCCAATCTGACGGAGGCCGCGCTCACCCGAAACCACGAGTTCGGCTTGGTTTCCCAAGATGCAGAAATCATCGCGGCGTGCCGCCGCTATTTCGATGATCTTTGGATGCGCAGCGGTGCCGACCTTACGGTCCAGCAGCTCGATAAATGGGACGAAACGGTGACGCACCATCGAGCGAAAGGCGGGCGCCCAAATCTCCCCATCGGCCTCGGCGACTTTGGCGCCGACGCAGGGATAGTCGACTCTCCGGCAACCTTGCCCATAAATGTTGCCGATGCTCCCCAGGCATTTGTGAAGTTTCTTGGTGAGGGCGACAATCGGGTTCCATTAGCATTCCCCACGATCGAGGAAATAGAGCGATCTGGTTGCCATTGGGCTGTCGCATACCCCGCCACAAAGCGGCCGCGAATGGTTAAGGACGATGCGGTGATCTTCATCGCACGACTGACATACGATCCGAATGACATCCGGGTTTTTGGGCTTGCGATAGGCATGCATCATGTGCCGGCACGAGACGATGCCACGCCCGAAGACATTACTCACCGCGATTGGAAAGCAACGTGGTCCCGCTATATTCGCGTCCACCATGCCGAATTTGTTGCAGGCACGATGGCCAACGGCATCTCTCTCAACGAACTCATGGGTGCTCTCGGCGCAAATTCGTTCGCGTCGACGAAGCGCAATGCATCACGTGGCGAAGGGAACACTGATCCGAGAAAGGCTTACCAACAACAAGCAGCGGTTGAGCTTTCTAACCAAGGCACATCGTGGCTTAGTGAGCGATTGCAGGCCGCGTTCGACCAGCATGGCAAAGTGCCTCAGGATGAACTCGACAAACTTGATTGGCCGGATAACGTCCGGCCATATCCGTAGACCAACCTCTCACTGCTGCTCGGCATACAGCAGCCGCGTCGTCGCGTTCGCCGTCGCCGTCGACAGGCTGCGCTGGATCAGCGCCTCGACATGGTCGTTGCGCTGGCGCGCACTGTCGGCGCCCATCACCACGATGATCAGCCTGTGCCCGTCTGCATTATAGGAGGTAACGATGTTGAAGCCCGAAGCTCTGATGTAGCCGGTCTTGATGCCGTCGACGCCGCGCACCCGGCCGAGCATGTCGTTGTGGCCGCGCACCAGCCTGCCGCGGAACATGAAGTCGCTGTCGGAGAAATAGTGGAAATGCTGCGGGAAGCGGGTGTGCAGCGCCATGCCGAGCACCGCCATGTCACGCGCCGTCGTGTGCTGGTCGCCATCCGGCAGGCCCGAGGCGTTGCGGAAGACGGTGCTGCTCATGCCGATCTGGCGCGCCTTGGCGGTCATCATGCCGGCGAACGCCTCTTCGCTGCCGCCGAGATATTCGGCAACGGCGACCGCCACGTCATTGGCCGATTTGACGACGATGGCGCGGATCGCCGAATCGACGTCGATCGTCTCGCCGCGCCTGAACCGCAGCTTGGTCGGCGGCTGCCGCGCGGCGTAGTCCGACACCGGAATTTGCGTCTCCTTGCTGATCCGCCCCGACTCCAGCGCCTCGAAAAGAAGGTAGAGCGTCATCATCTTGGTCAGTGACGCCGGATAGCGTGGCGCCGTGGAATTGACCTCGAACAGCGTCTTGCCGGTGCCGGCGTCGATGACCATCGCGGCATATTTCTGCGGCGGCGCCGGCACGGCCAGCACGCTGTCGGGCGGCGTCACCGTCGTGCAGCCGGCGGCAAACAGCAGCAGCGCCAGCACCGCGACGTAATTGTGGATGAGCGAAAAGAAGCGCAAGGCGGACAAGTCGGTTCCGAAGGCAGGCTGTTTCCGAGACGAGGCGAAGCTATCTTACCGCAAAGGCGCAGTCCATTTGGTTAATATCGGTCGGGGCCTGGATTGGTGCCCTGTCCACAGGCCCACGTGGCCGCTGTGCCGAGCCGGCTGAGGGGAATTGCCGGCCACCACGCTTGCGCAACCGGCGGCGAGTGGGCTTTGCTGGCGCCGGCAGAATCGGGCCGCCTGAATTCGGGCTGGCAGAATCGGTAGGTGCACATGGATACGGTCACGATCACGGCAAAAGGCATTTCGGTATCGGTCGATCTTGCCGTCGGCCATCTCGCCGACATGGCGGTCGATATCGATGGCCTTCGGCTGAACCCTTTGCATCGCGCACCCTGGGTCGGCGAGCCGCGCGAGACGCTGCCGAAAGATCTGCCTGAAGGTACGGTCCACCTGTCCGGCGATTTCCTCTGCGCGCCGTTCTCGATCAGCGACGTCGAAGAGGCACCTTTGCATGGCTGGCCGGCCAATAGTCGCTGGGACGTCGTCGACAGCGCGGCAACGGTCGATGGCTGGCGCGCCGTCTTGCGGCTGCAGCGCCCGGTCATGGGCGCGAGCGTCGACAAGATCCTGATCGTGCGCGACGATCATCCCTTTCTCTATCAGGAGCACGTCTTTTCCGGCGGGGCCGGCGCCATTCCGGTCGCCCACCATCCGATGACGGTGATGAAGGCCGGCGGCAGGCTGGCGTTCTCGCCGAAGCGCCTTGCCGCGACGCCGAACGAGCCGCCGGAGCCCGATCCGGCCCGCGGCCGCTCTTTGCTCGCCTACCCGGCGCGCAGCACCGACCTGACGCGCTTTCCCGCCGCCGACGGCGGCACGATCGACCTGACCGCCTATCGCATGGACCAGCTGCGTGAGGACTTCGTCACGCTGGTCGAGGCCGACCATGGCGGACCGGGCTGGACCGCGCTGGCGCGCCAGGCGGAAGCCGACCTCGTGCTGGTGCTGAAGAACCCGGCCGAACTGCCGGTCACCATGCTGTGGGTCAGCAATGGCGGGCGCGATTACGCGCCATGGAGCGGCCGCCACCGCGGCGTGCTCGGCATCGAGGACGGCCGCACGGCCGTCGGCCATGCCGCGTCGCTCGGCGACAACTGGCTGAAGCATGAAGGCGTGGCGACCGCCTTTGCCCTTGCTGAAGGGCGCCGCTTTTCGTTCCGCCATGTCATCGGCGCACTGCCATGGCCATCCGGCGAGCCGCCGCGCGACGTCACGACCTCGCCGGGCCGCATGCGCATCCTGGCGGCTGACGGTGCCGAGCGCGACATCGGCTTCGACAACGATTTCCTGCGGATCAGCCAGTCCAGGCCCGATTGAAGGCCTGGCACAAGCCGCGTTTGAAATTTTCGAAAACTGCCGCCAAAATGCGCCAGAACCATCTTAACGGATGCCAATGTCTGAGATCGCCCATCTCGCCGCTACCATTTTCAAGCGCGCCGGCAAGGCGCCGCGCTTCATTGTTGCCATTGCGGGTCCGCCCGGCGCCGGCAAGTCGACATTGTCGGCAGGCTTGCATGACCTGCTGCCGGAAGGCACGGCGGAAGTCGTGCCGATGGACGGGTTCCACTACGATGACGTCGTGCTCGAGCGGCGCGGCCTTCGCCAGCGAAAAGGTGCCCCGGAAACCTTTGATTTTGCCGGCTTCGAAGCGCTGCTGAAGCGCATCCGCGCTGGCGAGCCGGATATCGCCATCCCGGTGTTCGACCGCAGCATGGAGCTGTCGCGCGCTGCCGCTGCGATCATCGCCGCCGAGACCAAATTCGTCCTGGTCGAAGGCAATTACCTGCTGCTCGACGAAGAGCCATGGACGCGGCTGGCGCCGCTGTTCGACTACTCTATCTTCGTCGACGTGCCGCGCGCCGAGCTCGAGCGCCGACTGCTCGAGCGATGGCACGAGCACGGCCGGTCCGACCAGGACGCGCGCGCCTGGATTGCTTCCAACGACATGCCGAACATCGACCGCGTGCTTGCCCGTCGGCGGCCCGCCGACCTGGTGGTCGGTGGACAGGCCTGATCTGGTAAGGACTGTTCGGCCGGAACCTTAACACTTTCAGGCCGTTATCCCGGACACGGCAATTGCATGAGGGAACGGTTAGATGGAAACCATGGCAAGAAAGCCTGCGCCCGCCAAGGGCAAGGTAACACGATCAAAAATCACTCGAGCGAAAACCAGCGCCGGCCCGGCAGGAGCGGCCCACTCCAAGGATGCGGCAAAGCCCAGCTTTGGCAAGGCGGCGCCGAAAAAGGTGATGCCTGCCGCGGCCAAAGCCGCTGCACCCAAGGCCAAAAGGTCGGCAAGCAGCAGAGGATCGATCGCAGGCAGCGCAATGCGCACCGTTAAGGCAACGGCCAATGTCGCCGCCGGTGCCGTGCTTGCGACCGCCAAAGGTGCGGCGTCGCTTGCCGCTTCCGTAGTCGGCAAGGGCGGCTCGAAACCCCGGACCAAGGCAAAATAGCCGGGGCAGTCAGGGTTCTGATCAGGCTCTGGCCGGAATGGTGAGGCCCCTCTGCACCGCCGGCCGGGCAAGGCCACGCTCCAGCCATGCGCCCACGCCCGGGAAATCGTCGAAACCGACGAGGTCCCGCGCCTCGTAAAAGCCGATCAGATTGCGCACCCATCCAAGCATCGAAATGTCGGCGATGGTGTAATCGTCGCCCATGATCCAGTTGCGGCCCTTGAGCCTCGTTTCGAGGACGCCGATCAGCCGCCGCGACTCGTCGCGATAACGCTCGAGCGGGCGCTTGTCGGCGATTTGGCGCCCGGCGAATTTGTGGAAGAAACCGACTTGGCCGAACATGGGCCCGATGGAAGCCATCTGGAAGAACACCCACTGGATCGTCTCGTAACGCAGCGTTGCGTCTGCCGGGACCAGCTTGCCGGTCTTGTCGCTGAAATAAAGCAGAATGGCGCCGGATTCGAACAGGCCGATCGGCTTGCCGCCCGGGCCGTCCGGATCGATCATCGCCGGGATCTTGCCGTTCGGGTTCAAAGACAGGAATTCCGGCGTCCAGCTCTCGTTCTTGCCGATGTCGACGGCATGCGGCTCGTAGGGCAGGCCAAGTTCCTCCAGCGCGATCGATATTTTCACCCCGTTCGGCGTCGGAAACGAATAAAGCTGGATGCGGTCGGGGTGGCTCGCCGGCCAGCGCCTGGCGATCGGAAACGCGGACAGATCGGTCATCGAAACTCCTGGTCGGGGACCGCGCCGAGCGGCATGGTCATGGCGGGTCGCAGTGAGTTAGGCGCGACGCCTGGCGCGATCAATATGCGCATGGAAAGTTTCACCGGCCCCGGTGAAAGGCCCGCAAAGGGTGTGGTCACACGGCCTTGACCGCCAGCACCGCATTGGTGCCGCCGAAGGCGAAGCTGTTGCTCATCGCGGTGCGCACCGCGCGCTCGCGTGCCACGTTCGGCGTGATGTTGAGATCGCAGTCGGTGTCGGCTTCCCGATAATTGGCGGTCGGCGGCACGATGCCTTCGCGGATCGCCATCACGCAGGCGATCATTTCCAGCGCGCCGGATGCGCCGAGGCAGTGGGCATGCATCGATTTGGTCGAGGAGACAGAAAGCTTGTAGGCATGGTCGCCGAACACGCGTTTGATCGCCGCCGTCTCGATCTGGTCGTTGGCCTTGGTGCCGGTGCCATGCGCGTTGAGATAGTCGACGTCCTCCGGATTGAGCCCGGCGTCGACGAGGCAGAAGCGCATCGCCGCCTCAGGCCCTTCGATAGTTGGCGCGACGATGTCGGAGGCGTCGGCGGAAAGGCCGACGCCGGCGATTTCGGCAAGAATAGCGGCGCCGCGCGCCATGGCATGCTCATACGTTTCCAGCACTACCATGCCGGCGCCTTCGCCGAGCACGAGCCCCTGGCGGTCGGCCGAAAACGGCCGGCAGGTGTCCGGCGACAATACCCGCAGGGCTTCCCAGCCCTTGAGGATGCCCCAGACCAGTGGCGCATCGGTGCCGCCGGCGACCATGACGTCGGCCCGGCCGAGCCTGATCTGATCGACCGCGGAGGCAATGGCGTGGTTGGATGACGAGCAGGCAGAGGTGATGCCGAACACCGGTCCACGCAGACCAAGATTCATGCTGACATGGCCGGCGGCTGCGCCCGGCATTACTTTCGGTACGGTGAAGATGCCGGCGCGGTTCTTGCCTTCGAGCAGGATGGCGCGATAGTTCTCTTCGATTGCCTCCCAGCCGCAGACGCCGACGCCGACGATGGTGCCCATCCGGTAGGTGTTGGCCGCGTGCGGGTTCAATCCCGCCTGCTGTGCCGCCTCCCGCGCGGCGATCGTCGCCAGAAGGCTGAAGCGGTCCATCGACACGACCTGTTTGCGGTCGATGCCGTGCTCGGGAAGCGCCTTGATTTCGCAGCCGACCTTGACCTTCAGATCATGCAGCAGCGGATTGTCGATCGCGCCGATTGCCGAACGGCCGGCGCGCATCTCATTCCAGATTGCCGGTGCATTGGTGCCGAGGCCGCATAACCCGCCGATGCCCGTGATGACGATCCGCTTGTGCATTCAGTCAGGCTTTTTTCGCGATCAGCGCGCGAACCGCCTCGACCATGTCGCCGACATTCTTCAGATTGCTCCAGGCATCGACCGTGTTCATCTCGATTTCGATGCCATACTCTTCCTCGAGATCGAAGATGATCTCCGTCAGTTCCAGCGAATGGATGCCAAGCGCGGTCAGTTCGGTACCGGTGGTGATTTCCTCGCCGCCCGGCTCGGCATGAGCCTTGATCTTGGCGATGATATCGTTTGCCAGCTGGTCAGCCATTCGGTTTCTTCCCCAACTCTGTCGTTTCCCGACGCCAACTGATCAGCGCCCCTTTTGTGCTCGATTACGTCGTCATCGTCGCCTTTTACCCCCGCCAGGCGCCGGTGACCGTACCAAGGTGGCTCCCTCTATAGAAACCGAAACGCTGTCAAGCAACAAGCTATATATCGACAAAGCCGCCGCAGTGCTTAACGTTGGTGTCGTGGACACGATCGCATATAGCTTGACCTCAGTGCCGCCGGCCCAGCGCGTTGCCGGCGTTGCACGGCTTGGCTGCGACTGGAACGGAGGCCGCACGCGTCTTCGGCGCCTGTACCAGGACGGCGCGGCCAAGATCCGCATGCCGGCAGTCTCGGCCGATCCGCTCGAAGCCGTCCTGATCAACACCGCCGGCGGGCTGACCGGTGGCGACCGTCTCGCCTGGGAGGTCGATGTCGGTGCCGGCGCGTCCGCAACGATAACGACGCAGGCCTGCGAGAAAATCTACCGCGCCGCATCCGACCGCGCCGAAGTGCGGGTGCAATTGAGCGCCGGCGAAGGCGGCCACATTGCCTGGCTGCCGCAGGAAACCATCGTCTTCGACCGCTCGGCCTTTGCCCGCACGCTTGACGTGGAGCTTGCCGCCGGAGCCGAGGCGCTGATCCTGGAAGCTACCGTCTTCGGCCGCCTGGCCATGGGCGAACGGGCTTGGCAAGGCCAATTCCATGACCGCTGGCGCGTCCGCCAGGACGGGGCGCTGATTCACGCCGAGGAGTTCCGCATCGGCCCCGACATTGCCGTCACCTTGAATCGTCCGGCGGTTGCCGGTGGCGGCATCGCGGTGGCGACGCTGCTGATGGTGTCGCCGCGGGCAGAAGCTTTGCTCGAGCCGGCCCGGGCCATGGTCGGCGGCCAGGGCGGCGTCAGTTTCTGGAGCGTGCGGAAATCTGGCAAGCTTCTTGCTCGGCTGTTCGCCGAGGACGGCTACCAGCTCCGCAAGCGGCTGGTGCCGCTTGTCGAATTGCTCAACGGACGGGCGGGCCTGCCCAAATTATGGTCACTCTGATTTCGATTGTGCAACCGCAGGAAAACGCATGAATCTGACGCCGAGGGAGAAAGACAAGCTGCTGATCGCCATGGCGGCGATCGTGGCCCGCAAGCGGCTCGAACGCGGCGTCAAGCTCAACCATCCGGAAGCGATCGCGCTGATAACCGATTTCGTCGTCGAGGGTGCCCGCGACGGCCGCGCCGTCGCCGAGCTGATGGAGGCCGGCGCCCACGTCGTCACCCGGGCCCAGGTGATGGAAGGCATTGCCGAAATGATCCACGATGTGCAGGTCGAGGCGACGTTTCCAGACGGCACCAAGCTGGTGACCGTGCACGAGCCGATCAGATAAAACCGCCAAGGAGAGGAAAATGCTTCAGCTGCGTCCGAACTGCGAATGCTGCGACAAGGATCTGCCGCCCGATGCGACGGACACGGTGATCTGCACCTTCGAATGCACCTTCTGCGCCGACTGCGCACAAAACGTGCTCGGCGGCGCCTGCCCGAATTGCGGCGGCAACTTCTCGGCCCGCCCGATCCGTCCGGCAGCGCTGCTGACGAAATATCCGGCCTCGACCAAGCGCGTCCTCAAGGCAGAAGGCTGCGGTCCGGCCCGCAAGGCGGCGTGAGAGGCATGATGATCTCGAAGATGGAAGCTACGCCGATGATCCCCGCTACGATGAAATGCACGACGCTGTCGGCGGCCCTGCTGCTGGCGGCAGCTATGCCGGCCTATGCCCATGTCGGCGTCGGCACGGTTTCGTCCTTCGCCGCCGGCTTCTCCCACCCGCTCTCCGGCCTCGATCATATGACGGTGATGATTGTCGTCGGCCTATGGGCGGCGCTCAGGGGCGGCAAGGCGATCTGGGCATGGCCGCTGGCTTTCGTCGGCGTCATGCTGGCCGGCGGCGCGCTCGGTATGCTGCATGTGCCGATGCCTTTCGTCGAGCCGGCCATATTGGCGTCCGTCGTGGCACTCGGGCTGCTGGTTGCGCTCGCCGTCGATCTTCCCGTCTCGGCCGGCGTCGCCGTCATCGGCCTGTTTGCGCTGTTCCATGGCTACGCCCACGGCACCGAGGTGCCTGAAAATGCCGCTGGGCTTGGCTATACCGCAGGCTTTGCCGTTGCCACCGCGTTGCTCCATGCCGTCGGCATCACGGCTGGTCTCGGCCTCGGCTGGCGCTTCAGTGGGCTTGCCCGCGCCGCTGGCGCCGCCTGTGCCGCGATTGGCGCCGGCCTCGCCTTCGGCATCCTGTGAGGCAGTGATGATCCCCGGCGAAATCATCACGGCAAGCGGCGAGATCGAACTGAACAAGGGACTGCCGACGGTCACCATGAAGGTGGCCAACAGCGGCGACCGGCCGATCCAGGTCGGCAGCCACTATCATTTCTTCGAGACCAATGAAGGGCTGAGATTCGATCGCGACAAGGCGAGGGGCATGCGCCTCGACATCGCCGCCGGCACCGCGATGCGCTTCGAGCCCGGCCAGGAGCGCGATGTTACGCTAGTGCCGTTCGGCGGCAAGCGCGAGGTCTACGGATTTCAGCAGAAGATCATGGGCAAGCTGTGAGATCGAAGGCGTCGAGCAGTTTCGGCTCAGCCGGGCGGCTTGGCCGCCGCATAGATGACGACCTTTCCCGAATCGTCGAATTCAACCGCCAGAACGTCCTCGGTCTGCACTCGCCGCGAGTCGATAGCGTTGAACAGCAATGCGTTCGCCTCGATCTCCTTGCGCAGCTCGGCAATGTCGTCCCGATGTTGCCTGACCTTGCTTTCGATCGCCGGCGGCGGGCCGCCTTCGGTGCGCGCGGCGTCGGTAAGAAACACGATATCGACTTTGTCGAGCTTGGATGTCTTTCGCACGGCAGCGATGTTCTCACGCGTGCGGTCGATCGCCGAGCTGACCTTGCCGGCTTCCGCATTTGTCTCGGTCTCCTCCTGGCCGACCTCCGAGCCGACGATCCGGTTGACGGTCTCGGCGCTGTCGAGGCTCTGCGCGTTCAGCGCGGCGTGCGGAATGCTGGCGGCCAGAAACGCGGTCGCGGCAATGCCATGCAGCCATCTGGTGTCGGAGAAGGTGGTGATCGCCATCGCTCGTTCTCAGGGTCCTTTTCGAGGCTTGTGTCAGGGCGACAGGACCGAAACGAAACGTCCCCCGTGAAGGTTCCCTTTGCGATGCGGCGGGCTGACCGGGCGCCGGCCCGCCGCCTCGTCTCGTCAGCTCGCTTTCTTGGTGATCAGCGTCAGCGCGCCATTGGTGCTCATGCTGGCGGCGATCACCTGCGCCGAGGTGAGCCCCTTGGCTTCGAGTGCGGACTTGACCTGCGGTGTCGCGTCGATCGAGCCGCGCAGTTTCTGCAGATCGGCGTCGCTGCGCTTGGCGATCACCTCGTTGACCTTGGCTTGAGTGTCCGCCGGCAGATCCTTGATGTCGACGACGTTGATCGCCTGGATGGTGGGCGCCTGTGGCTGCGCTCCGGGCGCGGCAGGAGCAGGCGCGGCCGGCGCCGGACTGGGCTGCTGCGCAGGCTGTTGCTGGGCGCTGGCGGCGGTTGCGAGCACCAGCGTGGCGGCGGCTGCCAGAAGGGTCGTTTTGCGCATGGATGTTCCTTTCCATCGATTGGCAAATGGTCGTTTTGGGGTGACCCGGCCACCTCAAACGCCAAATGGGATCGGAAAGTGTCGCTCAGCGGGTCATTGCGTGATCATAGGATGGCGGCAATGTGGGGCCCGCCTTCGACAAGCGGTATTTTCGGGCTGTATTTCGGGAGCAATTGCTGATGGCTAAAATCACCCGCGCCGCCTATGCGCAGATGTACGGCCCGACCGTTGGCGACAAAGTCCGGCTCGCCGACACCGAGCTGTTCATCGAGGTCGAAAAGGATCTCACCGTTCACGGCGAGGAGGTGAAATTCGGCGGCGGCAAGGTCATCCGCGACGGCATGGGCCAGAGCCAGGTTTCACGCGCGCAAGGCGCGGTCGACACCGTCATCACCAATGCGCTGGTCGTCGATGCCACCGCCGGTATCGTCAAGGCCGACATCGGCTTGAGGGACGGCCGCATCGTCGCGATCGGCAAGGCCGGCAATCCGGATACCCAAGGCGGCGTCACCATCATCATCGGTCCCGGCACCGAGATCATCGCCGGCGAAGGCAAGATCCTGACCGCCGGCGGCTTCGACGCGCATATCCACTTCATCTGCCCGCAGCAGATCGAGGAAGCGCTGATGTCGGGCATCACCACCATGCTCGGCGGCGGCACCGGCCCGGCGCACGGCACGCTGGCGACCACGTGCACGCCGGGGCCGTGGCATCTGGCGCGCATGATCCAGTCTTTCGACGCCTTCCCGATGAATATTGGCCTGTCGGGCAAGGGCAACGCGTCGCTACCTGCCGCGCTCGAGGAGATGGTGCTCGCCGGCGCCTGCTCGCTGAAGCTGCATGAGGACTGGGGCACGACACCGGCTGCAATCGACTGCTGCCTGTCGGTCGCCGACGATTACGACGTGCAGGTGATGATCCACACCGACACGCTGAACGAGTCCGGCTTCGTCGAAAACACGGTCGCGGCGATCAAGGGCCGCACCATCCATGCCTTCCACACCGAAGGCGCCGGCGGCGGCCACGCGCCTGACATCATCAAGGTCTGCGGTCTGCCCAACGTCATTCCGTCCTCGACCAATCCGACGCGTCCCTACACGGTCAACACGCTGGCCGAGCACCTCGACATGCTGATGGTCTGTCACCATCTGTCGCCGTCAATCCCCGAAGACATCGCCTTTGCCGAAAGCCGCATCCGCAAGGAAACCATCGCCGCCGAAGACATTCTTCACGACATCGGCGCCTTCTCGATCATCTCGTCGGACAGCCAGGCCATGGGCCGCGTCGGCGAAGTGGCGATCCGCACCTGGCAGACCGCCGACAAGATGAAGCGCCAGCGTGGTTCGCTGCCGCAGGAGACCGGCGACAACGACAATTTCCGCGTCCGCCGCTACATCGCCAAATACACCATCAATCCGGCCATCGCGCATGGCCTGTCGAAGGACATCGGCTCGGTGGCGGTCGGAAAACGCGCCGACCTTGTGCTGTGGAACCCGGCCTTCTTCGGCGTCAAGCCGGACATGGTGCTGATCGGCGGCATGATCGCCGCCGCCCCGATGGGCGATCCCAACGCCTCGATCCCGACGCCGCAGCCGATGCACTATCGGCCGATGTTCGGCGCCTACGGCAAGGCGATGACCAATTCGTCGGTGACCTTCGTTTCGAAGGCCGCGCTCGACGCCGGCCTGCGCGGCAGGCTCGGCGTCGACAAGCAGATGGTGGCCGTCGAGAACACCCGCGGCGGCATCGGCAAGCATTCGATGGTGCTCAACGACGCCACGCCGCATGTCGAGGTCGACCCGGAGACCTATGAGGTCCGCGCCGACGCCGAACTCTTGACCTGCGAGCCAGCAACCGTGCTGCCGATGGCGCAACGCTACTTCCTGTTCTGAACCATAGGCGTTAGAACGACCGATGTAGAACATGCCGCGCCAGGCCTATGGACCAGCAACTCCCCTACGCCCACGACATTTTCCCGCATATCCGCATCGTCCTGGGCATGGTGATCGGCCTTGGCGTCACCCGGCTTTTGTCGGGGCTTGCCCGTATCGTCCAGCATCCCAGCCAGTACCGGCTCTATCCCGTGCATCTCGCCTGGGTTGCGTCGGTGCTTTTGATGCTGGTGCATTTCTGGTGGTGGGAGTTCGGCCTCTTCCAGATCGAGAATTGGACCTTCGGCAAATACCTGTTCATCATCTTCTACGCCGTCACGCTGTTCCTGCTCTGCGCGCTGCTGTTTCCGGACTCGATGCTGGACTACACCAGCTATGAGGATTTCTTTTATTCGCGCCGGGCCTGGTTCTTCGGCCTGCTGGCGGCGACCTATCTGCTCGACGTGGTCGACACGCTGCTGAAAGGGCCGGCGCATTTCGCCCATTTCGGCGTCGAATATCTGATCCGCACGCCGGTTTTCGTCGCGCTTTGCGTCATTGCGGTCCTGCTGCGCGACCGCCGCTTTCACATCGCCTTTGTCGCCGGCGCGCTCGTCTATCAGGTATCGTTTATCATGCGGCTCTTCGACACGATTGTTTGAGCGCCATTGGGGCGGCGGACGCGATAGGCTAGGCTTTTGGGAGAGGCAGTTTTTACATGAAGCTCGATATTCGCACCGACTTCACCAAATTCCCGCGCGCAGTCGCCGTCCTGGCCGCAGGCGAAGCCGGAACCACCACGCCATACGACCGGGCGGTGCTTGCCCATGACGAGCGGCATCTGCGCCGTCGTGCCATCGAAACGGCCGGTAGCGACAAGGTGCTGGTCGACCTGCCCGAACCGGTGACGTTGAACCATGGTGACCGGCTGGTGCTGGAGGATGGCCGCCACATCGAGATCATCGCGGCCGAAGAGCCGCTCTACGATATCAGGGGCAGCGACCCGATCCATCTCGCCGAGCTCGCCTGGCACATCGGCAACCGCCATCTCGCCGCCGCCATCGAGGCTAACCGCATCCTCATCCTGCGCGACCATGTCATTAAGACGATGCTGGAGGGATTGGGCGCCATTGTGAGCGACGTCTCCGAACCGTTCAAGCCGGTGCGCGGCGCCTATTCCGCGCATGGCGGGCACGGCCATGCCCATGCCGAGGCACATGCGCACAGCCACGCCGAAGCGCATTCCCATAGCCATAGCGATTCTCATTCCCACAGCCATTCGCATGACCATGACCATGACTGACCGGCCTTCCAGCGTTGCCCAGCCTTCCAATATTGCTTTGTTGCGGCTGATGGCGTGGCTGTCGCCTTCCTTCCCGGTCGGCGGCTTTTCCTACAGCCATGGCCTGGAACAAGCCGTGCATGCCGGGCTGGTTGCCGACAGCAAAGATCTCGCCGCGTGGCTGGAAACGCTCGTCGAGATGGGTTCGGGCTGGAATGATGCGGTGCTGTTTGCCCAAAGCTGGCGCAGGGCGCGCGAAACCGGCGATCTCGATGAAATCGTCGCCCTTGCCGAAGCTCTGGCAGGCTCGCGCGAGCGTCATACCGAGACGATGCTGCAGGGCGCCGCTTTCCTGAAAGCAGCCTCCGCCTGGCCGTGCCAGGTACTGGATCGCCTGCCGACCGAATGTGCCTATTGCGTTGCCGTCGGCGCTGTTGCCGGCGATCACGGCATTTCGCTGCGGGACGCCCTGGCCGCCTTCCTGCAGGCCTTCTTCTCCAACCTTCTTCAGGCCGCGATCCGGCTCGGCGCCGTCGGCCAGACCGGCGCCACGGCGCTGCTCGCCGGCTTCGAGCCGCTTGCCCTGGCTACGGCCGACCGGGCTGCCGGCTCGACGCTCGACGATCTCGGCGGCTGCGCGTTCGCCTCGGATATCGTGGCGATGAAGCACGAGGCCCAGTATTCGCGGTTGTTCCGCTCATGATCGTCCTCGCTTTCGCCCTCTCGCTCGTCCTGCTGTCGATCACAGCACTGCATGTCTATTGGGGCATTGGCGGCATCTGGCCGGGCAGGGACGCCGCTTCCTGCGCTCGTGCGGTCATCGGCTTTCATGGCGTCGACGAGATGCCGGCACCCTTTGCCAGCTTCGCCGTTGCCGCATGCCTTGGCCTGGCGACACTGTGGCCGATGGCGCTCGAGGGCATCTTTGCCACGCCGTTTCCCAAAGCCGGGCTTGCCGCCACGTCGCTTCTCATCGCGCTGGTTTTCCTGGCGCGCGGCATTGCCGGCTGCACGCCGTGGTGGCGTCGGCTGACGCCCGAACAGCCTTTCGCGCGGCTCGATCTGCGTTATTATTCGCCGCTGTGCCTGCTGATCGGGCTTGGCTTCGCCATTCTTGCCGTCACGGAGTTCCCCGCATGATATCGCCCAACGGTCCTCTTCGCATCGGCATTGGCGGCCCGGTCGGCTCGGGCAAGACGACGCTTACCGAAAAGCTCTGCAAGGCACTGCGTGACGAGTTTTCGATCGCCGTCGTCACCAACGACATCTACACCAAGGAAGACGCCATGATGCTGGCCAGGTTGCAGGCCCTGCCCGAGGATCGCATCGTCGGCGTCGAGACCGGCGGCTGTCCGCACACCGCCATTCGCGAGGACGCCTCGATCAATCTGCAGGCGATCGCCGAGATGACCAGAAAATTCCCCGATCTCGACATCGTCTTCATCGAATCGGGCGGCGACAATCTCGCCGCCACCTTCTCGCCGGACCTTGCCGACCTGACGCTCTACGTCATCTCGGTTTGCCAGGGCGAGGAGATCCCGAGGAAGGGCGGACCGGCGATCACCCGGTCCGATTTCCTGGTCATCAACAAGAGCGACCTTGCGCCCTATGTGAACGTCAATCTCGACATCATGGAACGCGACGCTGCCCGCATGCGCGGCAAGCGGCCGTTCGGCTTCACCGACCTGTCGCGCGGCAAGGGGCTGCAGGAGGTGATCGATTTCATCGTCGAGCATGGCGGGCTTCGGGTCGGCGCGGCCACCAGCACGGCGGCATAGCGGAGCTCGCCTGTACCAAACGAAACCGGTTGCACCTGTTCCAGCCGCGCGGCATCCTTGCTTCTTTCACGGAGGTTTACGATGAGCATCACGCGCCTGCAGAAGGAAGTGCTGACCAACCTGCCGTTCTATGAGGAGCGCGTCGACCTCGCTTGCGCCTTCCGCTGGACGGCGCGGCTCAACATGCACGAGGCGGTGGCCAACCATTTCTCACTGGCCGTCAACGACAATGGTTCGCAATTCCTGATGAATCCCAACCAGGTGCATTTCTCGCGCATCAAGGCGAGCGATCTGCTTCTGATCGACGCCAACGATCCCGACACGCTGGTCGGCCCGAATGCGCCCGATCCGACGGCGTGGGGCCTGCATGGTGCCATTCATCGCAACGTGCGTCATGCGCGCTGCGTCATGCATGTCCACTCGATCCACGCCACCGTGCTTGGCTCGCTCGCCGACTCGACGCTGCCGCCGGTCGACCAGAACTCGGCAATCTTCTTCAACCGCCATGTCGTCGACGCTCATTATGGCGGGCTGGCCTTCGAGGAAGAGGGCGAGCGCTGCTCGCAGCTTCTTGTCGACCCGAAGGTCAAGGTGATGGTGATGGGCAACCATGGCGTGCTGGTCATCGGCGACAGCGTCGCCGACACCTTCAACCGCATGTTCTATTTCGAGCGCGCCGCCGAAACCTATATCAAGGCGCTGTGGACCGGCCGGCCGCTGCGGGTACTGTCGGACGAGATCGCCGAAAAGGCGGCAAGGGAACAGGAAGACTATCCCGGCCAGGCCGAACGCCACCTCTCCGAACTGAAGGCGATCCTCGACGAGCAGGAACCCGCCTACCGGAGTTGAGCGCGGTCCCGCCGGGCCTGGCTTAAAGCCCGAGTTCGGCTCGCAATTCGTCGGCGCTGTTGATGATAATCGCCCCCGGCGGCCCCTCCATGGGCGCCTCTGGCCAGAAGATCGTCTTCATTCCCGCTGCCAGCCCCGCCGTGGCGCCGGTCACGCTGTCGTCGACCGCCACGGCCTCGGCGGGATCGACGTCGGCCAGCCAGGCGGCGCGCAGGAAAGGTTCGGCATGCGGCTTGCCTTCACGCACGTCGTTCCGGCTGACCGTCTTCATGCCGGGATAGACGAGGCCGACGGCGCGCAGATTGGCATCGACGATCAGCCTGTCCGAGTTGGAGACCACCGCTTGCGGTACGCCAACCGCGCGCAGCTCGTTGAAGATCTCGATCGCGCCTCTGCGCGGCGTCAGCGTTTGGGCCATCGGCAGATAGTGATCGTATTTGCGCACGATCCAGTCGTCGAAAGGCAGGTCGAGGCCGAACTCGTCGCGCAGCATTTCGTAGACCGGCCATGCGGCGATGCCGAGCACGCGCTCATGCAGGTCGGCCGGCGGTACGATGCCGACACTGTGCAGCGCCGCGATCAGCGCCGCTTCGTGCAGCGGCTCGCTGTCGACCAGCGTGCCGTCCATATCCCAGAAAACCGCTTTCGGCGTCATGCAAGGCTCCATTCTCAAAAATCCCTTAAAGCGTTTGGCGCGGGAGATAAACCGCGGCGTCCCCGCTAATGCATGTCGCGCAACACTGTGCAGCGGTTTTGCGATACGGACATGCATAGAAAGCAAGAGTCTAAAGCGCATCGCATAAGCCCGATTGAACGCGACGCGCTTTGGACCGAGATTGTGCGACCTCCACAGCCTTGCTGTTGCGACGAGACTGGGTCGACCCGCCACTTCGCTCCAAATACCCAAGTCTCAGCCCTAAGCAATTGCTCTTGCAATAGGCAATTGCGCGCAAGTTCATTCCCTGCGAAACTACGGCGCTCCGCCTCTTATGCCCGGCGGGGTTGGGAGGCAGGAACTTGAATTCGCGGCAGGATAGCGGCGGCAACAGGCTGGACGATGCGGCGCGCGCCGGCTGGCTCTATTACGTTGCCGGCAACACCCAGGACCAGATCGCCGCCACGCTTGGCATCTCCCGGCAGACGGCGCAGCGGCTGGTGTCGCTCGCAGTCTCCGAAGGATTGATCAAGGTGCGCGTCGACCATCCGATCGCCAATTGCCTCGACCTTGCGGCACGGCTGAAATCGCGCTTTGCGCTTGATCTGGTCGAGGTGGTGCCCAGCGACCCTTCTTCTTCCTCCACCGTCATCGGCGTGGCCGAGGCGGCGGCGGCCGAGATCGAACGGCGGCTGCGGTCGCCGACGCCGATGGTCATGGCGATCGGCACCGGCCGCACGCTGAAGGCCGCGATCGAGCAACTGCCGCCGATGGAATGCCCGCAGCACAAGGTGGTATCGCTGACCGGCAACATCTCGCCGGACGGCTCGGCCGCCTTCTACAACGTCATCTTCACCATGGCCGACAGGGTCAAGGCGCGCTCGTTTCCGATGCCTTTGCCGGTCATCGCCTCCTCGCCGGAGGAGCGCGAGATGCTGCTGAGCCAGCCGATGATCCAGCCGACGCTGGCGCTTGCGGCTGAGGCCGACGTCACCTTTGTCGGCATAGGCGATCTCGGCCCGAAGGCGCCGCTTTACGAGGACGGCTTCATTTCGGAGGGTGAATTAAAGGCATTGCAGAAGGCAGGCGGCGTCGCCGAGATCGTCGGCTGGGTGTTCGATCGTGACGGCCGCATGATCGAGGGTATTACCAATGATCGGGTGTCGTCGGCACCGCTGCCGTCGCGCGAAAAGTCGCTGGTGATCGCGCTTGCCATGGGCGACCGCAAGCTGCCGGGCATCTTCGCCGCCGTCAACCGGCGGCTGGTCAACGGCCTGATCACCGATGAGCGGACCGCCGCGGCCTTGCTAGCGGGCGCATGATCTCCGAGCCGCTGGCGGTCGGAAACGATCATGTGAAATCGAAACGCATCTGAATTCCCGATAAAACGAGCGTCACTACTGGTGCCGGCCGCAAGGATCGTTGCCGTCGAGAAAGCCCATGTCGCGCTGCAGATGCGGCGGCAGCTCCCGGACGTCGAGATAGGCCCGTTTCCGCGCCGCGTGCCTTGCCAATCCCCGCGCCAACCGTGAAAACCAGCCATGGGCTGGAGCAAGAAGCAGCTTTTCCTGTATTGTGGTCATGATCGTCTGCCTTCGCTATCTCTAGGCGTAATTGATCTTCAATACGGAATATCGGTAGGCCCGGCCGGTGCCGCCAATCAAACGTCGATCACTGCCCATAAGGAGGGCTTATGCCGGAGCTCAATTCACGACAGCTGGTTTCGCAGCTTCCTCCGCTTCAGGCGATCCGGGTATTCGAAGCGGTGGCGCGGCATCTCTCGTTCACCAAGGCCGCCCAGGAGCTTGGCATGACGCAGGCGGCGGCAAGCTATCAGATCAAGCTTCTGGAGGAGCGCATCGGTGCGCCCCTGTTCTTGCGCCAGCCAAAACAGATCGTGCTGACCGAACCCGGCCAACGCCTGGCGCCCGCGGTCAGCGAAGCATTCGCGCTGTTGAGCGGCGCCTATGCCGCCGCGCGCACCGGCGCCGACGGCGTGCTTTGCGTTTCGACGCTGCTGACCTTTGCCTCCAATTGGCTGGCCCAGCATCTCGGTTCGTTCCAGGTCGCGCATCCGTCGCTGGCGGTGCGCGTCGATACTTCGAACAGGGTTGTCGACTTTGCCAGAGAGGATATCGACCTCGCCATCCGCTCCGGCGGCGGCAACTGGCCGGGCGTCGAGACCCATATGCTTTTCAGGGCCGATTTCACGCCGGTCCTTAGTCCAAAGCTCGCAGCAAGCATCGGCGGCGTCAAGGAGCCGGCCGACCTGCTGCGGCTGCCGATCCTCGACCCGGGCGACATCTGGTGGCGGGACTGGTTTGCCGCCGCCGGCCTGCCGGTCGAGGAACTGGCCAAGCGCCCCGGCACCAGCATGGGCGCGCAGGCCTATGAGGCCAATGCCGCGATTGCCGGCCACGGCGTGGCGATCGTCACCAAGGCGCTGTTCAAGGCCGAACTTGCCGACGGCCGCCTGATCCAGCCCTTTGATCTGGTCGGTGACGACGGCCACGCCTATTGGCTGGTCTATCCGACGGCGCGGCGCAACGTGCCGAAGATCCGCGCCTTCCGCGATTGGATCCTGAGCGAGATCGCTTGCCAATAGGCTGAATCCCAGCAAGCCCGACAGCAAAGCTCCGGGCCCAATCAGCCCGGCTGAAATCCTTCGTCAGACATGCCGCAAACGTCCCAGCTTGTCGCCGCACGAGACCCGGCGTGCTGCGCTGCAGCAACGATTCCGTCTTGACATAATTCATCGCAGGTGAGTAATTGCCCACAGCCAAGGCAAATGCTCATCTTGGTTTATGGGAGGAATTTTGATGAAACTTCGCACGTTCACCCTAGGCCTGTTCTCGGCCAGCGCCCTCGCTTTCGCCGCGCATGCCGAATCCATCACCATCGCCACGGTCAACAATGGCGACATGGTCCGCATGCAGAAGCTGACCGACGACTTCACCGCCAAAAATCCCGACATTCAGCTGCAGTGGGTCACGCTCGAGGAAAACGTCCTGCGCGAGCGCGTCACCACCGACATTGCCACCAAGGGTGGCCAGTACGACGTGATGACCATCGGCACCTATGAGGTGCCGATCTGGGCCAAGCAGAACTGGCTTTTGCCGCTCGACAAGCTCGGTGACGATTATGACGTCAAGGACATCATCCCGGCCATAGCCGGCGGCCTGTCGGTCGACGGCAAGCTCTACGCAGCGCCGTTTTACGGCGAAAGCTCCTTCGTCATGTACCGCAAGGACCTGATGGACAAGGCCGGGCTCGAAATGCCCGATGCACCGACCTGGGACTTCATCAAGCAGGCCGCCGACAAGATGACCGACCGCGCCAACGGCGTGAACGGCGTCTGCCTGCGCGGCAAGGCCGGCTGGGGCGAGAACATGGCCTTCCTGACCGCCATGTCGAACTCCTTCGGAGCGCGCTGGTTCGACGAGAACTGGAAGCCGCAATTCGACCAGCCCGAATGGAAGAACACGCTGCAGTTCTATGTCGACCTGATGAAGGCCGACGGCCCCGAGGGCGCGTCGTCCAACGGCTTCAACGAAAACCTGGCGCTGTTCCAGCAGGGCAAATGCGGCATGTGGATCGACGCTACCGTCGCTGCGTCCTTCGTCTCCGACCCGAAGAACTCGACCGTCGCCGACAAGGTCGGCTATGCGCTGGCCCCGGACAATGGCCTCGGCAAGCGCGGCAATTGGCTGTGGGCCTGGTCGCTGGCCATCCCCGCCGGCACGCAGAAGGCCGACGCCGCTCAAAAGTTCGTTTCCTGGGCGACTTCGAAGCACTATCTCGAACTGGTCGCTTCAAAGGAAGGCTGGGCCAACGTTCCGCCCGGAACGCGCACCTCGCTCTACAACAACCCGGAGTACCAGAAGGCGGCGCCTTTCGCGAAAATGACGCTGGATTCCATCAACGCCGCCGACCCGACACACCCGACCGTCAAGCCGGTGCCCTATGTCGGCGTCCAGTTCGTCGCCATCCCCGAGTTCCAGGGTCTCGGCACCACTGTCGGCCAGCTCTTCTCGGCCGCCCTTGCCAGCCAGACGAGCGTCGACGACGCCTTGAAGCAGGCACAGGACGCCGCCACCGCGACGATGACCGAGGGCGGGTACATCAAATAAGGCGCCTCCCGGTGCCGGTTGCCCATGGCAGCCGGCACGGGCCGCCCGAATCCCAGTTCGGGCGGCCAACTTTACGCCGCTGAAAAACTTGGCCGACCTCGAAGGGTGACCGTCATGGCTACTCAGCAGACCCGTTCGCTTGCCCGCTTCATGATGGCGCCATCCGTGGTGCTGCTGCTGGTTTGGATGATTGTGCCGCTGGCATTCACGCTGTGGTTCTCCTTCCAGCAGTACAACCCGCTCAATCCGATGCGCGACGGCTTCGTCGGGTTTTCGAACTACGCGCTGTTCTATTCCAACCCGGCATTCCTGCAGTCGATCCTCAACACGCTCACCATCGTCGTCAGCGTGCTTTTGATCACGGTGATCGGCGGTATCCTGCTGGCCCTTCTGCTCGACCAGCCGATGTGGGGACAAGGCATCGTCCGCATCCTCGTCATCTCGCCGTTCTTCGTCATGCCGCCGGTGGCGGCACTTGTCTGGAAGAACATGATCATGCATCCGCAATACGGCGTCTTCGCCGATATTGCGCGTTTCTTCGGCGGGCAGCCGATCGACTGGTTCGGGCAGCACCCGCTCCTGGCGATCATCATCATCGTCGCCTGGCAGTGGCTGCCGTTTGCGACACTGATCCTGTTGACCGCGCTTCAGTCGCTCGACGGCGAGCAGAAGGAAGCCGCCGAAATGGACGGCGCCGGCTTCATCAGCCGCTTCATCTATTTGACGCTGCCGCATATGTCGCGCGCCATAACCGTCGTCATCCTGATCCAGACGATCTTCCTGCTGTCGGTCTATGCCGAGATACTGGTCACCACCAATGGCGGCCCGGGTTATGCCTCCACCAACCTGCCCTTCCTCGTCTACCAGAAGGCATTGCTGGAATTCAAAATCGGCCAGGCGTCCGCCGGTGGCATCATCGCCGTCATTCTCGCCAACATCGTCGCCTTCTTCGCCATGCGCGCCGTCGGCAAGAACCTGGACAAATAAGGGAGGATAAGATGGCACGTGCAGTCACCACCCAGCACAAGACGATTGCGACCGCGGCCGCCTGGATCGTCGCCCTGCTGATCTTCTTCCCGATCCTCTATACGATCATCACCTCGTTCAAGTCGGAGCAGGAGGCCATCCAGGGCTTCAACCTGTTCCCGTCGGGAACCATGGAGAGCTATTCCGAGGTCCAGGCGCAGAACGGCTATTTCAAATTCTTCCTCAACTCGGTGTTCCTCTCGGTCGGCTCGACCGTCCTGGCTCTGCTCGTCGCCATACCGGCGGCATGGTCGATGGCGTTTTCGCCGGGCAAACGCACCAAGGACATCCTGATGTGGATGCTTTCCACCAAGATGATGCCGGCCGTCGCCGTGCTGTTTCCGATTTATCTGATCTTCCGCGACACCGGATTGCTCGACAGCCGCATCGGCCTGATGGTCATGCTGATGCTGATCAACCTGCCGATCGTGGTCTGGATGCTCTACACCTATTTTCGCGAGATCCCTGGCGAGATCCTGGAAGCGGCGCGCATGGACGGCGCATCGCTGTGGAACGAGATAATCTACGTGCTGACGCCGATGGCGGTGCCCGGCATCGCCTCGACCATGCTGCTCAACATCATTCTCGCCTGGAACGAGGCGTTCTGGACGATCCGGCTGACCACCACCGAGGCAGCGCCGCTCACCGCTTTCATCAGCTCCTTCTCCAGCCCGCAGGGGCTGTTCTGGGCCAAGCTTTCGGCCGCCTCGACGCTGGCGATCGCGCCGATCCTGATCATGGGCTGGTTCAGCCAGAAGCAGCTGGTCCGAGGCCTGACATTCGGTGCGGTAAAGTAGCGGGCATCGCCTGACGCAAAAACGAAAAGATAGCCCTTCGGGGGAGGAAACCATGGGAAACATCACGCTCAAGAACGTCTCCAAATCCTTCGGGGCGACGTCCATCATCCCCGGCCTCGACCTGGTCATCGAGGACGGAGAGTTCGTCGTCTTCGTCGGTCCGTCGGGCTGCGGCAAATCCACCCTGTTGCGTCTGATCGCCGGTCTGGAGGATACCAGCGGCGGCACCATCATCATCGATGGCCGCGACGTCACCGGCGAGGCGCCGGCCAAGCGCAAGCTGGCCATGGTGTTCCAGTCCTATGCGCTCTACCCGCACATGACTGTGGCCAAGAACATCGCCTTCCCGCTGAAGATGGCGGGCGAGGACCAGGCGACCATCGACAAGAAGGTGAAGGACGCCGCGCGGATCCTGAACCTCACCAACTATCTGGACCGCCGCCCCGGCCAGCTCTCCGGCGGCCAGCGGCAGCGTGTCGCCATCGGCCGCGCCATCGTCCGCCAGCCATCGGCCTTCCTGTTCGACGAACCGTTGTCCAATCTCGACGCGGCGCTGCGCGGTACCATGCGGCTGGAGATCAGTGAACTGCACCACCAGCTCCAGACCACCATGGTCTACGTCACCCACGACCAGATCGAGGCGATGACCATGGCCGACAAGATCGTCGTGCTCAATGCCGGCAATATCGAGCAGGTCGGCTCGCCGATGGAACTCTACAAGACGCCGAAGAATCTGTTCGTCGCCGGTTTCATAGGTTCGCCGAAGATGAACCTGATCGAAGGCGCGCCGGCCGCCAAATATGGCGCCAAGACAGTCGGCATCCGCCCGGAGCATATGAACATTTCGAAGACGTCAGGCGACTGGAAGGCGACGGTCGGCGTTGCCGAGCATCTCGGCTCCGACACGTTTTTGCACGTCCAGGCGGATGGCGTCGGGCAGCTGACGGTGCGTGCCGACGGCGAATTGGCCGCCCATCACGGCGACACGATCTATCTGACGCCGGACAAGGCCAAGCTGCATCGTTTCGGCGCCGATGGGAAGGCGATGCTGCAATGAGGCTCGGAGGTAAATCGGCGCTGATCACCGGATCGGCGCGCGGCATCGGCAGGGCGTTCGCCGAAGCCTACATGCGGGAGGGGGCGACGGTCGCCATCGGCGACATCAATCTCGAGGCTGCCGAGAAGACGGCTTCCGAAATCGGCGGCAACGCCTACGCGGTGATGCTGGACGTCACCGATCTCGCGTCGATCGATGCGGCCGTCAAGGCGGTCGAAACCAGGGCCGGCGGCCTCGATATCTTGATCAACAACGCCGCCCTGTTCGACCTGGCGCCGATCGTCGAGATCACCAAGACAAGCTACGACAAATTGTTTTCGGTCAACGTCGCCGGCACGCTGTTTACGTTGCAGGCCGCCGCCCGTTCTATGATTGCCCGCGGCAAGGGCGGCAAGATCATCAACATGGCAAGCCAGGCCGGGCGCCGCGGCGAGGCGCTGGTCGCCGTCTACTGCGCTACCAAGGCGGCGGTCATCTCGCTCACCCAGTCGGCAGGGCTCGACCTGATCAAACACGGCATCAATGTCAACGCGATAGCACCGGGGGTCGTCGACGGCGAGCACTGGGATCATGTCGATGCCTTGTTCGCCAAGTTCGAGAACCGGCCGAGGGGCGAGAAGAAGAGGCTGGTCGGCGAAGCCGTGCCTTATGGCCGCATGGGCACGGCGCAAGACCTCACCGGCATGGCGGTGTTCCTGGCCAGCGATGAGGCCGAATACATCGTCGCCCAGACCTACAATGTCGATGGCGGCCAGTGGATGAGTTGAGGGGGCGAAGGCGCTCTTCTCCCCGTCTCCTCCACGGGGGGAAGAGCCGTCCCGCTAAAGGGTAAAGCAGATGACCGTGAAACTCTCTTCTTCTATCCTAGCCAAGCTGCCGCCCAAGGTCGCCGGCCCGAAATACGATCGCGCCGCGCTCAAGGCCGGCATCGTGCATTTCGGCGTCGGCAATTTCCATCGCTCGCACCAGGCCGTCTACCTCGACGACCTGTTCAACTCGGGTGTTGGCCACGACTGGGCTATTGTCGGCGCCGGCGTCTTCGAGGGCGAGAAGGTCGGCCGCGGCAAGCTGCAGGAGCAGGACTGGCTGACCACCGTGGTCGAGCAGGACAGCGGCCATATGAGCGCGCGCGTCACCGGCGTCATGATCGACTTCCTGGTGCCTGGCGACGCGATCGCAATCGTCGAGCGGCTTGCCGATCCGGCGATCAAGGTCGTTTCCCTGACCATCACCGAGGGCGGCTATTTCATCGATCCGGCTTCTGGCGTCTTCAATCCGACACATCCCGACATCGTTGCCGACGCCGAGCCGGGGGCGACGCCGAAGACCGTCTTCGGCCTCATCCTCGCCGGGCTACTACGCCGCCGCGCCGACGGTATCGTGCCCTTCACCGTCATGTCCTGCGACAACATCCCCCATAACGGCCATGTCACCTCAGATGGCGTCATCGGCCTTGCGCGGCTGATCGACGAAGGTTTGGCAAACTGGGTGAGCGAGAAGGTTGCCTTTCCCAATGGCATGGTCGATCGCATCACGCCGGCCACGACCGACCGCGAGCGCGGCATTCTCGCCAGCGAGTTCGGCCTCGACGACAATTGGCCGGTGTTTTGCGAACCGTTCAAGCAATGGGTGCTGGAGGACCGTTTCACCGACGGCCGCCCGCCGCTGGAAAAGGTCGGCGTGCAGTTCGTCAGCGACGTCGCGCCCTATGAGCTGATGAAGATCCGCATCCTCAATGGCGGCCATGCGACCATCGCCTATCCGGCCGGGCTGATGGACATCCATTTCGTCCATGAGGCGATGCAGGAGCCGCTGGTGCGCGGCTTCCTCGACAAGCTCGAGCATAATGAAATCATCCCGACCGTGCCGCCGGTTCCGGACACCGACCTCGAAGATTACTACCAGCTCATCGAGCACCGCTTCTCCAATCCGAAGATCGGCGACACCATACGCCGGCTTTGCCTCGACGGCTCCAACCGCCAGCCGAAATTCATCATTCCGACGATCGCCGACCGGCTGAAGGCTGGCAAAAGCGTCACCGGCCTGGCGCTGGAATCTGCGCTCTGGTGTCGCTACTGCTTCGGCACGACGGATTCCGGCGCCGTCACCGAGCCCAACGACCCGAACTGGGGCCGGTTGCAGTCGACGGCCAAGGCGGCCAGGGACATGCCTGGCGCCTGGCTTGCCATGGAGGACATCTATGGCGATGTCGGCCGCTCGCCGTCCTTCGCCGAAGCGTTCGCCCATGCGCTCAAATCGCTGTGGGCGGACGGCGCGCGCGCGACACTGACGCGCTATCTCGCCGGCGACCTCTGAAGCCGATCCAGCGCGATGACGCCTGAACTGGTCATTTTCGACTGTGACGGCGTGCTGGTGGACAGTGAGATGCTGTCCGTCTCGGCATTGCTGGAGATGATCGCGCTTGCCGGCGGCAACGTCAGCGAGGACATTGCCTATGAGCACTTCCTCGGCAAGAGCATGAAGAGCGTCCGCGAAATCCTCGCAAGCGACTTCGGGCTCGATCTCACCGACCAGCATCTGACCGAGATGCGCTCCGAACTGATGCGCAAGTTCCGCCAGGAGCTGAAACCCATGCCAGGTATCGCACAGGTCCTGCCGAAGCTCGGCGTGCCGTGCTGCGTCGCCTCCTCCGGCACGCTGGAGCGCATCCGCTATGCGCTCGAGGTTACGGGGCTGCTTGGGCTGCTGGAGCCGCATCTGTTCAGCGCTGCCATGGTGGCGCGGGGCAAACCGGCGCCCGATCTCTTTCTCCATGCAGCAGATAAAATGAGAGCGGCCCCGCGAAACTGCCTCGTCGTCGAGGACAGCCCGGCCGGCATCGAAGCGGCGCGGGCGGCCGGCATGCGCGTCCTTGCCTTCACCGGCGGCTCGCACACCGGCAACCAGGCCTTGAAAGCGCGGCTTGCGTCAAGTGAGCCGGACTTTATATTCGCTGACATGCTGCAATTGCCCGATCTGATTGCAGGCCTGGGAGCGAGAGCAAGAACATCTTGACCAACAGTTTCGTTTGCGCGGTCGATGTCGGCACCGGAAGCGCCCGTGCCGGCATTCTCGACACCGGCGGCGCCTTGCTCGGCCGCGCCGAGCACCCGATCGCCATGCAACGGCCGAAGGCCGATCACGCCGAGCACGACTCGCAGGATATCTGGTCGGCGGTGTGCAGTGCCGTGCGCGCTGCCCGCGAAAAGGCGCGCGTGAAGGCTGAGGATATCGTCGGCATCTCTTTTGACGCCACCTGCTCGCTGGTGGTGCGGGACCGGCATGGCGGCCAGCTCAGCGTGTCCGTTACTGGCGAAAGGCGCTGGGACACCATCGTCTGGCTCGACCATCGCGCAATTGCCGAGGCCGATGAATGCACCGAAAGCGGCCACGCCGTGCTCGACTATATCGGCGGCGTCATGTCGCCGGAAATGGAAACGCCGAAGCTGATGTGGCTGAAGCGCAACCTGCCCGGAACATGGAACGAAGCCGGCTACCTATTCGACCTCACCGACTTCCTCACCTGGAAGGCGACCGGCTCGCTCGCCCGTTCGCAATGCACGCTGACCGCCAAATGGACCTATCTGGCCCATGAAGCGACCGGCTGGCGGCGCGACTTCTTCGAAGCGGTCGGGCTCGGCGACCTTTTCGAGCACGGCAATTTGCCGGAGAAGGCGAGCCCGGTCGGCGCAGATAGCGGTCCGCTTAGCGCGCAAGCCGCGGCGGAGCTTGGCCTCACCGAAAAATGCCGGGTCGGCGCCGGCGTCATCGATGCCTATGCCGGCGCGCTCGGCGTGCTCGGCGGTTTCGCAGGTGACGCGACGAACATCGGCCGCCATCTGGCTCTGATTGCCGGTACGTCGAGTTGCGTCATGGCGATGTCGCCAGATCCGCAGCCTTTCGCCGGTGTCTGGGGGCCATATTATGGCGCAGCCCTTCCCGGCCTTTGGCTGTCGGAAGGCGGCCAGTCGGCCACCGGAGCGCTGCTCGATCACATTATCCGCTGGCATGGCGCCGGCGGCGAGCCGGATGCCGTCATGCATGCCAGGATCGCCCGCCGCGTCGCCGAGCTGCGCGCCGCCGAGGGTGGCAACCTCGCCGCAAGGCTGCATGTATTGCCGGATTTCCATGGCAACCGCTCGCCGCTTGCCGACCCGCATGCCGTCGGCGTCATCAGCGGACTGACACTGGATTCCTCCTTCGACAGCCTGTGCAAGCTTTACTGGCGCACCGCCGTCAGCATCGCGCTTGGCGTCCGCCATGTGCTGGAAGCACTGAACGAGAACGGCTATCTGATCGACACGCTGCACGTCACCGGCGGCCACACCAAGAACCCGCTGTTGATGGAACTCTATGCCGACGCCACCGGCTGCACGGTGGTCGAGCCGCTGGCGGACGAGGCGGTGCTGCTCGGCACCGGCATGATTGCCGCCACCGCGGCCAGGCTTTTTCCCGATTTGAATGCCGCCTGCGTCGCCATGCAGCAAGGCGGCAGGACGCGAGAGCCCAATCCGGCTGCCGCCGGCCGGTTCGACCGCGACTACCGCGTGTTCCTCGAAATGCACAGGCAAAGGCGGGCGCTGGACGCGATCATATAGGTCCAACGGCTTTCACGCGCTATCGCTGGTTCCAACGCCGAACAACCGGCTCGTCGAGATCATGCTCATAGCCGAGCACGCTTATGCTGGCGGTATCCAGCACGAACAGCGCGCCGGCTTGCGGCGGCAGGCCGAGCCAGCGCGCAGCCAGCACTCGCAGGAAATGCGAGCTTGAAAACACCAGGATGTTGCCGTTGGCCTGGCGCAGCTGGCTGACGATGCGGTCCGCCCTCGAGCCGACATCTGCGGCTGATTCGCCCCTCGGGCAACCGTCGCGAAAGAGACGCCAGCCTGGACGTTCGGCAAGGATTTGCTTGGTGGTCAATCCCTCATAGGCGCCATAATCCCACTCCGCCAGATCGTCCTTCTTTACGCCCGAAGAGCCGAAGCCGGCCAGCGCACAGGTGTTGAAGGCGCGCTGCGACGGGCTCGACCACACCGCCGAGAAGGACAGGCCCTTTAGCCGCTCAGTGACCCGCCTCGCAGCGTCTTCGCCGGCCGGCGTCAGCGGTATGTCGGTCCGGCCGGTATGCTTTCCGGACGCACTCCATTCCGTCTCGCCATGCCGAACCAGATAGATTTCGGGAAACGCGCTCATCAGGGTGCCTTTCAAATGAATCCACCGTGACCATAGCGGCTTCCATAGCCTCTCCAACAGCCTGCATTGAGCTGACTGGCTTAACCCTTCCGCAAGTCAGCCCCTTGCCACCGGTGCCTATTTCATAGACAAACCCGTCGTAATGCGGAATCCGGCCGATCGTGGCCGTTTCCGCGCTGAGACGCGGCTTCCGGCTCTTGCCGACGTGCCGCAATCGGATAGGCGGAAAACTGGAATGTCTGCGATCGAAGCCGACGCTCGCGCGCCGGAAAACCTTTGGCGTCGGGAAATCAGGGCGATGCTGGCGCTCGCCTGGCCGATGGTGCTGACCAATCTCGGCCAGACCGCGATGACCGCTACCGACGTCATGATGATGGGGCGGCTGGGGCCGGACACGCTGGCCAGCGGCGCGCTTGGCGCCAACCTCTATTTCATGCCGCTGATCTTTGGACTTGGCCTGATGCTGGCGACCTCGCCGATGATGGCGACCGAGCTCGGCCGTCGCCGCCACTCGGTGCGCGACCTGCGCCGCACCGTGCGCCAGGGTCTGTGGCTGGCGATCCTCATCTGCCTTCCGATATGGGCCCTTCTCTGGCACGGCGAGAGCGTGCTGCTGGCCATGGGTCAGGAGCCTGCGCTGGCGCACCAGGCGGGTATCTATCTGCGCTGGCTCGAATGGGCGGTGCTGCCCTTTTTCGGCTACATCGTCCTGCGCTCGTTCATTTCGGCGCTGGAGCGGCCGGGCTGGGCACTGATCATCGTTTTCGTTGCCGTCGCCTGCAATGCCTTCTTCAACTGGCTGTTCATGTTCGGCAATCTCGGCATCCAATCGATGGGCATCGCCGGCTCCGGCCTTGCCACCACTCTGTCCAGTACGCTGATGTTCGCCGGCATGGCGACGGTGGTGATGCTTGAGAAGAAGTTCCGGCGCTATCGTCTGTTCGGACGCTTCTGGCGCGCCGATTGGCCGCGCTTCAAGGGCCTGCTGCGGCTCGGCCTGCCGATCGCCGGCCTGCTGGCGTTCGAGGTGACGATCTTCAACGCGGCGGCCTTTCTCATGGGCCTGATCGATGCGGCTTCGCTTGCCGCCCATGCGATCGCCATCCAGATCGCCTCGGTCACCTTCATGGTGCCGCTCGGCCTCAACCAGGCGGTGACGGTGCGCGTCGGGCTCGCCCACGGCGCCGGCAATCCGGAAGGTGTCAGCCGGGCTGGCTGGACCGCCTATGTCGTCGGTGTCTCCTTCATGGCGCTGATGGGGCTGGTGATGATCTTGTGGCCGCATCTCTTGATCGGCGCCTTCATCGATGTGGGCAATCCGGCTAATGCCGAGGTGGTGGCGCTTGCCGTGTCGTTCCTCGCTTTTGCCGCGCTGTTCCAGGTTTTTGACGGCGCGCAGGCGGTAGCCAGCGGCATGCTGCGCGGGCTGCACGACACCAAGGTGCCGATGATCTACGCCGCGATCGGCTATTGGGGCATCGGCCTGCCACTCGGCGTGCTGCTCGCCTTCCGTTTCGGCTTCCATGGCGTCGGCATCTGGATCGGCCTGTCGTCGGGACTGGCGGTGGTTGCTGCACTCCTGCTGGGGCGCTGGCTGCGGCGGGACAGAATCGCGCCGCCGCTGGCGTTTGGGCGTTGAGGCAAAGCGGCTGCCGGTTGTCCCTGACATTGTGGCCGATTAACCGACGCCTCCAGATCGGCTCACGAAACGTCCGATAAGCGCCATGAGCGGACGCTTAGCACCGAGGCAGCGAACGTCTCAAGAGGGGCCGTAAGCCGACCGGCAGCTTATGGTATAGTGATGTAAGACGCGGCCGTTCCGCTATCGTCCCAGAACCTGAAGCCAAAAAATTCCTTGAGCATGTTCGTCAGTGTGAAAATCGTATTTCACACTGACGAACACATTTGACATACATGATCTACCGCCGACGAGAGAGCACGCCCTTCACACGGGTGGGGTCGCAGGTTCAGTCCCTGCATCGCCCACCATCCAACCCTTCAAGATGTTGGATGAATTAGCGCCGACGAAATCCTCTGAAAAACGGCACTAGCGCGTGGTACTCTCACACCCTGCCTTTGGCATTGATTATTCGCTGTTTCATCGATGCGAGTTTCGATTTCCGCTGGCCGAAAAGCTCGGCGATAGCCTCTTGAAGAAGCTCAAAGCAGTCCAGCACCGTGTCGCGCGAAGCCTTCCCTTCGTGGCTTCCGATATTGCCGACAAATCGCAGTGCGTCGAACGTGGTGGCATGGTCAGGCTCGGAATTCTTGAATGATGCGATGCGTGTGGCGAGGTCACGGGCAGCGGGAACGCGCTGATGCTCCAGAATCTTCTCTACGATAATGCGAAGCCTGTTCGCGCAGGCGCCAAGGTCAATCCAGAACAACGCAAACGCCGTCTCGAACTCCTTTTTGAGCAGCTTCGGCGTGTCTTTCGGCACGGTGGCAAGCGGAGGAGCCGGATACATACCTTGCGGGGCTAAGCGGCAGAAATAGCGGTCTTCTACTCGCTCGCGATTGTTTCGTTCTACAAGTTGCGAGTCACCTTGAACCGAAACGATGGCGCCGCACTTGGCTATCCCGCATTGGAGGAAAAGGTTGAACTGGTGAACCGCGTCCGGTGGATTCTATCCACTGGGTTTTCAGCTGCTCTTCAACATCCCTTGAAATCTTGTGACGAAACGAATCCGGCACATAGTGCAATGTGCCTCGGTCGCACAGTGGACAAGGGTAAGGCGGGATTTCGTCTTTCGAAAACGTCTCCCCCCACAACTCACGTGTTGATGCCATATCGCCCTCCCAATTCAGACGGAGACTAAGGCTTGCTTGGCAATTCGCAACATCGGCCTAGTCCAGAATCTTGGCCGGATGAACTCGACGCTCCCAGGTGCTCCACTGGCGTGAGTATGTTCCGCCCACAATACAAGCGGCTTTCTCTCAATGACTTCGAAAGTCGGCATTGGCGAGAGAGTTTGTGAGGGACCATCGAGAGGACCTTCGCTGCTAGGGCTATTCGAAGGCAACTGTGGCAAGAGCTTGTCAGGGCGGATGCATGAGCCGCTATTTCTCATGGCAGCACGCCATCATTAAGAGCCAGCTCGACGCCACAACCCGCCACGGGCGCGTTATCGCCTACCTGGTGAAGTACGGCGTCCGCAATGTGCTCCATATCGGTACAACCGACGCTTACAAGATGTTCACCCGGCTCCATCCCCCGGTTTTACTTACTGACGACTTGAAGAATCACACGCATTCGTGCCTACAGGGCGCGGCTTGCGGATAGATTTTTCTGTGGGGGATCTTCACAGGTGAAAGCAAGACGGCCTCAGTGCTACCTGCAGAGTGCCGACGGCAACATGATGATATGGGCGACACTACGCTGAATCGCTTAGGAGTATCCGCAAGCCACCCCCATGACAGTCGTATCCCTTAAACTGGAGCTGTATCGGAAAGCGGAGGACATCACCGACCTTGCAAAGATTCTTGGTCTGAAGCCAGCCCACATCTCCTATGCGCTTTACCATTTGCCACTGGCCGACAGATACGAAGAATTCACGGTCCCTAAAAAGACAGGTGGTGTCCGGACGATCAAAGCACCCCATAAAACGCTGAAAGCGATCCAGAAGCGGCTCGCGAAGGACTTGCTCGAAATCGAACAGGTTCTGGAAAAGTCGCGCGTAAAGAAGACAAATTGCATTCTCGCGCACGGCTTTAAGAAGAAGCTCTCCATCATGACTAATGGGGAGAACCATCGTAAACGACGCTACGTGTTCAACGTGGACTTGAAGGACTTTTTCCCTACCATCAATTTTGGTCGGGTGCGTGGTTTCTTTCTGAAGCATAAGGACTTCGAGCTGAAGCCCGCTGTCGCAACTGTGCTTGCGCAGATCGCCTGCCATGACAACGAGTTACCCCAAGGAAGTCCATGCTCGCCAGTCATCTCTAACCTCATAGCTAGCGTTATGGATATCCGGCTCAACGAATTGGCGCATCGGCACAATTGCACTTACACCCGGTACGCAGACGACATCACATTCTCGACCAGCGAGAAGATTTTTGCGCCAGCAATTGGACGGCGGAACGTAAGCAGCATCAATTTGTGGGAAGCTGGAACCAGCCTCGCTAAGGTAATAAAAAAGGCTGGGTTCAAGGTCAATCCAGCCAAGACCCGTATGCAACTGGATTACTCTCGGCAGGAAGTGACCGGCGTCGTCGTCAATCAGAAGGTGAACGTTCCGGCCAACTACTACGCAGAAGCCGCTGCCATGTGCCATCACCTTTTCATGGATGGGGAGTGCTTCGTTAAAGTCGCAGGTGTCAAGCAGCCGCTGCTGCGCCGGAAACTGCGCGGGCGGCTCGCCTATATTTACCAGGTTCGCGGTAGAGGCCCGCTCATCAGAGCGGCGCCTGAGGATCAAGAGGAAAGGCCGAAAGGTGGCAAGCTCTGGGCGAGTTCTAAACTCTTCGAGAGGTTCGTGGACTACGTCGACCTCTATGGCATCGAACGGCCGGTCGTCATCTGCGAGGGAGTGACGGACAACATCTACATCAAATCTGCCATCCAAGCCCTTGCACCCGTCTACCCCACGCTCACGAACCCAGCCGGCGAACTGAAAATCAAGTTGTTTAAGTATACGAAAACATCGGCGGCACTGCAGCAATTGAGCGGCGGGGCCGGTGAGCTGGGAAAGCTGGCTAACACATACCCAAGCCGCATCAGGAAGTTCAAAAGTGGCGGGCAACACCCACTAATTATAATCGGTGACTCCGATGATGGGTCGAAAAAGCTCTTCGCCGCTGTCGAATCCAAGACCGGGAAAAAGGTGGACGGTTCGCAGACCTGGTACCATATGGGGGCAAATCTCTACGTCGTGCCCATCCCTAAGATTGGGAATAAAGATACCGATATCGAGCGGCTTTTCGACGTTGCGCTTTTAAAAACGATCTACGACGGCAAGACGTTCGATAAGACCAATGCGGAGAAAGACGGCACCAAATTTTACGGGAAGAAGGTGTTCGCGACGAAGGTAGTCGCCGCGAACAAGGCAACTGTGGATTTTGATGGTTTCAAGCCGTTGCTCGCGACTATCGCGGAAGTCATCGATCACCATAAAACCACGGTCGTCTCGCCTACGGTCGCCGCTGTATCGACCCCAGCGGTGGCGGCTGGCGGACCTTAGTCGACTGAGAATAAGTAGCGCCTGCTGATCGATATTCGGACCGACAATGAAAAGCAGCCCTAAGGCTGCTGCATGTGCTTTCCGCCGTTTATGCGCGGGTCTTGGACTTCGAGTCCAGGAAGTGATCCACGCCCACTGACATTTTGGCTGCACCGCAACGCCGTGGTCTCAGTGTGAAAGTCCCATTTCACACTCTCGGACAGTTCGAGGGAATTTTGACGTCTGCTTTTGGGAACCTGCATAACAGTCCGCAATGACTGACATGAGGCGCAAAGCAGTCATGCAAGCCTTCACCTGTGAGAGTCTGCCTTGGGTCGAAGCGGACATGAGTGAATGGCGACTTCTGACCCAAAGGAGGCATTCGACCCCTCACCGCAGCTTCCTGGTTTGTAGCGCCGTCCATGCCGGTCAACACAACACGCGCCCCCGCTCAGCGCACCGCCGCCCGCTGATCGAGCGAACGTGCGTATTGCGTTAGCGGGAAGCACATGACGAAGAAGATCAGCGCTACCAGCCCATAGACTTTGAACGTTCGAAGGTCGCATTGTTGATCGCGTTGGATGTCCTCACCAGCTCCTCGAAACCGATGATCGAGGTCAGCGCGGTCGACTTGATCAGCTGCACCAGGAAGCCGACGGTCGGCGCGCGGGTGATCGAAAACGCCTGCGGCAGGATGATCAGCCGGAGTTCCTGCAGATAGTGCAGGCCGAGGCTGGCGCCGGCGTCCCACTGGCCGGGCGGCAGCGCATCGACGCCGCCGCGCCAGATCTCGGCGAGATAGGCGCTGGCGAAGAAGGTCAGGCCAAGCACCGCCGCGGTCCACGGCTCGATGCGCAAGCCAAGCATCGGCAAGCCGAAGAACATCAGGAAGAGCTGCATCAGCAGCGGTGTGCCCTGGAAAAGCGCGATGTAGCCGGAGGCAAGCCGCCGCGCCCATTTATTCTTGGCGATCCGGAAGAACAGCACGACCATACCAACCACGGCGCCGCCGACAAAGGCGGCCAACGACAAGAGCACCGTCCAGCGCGCGGCCAGTAGCAGGTTGCGCAGAATGTCCCAGAAGGTGAATTCGATCATGACACGCCGGCTCCAAGAAGCCGGCGGCCGCCGCCGACCAGCAGCCGGCGCAGCCCAATCGACAGGGCGAGATAGACCATCGTCACCACGAAATAGGTCTCGAAAGCCCGGAACGTGCGCGCCTGCAGCATGTCGGCTTCATAGGTCAGCTCGCGCACCGCGATCTGTGACACCACGGCGGATTCCAGCATCATGATGACGATCTGGCTGGTCAGCGCCGGATAGATCACCTTGAGCGCCTGCGGCAGCACGATCTTGATGAAGACCTGGCGCGGCCTGAGCCCAAGCGCCAGTGCCGCTTCCGTCTGCCCGGGCGGCACCGCGTCGAGCCCGGCGCCAACGATCTCGATCGTGTAGGCGGCCATGTTGAGCGTCATCGCCAACATGGCTGCCAGCACCGGATCGAGCCTGACGCCGATGCTGGGCAGCCCGAAGAAGATGAAGAACAGCTGCACCAGGAACGGCGTGTTGCGGATCACCTCGACATACCAGCCGATCGCCCGCTTGAGCAGCAGCGGACCGTTCCGCCGCCCTGCCGCGCCGAGGATGCTGAGCAACGTTCCCGCCAGCGTGGTCACAGCGATCAGCAGGATCGTCGTGGCCGCGCCGCGCGCGATCGCCCCTGTCGCCCCGGCAAGCCAGCCGAAGTCGAGGCTATAGGTCACTGGCCGTCAATCCTTGAGATTGGCGGGATCGAGCGGTGTCTTCAGCCAGGCCTTCGAGCTTTCGTCCAGTTTGCCGTCGGCCAGCATCTTGGCGACCGCATCGTTGACCGCTTGCTTGAGGCGGTCTTCCTTCTTATTGAGGCCGATATGCGAGGGCGAGGTGAGAAGCTGGAATTTCTGCTCCGGCTTCAGTTCCTCCTGGCGAGCCAGCACCTGGGCGCCGACATCGTTGCCGACCACCATCAGTTGGGTCTGGCCCGAGATGAACGCCTGGATGACGGAATTATAGTTGTCGAAACGGCGGATGTCGGCCGAGGCGGGTGCCGCCTCGGTCAGCGAGGTGTCCTCCAGCGTGCCGCGATTGACGGCGATCGACTTGTCGGCAAGGTCTTCCTTGCCTTTGACCGAGAGTGCTGCCGGGCCGATGACGGCGATGTAGTAGGGTGCGTAGGCGGCGGCGAAATCGATCACCTGCTCACGCTCCTTGGAGTAGCCGACGCTCATTAGCAGGTCGACGCGTTTGTCGGTCAGGTACGGAATGCGGTTCTGGCCGGTCACGCTGACCAGATTGAGCTTGACCTTGAGCTGGTCGGCGATGGATTGCGCCACGTCGATGTCGTAGCCCTTGATGCTCATGTCGGCGCTGGCCGAGGAGAAGGGCGGGAAGTCGGAAAAGATGCCGACATTGATCGCACCGGCCTTGGTGATGTCGTCGATGGCGTCGGCATTGACGGCCTGGGTGGTGGAAGCAAGACCGGTCGCCCCGAGCATCAGCACGGCGGCGATGGATGATTTGAGTTTCATGTGAAGTGTCATTGTTATTCCCCTGCTGGAAGCTTGTTTGTTGAATGCGGCCGCCGGCTCCAGCGCGGCGGTCGCCTTTGGGTTCTCTAGTGGACCATGATCTTCTCCGAAAACCGGTTCCCACTTTTCGGGATCATGGTCGAGCGTGTCAGCCCGCTTTGCTGGTGATTGCCGGGCTGAACACCATCAGGCTGAGGATCTCGAACAGCACCTGCGCGCCGGCATGCGCCGTGTTGGTGGTTGCGTCATATTGCGGCGCCACCTCGACGACGTCGCCGCCGACGATATTGAGGCCCTTCAGGCCGCGCAGCAGCTCGAGCACTTCCCGCGTCGTCAGCCCGCCGACCTCCGGCGTGCCGGTGCCCGGTGCGAAGGCCGGATCGATGCTGTCGATGTCGAAGGAGACATAGGTCGGGCCGTCGCCGACTATCCTGCGCGCCTTCTCGATAATGGCGGGAATGCCGAGGCCGGTCACCTCTTCGGCATGCACCACGGTCATACCGGACTCATAGGTGAACTCCCACAGATATTCGGCCGAGCCGCGAATGCCGATCTGGATGGTGCGGCTCGGGTCGAGCACGCCGTCCAGCACCGCGTTGCGGAACGGCCCGCCATGGTGGAACTTGGTCATGTCGAACAGGCCGCTGGTGTCGCAATGGGCGTCGATATGGATCATGCCCACCGGCGCCTTCTTGCCGACAGCCTTCAGGATCGGGTGGCTGATCGAATGGTCGCCGCCGACCGAAAGTGGAAGGACGCCGGCGTCGACGATCTGGTTGGTGCGGCGTTCGATGTCGTCATGGCTGGTCTCCAGCCGGTAGCGGCTCTGGAACGGCACGTCGCCGATGTCGGCGACCTTCAGCTCATGCGTCGGCGCGCATTCCAGCACATGATTGTAGGGGCCGATGCGCTCGATGGCGCGCAACGCCCGTGGCCCGAAACGGGCGCCCGGCCGGTTGGTGACGCCAAGATCCATCGGCACGCCGATCATCGCCACCTGCAGATCGCCGAAATCCGGATTGTCGGCGGCGATTTCACGATAGGGCGCCGCGAGGAAGGTCGGGATGCCGGAATAGGGCGCCAGCCGCGTGCCGGTCTTGGAGAAGATCTTGTCGGCGACACGCTGGAATTTCGGGTCGAACATTTCGCCGCCATGGCTCTCGCCATATTTGCGGCGCAACGCTTCGAGCTTGCCGCGGTCGTAACCCATGTCGGTCCTCCATGGCTGGTGCGGTGCGCGGACGGCGGCCTCGATAGCCGCAGCGTTGGCTGCCTGCAGATTTCACGTCTTGATGCAATGCCTGGGCAAAGTGTCCTGTAGCTGCATTGAAAAATCAATTGATATTGTTAGGGTGTTCGCTGTGAGAAAATCTCACAGAGCTCAGGTTCCAAATGGCCAAGCGTCTGCCACCGCTCAATCCGCTGCGCGCCTTCGAGGCGACGGCGCGCCATGCCTCACTGAGCAAGGCGGCGGCCGAGCTGAACGTCACCCACGGCGCCATCAGTCATCAGATCAAGGCGCTCGAGCAATCATTGGGCGTCAAGCTGTTCGAGCGTGCCGGCCAGCGGGTGAAGCTGACGCCGCACGGCGCCGAGTTGCTGCCGGCGGTGTCGACCGCCTTCGACGGCATTGCCGCCGCCACGCAACGCATGACACGGCCGGCCAGCACCGGCGCGCTGTCGGTATCGTGCGTGCCGGCTCTGCTGTTGCTGTGGATGATCCCGCGGCTGGGCAGCTTCACCTCGCAATATCCGGATATCAGGCTGACGCTGATCCCATCCAATGACGCCAAGGACATCCGCGCCCCGCACATCGATGTCTGCGTGCACTATGGCGACGGCAGCTGGACCGACTGCTGGATGCGCAAATGGTCGGGTCTCGAACTGTTCCCGGTGGTCAGTCCGACGCTGATCAACAACCGCCCGATCCGCACCGTCCGCGACCTCGCCGATCACGTCTTCCTGCATGGCGATGACGGCCGCGAATGGCACACCTGGCTGGCCGCCGCCGACGCACTGGACCTCGAGCGCGGCCGCCGCCATCATCTCGGCGATGCGCGCATGGCGACCGAGGCCGCGGTTCACGGCCATGGCGTGGCGCTCGGCGATACGGTGACGGCAAGCGGACTGCTCGCCAGGGGTCTGCTTGTCGCGCCGTTCAGCCTTTCCGTGCCGGCGGTCGACGATTTCTACGTCGTCTGCCGCAACGAGATGCGGTCGGCGCCGATCGTGCAATTGTTCATCGACTGGCTGTTTGCCGAGAAAGAGCAGGCCGACCGCCGCGCCGACGCGCCGGTGGCAGGTCGCATCGGCATTCGCCGCAAGCGTCCGGCGCTCAAGGTGGTCGGCGCCAAGACCGCATCCTGAGGCCGAAACTGCCGCAGGCGCCGCTCGCCGCAGGGGCTTCTTTTTGTCGGGCCAGCCCGCAAAGCGGGAGGCGCATTCAAAAATTCGATGCTAAGAGGCATTTGGAGTAATTCCAGGAAAGTGCGCAGCGGTTTTCCATCCGGAATTGCGATAGACAAAAGCTAGAGCGAGCAGCGAAGGCGCATTGAGCGATGGCAAAGACCGATATAGCGCGGCGCGTCTACAACCACACCTGGAAGCTCGACCCGATCGTCCGTAGCTTGCTCGACACCGATTTCTACAAGCTTCTGATGCTGCAGATGATCTGGGGCATGTATCCCAAGGTCGACGCCACCTTCTCGCTGATCAATCGAACCACCTCGGTCCGCCTTGCCGAGGAGGTCGATGAGACGGAGCTGCGCGAGCAGCTCGACCATGCCCGCACCTTGCGCTTCTCGAAGAAAGAGATGATCTGGCTCGGCGGCAACACTTTCTATGGCCGCAAGCAGATCTTCGAACCGGAATTCCTCGCCTGGCTGGAAAATTTCCGGCTGCCCGAATACGACCTTTCCAAGCGCGACGGCCAATACGAACTCGCCTTCAGCGGCCCGTGGATGTACACGACGCTGTGGGAGATCCCGGCGCTGGCAATTATCAATGAACTTCGATCTCGCGCGGCCATGCGGGCGTTCGGGCCGTTCGCGCTCGACGTGCTCTATGCCCGCGCCAAGGCCAAGATGTGGGCCAAGACCGAGCGGCTGAAGGCGCTGCCCGGCATCCGCATCTCGGATTTCGGCACCCGCCGCCGCCATTCTTTCCTGTGGCAGCGCTGGTGCGTCGAAGCGTTGAAGGAGGGCATCGGCGAGGCCTTCACCGGCACCTCCAATGTGCTGCTCGCCATGGACAACGATCTCGAGGCGCTCGGCACCAACGCGCATGAACTGCCGATGGTGTTCGCCGCGCTCACCAATTCGGAAAGGGAATTGAAACAGTCGCCCTACAACGTGCTGCGGGACTGGCAGCGCTACTACGGCGGTAACTTGCTTATCGTACTGCCGGACACCTTCGGCACCGCGGCGTTCCTGCGCGATGCACCGGACTGGGTCGCCGACTGGACCGGCTTCCGCCCCGACAGCGCGCCGCCGATCGAAGGCGGCGAGAAGATCATTTCCTGGTGGCGCGAAAAGGGCAAGGACCCCAAGCAGAAGCTGCTCATCTTCTCGGATGGGCTCGAGGTCGAGACCATCGAGGAGACCTACCGCCACTTCCGCGGCAAGGTGCGCATGTCCTTCGGCTGGGGCACCAACCTGACCAATGATTTCGAGGGCTGCGCGCCGACCGAGACCAACCGGCTAGACGCCATCTCGCTGGTCTGCAAGGTCACCGAAGCCAACGGCAGGCCGGCGGTCAAGCTTTCCGACAATCCGGCCAAGTCGACCGGCGACGAGAAAGAGATCGAGCGCTATTTGCGGATATTCGGCCAAAAGGATCGCGTGGAGCAACTGGTGAAAGTGTGAGGTGGGGGAACTCTTGCGTAGTATGAGTTCCTTCGCGCCCCCCTCTGTCCTGCCCGGCAGGACAGAGGGGGGCGCCGTAGAGCGCCGTCGTTACAGTTTAGCTCTCGTCATTGTTGCCTTTGCATTTTCGCCCAGGCCCGCCTTCGCCCACGCCTCCGACCGCGGCCACGTCCTGCTGCTTCCCACCGGCTACTACGTCGTCGGTGGCGCGCTCGCGGTTGCCGCCAGCTTCCTGATCCTCGCTCTACTCCCGCCGGACTCCCTCGACCGCTTCTGGCGCAAACGCCTGCCGCTTTTCGCCTTCGGCGACGGCGCGCGAACTGCCGTCAGCCTGGTATCCTTTGCCGGCTTTGCAATTCTGATTGCCGCCGGCCTGTTCGGCAGCCGCGATCCGCTCTCCAATCCGCTGCCGCTGACCGTATGGACATTGCTCTGGGTTGGCCTGGCTCTGTTGCAGGGGCTCGCCGGCGATCTCTGGTCGTGGGCCAATCCGTGGTACGGGCCGTGCCGCGTCGTCTCGCACCTGTTCGGCAGATCGCAGCCGCAGTTGCTCCCCCAGTGGCTCGGCTATTGGCCGGCTTTCGTGCTGTTCTTCGCCTTCGCCTGGTTCGAGCTGATCGACCCTGCGCCCGACGATCCGGCGCGGCTGGCCTGGGTCGCCGGCGCCTATTGGCTGCTGAGCTTTGCCGCCATGCAGGTCTTCCGATACCGCGACTGGAGCCTGCGCGGTGAGTTCCTGACGGTGTTCTTTTCCATGGTAGGGCACTTCTCCATCGTCGAGCGTAACGAGGACGGCCGGCTCAAACTCTGCTGGCCGGGTGCCAAGCTGCTCGGTGCCGCGCCGCTACCGCTCAGCGGCGTCGCTTTCCTGCTGCATGCGCTATCGTCTGTGTCCTTCGACGGCCTGTCGAAAACCTTCTTCTGGCTAGGCTGGTTCGGCATCAATCCGCTGGAGTTTCCTGGACGCACCGCTTTGATCGGCATAGGCAGTTTCGGCCTTGCGCTGAGCTTTGCCGTGCTTGCGGCGGTGTTCGCGCTCGCCGTCTTTCTTGGCCAGCACCTTGCCGGCAGCAAGCATTCGCTCGGTCACGCCGCCGGGCTTTTGGTCTGGTCGATCGTACCGATCGCGCTCGCCTACCACTTCGCGCATTATCTGACGGCGCTGCTGGTCGACGGCCAATATGCGATTGCCGCTCTTTCCGACCCGTTTGCGCTGGGCTGGAACCTGTTCGGTACCACCGACATGTCAATTGAAGCCGGCGTTGTCGCCGGCGCCGACTCGGCGTGGTGGCTGTGGAACCTCCAGGCCGGCGTCATCATTGCCGGCCACATGCTTGCAGTGCTTGTCGCTCATGGCTTGGCCTGGCGGCTGCATCCCGGTCCGGCTCGCACCGCGCTCAGCCAGTTCCCGCTCACCGTGCTGATGATTGCCTATACCGTCCTCGGCCTATGGCTGCTTGCGACGCCGAGCGCCGGATGAACGAGGTGCGCGATGGCCGTCAATCGAACCTTGGGGAAAGCTCGCTTGCCACGTCAGAGCTTTGGTGATTTAGTTTGTACACATGCAATTTTCGGCCCTCTTAACAAGAGTGGCCTGCCTGCGACAGCCATTGGTCAAAGCTCAAAACAAGGGGAACTGCCGTGACTGACAAGAATGGGTTTTTCGATCTCTCCAGATCCGCTCTCACCCGCCGCACGGCGCTGAAGGGCCTTGCCGCCGGCGCCGGTCTTGCCGTCGCGCCGGGTTTCGTGCGTTACAGCCAGGCGCAGAGCTCGGCGCCGATCAAGATCGGCTTTCAGTCGCACCGCACCGGCATCGGCGCCGCCTATGGCCGCTGGTACGAGAAGACCACGGCCGCTGCCGTCAAGGCTATCAACGATGCTGGCGGCATCAACGGCCGGCCGGTCGAGGTGATCATCGAGGATGACGGCACCGATCCCGGCCGGGGCGCCGAAGTCGTCGGCAAGTTCGCCTCCCAGCACAAGACCGACATCGTCTACGGCACGCTGTTTTCGCATGTCGTCATCGGCTCGGCGCCGGCCGCCGGCGAGGCCAAGATGCCCTATTTCGTCGTTAGCGAAGGCCACCACGTCGCGTCGACCAAGTTGAACCGCTACGTCTTCCAGCCCGGCATCACCGATGTGAAGAGCCAGATCCAGTCGATGGCGCCGTGGATTGCCGCCAATGCCGGCAAGAAGGTGACGCAGATATTTCCCGATTTCGCCTTCGGCTACGACCATCGCGACTACCTGCCGCCGGCCCTGAAGGCGCAAGGCGCCGAGGTCATCGCCCAGATCGCCATCCCCCCGACGGAATCCTCCTTCACCAAATATTTCCCGCAGATCCCCGCGGAGACCGAGGTGATCTACCACGTCATGGTCGGCCCGGCGGTGCTCACCTTCGTCAAGGAGCTCGGCGAATTCTACGGCTCCAATCGGCCACAATTGTTCGGCTTCATCGATTCGCTCGAAGCTACCGACATCAACAGCCCCGGCCTCGAATTCCTTGACGGCAGCCATTTCTGGGAAGGTTCGCCGCGCTACGCGCAGCCTGATGATTCCCCCGCGCAGAAGGCCTACCGCGCCGCCGTCGGCATCGACGACAATGGTGCCGCCGTCGGCGACCCCAAGGACGTCTCCACCGCCGCGCATATGTTCGGCTGCTGGGAAACGCTCTACGTCGTCAAGAAGGCGATGGAGGACGCCGGCTACAAGGGCCCGGAAGACCGCGCCAAGCTGGTCGAGGCGACCGAGGCATTGACCGAGTTCGCCGAAGGGCCCGAGCATCCGCAGGGGCCGAAAACCTTCAACGGCAAGATCCACCAGTGTTTTGGCATCCAGAACATCTCCAAGGTCGAAGGCGGCCGGCTGAATGTCGTCCACAAGACCAAGATCGAGCATGGCCTCTACGAGCCGGAAGGGGATTACACGACGCAGGCGCTGTGAGCTTGGCTGCCGCAGCAAGCGTGAGCGCCAAGACACCCCCCTCTGGCCTGCCGGCCAGGCAGGCAGGCCAGAGGGGGGTGCTTCGCGCATCCGCCGGTGCTTAGCCGATGCACTTCGGACCTCACCTGCTCCTCGCCGCCCTCGAAGGCCTCGTCACCTCCGCCGTGCTGGCGCTGACGGCGCTTGGCTTGTCGCTGGTGTTCGGCGTCATGCGCGTCGTCAATGTCGCGCATGGCGAGTTTTTCATGCTGGGCGCGGTGCTTGCCTGGGCGATTTCTACGGCGATATCCGGCCATCCGGCGCTCGGCTTCCTGGCCGCCCTGGTGCTGGCCCCGCTGATCGTCGGCCTGATCGCGCTGGTCGCCGAACGGCTGGTGCTGCGCCGGCTCAACTATAATCCGGAAGCCACCATCGTCGCCACCATCGGCATGCTCTACATCATCCAGCAATTGGCGCTGACCTTCTACGGCCCGGAGGCGCGGCCGGTCGAGCCGCCGTTCAGCTACCGCATCCTCCTGCCGTGGTTCGGCTATTCCGGCTACAAGCTGTCGATCATCGCCGCGTCGGCGCTGCTGCTGGTCGCGACCTGGCTGGTGCTGACGCGCACGAAAATCGGCCTCGTCATGCGCGCCACGCAATATGACAGCGAGACGGCGCAGGCCTTCGGCATCCCGGTGACCAGAGTCTATGCCGGCGTTTTCGCGCTCGGCGCCATGCTGGCGGCTGTGGCCGCGGTGCTGATCGTGCCGATCAGCCAGGCGCATTATCTGATGGGGCAGGACCCGCTGCTGCTCTCGTTCATCGTCGTCATCATCGGCGGCCTCGGCTCGTTGCGCGGCACGGTGGTCGCCGCGGTGCTGATCGGCCTGTCCGACGGCATTATCTCGGTGTTCTTCTCGCCGACGCTGGCCAAGATCATAGCCACCTTGCTTGTCGCCATGGTGCTGGTGTTCCGGCCGCAGGGCCTGTTCGGGACAGCATCGCGATGAAGGATGCTTCGCCGGCAAAGCCATATGCGCTGCATCTCGGCGTCATCGCCCTGCTTTTCGGGCTTAGTTCTGTCCTGCCGGAATATCATCACGGCCTGCTCGCCCGCATTATGGTGCTGGCGGTCTTCGCCATGGGCTACAATCTGCTGTTCGGCTATGTCGGGCTGCTCAGCCTCGGCCATGCCATGTTCTTTTCAGCCGGGCTCTATGGCGCCGGCCTTGCCGTCATCCATCTCGGCTGGAGCGTGCCGGCCGCCTTCGCAGCCGGGCTTGCCTGCGGCGCGCTGCTTGCGCTGGTGATCGGGCTGCTGGCGCTGCGCACCTCCGGCGTCGCCTTCATGATCGTCACCATGATGTTCGCTCAGGTATTTTATCTCCTCATTCTTTATTTCGCCGCCTGGACCGGCGGCGACCAGGGCTTGGTGGTGCCGCAGCCGATGCGGGTCCTTGTCCTGGGCAGCACGTCATTCGACCTCACCAACGCGACCGTGCGCTATATGAGTGCGCTGGCACTGTTCTCGATCGTGCTGCTCATAAGCCTGGCGATAGTCCGCTCCGGCTATGGCCGTGTGCTGGTCGCCATCCGCGAGAACGAGGAGCGGACCAAGATGCTCGGCTACGACACGTTCTCCAGCAAGCTTGCCGCCGTCGTCATCTCCGGCAGCATCTGCGCGGCTTCCGGCGCCGCCTATGCGCTGCTGTTCGGCTATATCGGCTCGAGCTTCGCTTCGGTGCAGTATTCCATCCTGCCGCTGCTCTGGGTGCTGCTGGGCGGTGCCGCCACCACGCTCGGTCCGCTGATCGGCACGCTGTTCATGTATTATGTCATCGACGTCGCCAGCGGCTACACCTCGGCCTATCTGCTGATCGTCGGCATAGCGCTCATCCTGCTGGTGCTGTTCTTCTCGAGAGGCATTCTCGGCAGCATCCGCCAGCGCTGGCTCGGGTGGTTGCCATGATGCCGCTGCTTACCACCAAAGGCCTGTCGCGCAGTTTCGGCGGCTTGCGCGCCGTCGACGGCGTCGACTTCGCGCTGATGCCGGGCGAGATCCGCGCCATCATCGGCCCCAACGGTGCCGGCAAGACCACCTTCGTCAGCCTGGTCAGCGGCCGTATCCAGCCCTCGTCAGGCATGATCGTCTTCGACGGCGCCGACATCACCAGCCTGCCTGCCTATGCCAGGGTTCGCCTTGGCATCGCCTACACATTCCAGATCACCAGCGTCTTTGCCAATCTCAGCGCCTACGACAATGTTGCCCTGCCGGTGCAGCGCACGCTGACCGACGGCCGCTCGAAGGGCGCGGTTCACACCGGCGTCATGGCGGCTCTCGAGCGCACCGGCCTTGCCGACCGGGCGCAAATGCCGGCCGGGCAATTGTCCTACGGTCACCAGCGGCTGCTGGAAGTGGCAATGGGACTGGCACTGAAGCCGCGGCTGCTGATCCTCGACGAACCGACGCAAGGGCTGGCCGATAGCGAGATCGACAATTTCATCGAGCTGGTGCGCGAGATCGCCGATAGTGCCACCGTGCTTTTGATCGAGCACAAGATGCCGGTGGTCATGCAACTCGCCGACCGCATCACCGTCTTCAACGCCGGCAGGATCTTGGCTGAAGGCACGCCCGAGCAGATCCGCGCCAATGCCGCGGTGCAGGACGCCTATCTGGGGACCACCCATGGCTGAGGTCCAGTTCAAGGCCCAGTCCAAGGCCCAGTCCAAGGCGTTGACCATATCCGGGCTCGATTGCTTCTATGGCGAAGTCCAGGTGCTCTATGGCTTGGATCTTGTGTTGAACGAGGGCGAGGTGCTCTGCCTGTTCGGCCGCAACGGCGCCGGCAAGACGACGACGCTGAAGGCGATCATGGGCCTGGTGCCGGCAAGCGCCGGCTCGATCCGGCTCGAAGGCCGGGAATTGACCGGTCTGCCGGCACATGAGGTGCCCAAGGCTGGCGTCGCCTACGTGCCGCAGGGCCGGCGGCTGTTCGCCGAGATGACCGTGGCGGAAAACATCGAGATCGGCCTGATGGCCCGCAACAAGGGCAAGGCGACGCGCGAGAACGTGCTCGATCTTTTCCCGCTGCTGCGCCAGCGCCTCAGGCAGCGTTCGGGCACGCTATCCGGCGGCGAGCAGCAGATGCTGGCCATGGCCCGCGCCCTGTGTCTGGAACCGCAGGTGCTCCTGCTCGATGAACCGACCGAAGGGCTGATGCCGTCGATGATCGCCAGGATCCGTGAAACCGTGTCGAAACTGCGAGCGCTCGGCGTGTCGACAATTCTTGTCGAGCAGCGCGTCGATGCCGTGCTCTCGGTCGCGGACCGCGTTTGCTTCATCGAAAACGGCCGCAACCGCGAGACGGTCGATGTCGAGGAACTGCGTGCCGATCCCTCGGCGGTCCGTCGCTATGTCGGCGTCGGCTGATCAGGCAAAAAACAGCAAGCCGGCGAGCAGGAAAGTCGGGATCAGCACGGCGCCCGACCACGCCATATAGCCAAAGAAGCTCGGCATCTTGATGCCGCGATGCCTTGCAATGGCGTAGACCATGAAATTCGGCGCGTTGCCGACATAGGTGTTGGCGCCCATGAACACCGCGCCTGCCGAGATCGCCGCCAGCGTCGAGGCGAGCTCGGTCATCAGATGCTGCGCATCGCCGCCGGCCAGTTCGAAGAACACCAGATAGGTCGGCGCATTGTCGAGGAAGGACGACAGCGCTCCGGTCAGCCAGAAATACGCGAGATTGTCGGGCGCGCCGGTCGGCGAACTGACCAGCAGCACCAACGGCGCCAGCGCGCCATCGAGGCCGGCCCGCAATATGGCGACGACCGGAACGATGCAGATGAAGATGCTGGCGAACAGCTTCGCCACCTCGGCGATCGGCCCCCAGCTGAAGGCGTTTGCGCCGCGAAACTCCTTCGGCGAGACGACAAGCGACATGAAGGCCAGTATCAGGATGGCGGCGTCGCGCACCAGATTCTGCAGCTCGAGGCTGACGCCCTGAAAAGCGAAACTCACTCCCGGCCTCCAGGCAGCGGAAATCAGGATCGCGGCGATTACGCCGGCCAGCAGCGGGATGTTGGCCAGGCCGCGAATGCGCACCTTGCTGTCGGGCGTCGGATCCTTGATCTTCGGCGCGCCTTCCTCCCGATGATGCATGATGATGTCGATAGCCAGGAAAACCACCAGCACCACGCCGGCGACGAACAGCGTCTCGGGCAACAAGTGAACTGTCGTCCAGAAGAAATCGACGCCGCGCAGAAAGCCGACGAACAGCGGCGGATCGCCGAGCGGCGTCAGCGAGCCGCCGATGTTGGACACCAGGAAGATGAAGAAGATGACGACATGGGCGTTGAAGCGCCGGTTATCGTTGGCGCGGATGAGCGGCCGGATCAGGATCATCGAGGCGCCGGTTGTGCCGATGATCGAGGCAAGCACCGCCCCGCCCAGCAACAGCCCGGCATTGACCAGCGGCGTGCCGTGTATGTTGCCGGCAACGAAGATGCCGCCCGAAATGGTGAACAGCGCAAACAGCAGGATGATGAACGACATGTATTCGGTGAGCAGCGCATGCAGCACCGCCTGCGTGGCCGACGGGATGCCGAAGGCGATTGCCAGCGGCCCGATCACCAATACTGCCCAGAAGGCAGCGATCTTGCCGTAATGGTGCTCCCAGGCATGATGGAACAGCAGCGGGCCGGTCGCGATGCAAAGCAACAGCCCGGCAAAGGGCAACACCCACCACAGCGACATGGCGGCGCCCGGCAATTCGTGCGCTTCGGCCGCGAGAACCGCTCCCGGAGAAAGGATTGCGGCAATAAGTGCAGCACTTGCCGTCAACGCCGCAAACCGCATGAAGCCCTCAAAAGTCTGTCAGGTTCGGCTGGATGACGTTCAAATCAGTGCCACGCCGGCATCGCGCATCCGGCCCAGCATCGTCTCCATGGAGCCGTTGAGATCGATGCCGCGGCAGGCGTCGAGCCGCACTGATGTCGCAAAACCGAGCTTGACCGCGTCGAGCGCCGAAAAGGCAACGCAGAAATCCGTCGCCAGGCCGACCAGGGTCAGCGTATCGATATTCCGCTCCCGGAGATAGCCGGCAAGGCCGGTCGGCGTCGTCCGGTCGTTCTCGAAGAATGCCGAATAGCTGTCGATCGCAGGACGGAACCCCTTGCGGATCACCAGCTCGGCCTTGCTCCAGGCCAAGCCGGAATGGAAGTCCGAACCAAGGCTGCCCTGGATGCAGTGATCAGGCCACAGCGTCTGCTCGCCATAAGGCATGTCGATCGTTTCGAACGGTCGCTTGCCGGGGTGGCTGGAGGCAAAGCTCGAATGGCCGGCAGGGTGCCAGTCCTGCGTCAGCAGGACGTGCTCGGTCCGCCGGATGAGATCATTGACCAACGGCACGATTTCGTCGCCACCGGCCACTTCCAGGGCGCCACCCGGGCAGAAATCGTTCTGCAGGTCGATAATGACAAGCGCTTCGTCGGCCATGGAGCCTCCTTATTTTCTTCGTCCTGAGCTTAGGCTCCAATGAAAACGCGACCGGACGCAGAAACTTGACCAGATGGCCGGCTGCGTCAACCTCTCACGGCATAACAAATGCGTTCCGGGCGCACCGGTGCCAACAGCGCTGCAAACTCTGGCTTTGACAATTCCTGCCGGCTTGATATCATTTGCATACGAATGAATTTCCTGCCTTGAATGCTCGGGAAGGTCTTTCGGCAGGATCCCCTCTCGGGAAGCCCATTCTGGGAAGGCAAAGCGTGATCCGTTACGCAAAACCCACCACGGTCGACGACGCCCTCGCGTTGCTGGGCGAAGGGCAATGGCGCATCCTTGCCGGTGGTACCGATTTCTATCCGGCTCAAGGCAGCAAGCCTTTCCGCGACAATGTCCTCGACATCAATGGCCTGGCGGCATTGCGCGGCATTGCCGAAGCCGAGAACCATTGGCTCATTGGCGCCCGCACCGCCTGGACCGATCTCGTCCGTCATCCACTGCCGGCGGCCTTCGACGCGCTGAAGCAGGCGGCGCGGGAAGTTGGCTCGGTGCAGATCCAGAACGTTGCCTCGATAGCCGGCAATCTCTGCAATGCCTCGCCGGCCGCCGACGGTGTGCCGGCGCTGCTGGTGCTCGATGCCGAAGTCGAACTGCGTTCCTCGGTCGCGACTCGGCATTTGCCCCTTGCAAAGTTCATTCTTGGTAACCGTCGCACCGCTCTGCAGTCCGGCGAAATGGTGACGGCAATCCGTATTCCCAAACCTGCGACCGCCGGCGGCTCCGCCTTCGTGAAACTCGGCGCGCGGCGTTATCTCGTCATCTCCATCGCCATGGCTGCCGCACGCCTGGCCGTCGAAGATGGTATTGTCAGGAAAGCGGCCGTCGCCGTCGGGTCCTGCTCGGTCGTCGCCAGGCGCCTGGCGGGCGTCGAGGCGGCGCTGCACGGCCTGCCCGTCGGCCCCGCGCTGGCCACTGCGATCCAATCCGCGCCGATGGACGAGCTGTCGCCGATCGGCGACGTGCGCGGCAGCGCCGAATATCGGCTGGATGCCGCGCGCGAGATCGTCGTCCGCGCCGTGCTTGGTGCTGTGGGCGCAATCCTTGGCGAAAGGGCGGCGGCCTGATGGGGATAGAGCGCACCGACATCGCCTTCGAGGTCAATGGCGCCGCCGTCAGCGTTTGCGTGCCGCCGGTGCGGCGGCTGTCCGCGGTGTTGCGCGACGAGCTGCGGCTGACCGGCACCAAGATCGGCTGTGATGCCGGCGATTGCGGCGCCTGCACGGTGCTGGTCGACGGCGAGCCGGTCTGCGCCTGCCTGATGCCCGCTGCTTCCGCCTCCGGCACCGTCGTGACGACCGTCGAAGGTCTCGGCAATGGCAGGCTGTCGGCACTGCAGGCCTCGTTTCTCAGCCATGGCGCAGCACAGTGCGGCGCCTGCACGCCCGGCCTGCTGGTCGCCGCAACGGCACTCCTGGACAGGACGCCTTACCCGAGCGAGGCTGAAACGCAGGATGCGCTCGGCGGTGTACTCTGCCGCTGCACCGGCTACCGCAAGATCGTCGCGGCGGTGATGGATGCTTGGCACCACGACGGCGGTCTCGATCAGCGCATGCCATCCTCTGGCCACGCCGTCGGCTCCTCCCCGATCCGCCTCGATGGCGTGCCGAAAGTCACTGGCAGCGAAAAATTCGGCGGCGATTCCTTCCCCGCCGATGCGCTGTGGGTGCTGGTGGTCCGCTCACCGCACTATCATGCCGCCTTCAGCTTCGGCGATCTCGGCAGCTGGGTGAAATCCCGTCCCGGCATCGCCGGCGTCTTCACCGCCGCCGACATTCCGGGAAAGAATTGTTTCGGCGTCATCGCGCCCTTCGCCGACCAGCCGGCGCTCGCCGAAGGGGTTTCGCGCTTTCGCGGCGAGGCGGTGGCGCTGGTTGCCGGCGAACGCGAGGCTATCCTCGATCTCGACCTGGCCGATTTCCCTGTCAGTTGGACCGAGTTGCCGCATTTTCTGGAAACTGGCGAAGCGCAGGCCGGCGGCGCGCCACTGGTCCATGAAAACCGGCCCGCGAACCTGCTCACCTCCGGCTTTGTCGAGCGTGGCGACCCCGAAGCCGCGCTTGCCGGTGCGGCTTTCGTCGTTTCTGGCGCCATCGACACCTCCTATGTCGAGCACGCCTATATCGAACCGGAAGCCGGCTATGCCTTCATGGACGACGACACGCTGGTCGTCGTCGCCTGCACGCAGGCGCCCTATATGGACCGTGACGACACGGCAAAAGTGCTCGGCCTTACCCCGGAAAAGGTGCGCATCGTGCCGACCGCGACCGGCGGCGGCTTCGGCTCGAAGCTCGACGTCTCCCTGCAACCGCTCATCGGCCTCGTCGCCATGAAAACCGGCCGGCCGGCGGCGCTCGCCTACAGCCGCACCGAATCGATGATCTCGACCACCAAGCGCCATCCGGCCCTGATGAGAGCGAGCATCGGCGCCGATGCCGACGGCCGTGTCACCGGCATGATCTTCGCCGGCGATTTCAACACCGGCGCCTATGCCAGCTGGGGGCCGACGGTCGCCAACCGCGTGCCGGTGCACGCCTCCGGCCCCTATGCTACGCCGAACTATCGCGCCGAAGGCCGTGCCATCCACACCAACGGCCCGATTGCCGGCGCCTTTCGCGGTTTCGGCGTGCCGCAGGCGACGATCATGCAGGAGACCCTCTATGACGAGCTGGCCGACAAGCTCGGCATGGATCGGCTCGACTTTCGCCTGAAGAACTGCCTTCGGAACGGATCCGAAACAGTTACCGGGCAGCGGCTTGAGTCGGGCGTCGGCATTGCCGACTGCCTGGAGGCCCTCCGTTCACATTGGCAGCGTGCCGTTCGCGATGCCGAAGCGTTCAATGCCGGTAGCAGCATCAAAAAACGCGGCGTCGGCATCGCTTCTTGCTGGTACGGCTGCGGCAACACCTCGCTGCCCAATCCGTCGACCATCAAGGTCGGCATCTCGATATCGGGCGAAGTCGTCCTGCATCAGGGGGCGGTCGATATCGGGCAAGGCTCCAACACCGTCATCGCGCAGATCTGCGCCGACGCGTTGGGTCTGCCATTGGAGAAGTTGCGGCTGAAAGGCGCCGATACGGCGATCACCCCCGACGCCGGCAAGACCTCGGCCTCGCGCCAGACTTTCGTCACCGGCAAGGCCGCCGAAAAGGCCGGCCGCGCCTTGCGCGAAGAGATCTTGCGTTTCGCCAATGTCTCGCAAAAGGCGGCGATTGCGCTGGACGGCACAAGTCTGAGCATCAGGGAAGGCGAAGCGACGCGCCGCATTGATCTTTCCTCGCTGAAGGCAGACGCCGAAGGTTTTGTCTTCCGGGCCGAGGAAAGCTACGACCCGCCGACGCAGCCGCTCGATGCCAAAGGTCAGGGCAAGCCTTACGCCGTCTATGGTTATGGCGCTCAGATCGCCGAACTGGAGGTCGACCTCAAGCTCGGCACCGTGAAGCTGATAAAAATCACCGCCGCCCACGATGTCGGCAAGGCCATCAATCCCTTGCTTGCCGAGGGCCAGATTGAGGGTGGCATCGCCCAGGGCATCGGCATGGCGCTGATGGAAGAGTATATCCCCGGCCGCACCGAAAACCTGCACGACTATCTGATCCCGACGATCGGCGACGTGCCGCCGATCGAGACCATCCTGATAGAAGTTCCGGATCCGGAAGGACCGTTCGGAGCCAAGGGCTTGGGCGAGCATGTGCTGATCCCGACGGCGCCGGCGATCCTCAACGCCATCCGCCATGCAACAGGTGTGCTGGTCACCAAAATTCCGGCGACGCCGACCCGCATCCGCGCCGCCATCCTCGACAAGGAGGCGTGCCGATGAGCGAGCTTGCCGAACGTTTCGAGACACATGATCCCGGCGAGAAGCTGGTGGCCGAGAAGATCCGCTGCGATGCCTGTCCGGTCATGTGCTACATCGCCGATGGCCGCACTGGCGCCTGCGATCGCTACGGCAATGTTGGAGGCAGGATCGTGCGGATGGATCCGCTGACCATCCTCGACCACGCGGCCGAGACCGGCGCCGCAATCGTACCCTTTGCCGAGGAAGGCGAGGCATGGGACGGCGAACTGGTCAACACCGGCCGCCGCTTCGTCACCGCCATCGGCGCCGGCACCACCTATCCCGATTACAAGCCGGCGCCTTTCATCGTCAGCCAGGAGGTCGAGGGCGTCGATCTGGTCACCGTCGTCACCGAGGGCATCTTCTCCTATTGCGGCGTCAAGGTGAAGATCGACACCGATCGTCATATCGGCCCCGAAACGGCGACGGTCCGTGCCCAAGGCGAGGCGATCGGCCATGTCACCACCGGCGAATACGGCTCGCAGATGCTGTCGCTGGGCGGCGTACATCATTTGACCGGCGGCTCGAAGGCTGAAGGGCGCGCCACCTGTGACGCCATGCTCGCCCTGTGCAACCGCAAACCGGTCGAGCTCGTCATCGACGGCGGCGCCACCGTCATCGTCGAAGCCGGCAAGCCGCCGGTCATCGACGGCAAGCTCGAGCAGCGCATGCGTGTCGGCTGCGGTTCGGCCACCATCGGCATGTTCGCCACCCAGTGGCGTGGCCTTGTCGACGAGGTGGTGGTTGTCGACGACCATATCACCGGCGTCGTCTCCGAGCATCAGGCCGGCAAGGTGCTTGGCTGGCAGGATACCGGCATCAAGATCATCGGCCGCCGTTCGACGCCGGGCCGTTATTTCAAGGTGTCGGAGCCCGGCCTCGGCTGGGGCGGCACCAGTATTTCCGACCCGCTGTCGATCCTTGGTGAATGGAACGCCAAAAAGGGTGCGCGCCCCGGCATGTCCCTGCTGATGGTCTCGACCACCGGCGAGCAATTCGCCTATTACGAGCTCGACGACGAATTGAAGCCTGTGCAGAAACCGTTCCCGGAGCGGCTGCGGAAGTCGGTCGAACTGATTGAGGACAATTGCGAGCCGGCGCTCTGCACCGTGCTTTTCGTCGGCGGCGCCGGCGGGTCGCTGCGCGCCGGCGTCACCGAGAACCCGGTCAATCTGACCCGCTCGGTGCAGGGCCTCAAGACCTATGTGACGGTCGGCGGCGCGCCGGTCTATGTCTGGCCGGGCGGCGGCATCACGCTGATGGTCGACGTCACCCGCGTGCCGGAAGGCGCCTTCGGCTATGTGCCAACGCCGGCGCTGGTGGCGCCGATCGAGTTCACCATGCGCCGCGACGATTATGTCAGGCTTGGCGGCTACGAAGCCGAAATCCGCAGCGTCGACGATATCCTGGCCAAGGGCGGCGAATATCTCAATCCGCGCCGCGGCACGGCCGCACCCCTGGACAATCCCTGGCCGCCGCTGGCTCAGTTGCGTCGCGCGGCCGCAAACGGGGCCGGGCGATGAACGGCCCGCAGGCGCATTGGCTCGAGGACGGCCGGAGGCTTCACCTCAATCATGGGCCGATCGACCTGATCGTCGAGGCCTTCGGCGAGGCGAGTGAATGCAGCGCCGCATATCATCAGGCAGTGGCGCGCTTCCAGACAATCCTGGTTGAACTGGTCGAAGAGTTGCCCGAACTGCGGCGCCCGGCCAGCTCGCGGCCACGTGCTTTCGCTGGCCCGACGGCGCGCCGCATGGAAGCGGCGGTCGTTCCGCTAGCGAAACAATTCATTACACCGATGGCGGCCGTCGCCGGCTCGGTAGCCGACGAAGTGCTTGGCGCGCTGCTTGCCGGCCGCCGGCTCGAGCGCGCCTATGTCAACAATGGCGGCGACAGCGCGATCCATCTCGGCAACGGGCAGTCGATGACGCTTGCCATTGCCGGGACAGGTCATGGGTTGGCAGATCGTCTCACGATCCGCGCCGAAGACGGGATCCGCGGCGTCGCGACAAGCGGCTGGCGCGGCCGCTCCTTTTCGCTGGGCATCGCCGACGCGGTCACGGTGCTGGCGCGAACGGGTGCTGAAGCCGATGCCGCCGCGACCTTGATCGCCAACGCCGTCGACCTGCCCGGTCATCCGGCCGTTAGGCGCGTACGGGCGCGCGATCTCGCACCTGACAGCGACCTCGGCGACCGTTTGGTGACGCAGGGCGTGGGGCTGCTTTCCGCCGCTGAAATCGCTATTGCGCTGGAAGGCGGATTTGCCGTTGCCGAGGAGTTTCGGCGGCGCGGCCTGATTGCCGCCGCGGCACTTTTCCTCGGCGGTCAGGCGCGCATCGCAGGTCCGATGGCGCTCGCCAATAAAGTTTTAGAGAGGGAAATTGCTCATGCCTGAGTTTCCGATCCGCAAGATCGCCGTGCTGACCGAAGAGATTTTTCACGAAGGCGGGCCGGTGGCGAAGGTGCCGCGGCGCCGCGCGGCGGCCATGGCTGTGGTCAAGAACCCGTTCGCCGGCCATTACGTCGAGGAACTGCAGAGCGCCATGGAGGATTTGAAGCCGCTCGGGCTGCTGCTCTCCGACAGGCTTATTGCCGCATTGGGCGGCGACGTCAAACAGATCGACGGTTACGGCAAGGGCGCCATCGTCGGCATGGCGGGCGAGTTGGAGCATGGCGCGCTGTGGCATGTGCCGGGCGGCTATGCCATGCGCGAACGGCTCGGCGACGCCAAGGCGATCGTGCCCTCGGCGAAGAAGGTCGGCGGCTTCGGCGCGCGGCTCGATGTGCCGCTCGGCCACATCAACGCCGCCTATGTGCGCAGCCATTTCGATGCCATGGAAATCGGCATCAGCGATGGCCCCCGTCCCGACGAGATCCTGTTTTGCCTCGCCATGACCTGCGGCCCGCGCGTGCACGACCGCATGGGTGGGCTGGCGGCCAAGGACATTAAGGCATGGGATGGGCTGCGGTGAGCGCCGAGGACAATCTGCTCAAGCTGGTCGAGGCCGAGGAGCCTGACGAAAACGACTATCGCTTGCAGGAGCAGGTCGGCTTCATTCTGCGCAAGGCGCATCAGCGCCATGTCTCGATCTTCGCCGCACACATCGCCGATCTGACGCCGCCGCAATTTGCCGCTTTGGCCAAATTGCGCGACGTCGGCGAGACCTCGCAGAACCAGCTTGGCAGCCTGATCGCCATGGATGCGGCGACCGTGAAGGGCGTCATCGACCGGCTGAGAGCGCGTGGCTTTGTCGAACTTAGCAAACACGAAGTCGACAAACGGCGCCTGCTGGTCAATCTGACCGCTGAGGGGCGCGACGCGATCGAGCGGCTGATCCCGCTTGCCCGTGAGATTACGCAGGAAACGCTGGCGCCGCTTTCTGCCAAGGAAGCGGCCATTTTCATGAAGCTGCTGGCCAAGCTGGCTTAATCTGCTGCCTGCCGGCGCTTGGTTGTTGTTCCTGCCGGGCGCTGAACGCCCGGCAGGAAAGCCTCGTCTCAGAGGCCGTTGTCCTTCAGGATCTGGGCGGCATTTTCCTTGGTGATCTTCTCCGTCGGCAGGGTGATGGTCTTTTCCACTTTCTCCCCGTTCAGGAACTTGATCGCCTGCCGCAGCCCTTCGGCGCCCGGCGTCACATAAGTGAACGTCGCCGTCAGCTCGCCATTGGCGACCAGCTGCACGCCTTCATTGGGCAGGCCGTCGATGCCGATGAACTTGATGTCCTTCTCACGTCCGACGTCCTTGGCGGCAAGATAGGCGCCATAGGCCATCGGATCATTGTGGCCGTAGACAAGATCGATTTTCTCGTTGTTGCGCAACGCCGTCGCCATGATGTTGTAGGCCTGGTCCTGCTTCCAGTCGCCCGACTGCTGGTCGAGCAGGTATTTTATGCCCGGCTCCTTGTCGGTGAATTCATGGAAACCGTCATGGCGGTCGTGTGCCGGCTGGGTGCCCATGCCGCCCCAGATCTCGACAACGTTGCCGGCGGCCTTGCCCTTGCCGCCAAGCAGCTCGACGGCATATTCACCGGCAGCCCGGCCGATCAGCTTGTTGTCGCCGCCGACGAACTGCGTGTAGTCGTTGGTTTCGACGTTGCGGTCGAGCACGAAGACCGGGATCTTGGCATCGATCGCCTGCTGCACGACACCGGTCAGGCCGGCGGATTCTTTCGGTGATACCAAGAGCGCATCGACCTCCTGACGGATAAGGTTTTCGACATCGGCGACCTGCTTCTCGGTCTTGTCCTCGCCGTCGGTGATGATCAGCTCGACTTCCGGATGCTTGGCCGCTTCGGCCAGGATGTCCTTGTTGAACTGGGCGCGCCAGGGTTCGATGGTCGTCACCTGCGAGAAGCCGATCTTCCACTTCTTGTCCTGCGCATGGGCGCCGCCGCCAAGCATGGCGGTCGTGGTCAGGAGTGCCGCTGTCAGCCCGGCGAGCTTCAACAATTCACGTCGTTTCATTTCTTGTTTCCTCCAATATTCAGAGACGCGGTCTCTTGCGACGGCCGCTTTGCCGCGGCCGTTTCCTTGTGCGCTTGCCCGCCGGGCAGTCGCAGATAGAAGAGAAGATCACCGGCACTGCGCTCCTGTACGAGCACGGTACCGATGATGATCATCCCCTTCAGCACCAGCTGAAGGTTCGAATTGATGTTGTGCAGCTGCAGGATGTTGGAGAGCAGCCCGAAGATCAGCACGCCGCAGAACGTCCCGGTGAGGCTGCCGCGTCCGCCCATCAGGCTGGTGCCGCCGATGACCACGGCGGCAATCGCGTCGAGCTCCAGCCCGGCGCCGGCGTCCGGCTTGCCTTGCCGGTACTGCGCGACATAGAGCACCGCCGCGATGCCGGCCAGCAGCCCTGACACGGCATAGGTGGCGATCTTCACGCGGCCTGCGGCGATGCCCGACAGCCGCGCCGCCTCCTCATTGCCGCCGATCGCATAGACATAGCGGCCGAACGGGGTGAAGCGCAGCACAGCGCCGTAGATCAGGATGGCGCCGAGGAAGAACAGGCCCGGCATCGGGATCACACCGAATACCAGCGAGCGCAGCATTTCGAAATCGGCGGTGGCATTCGAGCCGGTGTAGACCGGCAGCACCGCATTGTTCTGGCCGGCTGTCAGCCGGGCGATGCCGAGCGCAGTGACCATCATCGCCAGCGTCACGATGAAGGGCTGCAGCCGCCCGGCGACGATGATGAAGCCGTTGAGCGCGCCGAACAGCAGGCCGACACAAGGCGCCACCAGCAGCACGCCGAGCACGCCGAATTTTGAGCCCACCTGCGGCAGCAGGAACCACAGCACCAGACTGCACAGGATCACCCCGACAATGCCGGGTGTCACCAGCCCGCGAACGCTGTCCAACCTGATGTCGTGCGTGGCCTGCGCGCCGGCGCGGGATTTTTCGATGTTCAGCAGGATGAAACGAGTGACGAGAATGCCGAGGCAAAGGGCTGCCAGGGCAACTGTCGGCACCCCCAGCACCACCGCCGGCGTCACGCCGGGGACCGTCAGCAGCATGGCACAGACGACCGTGCAGATAGCCATCAGCGAGCCGACGGAAAGGTCGATACCGCCGGTGATGATCACCGCAGTCATGCCGGTGGCAATCAGCCCGGTGGTCGACACCTGGCGCAGCACGTCGAGCAGGTTGCCGTAGGACAGGAAGATGTTGTTGCCCTTGGAGCTGATCGGCGAGCCGAGCACGCCGATCAGGAAGATGGCGATCAGGCCCCAATAGAGCTTCGTCCGGGACAGGATATGCAAAATGCTCATGCGGCAGGCCTCGTCATCGTCCGTCGCGGCGCCGCAAGCCGCATGATGGCCTCCTCGCTGGCTTGCGCGCGGGACAGGATTCCCGTCTGGCGGCCGTCGGCCATGACGAGGATACGGTCGGAAAGATGCAGCAGTTCCGGCAATTCCGAGCTGATGACGGCGATCGCCAGCCCGTCTCGCGCCAGCTTGAAGATGAGATCGTAGATTTCCCGCTTGGCACCGACATCGATGCCGCGTGTCGGCTCGTCGAGCAGCAGCACCCGCGGCCTCGTCGCTAGCCATTTGCCGATGACGACCTTCTGCTGGTTGCCGCCGGACAGCGTGCCGGCCGGCTGCTCGACGGTCTCGCAGCGAATGCCGAGCGCCTTGACGGCGTCCCGTGCCAGCCCTTGCTCACCGGCCAGCGAGCGCACGCCGAACCGCGCCAGCGCGCCGACCAGCGGCAGCGCGACATTGTCGGTGATCGAGGCCTCGAGATGCAGGCCTTGCGTCTTGCGGTCTTCCGTGACCAGGGCGATGCCGAGCCGGCGCGCATCGCGCGGCGAACGGATTTCTACTGCCTCGCCATCGAGCCTGATCTCACCGCCGGCACGTCCGCCGCTGGACCCGAAGATGGTTTCCAGGATTTCGGTACGGCCCGAGCCCAGCAGCCCGCCGATACCGAGGATTTCTCCTGCGGCAAGATCGAAGCTGACGCCGTCGAGCACGGTGCGCCAACCATGGCGATTGGGCTTCGACAACGACAGCTCGCTTACGGACAGGACCGTGTTGCCACCGGGGATGCGGTGCTCCTGGGAGGAAGCAAGCAGGTTTCGCCCGACCATCGCCGAAATTATGGCGTCTTCGTCGAGCTTGTCCATCACCCGCGTCAGGACGTGGCGTCCATCGCGAAACACGGTGACGCGGCTGGCCAGATGCATGACCTCGTCGATGCGGTGCGAAATGTAGACGATCGCCACGCCGCTGTCGGCGAGCTGGCGGATGATGCGGAACAGCCGCTGGCATTCGGCCGGCGAAAGCGCCGAGGTCGGCTCGTCCATGATCAGAATGCGCGCCGACATCGACAGCGCCTTGGCGATCTCGACCAGCTGCTGTTCGCCGACGCGCAAGGCACCGACGCGCGCATCCGGGTCGAGCTCGATGCCGAGCCTTTGCAAGAGCGCGCCGGCAGCGCGGCTGCTCGCCTTGCGGTCGACGATCAGCCCGGCGATCAGCTTCTCGCGGCCGAGAAAGATATTGTCGGCGACGCTAAGTTCGGGAACGAGGTTCAGCTCCTGGTGGATGATGGCGATGCCGGCGCGCTCGGCTTCGCGGACGCCGGCAAAGCGCACCGGATGGCCATCGATACTGACCGTTCCGTTATAGTCCGTATAGACGCCGGACAGGATCTTCATCAGCGTCGACTTGCCGGCGCCGTTCTCGCCCATCAGCGCATGGACCTCGCCGCGCCGCAGTTCGAAGCCGACATCGACAAGCGCGGCGATACCGCCGAAGGACTTGGAGATGTGCTCGGCGCTCAGCACGATCGCCGAGCCGTCCGCCACAACGCCTTGCGCAGGGATGGAATTGCCGTGCTGCATGATAAGGACGGCCTCCCTCCGTCGTCACCGAACACCTCAAACGCTAATCTAAACGTTTCGATCATGTCAAGGCAATATCTGGAGCCTGAGATTGTTCCATTTCAATTCTTGCGCAAAATCATAAGATTCCGTACGTATTGCTACCGTGGAGTGGTGAAACGTTTCGAAAATGACAGCGTCAGGACGAAAAAAGCAGCGCAAATTCACTGCTCCGACCATGCTTCACGTGGCCGAGGCCGCGCGTGTTTCCGTGGCCACCGTGTCGGCGCTGATCAACGGCACCGCGACCGTCAGCCCCGAGCTCAGCCAGCGCATCGAACAGGCGATCCGCGACATCGGCTACAAGCGCAACGCCATTGCCCGCAGCCTGAAGATGGGCACCACACGCACCATCGGGCTCACCGTCCCCCACATCACCAACCCGTTCTTCACCGACGTGGTTTCGGTCATCCAGCAGGCTTTCGACAGGGCCGGCTACGCCGTCATGCTGTGCTGCACCGACGAGCACCTGAACACGCAGGACGACCAGATCAGACTGCTGCTCGACCGCATGGTCGACGGACTGATCGTCGCGCGTGTCGGCGACGGCGCGATCCTCAAACGGATTGTCGACGACGCCAACGTGCCGGTCGTGCTGCTCGACCGTGTTTGCCAGGGTGTCGACACCGATGCCGTCGTTCTCGACAACCAGCGCGCGGTGTTCGACGCCATCACCTACCTGATCGATCTCGGCCATCGGCGCATCGGCTACATCTCCGGCTCGTTCGATATCTCGCCGATGCATGACCGCATGGCGGGATACCGCGAGGCCCTCCAGGCCGCCGGCCTGCCGGCCGAGGCCGAACTCGTCCGCTTCGGCAACTTCCATGAAGTCGACGGCTACAACGCCACCATGCAGCTGCTTTCGCTGCACGACCGGCCGAGCGCCATCTTTTCGGCCAACAACCCGATGGTGATCGGCACGATGAAGGCCATTCGCGATATCGGCCTGTCCTGTCCGGAGGATATTTCGGTCGCCTGCTTCGACGACTTTCCGTGGTCGGATGTGTTCCGGCCGCAATTGACCACGGTCGCACAGCCGGTGCAGGCGATTGGCGAACAGGCGGCCAATCTGCTGCTCGACCGGCTCGCCGGAAACAGGGATGCGCCGCCGCGCAAGCTGACGCTCAAGGGACGCTTGATGATCCGCAATTCATGCCGTCCGCTAGGTGCAACTGCGCAGAGCGTCAGCGCGTAGCGCTTGGGCTCTGTTCAGAAACCTTGCAATGCCGGACGGACAGCGCTCCCCTGTCCTGCCGACCCCGGGCCTTCGCAGCCACTACGGGCGTTCGTCTTTCGAAAACCGAGCAATTGAAAGACGCGGCGCCGATCGAGCCAAGTGGCCAACAATCAGCCAGCCGACAGTCAGGAAAATCTTGGCAATCGAAGCATGTCGGTTTAGGAATATGACGAGATGCGGCTGATCGCCCACACGGGCGCCGGCTTGAGTCATGCGCGTGAAATCGATCCTAATCGGGCTGGTACTTGCTGGGATGGTCGCATTCTTCGGCTGCACCACCGGCGGCGCATTAAAGACTTTCCCCTCGGCCTATGGCGGCCTCACCGACGCCGGTTTCCGCGTTCCGCCGGTTCCGATCTACAAGGTCGACCAAAAGTTCCATCGGCAGACAGTGCCTTATGCGACTGAAGAGGCGCCGGGCACCATCATTGTCGATACAGGAGCGAAGTTCCTCTACTACGTGTTGGGAGACGGTCAGGCGCTGCGCTACGGAATCGGCGTCGGCAAGGCGGGCTTCGAGTGGCATGGCACTGCTCACGTTGCGAGGAAGCGCGAATGGCCGGATTGGAGCGCGCCGTCTGCGATGATCGTGCGCGAGCAGAAGCGAGGCCGCATCATACCGGCCCATATGGAGGGCGGACTCATGAACCCGCTCGGGGCGCGGGCGCTCTATCTCTTTAACGAGGAAGGTGACACTGGATATCGCCTGCACGGTAGCCCTGAATGGTGGTCCATCGGCAAAGCTGTGTCGGCGGGCTGCATTCGCCTCATGAACCAGGACATCATCGATCTCTATGACCGCGCCACAATCGGCACCAAGGTGATCGTCATTTAGTGGACGCCGCGTTTCCCGCTAACGGACGAGCATGACGGATCGAAAACCTCCGCGTAAAACGCGCGAAATGTTCGCTATGTCTTCGCACACCTGTTCGCGATGTTCCCTGCCTAAGGCCGGCCTTGCCCGCAACAGTGGCAAGTGGCGAACCAACTCTCAGGCAGCTTCCGACAGCGAGTTGTGAGCGTCGGCCAGGATCTCGAACGAGCGCACCCGCGCCGCATGGTCGAAAATCTGCGCTGTGACCATCAGCTCGTCGGCCCCTGTGCGGCGCACAAACGCCTCGATGCCTTGCCTGACCGTTTCCGGGGAGCCGACGACGGCGCAGGAAAGCGCTTGGCCGAGCATGGTCTTGGCCATTGGATCGAGGTCGCGCTCATATCCTTCGACCGGCGGCGGCAATCGGCCGGGCCGGCCGGTGCGCAGATTGACGAAGGCCTGCTGCAGCGAGGTGAACAGCAGCCGCGCCTCGGCATCGGAAGGAGCGGCGAAGACGTTGAGGCCGAGCATCACGTAGGGCTTGTCGAGCTGCTCCGAAGGCTGGAAACGCGAGCGGTAGATCTCCAGCGCATGGTTGAGCTCGGCCGGCGCAAAATGCGAAGCGAAGGCGTAGGGCAGGCCGAGCATGGCGGCAAGCTGCGCGCCGTAGAGGCTGGAGCCGAGAATCCAGATCGGCACCTTTTCGCCTTCGCCGGGCACCGCGCGGATGCGTTGGCCGTCTTCGGCCGGCTGGAAGTAACCCTTCAGCTCGACGACGTCCTGCGGGAAATTGTCGGCGCCAGCATCGAGGTTGCGGCGCAGCGCCCGTGCCGTGGCCATGTCGGTGCCGGGCGCCCGCCCGAGGCCGAGATCGATGCGACCAGGATGCAGAGCGTTGAGCGTGCCGAATTGCTCGGCGATGACCAGCGGCGAATGATTGGGCAGCATGATGCCGCCGGCGCCGACGCGTATCGTCTTGGTGCCGCCGGCCACATGGGCGATGACCACCGAGGTGGCGGCGCTGGCGATGCCCGGCATGTTGTGATGCTCTGCCAGCCAATAGCGCCGGTAATCCAGCCGCTCGGCATGGCGGGCGAGATCGAGCGAATTGGCGAGTGACTGCGAAGCGTTGCTGCCTTCGACGATCGGCGACAGGTCGAGAACGGAAAGAGCGGTCATCGGCGCGGGTTTCCTGTGGGCCGAACGGATGTAGGAAGCCGTTGCCGAGGCGGCAAATTCAAAATGTTGATTGAGCACTGCGGCACAACGGACGTGCGACCGATGCAAGGTCGTGATCCGCCCCAATCGGGGGACGCTTTTGACCCTTAAGCCGCTACTTTTTCGCCTCGTGAATTTCTTCGTCCTCGATCACCGCCGTATGCTGCGCCGCGAGGAAATTGCCGACATGACTAAGGCCGTCGAAATGATCGCAGAACACCTTGATGACGACCAGCAGCGGCACCGCCAGCAACGCGCCGACGAAACCCCACAGCCACGACCAGAAGGCGATGGCGATGAGGATCGCCACTGCGTTGATCTCGAGACGGCGGCCGACCACCGTCGGCGTCACGAACTGGCCTTCGACAACATCGCACATAAGGACGAAGGCCGGCGCCAGCAGCGCGTAGGAAATCGTGTCGAAGCTGATCAGCGCGATGATCGTGACCAGTGTGATGGTGGTCAGCGCCCCGATATAAGGCAGGAAATTGAGCAGAGCCGCTGCCGCGCCCCAGACCTGCGCGTTGGGCACGCCGAGCGCCCAAAGGCCGAGCCCGATGACAATGCCGAGACATGTATTGATGACCGTGACGGTAAGCAGATAATGCGAGATTTCACGTTCGACGTCGTAGACGACGCGCAGCGCCCGCTTCTTTTCGCTGAGACTGGGGAAGGACTGGACGATCTTTTCATAGAACATCGTGCCCGACGCGAGCAGGAACAGCGACAGGACGAAGACGATGGTAACGCTGACGCCAGCCGACAGCACATTGCCGGCGGCCTGCGAGAGAATACCGGATGGCGCCATCGCCACCCTCTGAACGCCCGGCTCCTGGGATGTCTGTGTCAGGCCCTCGATCTGGCGCGAAATCTCCACGATCCGTTCGAACGGACGGCGCAGTTGTGCCAGACGTTCGGTAAGCTGCTGGCCGATCGTCGAGGTGTTGTTGATGAGGTCGATGACCGGGCCGCTGAGCAGATATCCCGCGACGGCGACGAGGCAGAACGAAAGCAGCACCAGCAGTGTCGCCGAAATGACATCGGGCATGCCATGCTTGCGCAGGAAGCGAACGATCGGCGTCAGCGTCAGCGCCAGCAGGAAAGCCAGAATGACCGGCATGAAGAAGGCGCGGGCGAAGTAAAGCGCGTAGATCGCCATAAGGATGAAGATGCCGACGAGCAGCGAACGCATCAGATGCGCATCCGCCCGCGCCTCGACGCGCGGATCCGGGCTTTCGGCAGCGCTTGCGCCCGAAGCGGCGGGTTCGGCTTTCATTCTGACCCTCGGCGGCACACCGCGATTGGTGCAGACCGTTGGCGAAAACGCCTCTGTCGCTTCAAGGTTCCGTTAGCCGGCGTCACCGGCAAGGCCGCCTCGCGGCCTTGGCAATGAATCAGGTGACTGGGAATCAGGCAACCGGCGCCGCCACGGCGGGAACGGCCCTCGCAGTTTCCCGGCGCACGATCGGCGCCACCTTGGTGCCGTAGAGTTCGATGGCCTTCATCACCTTGGCGTGCGGCATGGTGCCGATCGCCATTTGCAGCAGGAAGCGGTCGTTGCCGAATATCCTGTGCTGGGCAATGATCTTCTCGGCCACCTGTTCTGGATTGCCGACGAACAGCGCGCCGTTTGGGCCGCGCGATTGGTCGAAATGCGCCCGCGATGTCGGCCCCCAGCCGCGCTCGCGGCCGATACGGTTCAGCACCTCGGCCTGCGGCCCGTAGAAATCGTCGGCTGCCTGGTCCGTGGTCTCGGCGATGAAGCCGTGCACGTTAAGACTGGTGGCAAGGCTTGTCGGATCGTTGCCGGCGCGTCGGGCTGCATCCCTGTAGATGTCGAACAGCGGTGCGAACCGCGCCGGCTCGCCACCGATGATCGCCAGTGCCAGCGGCAACCCGAGCACGCCGGCGCGGGCGACGGATTGCGGTGTTCCACCGACGGCGATCCAGATCGGCAATTTGTCCTGCAAGGGCCGGGGATAGACGCCGCGATCATTGATCGGAGCGCGCAGACTGCCCGACCAGGTCACCTTGACATGATCGCGGATGGCGAGCAGCAGGTCGAGCTTCTCGGCAAAGAGCTCGTCATAATCTTCGAGATTGTAGCCGAACAGCGGAAAGGACTCGATGAACGAGCCGCGCCCGGCCATGATCTCCGCCCGGCCGCCGGACAGAAGGTCGAGGGTGGCAAACTGCTGGAAGACGCGCACCGGATCGTCGGACGACAGCACGGTGACAGCGCTGGTCAGCCTTATGCGCCTGGTTCGTTCGGCGGCCGCCGCCAGTGCCACCACCGGAGCGGAGGCAGCGTAATCGGGACGGTGGTGCTCGCCGAGACCAAAGACGTCCAGCCCGACCTGGTCGGCGAGCTCGATCTCCTCGATCAAATTGCGCAGCCGCTCGTGCGCACCGATCGCACCGGGACCCGGTTCCGGGCTGACGTCGGCGAAAGTGTAGAGACCGAGTTCCATAGTGTGTCATCCCAGCGTTTGTCCTGGCGCTACAGGTAGCGATCAGTCCGCCGCCCCGCCAGATGGCTGGATGGTGAACAGTGCGGGTGCCTTTCAGCCGAATTCAATCGAAATGGCGTCTCCCGGCTGCAACAGATCAGAATTTCATGGCTGGCATACCGTTTTGGCGCTTGAACTCTCGGTTTTCACGCGTATGTAAGCCTCGCAAATTGACTTCAGGGAAGTGGACTTGGTTATCTATAGGGAAAAAGACGTTTTCGAGCGGCGCAATGCCGCGAACGAGGCAAAGAAGGCGCTTCTGGAGCGCTTCAAGGCAAAGCCGGCGGCAGATGATCCAGCGGTGCTGGCACGACAGGCCGAGCGCAAGGCGATCCTCGAGGCCCGCGCGATACGTGAGGCCGAAAAGGCCAGGCTGAAGCAGGAAAAGCTGGCGCGCGAAGCGGCCGAAAAGGCCGAGCGCGAGGCAGCCGCCGAAGCGGCACGCATCGCCGCCGAAGAGGCCGCACAGGCCGAAGCGAAGATCCGGGAAGCTGAAGAGAACGAGCGCATCGCCCGTTTTCTTGCCGACGAGGCCGAACGCAAGGCCAAGCGTGACGCCCGCTATGCCGCGCGCAAGCAGCGCACCGGCAGGACGCCGCCCGGCTTCTCCGCGCGATAACGCCTTCCGGCACTGATTCAAGCCATCGGAACGCTCCGTTTCGATGGCTTTCGGCCGATTTCTTAAATGCGCGAAATCTATCTTCGCCGCATCCATAGGGGATGCGCGTGAGCTTAGTGAACAATCATACCGGCCGCGTTTGCGGCCGGTCGAAATAAGCCGAAACGGTAGCTGCGGCCCTACTTGTCCTTCAGCTTCATCGCCTTCACCGGCGGTGCCTTCAGGGCCGGCGCCGGAGCTGGTTTCTTCGCGTCCTTCTTCGGCTTGCGGGCTTCCTTGCCTGCCTTCATCGCACCCTTAGCCATGATTCGTTCCTCCAGTTGACGTCTGGCGAAGTGAAACAAGAGAAAACGCTCGACTGCAAGAGGCCGCTGCCGGGCAGTCGCCCTGACCGATGGCTGTTAACCGGTTTCTAATTCCCTCGTAAACCGCAGCGGTCCGTGCCATGGTCTTCTTCGCACTGCAGCATCAGCCCTCGCGTTTCGCCGGCTGATGATCAGGCAGGCCGGTCAGGACGACAATGCGGATCCACATCGGTTGCCAGATGAGCTTCGACTTCCCGCAGGAAACACCGCTGATCGCGATGCTAAATGTCCATTATTCGCGCGCATCCGATCTTGAGCGGCCGGACTTCCTGACGTCGAACCCGCCGGTGCCGATCGAGAGCTACCGCGACAGTTTCGGCAATTGGTGCAACCGTCTCGTTGCGCCGGCCGGGCGCTTTGCCTTCGGCACCGACGCGGTCATCCGCGACCCCGGCTCCTTCGAGACGCGCGAGCTGACGGCGTGGCAGCACGAGGTGCGCGATCTGCCGTCGGAGACGCTGCTGTTCCTGCTGCCCAGCCGTTATTGCGAGAGCGACGTGCTGTCGAATGAAGCGTGGCGGCTGTTCGGCAGCACCCCGCTCGGCATTCCGCGCGTCCAGGCGGTCTGCGACTTCGTCCATAACCATATCGTCTTCAACTATTTCAATGCACGGCCGACGCGCACCGCCGCCGAGGCCTATCGCGAGCAGAGTGGTGTGTGCCGCGACTTTGCTCACCTCGCTGTTGCCTTCTGCCGCGCCCTGAATATTCCAACCCGCTACTGCACCGGCTATATCAGTGACATCGGCCTGCCAAAGCCGTGGTCGGACATGGATTTCGCCGCCTGGATGGAGGTCTATCTCGGCGGCCGCTGGCACGCGTTCGACCCGCGCAACAATGCGCCGCGCATCGGCCGCATCCTGATTGCCTCCGGGCGCGATGCCGCTGATGTGCCGCTGACCCACATTTTCGGGCCGGGCGCGCTGGCTGGCTTCAAGGTCTGGACGGACGAGGTCGTGGAATAGCCCGCGCCGCCCTTTTGAACAACTGACCTTGTGAACAACTCGGCGCTTCAGGCGTTGTGAGAGTTGTGGAGCGTGGGCGGACGCTCCGCCAATCTCGGTGCATCAACCAAGGCAGCACACCGTGGCGGCGCATGGCGGGTCGAAAAAAGTGATCTATGCGGCGCTCGCCGGGAATCTTGCGATCGCACTGACCAAATTCGCCGCTGCCTTGTTCACGGGCAGCTCGGCAATGCTCTCGGAAGGCGTCCACTCGCTCGTCGATACCGGCAATGGCAGCCTGCTGCTTTACGGCATGCACCGTGCCGCGCGCCCGGCCGACCGCACGCATCCGCTCGGCCATGGCCGCGAGCTGTACTTCTGGAGCTTCATCGTTGCGCTCCTCGTCTTTGCACTGGGCGCCGGCATATCGTTCTACGAAGGCGTGACGCACATCATGACGCCGGAGCCGATTGCCAACGCCAAGGTGAACTACGCTGTCCTTGGCCTTTCCTTCCTCTTCGAAGGCACTTCTTGGCTGGTGGCGCTGAAGGAGTTCCGCCACCAAAAAGGCAGCCACGGCTGGCTCGAGGCGGTGCAGCTCAGCAAGGATCCGAGCGTCTACACCGTACTCTTCGAGGACAGCGCGGCACTTCTCGGCCTCGTTGTCGCCTTCGCCGGCATATCGGCGGCGGAACTGCTGGATATGCCGAAGCTCGACGGCGCCGCGTCGATCGGCATCGCGCTGATCCTGGGCGCAACCGCGATCTTCCTGGCGCGCGAAAGCAAAAGCCTGCTGCTCGGCGAGCCGGCTTCGCCCGAGGTGCAAATGAAAGTATTGGACATCGTCCAGCAGGACCCGGCGGTGCAGCGGGCGAATGGCGCGCTGACGCTGCATATGGGTCCGCAGGAGATCGTCGCCGCTCTGAGCATCGAGTTCGAGGACCACTTGTCGGCGCCCGAGATAGAGACCTGCGTCGAACGCCTCGAGACGCGGCTGAAAGCGGAGATGCCGGAGGTGACGCGGCTGTTCGTCAAGCCTCAGACCACCGGCACCTGGGAACGCCGGAGCAAGGCCTTGGCGGGGGCATCCGGACAAGAACCGGCCTAAGGAAAATGGCTTGAGGAAATCGATGCGCCATCGGGCAGTCCCGGCTATGATCGCAGGCAAAAGCTCGGGAGGAACGAAGATGAAAATCGACGGCGGGTGTCATTGCGGCGCCATCACTTACGAGGCCGAGGTCGATCCGGAAAAGACCACCATTTGTCACTGCATCGATTGTCAGAAGCTAACCGGAACGGCCTTTCGCGTCACCGTGCCGGCGTCCGAGGACAATTACAGGATCACCAAGGGCAAGCCGAAAATCTACATCAAGACCGGGTCGAGCGGCGCCAAGCGCGCCCAGGCGTTTTGCGGTGAGTGTGGCTCGCATCTCTACGCCACGTCGGCGGGCGAGGGACCGAAGGTTTACGGCATCAGGGTCGGCACGGCACGGCAGCGCGAGCAACTGGTGCCGAAAAAGCAGATCTGGCACCGCTCGGCGCTGCATTGGCTGCCGGAATTCGAAGGCACGACCATCATCGAGGAGCAGTAGCGCCAGATCCGGGTGAAGCCTCCGGTTCCGGCGTAGCTCTCAATCGTCGCCTTCGATGACCCTTAGCCTCAATTGCCCGGTTTTCGAATCAGCGACGCGCGGGCTGCTTTCCGCTTTTGCTCCGCTGCCATTCGAACCAGCGATATCCTCCGCCGGCTGCACGCCAAACTCCAGCGCCTCGATCTTTTGTCCGCGCCGGGTCACCTTCGATGTCGAGACCAGGATGTCGTCGATATCCTTGGCCGATTGACCGAAATGCGTCTGCAATTTGCGCACCCGCTCGTCGAGCCGGGAGACGTCTTCCATTAGCCGGATGACCTCGCCCTGGATCAGGTGCGCCTGCTCGCGCATGCGGGCATCCTTGAGGATTGCCTGGATGACCTGGATCGACAGCATCAAAAGCGATGGCGAGACGATGACGATCCGCGATCGATGCGCCTTTTGGACAACGGCCTCGAAATTCTCATGGATTTCGGCGAACACCGATTCCGAGGGCACGAACATGAAGGCGGTGTCCTGCGTCTCGCCCTGGATCAGGTATTTTTCGGAAATATCGCGGACATGCACCTCGATGTCGCGGCGGAAAGCCTGTGCTGCCGACTTCTGCAGGTCGGCGCCTTCGGCGGCACGGATGGCATTCCACGCCTCGAGCGGAAACTTTGCGTCGATGGCAAGTGACGGCGCGCCGTTCGGCATCTTCACCAGGCAGTCGGGCCGGCTGCCATTCGACAAGGTCGCCTGGAATTCATAGGCGCCGTGCGGCAATCCGTCGGCGACGATGGCCTCCATGCGCGACTGGCCGAAGGCGCCGCGCGTCTGCTTGTTGGAAAGGATCGCCTGCAATTGCACGACCTGGCCGGCCAGCGACTGGATATTGCCTTGCGCGATATCGATAACCGCCAGCCGTTCCTGCAGCTTGGCGAGGCTCTCATGCGTCGATCTCGTCTGCTCGGTCATGGTCTGGCCCAGGCGGCCGGTCATGGCATCGAGGCGCTGGCCGATCGACTGGGTCAGTTCCGCCTGGCGCGCCCCGAACACTTCGGCGATGGCGCCCATGCGGCCTTGCATTTCCGCCTGGCTTGCCAAGATGCCGGCCATCCGCACCTCGGCGTCACGGGCGTGGTCGGCGGCTTCGGCGGCCGCCACTGCACGCGCCTTGGCCGATCGCCAGAGCGCAACGACGAGCGCCACGAACAGTCCAAGGAACAGCATTGCGCCGAAACCCAGGGCTTGGCCGAGCGTGAGCGTGGTGGCGCCGAGGCGGGCGACAGGTTCGGACAGGATGGTGGCCAGATCGTTCATGCCGACAGCATAGATGATTCGGTCTGCCGGCACAGATCAAAACGTGAACGACCCGAAGCCGTCCCGGTTGACGCTTTTCCTGCGAGGTCTTAGGTGAGACGTCATGTCGATCAAGCCGCTTATCATCCTCCCCGATCCCGTCCTGCGCCAGGTTTCAAAACCGGTCGAGCGTGTCGATGGCGATTTGCGCAAACTGGCCGGCGACATGCTGGACACTATGTATGACGCGCCCGGCATCGGCCTCGCAGCGATCCAGGTCGGCGAACCCTTGCGCATGCTGGTGATCGACCTGGCCAAAGAGGACGAGACGCCGGCACCGCACGTCTTCATCAATCCCGAAATCCTCGAAAGCTCCGACCAGCGTTCGGTCTACGAGGAAGGCTGCCTGTCGATCCCGGATTACTATGCCGAGGTCGAGCGTCCGGCGGCGGTGCGGGTGAAGTTTCTCGACCGCGACGGCAAGCTGCAGGAGATCGAGGCCGAGGGGCTGATGGCGACCTGCCTGCAGCATGAAATCGACCACCTCAACGGCGTGCTGTTCATCGATCACATCTCCAAGCTGAAGCGCGACATGGTGGTCAAGAAATTCAAGAAGCTCGCCAGGGACAAGGCGCCGGGCAAGATGGTGGGGTAGGCGTCGACGAAATGCCCCTGCGTGTCATCTTCATGGGTACGCCTGAATTCTCCGTGCCGACGCTGCGGGCGATTGCCGGGGCCGGGCACGGGTTGACGGCCGTCTACACGCAGCCGCCGCGCGCCGGCGGCCGGCGCGGGCTCGAACTGACGCCGTCGCCGGTGCAGCGTGAGGCGGAGCGGCTGGGCGTCGAGGTGCGGTCGCCGGTGTCGCTGAAGGGCGAGGCGGAGCAGGAGGCGTTCCGCGCCTTGGGTGCCGACGTCGCCGTGGTCGTCGCCTACGGGCTGCTTCTGCCCAAACCCATTCTCGAGGCGCCGCGGCTCGGTTGCCTCAACGGTCACGCATCGCTATTGCCGCGCTGGCGCGGCGCTGCCCCTATCCAGCGCGCCATCATGGCCGGCGATACCGAAACGGGCATGATGGTGATGCGGATGGACGAAGGCCTCGACACCGGGCCGGTGGCAATGGTTGAAAAATGTCCCATTGGACCCGACATGACGGCCGGCGATCTGCACGACCGGCTGATGGTCCTCAGTGCTGCGCTGATGGTGCAAGCGCTCGAGCGGCTGGAGCGGAATACGCTGACATTTACCACACAGGCGGAGGTGGGGGTGACCTACGCCAAGAAAATCGATAAATCGGAGACTCGCATAGCCTGGCTGCGACCTGCTGGCGACGTGCACAACCAGATTCGCGGCCTGTCGCCCTTTCCCGGTGCATGGTGCGAGGCCGAAATCGGCGGCCGTGTAGAACGGCTGAAACTGCTTCGCTCGACGCTCTCGCAAGGCGCCGGCGAACCGGGAGGAATTCTCGATGACCGGCTGACGGTCGCCTGCGGGTCAGGCGCGATCAGGCTGGTCGAAGTTCAACGTGCGGGCGCAAGGCCCATAGCCGCGCAGGAGTTTCTGCGCGGGGCCAAGCTCGAAAAAGGAATGAAATTGTCATGAGCATGATGTCCATACGCGCGGCGACGCCGCGGGACCGCGAGGCGATCCGCCTTGTCGAAGAACACGCATTCGGCCAGCAGACGGAGGCCGGACTGGTCGACGCGCTGGTCAGCGGCGGTGATGCCGTCGTCGAACTGGTGGCGGACGAAGACGGGCAAGTGGTCGGGCATATCCTGTTTTCACGGCTTTTCGTGCAGAATGGCGGCAAGAGCTTCCCGGCGGTGGCTTTGGCGCCTTTGGCGGTCGAGCCGTCGTTCCACGGCACCGGCATCGGCGGTGCGCTGGTCCGCGAGGCGCATATCCGCCTGAAGGCTGCTGGCGAGACGCTCGCCGTGGTGCTCGGCGATCCGGCTTACTATGGCCGTTTCGGCTACAGCCGCGCCCGTGCCGCAAAATTCGAGAGCGACTATCAAAGCGAAGCCCTGCAGGCGCTTGCCTGGGGCGAGGCGCCGGAGACCGGCAGGCTGGTCTACGCCTCGGCCTTCGGCTCAGCCCTCGCCGCCTGATTTCGCCTCGATCCGGGAATGCCGCGTTTTCGCCTCGACATCGAATATGACGGCAGTCTCTTCGCCGGCTGGCAGCGCCAGGCCAACCAGCCATCGGTGCAGCAGGCGATCGAGCAGGCGATCGAGAAGTTCTGTGGTGAGCAGGTTTCGCTGCGCGCCGCCGGCCGCACCGATGCTGGCGTCCATGCGACCGCTCAGGTGGCGCATGTCGATCTGATCAAGGCATGGCCCGGCGACAAGGTGCGCGACGCCGTCAACGCGCATCTGCAGGCGGCCAAGGCGCGCATCGCCATCCTGAAGGCCGCCGTCGTGCCGGATGGCTTCGATGCGCGTTTCTCGGCGATCGGCCGCCATTACCTCTACCGCATCGTCAATCGCCGCGCGCCGGCGGCGCTCGACAAGGGCAAGATCTGGTGGGTACCGAAGCAGCTCGATGCCGGGGCCATGCACGAAGCGGCAAAGGTGCTGCTTGGCCGGCATGATTTCACCACCTTCCGCTCGACCCAGTGCCAAGCCTCCAGCCCGGTCCGCACGCTCGACCGGCTGGATGTCAGCCGGGCGGGCGATTTCATTGAGGTCCGCGCTTCGGCGCGCTCATTCCTGCACAACCAGGTGCGCTCTATGGTCGGCTCGCTCAAACGCGTCGGCGAAGGCGGCTGGACTGTTGCCGACCTCAAGGCGGCGCTTGAGGCGCGCGACCGTGCGGCCTGCGGTCAGGTGGCGCCGCCCGACGGGCTGTTTCTCGTCGGCGTCGACTATCCGACGCCTGGCTGATCCGGAACGCTGATCCCGAGCAGCGCCTGCAGTCCGAACAGGACGATCAGCGAGGCCACGAACATGCCGGCAAAAACGGCGCTGCCGACGGCCGCACCCCTGCCGATCGCAACGTTGGTCATCCGCCAGGTCAAGACCATCGACAGCGCGAACAACAGCAGCGACACGAGTCCGGAGACTTCGTTGGCCGACGTCAGGAAAAGCCGGATCAACGCCGATGGCAGCATCATCCAGGCGATGATTGCCGAGGCCCAGTTGCTGGCCACGACATAATGGACGAAACGGCCGCCGACGCCGACCCGCGGCGCCACCAGCGCGAGGCCTATGAGCGGCAGCACCCAGGCGCCGATATCGACGGTGGCCAGGCGGATCAACATGCTGAAACGGCCGACGAATGCGTTGGGGTCGCCGATCTCGTTGGCAATACCGACCCAGCCGACGATCAGTGCCGGCGCCGCGACGACGATGGCAAAAAAGGAGTTCCAGAATCCGTCCGCCGAAAGGTCGAGCAGGCGAAATCCGTCGGCCTTGCCGAGCATCAGCCGCCAGGCACCGGCAAGCGAAGCGTAGGTTTCATCCGCTGAAAGCATCACTAGGATATGTCCTGCGCAAACCAGTCTTCAACGAAGCGCAGATAAATCTGCGTCAGCGTCTCGAGGTCGGCAATCGCCACGCGTTCGTCGACCATGTGCATGGTCTTGCCGACAAGGCCGAATTCGACCACCGGACAATAATCCTTGATGAAGCGGGCATCGGAGGTGCCGCCGGAGGTGGAGAGCGCAGGCTTCCTGCCGGTCACCGCCTTGATCGAGCCGCCAAGCGTCTCGATCAACCTGTCGTCGCGTGTCAGAAAAACGTGGCTCGGTCCGTCGCGCCAAGCGATCTCGTAGTCGACGGGCGTCGCCTTGCCGGCGCGGTATTTCTTGCGTTTCGCCGCCCGGTCGAGGCGGTTGTGGATCTCGGCCTGGATCGTCTCGGCGGTCCATGTGTCGTTGAAGCGAATATTGAAGGTAGCCGCCGCCTTCGCCGGGATGACGTTGGTGGCTGGATTGCCGACATCGATGGAGGTCACCTCAAGATTGGTCGGCTGGAAATCCCTTGTTCCGTTGTCGAAGACGGGGTGAAGCAAGGCGTCGACCAGCGTCACCAGGCCGCGCACCGGGTTGTCGGCCAGCTGCGGATAGGCGGCGTGTCCCTGGCGGCCGTTGACGACGACCGTGCCCGATAGCGAGCCGCGCCGGCCGATCTTGATCATATCGCCGAGCGCGTCGGGATTGGTCGGCTCGCCGACGATCGCAGCATGCCATTTCTCGCCTTTGGCGGCCGCCCATTCGAGCAGTTTCGTCGTGCCGTTGATCGCCGGACCTTCCTCATCGCCGGTTATCAGCAGCGAGACCGACCCCTTCGGGCCGCCCTTCTGCGCGATGTGTCGCGCTACCGCCGCGACGAAACAAGCAATGCCGCCCTTCATGTCGACGGCGCCGCGGCCGAACATCTCGCCATTGGCGATGTCGGCGGCAAAGGGCGGGTGCGTCCAGGCTGTTTCATCGCCCACCGGCACGACATCGGTATGGCCGGCAAACATCAGATGCGGGCCGTTGCCGGAACGCCGCGCATAAAGGTTCTCTATGTCAGGTGTGCCGGATTCGGAAAACACCGGGCGCTCGACGGCAAAGCCGAGCGGCTTCAACATTTCTTCCAGCGCGCTCAGCGCACCGCCTTCGGCGGGCGTCACGGAAGCGCAGCGGATGAGAGCAGCCAGATTTCTGGTCGGATCGGTAGGCAGCGTCATGGGCAAAGCGATAGTCGAAAGCGCAGGGACTGTCACGGCCAGACATAAGGGCCAGACATGCCGCCGACATTATGGTTTTCATGTCGTATGATTGCGGCAAGGCCTCTCGACCATGGCAGGGCCATCGCATGATCACGCATGGCAAGACAATCGTAATCGCCGGTGCCGGCAGTATCGGCTGCTACGCCGGCGGCTGCCAGATACTTGCCGGGCGACAAATGGTTCTGCTGGCGGCCGGGCATCGAGAAGGCGCTGCAAGTAGCGGTCAAGAGCGGCGCGACGCAAGGCATGGCCGGCCGGGCAGGAGAGAAGCGGATCGCCTTGCCTGTCGCCGCCGTCAGATGGTAGCCCGCACAGGTGCCCAGTAACGGCCCTTGCCGGTGCGCTTGGCTTCGTAGAGCGCATGGTCGGAACAGGTGAGCAGGATTTCCGGATCGCCGCCGTCGGCGGGTGCGAAGGCGCTGCCGACGCTCAGGCCGACATGGATGGCGGAACCGACCCCGAGGTCGAAAGGCACCGAGACCTTTTCGATGGCCCGCTTTGCCAGGTAGGTGGCCTCGATCTCCGAGGTTGCGGGCAAAAGGATGACGAATTCATCGCCGCCGATGCGGAAGACAACGTCCCCCGGACGGAAGCCGCGCTTCAATCGTTCGGCCACCTTGCGCAGCAGCACGTCGCCGACGGCGTGGCCAAAACGGTCGTTGACCTGTTTGAAACCGTCGAGATCCATGCTGAGCACTGCAAACGGCTTGCCGCCATTGGCGGCCGGCGCCGCAAGCTCGCGGCACATGTCGCGCAATTTCTCCTGCAGGAAGATGCGGTTTGGCAGGCCGGTCAGCGCGTCCTTGATGGCCAGGTCGCGATTGTCCAGTTCGGCGCGGATCATGCGGGCATTGATTGCGTGGTTCTGAAGCAGCACGATGATGACGCCGGCCACATAGAACGGCGTTTGAATTCCGACGATCGGCATTCCGGGCGCCGCAGAAAACAATGCACCGGCCACGTAAGGCAGGCTTACGGCCAACATGACGAATATGGCGAAGCGCGGGGTCGCCGCATTGCGTGACGACACCACGCCGACGACGCCTGCGACATTCAAGGCGGCAAGTACGGAAAGCGCCATATTCCCGCTGGCAACACAGCCATAGCAGCCGAGGCCGAAGACGACCGACCAGACGCCGCTGGCTGCCATCAGGCCCGCCAGCGGCCCTTTCGAGCCGCGCCTGCGGGCCTGTTCGCATTCCCGCATCAGCAGAACGCGGACGGTGAAAAGCATCAGGTCGGCGGCAATCCAGGCGTAGGGCCACCAATCCCCGGTGGCGAGAGCGGCGCTGACCGCAACCAGCAGAACGCTGATGGTGCCGAACAGGACTGCGAATTTGCGGTCGAAGGTGGTGTCGAGAAGCCGGGCGCGGACAGCTTCCGGTTCCAATTTCATCGGCGAAGAGAACCAGGCAAACAGGCGAGCGGCGGCGCTCCACGTTTTGCGCGGCTCCTTGGTGATCAGGGATAGGTCGCTTGCCAGTCGAGCGCTCCGTGCCGGTCGACACAGTCTTCGCCGGCATGCTGGGCCAGGGTGATTAACATTCGCTTAGAGCATCCGGCGCAAAACCGGGCTTTCGGAACTCCCCGCTCTGCCGCTCTAGCGGATCTGCCGCCGGGTCGCCGGTTTTAGCTTGCCGGCCCCGGTCGTCTGCGGACTGCAGGTCTACGCGGCGGACCCTGCTCGGGATCGGTCTTCGCCGCACGTGCCGGCTGCCCATGAGGGGTTTCGATCAGCGTGATCTTCTGCCAGATCTTTCGCGAGAGGTTCGAAGCCAGGTTCTCGATATCGTTGACGCCGTCGATGACCACGGCGTCATTCACCGATTGCGCGAACAGCGCGGCGATCTTGCCGGTGATCGACAGCATTTCGGAGCAGTAGTCGAGATAGCGGGCAAGGTCGGCGGCGTTGGTGATACGGGCTGGCGAATGGGCAGTCGGATTGAAACTGGGTGAAAGTGCGGCCGGATCCTTGGTCAGCTGGTGCATGTCGATGACATGGATCAGCGAACGCAACCCGTGGAGCTGGCGAAACACCCGCTTGCGCTTGATCCGCTCCTCGGAGCGAATCAGGGCCAGGAAGCCCAGCACCGCGAGGATGATCACGTTGAGGGAGGCTTCGATTCCTTGCACCGACTGGAAGGCATCGTGGTTTCCCGAGATGCGGCCGAGCGGCAGGATTGTGCCGACGAACAGGAACATCAGCGCTCCGGCGACGAAGGCGGCGATGATGAGGCCGCGCAGCCACCAGATCGGCGCCTCCAGCGCCTTGGCGGCTTTCGCCAGATCGCGCGACAGCGACACCAGCTCGGCGGCGACGCCGCGCAAGCCTGCATCGGGAAAGCGCTCGGCGACGCGCCCTTCCAGCCGTTCGGCGGTTTCGAGGATCAGTTTCGGATCAAGCGAGCGGTAGCGCATGACGAAATGTCCGATCGGCGCTCAGGGTTCAGCCGGGGGCATTGGTGCGCTTGCCGTAGCGGTTGGGGCCGGGTTGCCCTGGAAACAGGCAAAGCACCAGGAAAGCGATGATCGAGACAACCGGTACGAAAAGCACCAGCGCCGCAACGCCCGGCTTGTCGAGGTCGTGCAACCGCTTGACCGCCAGCACCACGTTCGACCAAAGCGAGGCAATGAAGGCGATGAAGAAAATAAACGACCACATGTTGCTCTCGGTGGTGCCTTCCGGCACCAGCGTGAAACGGTAGAGCGGGAAGGCCTGTATGATGGCCACCAGCAGTCCTCCAAGAAAATAGGCCGCGCGGCTGACCCGGCCCGAAGCTTTGAAGAAAAGCCAGATGAGGTCTGATCTATCAGGCAAGCGAATTCCGTCCGTATTCGTTGAGAAAGATCAATCGCGCAGCAATTCGTTGATCGATGTCTTGGAACGGGTCCTGGCATCGACCCGCTTGACGATGACGGCGCAGTAGAGGCTGGGGCCGGGCTCGTTGTTTGGAAAAGGCTTGCCGGGCAGCGAGCCGGCGACGACGACGGAATTAGGCGGCACCTCGCCGTAGAAGATCTCGCCGGTGGCGCGGTCGACGATCTTGGTCGACTGGCCGATGAAGACGCCCATGCCGAGCACCGAGCCCTCGCGCACGATGCAGCCTTCGACCACTTCGGAACGGGCGCCGATGAAACAGTTGTCCTCGATGATGGTGGGACCCGCCTGCATCGGCTCCAGCACACCGCCGATGCCGACACCGCCCGACAGATGCACATTCTTGCCGATCTGGGCGCAGGAGCCGACCGAAGCCCAGGTGTCGACCATGGTGCCGCTGTCGACATAGGCGCCGACATTGACGAAGGACGGCATCAGCACGGCGCCGGGCGCGACATAGGCGGAGCGGCGCACGATCGACGACGGCACGGCGCGGAAGCCGGCCTTCTCGAAATCGACGGCGCTCCAGCCGTCGAACTTCGAGGGCACCTTGTCCCACCAAACCGCCTGACCGGGACCACCCTTGATGATCTCCATCGGGTTGAGCCGGAAGGACAGCAGCACCGCTTTTTTCAGCCACTGGTTGACGTGCCATTTGCCGTCGGCCTGCCGCTCGGCGACGCGGGCGACGCCCCGGTCGAGCAGGTCGAGCGCCGATTGGATGGCCTCGCGCGTCTCGCCGCGGGTTGCGGTCGAAATCGTGTCGCGTTCCTCGAAGGCGTTCTCGATGATCTCCTCGAGGCTCGCGAGATCGTGCTTCGACATGAATTCGCTCCATTACCAAGCTGTTAAGGGCCGGCGCCTTAACCTGTTTGAAAGTCGCGCGGACCCTATGTGAAGGCTTGGGGAGGGTCAATCGCGGCAGCGTCACGGGACGGCGCAAGTGAATGAATTGGACGGGTAAAGCAAATATGACTCCCATGGAAAAGGCGGGATGGACGCCGCTGCCGCATTCGGACGAGGATCTGGAGCGGTCGAGAAGCGTGCCGGACACGCCGCAAACGCGCGCGGAGACATATCGGCTGGCCTGGAACGACCCCGATTTCATGACGCGGCGCGAGTTGCGCGCGGTCAGGCTGCAGCTCGAACTGCTGAAACCGGAGATGATCCTGGCCGAGCGCGGCATCCAATCGACCGTCATCCTGTTCGGCGGCGCCCGCATCCCCGAGCCCGGCGGCGAAGCCTGGGCGGCCAAGAACGAGACGCAGAAGAAAAACCTCGAGCAAAACAGCAAATATTACGAGGAGGCGCGCAAATTCGCCCGCCTCTGCTCACAGCAGTCGGCCACCTCGTACTATCGCGAATTCGTCGTGGTGACCGGCGGCGGGCCGGGCGTCATGGAGGCCGGCAATCGTGGCGCCGACGATGTTGGCGCGCCGTCGATCGGTCTCAACATCGTGCTGCCGCACGAGCAGGCGCCAAACGCCTACGTGACGCCGGAACTCTGCTTCAACTTCCACTATTTCGCGGTCCGCAAGATGCATTTTGTCATGCGTGCCAAGGCCGTTGCGGTATTTCCCGGCGGCTTCGGCACGATGGACGAGTTCTTCGAAACGCTGACCCTGATCCAGACCGGCCGCATGGAACGCGTGCCGGTCATTCTGTTCGGCAAGGCTTTCTGGGCAAGGGCAATCGACCTCGATTTCCTCGCCGAGCAAGGCACGATCACTCCCGGCGACCAGGATATCATCGATTTTGTCGAGACCGCCGACGAGGCCTGGGGGATCGTCAGCCGCTTCTATAAACTTTGACAAGCAAGCAGGACTTGAAGCGCGCAGGCTGCCTCAAGCAGGGACTTCGACGATCGCCGTGAGAAAGCCGGCGAGATCGTCGGTGACGAAGTCCACATCATCCTCGTTGGCCGGGTCGCGTTCCCAAATTTCCGAGAAGGTCGGCTCGAAATTGCGCGGCACCACCAGCACCGTGGTCATGCCCAGCGATTTCGGTACCGACAGGTTGCGGGCGAGATCTTCGAACATCACCGCATTTTGCCCGGTAACGGCATGGAGTTCGGCAAATCTCTCATAGGATTGCCGCGCCGGCTTGGGGTTCAGTCCGGCTGCGACGATATCGAAAATATCGTCGAAATGCTCGAGAATGCCCAGCTGCCGCGCGGTGCGTTCGGCATGCCGGCGATCGCCATTGGTGAAGATGAATTTACGGCCGGGAAGCTGGCGAATGGCGGTGCCGAGGACGGGATCGGGCACCAGCCAGGAATAATCGATGTCGTGCACTTTCTCGAGAAAATCGTCGGGGTCGATGCCGTGGCGCGTCATCAATCCGTTCAGTGTCGTGCCGTATTCGCGGTAGAGCTCCTTTTGCAGCTTGCGTGCTTCCTCGCGCGGCAGCGTCAGCAATTCTCCAACGTAGGCGGTCATCTTCACATCGATCTGCGAGAACAGATTCGAATGGTGCGGATAAAGCGTGTTGTCGAGATCGAACACCCAGTCGGTGACATGGGCAAAGCGGGCGGGGTCGGGAAGTGTGGTCATACCGTCCTTATGGCACGAAACGATCTTTCTAACAGGAGGTTTATCCACAACCTATGCCCGCCAAGAGTGGTGAAAATGGCGAAACGATTAACATTTTAAGCATCGCCGAAAGGTGGCATTCAGCGCTTGCTGACACCAAGACGGAGCAGTGGGAGCCAGCGATGAATCACATATTTCTAAAGTCTGCCGCCATCGCTTTCGCCTCCGTCGCCGCCTCACTTCTGCCGACGCTGATCGTTGTGCCGGCGATGGGATTTTCGATCAATCGCACCATCTGGCTGACATCCACCCTGTGCCCACTCGTTCTGGCCTGGGGCGCCGGCGCCTATGCATTCTGGCAAAGCGAAAAGGTGAAGAACGCGCACCGCGACCTTGCTCGCAATCATGCCCAGCTTGCAGCCGCGCACCGGCGCCTGGCGGACAAGGCGAGCCGCGACGACATGACCGGCATGCTCAACCGCGAAAGTTTCTTTGCCGCCCTCGACGGCTCTCGGCGTAAGTCCGATCGCGGGGCATTGCTGATCGTCGATGCCGACCATTTCAAGACCATCAACGACAGCTACGGCCATCTGATCGGCGACGATGCGCTGCTCCTGATCGCAAAGGCGATAGAGCGTGGCGTGCGCAGCGGCGACGTGCTTGGGCGCATCGGCGGCGAGGAATTCTGCGCCCTTCTGATTGGTGCCACCGAACACGAGGCCAGGCGCGTCGCTGAGCGCATCCGCCGTGAGGTCGAGCGTATCCGTTTCCGGCCGGTCGACGAACGATCGGTTCCGCTGACAGTCAGTATTGGCGGCATCACCTGCGGCAGGGACGCCGCAGTGTCGGAGCTGATGCGCGCCGCCGACCAGCGGCTTTACGAGGCCAAGCATCGCGGCCGCAATCTGTCGATCATCGACCGCGATATTTCCGAAGCCGCCTGAGCTCGGCCCTGAGCCTTCCGCTGGGAGAGTTCCACCCTGTCTGCATTCAACCCGACCGTGGTCAGACTGTCAAAATCCGCGTATGGCGATGCGGAACAGCAGGGCGGCGGCCGCCAGCGCGACCAGAGCGATGCCAAGGCCAATGGGAGAGCCCCAGCCATACCACTCCATCGCCAGCTTGGCGTATTTGAACTCCTCAGCCGGTGTGAGTGGGCCGCGCGTCGGGGTCTGATTCATTTTTCACTCCTTGCAAGCTGCGATAGGCCTTGCCTTGTGCCCGATGCAGCACATTACTATAATAGCCATAATGTTAGGCAGATTGATAGTTAGATGATCGAAATAAATTCGTCAAGCGTGAATCGGGCAGACATGAAGACCGCTATCAGCCTTGCCATTATGGGCTGGCAGGACGCGACGCAGGCTTATGACGAGGCAGTGGGCGATAGGCTTGGGCTGAGCATGGCGGAACGCCATTGCCTGGCGCTGCTCTATGGCGGCCCGCGATCGGCTGGCGAGGTCGCGGCCGCAACAGGGTTGACGCCGGCCGCGGTCACCGCGCTGATCGACCGGCTGGAAGCGCGCGGCCTGCTGACACGAACGCGCAGCCTCGAGGACAGGCGCAAGGTGGTCATAGAGGCGACGGAACTCACGCGAGAACTATCGACGCGCTATTATGGCGCGATCGCTCAGGAGGGGGAAAACGTGATCGCCACATTCACCGACATTGAACTCGGCACGATCCTGCGCTTCGTCACGGCATCCCTCGACCTTCAGCGCGACCAGCTGGCCCGGCTGAAGGCCGAGGCGTTGGAAACAACCGACAGCCTATAGGCTCGCCGGGTCGATCGCTGGCTCGCCTTTGCGGCGCGCCACGATCGCCGCAAGATCGGCTGTCTCGAAAGCATCACGCAGGGCGTCGAACGACGGCAGCACGAAATAGGCACGCTGGAACTTGTCGATCTCGTAGCCGGTGCGCATTACGGTTTCCAAGTCGAAGGGAACATGGTGCGCCTCGCCGCCTTCGACCGCGAACTGAAGCTCTGTGAAGGATGACATCAGCCCGGCGCCGAAAGCCTTCAGCGGCTTGCCCGGCTCGCGTATCAGGCCGTATTCGACGGTGTACCAGTAAAGCCTGGTGATCATCTCGTCGCCGCCGAGCGCAATCACGCTATCGGCCTTCTTGCCATACATCTGCATGAAGTCGGCGAAGACCGGCTGCGTCAGGATCGGCACGTGACCGAAGAAATCATGGAACATGTCGGGCTCGACAATGTAGTCGAGCTCCTTTTGGGTTCGCAGCCAGTTGGTGACCGGGAAGCGGCGGTTGGCGAGATGGTCGAAGAACGGCTGGGCGGGGATGAGCCCCGGCACGGCGACGATCTCCCAGCCGGTGAACTTGCGCAGCTTCTCGCTGACCGCACCGAAATCCGGGATCTTGTCGAGAAGGCCGAGTGCCGCGACGCCGTCGAGGTAGGAGTGGTGGGCCAGCTTCCTGGTCAGCTTCGTCTGGCGGTCGCACAGCGTGCGCCACACCGCCTGTTCTTCGTCGCTATAATTGTAGCCCTGCGCCACGGTGAAATCGGCACGGCAGACGGAATAATCGCCGCGAAGGCCTCGCGCCGCGCATTCGCGGGCATAGTCGGCAACGTTCATTGTCATGGCTTGCTCTCCCTGGAAATCATGACCAGCGAATTGCCGGAAGTTCTAGCCGGATCGCGCGAGGCAAATCAACTTTGATGGTGGCTCAAATGCAGGGTTGGAGGTAAAAGACTCCACGATCTAGCTTTGGGAGAGTGAAAATGCCTCAATTTGACGAATTCGAGATCAAGATGCTCGACATCCTGCAGCGCGACGGGCGCAAGCCGGTATCGGAATTGGCGCAGCAGATCGGCCTGTCGACGACACCTTGCGCGCGGCGCTTCGAGGCTCTTCAGCAGGCGGGCATCATAAAAGGCTTCGCCGCGGTACTCAGCCGCCGCGCCGTCGGTCTGATGGTCGAAGTGTTCATCCAGGTGCGCCTCGTGACCCACAGCGACGGCTCGCCCGAAACCTTTATCGCCGCCGTGCAGCGCATGGACGAGGTGTCGTCGTGCTGGACGATGACTGGAGACTACGATTTCCTGCTGCATGTCATGGTGCCGTCGGTCGACGAGCTCAATGCCTTCGTCATGCACCGGTTGATGCGGCTCGAAGGCGTGCGCGACGTCCACACGCAGCTTGTGCTGCAGAACATCAAGGGACCCGGCCATGTGCCGCTGGCACATCTCAGACGATAGCATTTCTGCGGAAAAGCTGCACACGAACTGCTGAAGCGAGCCAATCTCCGGAACTAGATCGCCGACTACGACATGCGGACCGCCATCGCATAAGGCCCGCCATGAAAATCGTCCTGATCAACCCGCCGCATACCGCCATCGGCAGCCGTGTGCCGGACGACCATCTGCCGCCGCTCGGTTTGCTGGCACTGGGCGGTCCGCTGATCGACGCGGGACATCAAGTGCGGCTTGTGGACGCCGAATTCGGGCCGATGGCGCTTGCCACGCTGGTCCGGGACGCCTTGAGCGACCATCCCGACTGCATTCTGATCGGCCATTCCGGCTCGACCTCTGCGCATCCGACAGCCCTGCTGATCGCCGGCATGGTCAAGGACATCCAGCCAGCGACAATCCTGATCTATGGCGGCGTGTTTCCGACCTATCATTGGCGCGACATACTGGCTGAAACGAATGTTTTCGACTTCATCGTGCGCGGCGAGGGCGAGGCGACCATCGTCGCGCTGGTCGAAGCGCTTGAGAAACGCAAGCCGCTGTCGGATGTGGCGGGCATCGCCTTTCCTGACGATTTGCGCCAGCCCTTTGCAACCCGGCCGGCAAGAACGATCATCAACCTAGACGACTACCGCATCGGCTGGGAACTGATCGACTTCAGTCGCTACAGCTATTGGGGAGGCAAGCGCGCGGTGGTCATGCAGTTCTCGCGAGGCTGTCCGCATCTGTGCAACTATTGCGGCCAGCGCGGCTTCTGGACGCGCTGGCGGCACCGCGACCCCATGAAGTTCGCGCGGGAGATTGCCTGGCTCTACCGCGAGCACGGCGTCGAACTGATCAACCTTGCCGACGAGAACCCGACGTCGTCCAAAAAGGCCTGGCTCGCCTTTCTCGACGCGATGATCGCCGAGAATGTGCCGGTGCTGATCGTCGGCTCCACCCGCGCCGACGACATCGTCCGCGACGCCGACAGCCTGCATCTTTATCGCCAGGCCGGCGTCATTCGCTGGCTGCTTGGCATGGAAAATACCGACGAGCAGACGCTTGCATTGATCCGCAAGGGCGGCAGCACCTCATCCGACCGCGAGGCGATACGGCTGCTGCGCCTCAACGGCATCTTGTCGATGGCGACCTGGGTGGCCGGTTTCGAGGACGAAAGCTTGCGCGACCTCTGGCGCGGCTTCCGCCAACTGATCGCTTATGACCCTGACCAGATCCAGGCGCTCTATGTGACGCCGCATCGCTGGACGCCGTTCTTCAGGATTGCCAGGGACCGCAAGGTGATCCAGCTGGACGCCCGCCTGTGGGACTACAAGCATCAGGTGCTGCAGATGACCCGCCTCAAGCCGTGGATGTTGTTCTTCGCCGTCAAGCTGATCGAACTGGCGGTGCAGTCGCGGCCCAAGGCGTTGGCGCGTATCCTGTTCCACAAGGATCCGGAGCAACGGCATTCGATGCGCTGGTACACCAAAATGGGCCGCCGCGTCTGGTTCCGCGAAGTCTGGGGCTTTCTGGTCCGCGACCGCCGCCTGAAACATGGCCCGACGCTCGCCGAATTCTGGGGCTCGCCGCAAGACGAGGAAGAGGAATCGATGGTTGTCGAACGCCTGCCGCGTCAGTCCGTGACCGCTATTTCGCCAAACGCTTGAGCCCCTCAGACACCCGGCCTCACGGCACGATTAGCGTGCCGGCGCCGTGTTCGGTGAACAGCTCGAGCAGCACCGCATGCGGCGTCTTGCCGTTAAGGATGACGACGCCTGCGACGCCGCGCTCGATTGCCTCGATGCAGGTCTCGACTTTGGGGATCATGCCGCCCGAGACCGTGCCGTCCTTGATCAGGGCCTTGGCCTCGGCCACGGTCAGCTCGTCGATCAGCTTCTTGTCCTTGTCGAGCACGCCGGGCACGTCGGTAAGGAACAGCAGGCGCGTCGCCTGGCAGGCGCCGGCGATGGCGCCGGCAAAAGTGTCGGCGTTGATGTTGTAGGTATGGCCGTCGCGGCCGGGCGCTACCGGCGCCAGCACCGGGATCATTTCGGACCGCGCCAGGAGGTCGAGCAATGTGCGGTCGACCTCGACAGGCTCACCAACGAAGCCCAGGTCGAGTACCCGCTCGATGTTGGAATCCGGATCGATCATGGTCTTGCGCGCTTTTTCGGCAAACACCATGTTGCCGTCCTTGCCGCACAGGCCGATCGCCCACTCGCCCTCGGCATTGATCAGCGCGACGATCTCCTTGTTGATCGACCCGGCCAGCACCATCTCGACAATCTCGACGGTCTTCTGGTCGGTGACGCGCAAGCCGCCCTCGAATTTGGATTCGATGCCCATCTTGCTGAGCATGGCGCCGATCTGCGGCCCACCACCATGCACGACGATCGGGTTGACGCCGGATTGCTTGAGCAGTGCGATGTCGCGGGCGAAGGCCTTGCCGAGCGCGATGTCGCCCATCGCGTGGCCGCCATATTTCACCACGACCGTCTTGTTCTCGTAGCGCTGCATATAGGGCAGCGCCCTTGAAAGCAGCGCGGCCTGCATTTCGGCGGTGGCGGCGACGTCCGTCATCGGCGTGGTTCCCAGCTTGGCATGAACGGCGGCGTCTTAGCGGGAATTGGACGAGGGGGCAAACGGCTTTGCTGTCACGATCGATCAAATCGGTACTACTATTTGTTTGACCATGATCTTGTCCGAAAACCGGTTCCCACCTTTCGGGATCATGGTCTATGCCGGCACCTGCAGCGGCGCCCGCCGTCCCAGCCAGCCCGAGATCTTTTCCATCTGCGCGGCGAACGACAGAAGCGTTTCCTCGTCGCCGGGGCGGCCGGCGGCCTGGACGCCGAGCGGCAGGCCGGTATCGGTGACGTAGACCGGAAGCGTGATCGACGGTTGCCCGCTGACGTTCTGGATCGCCGGCCAGTGGGTGAACCAGAGGCTCTTGTCCATCAGCTGGCCGAATAGCGGCTTGAACTTCAGCAGGCCGGCGAGGCGCAGTCTGTCCAGGACATTCTCGATGAATTCGTCGACGCCTTTCGGGTCCATGGTGCCGCAGGCGAGCGGCGGGTGCGCGATGACAGGCATCAGCACCGCATCATAGTGCGCGGTTTCGGTGATAAGCCGGCGCGAGGCGGCGTGCAGCCGCTGCAGGCCGGCGTAGATTTCGCCGGCCGAGAGGATTTCACCGAACCGGCTCATCACGCGCGTAGCGCGTTCGATATCGCCTGAGATGGAGCGGCCGACGCGCAAGACCTCGCCCCGCATCGTGCCGGCCACCGCCGCGGCGACGGTTCTGGCGAAATCGGCGATGAAATCGCGATCGATATAGGGCAGGTCGATCTCCTCGACGCTGTGCCCGCCTTCGCGCGCCAGCGCGATCGCCGCATCCAGAGCTTTCAACGTCTCTTCCGATATCGGCAGGCCGAGCGGCGATTTTCGATAGAAGGCGAGGTTGAGCTTGCCCGGATCGCGCCCGGCCGCCGCAGCAAAACTGCCGGTCGGCGACGGTGCCGCGTAGGGCGACAGCGGGTCAGCCCCGTGGGTCAGGTCGAGCAGCAGCGCCGTATCGCGCACTGAGCGGGCCAACGCATGGTCGACGACGAAGCCGTACCAGCTTTCGGTGACGAGCGGTGTCAAGGGCACGCGGCCGCGCGAGGTTTTCAGCCCGACCAGCCCGGTACAAGCGGCAGGCACCCTGATCGAGCCGCCGCCGTCCGAGGCGTGCGCCACCGGCACGACGCCGGCCGCGACCAGCGCAGCCGCACCGCCCGAGGAACCGCCGGTCGTGTGCGCGGTGTCCCATGGATTGCGGGTGACGCCGTAAGCCACCGACTCGGTCACCAGCCTCAGTCCGTGTTCGGGTGCGGTGCTGGTGGCGATCGGGATCAGGCCGGCAGCCAGATAGCGTTCCGTCATGACCGAGTTGAAATCGGGGGTGTAGGCAGGGATGCGGCTGCCGCCATGCGTCGGCACGCCCTTCATGGCGATGCCGAGATCCTTCAGCGCAAAGGGCACTCCGGCAAGTGGCAGCTTGTGGTCGACGGTCCGCGCCCGCGCCCGCGCCGCCTCATAAAGCGGTTCGGCGATGGCGTTGATCTCCGGCCGGGTGGCCTCGGCCCGGGCGATCGCCGCATCGACGAGATCTTGCGGTGTGATCTCTCCCTTGTGCACGAGCGCGGCCTGGCCGGTTGCGTCATGCCCCCAAAGAACCCGCTCGATCGACATGGTCGCCCTCCCGCTCATGGCAAGCTAGCGGGAGGCGATTCCATTGGCAATCGAGGCTGGCGCTGCCGGTGCGCAAGACCATTTCAGTCGTTGCAAATACATTGCAATCGCCTAATTTGGCGGCCGATGACGCCGCAGGACATCAGCAACCTGATTGTCCGGACTTCGATGAAGGACCGGGCTGCGTTCGATCTGCTCTACCGGCAGACCAGCGCGAAACTTTTCGGCGTCTGCCTTCGTGTATTGAAGGATCGGGGAGATGCAGAAGAGGCGCTTCAAGAGATCTTCGTCAAGATATGGACGAAGGCGGACCGTTTCGCCGTTTCGAATCTGAGCCCGATCTCCTGGCTGGTGGCCATTGCGCGCAATCATGCGATCGATCGGATCAGAGCGCGGCGAGAACCTGCCGCCTATATCGATGCCGCGCTCGACGTGGCCGATCCGGCGCCGGGGCCGGAGGCCATGGCCGTGGCGGGCGGTGAGTCCGGACGCATCTACCATTGTCTCGAGGAGTTGGAGAGGAACCGGGCGGCGGCCGTCCGGGGCGCGTATCTGGATGGCAAAAGCTATGCCGAGCTGGCGGAGCGCTATGGCGTACCGCTGAACACGATGCGGACCTGGCTGCGCCGCAGCCTGTTGAAACTGAGAGAATGCCTGGAAAGATGACGCTGGCTGACGACAATGGACCGGAACGTGGGGGCGACGACCTGTTCGCCGCCGAATACGTTCTTGGCGTTCTAGCCGCCGATGAACGCGAGATCGCGTCGCGCCGCATCGATGCGGACGCCGCCTTCGCGCGCCTTGTCGATAGCTGGGAGGCGCATCTTTCGCCGATGACCGCCGCCTATCCGGAGACAGAGCCTCCGATCAGGGTCAAGGAAGCATTGGACCGCCGGTTGTTCGCTGCAGAGCCGCGCGCCGGCCTCTGGTCGAGCCTTGGCTTCTGGCGCGGTCTCGCCGCCGCCGCCATTGCGGCGCTGGCGATCTACATCGCCGTGCCGTACTTCCGCCCGCCCACCGAACCGCCGCAGACGCGGCTTGTCGCCTCGCTGGCGGCCGAAGGCAGCGACGTCAAATATCTCGTTGTCTACGATGCCGCCCGTCACGAGGTCGGTCTTTCCCACGTTTCCGGCGAGCGGGCCGCCGGCAAGGACTTCGAATTGTGGATGATCGAAGGCAAGAAGGCGCCGGTGTCGATGGGCGTCATCCCGGCCGGTGCGACCGCGCATTTGGCCATCCCGCCCGCCGTCCAGGAGAAATTGGCGCAAGGCGCCGTGCTTGCGGTCAGCGTTGAACCTGCCGGGGGTTCACCGACCGGCCAGCCGACTGGACCGGTGGTCGCAGCGGGCGATCTGAAGAGCATCTGACCGCTTCTCATCTCCGGAAGCAGACCTTAAAATCTATCTTCCGCGATTTAAACGCCTGCAAAGCTTGTTGGTGGTTGTCGATCCGCGCCGGGAAAATTTCAGCGACGCAATTTTTTTTGCGGAGAGAACGAAACTCCGGAATTTTCTATCGCGTATCTCCTTGCGTTCCCGAATAAGGGGAACGATAACCCGAGGAGATTGAAATCATGCGTAAATTCGCCACCCTTTTGCTTGCCGGTACGGTCGCCATTTCTGCGCTCGCCACCGTTGCCTATGCCCAAAACCCGATGGTAGGCGGCGCCGCCATGTATGCCCAGAAAAACATCGTCGAAAATGCTGTCAACTCGAAGGACCACACGACGCTGGTCGCTGCCGTCAAGGCAGGCGGCCTGGTCGATACGCTGCAAAGCGCTGGCCCCTTCACCGTGTTCGCGCCGACCAACGAGGCCTTTGCGGCACTTCCAGCCGGCACGGTGGAGACGCTGCTCAAGCCTGAAAACAAGGACAGGCTGGTCAAGATCCTGACCTGCCATGTCATCGGCGCCAAAGCGATGGACGCCGACGTCGCCAAGATGGTCAAGCACGACGGCGGCACGCACAAGGTTAAGACGGTCGGTGGTTGCGAACTGTCGCTCAAGACCGACGGCGGCAAGGTCACCGTGACCGACGAAAATGGCAACATCGCCAATGTGACCATCGCCGATGTCGAACAGTCCAACGGCGTCATCCACGTCGTCGATAAGGTTCTCCTGCCGAAGATGTAACAAACGCACGCTGCCGGCGAAGATATCCCTAGGGGCCTCCCTGCGCACACTCCGCGCCGTTCACGCAAGATGGATAGGCGCGGAGTCCCGCTTTGAGGACAGCGATCGTCACCGGCTTTTGATTTCCGTGTGGCGGTCGAATTTGGCACAAGCAGTAACAGGAGGAATGGCCATGAACCGTCGCGAGCTTCTTTTGAGTGGTGCGGCAGCCATTGGCGTTGTCGCAGGCGCCACCGCGCTGCGCATGGGCGGAGCCCAGGATGCACGCGCGGCCGAGACATTCGAGGTTACCAAGACCGAGGCCGAGTGGCGCGCCATCCTGTCCGACGCGGCCTTCAATGTGCTGCGCAAGGAGGGCACCGAATATCCGGGCACCAGTCCGCTGCTCAACGAGCACCGCAAAGGCATCTTCGCTTGCGCCGGCTGCGGCCTGCCGGTCTATTCGTCTGAGACCAAGTTCGATTCCGGCACAGGCTGGCCGAGCTTCTGGCAGGAAATCCCGAATTCCATCGGCAAGACCGTGGACAGATCGTTGGGCATGACCCGCACCGAGGTCCATTGTCGCCGCTGCGGCGGCCATCTCGGCCACGTCTTCGACGACGGTCCGCCGCCGACCGGGTTGCGACACTGCATCAATGGCGTCGCCTTGACCTTTAAGCCGGCGACGGCGTGAGGACGGCTGCGACCCTTACTTTGTCGGAGCGCGCTAGAGCATCGGACCCAAAAGTGCGAAGCGGTTTTGGGAAAATCCGATGCTCAAACAAAAAGTTGGAGCGGTGGAGTGTCCGCCGCTCCAAGACCTCGTAATGGTTGATGTTGCGCATGACCCCGAAAATCGCTTTTCGGGGTCATGCGCGAGGGCGCCAGGCGGGGGATCCAGCGCGCCTCAATGGCCTCCGCCACCGCCGCCCTGAGCGGCTGGCTTGCGGATCACCAGGGTGAAGAGCCCAAGCGTCGCGAACAAAACCGTCAGCATGAAGAATACGTCCATGAACGACAGCAGCGACGCCTGCTGCTGGACCATGCCTGACAGTTTGGAGATGGCCGCCTTGGAGGCGTCGAGCCCGGCGGTCTGCTCGAAGTTGAGCGTCATGTTCTGCAGCTTCTGTTGCGCAGCGGCACTTCCCCATTGCACGTGCTCGGAGAGCCTGGCGTAGTGGAAGGCATTGCGGTCGATCAGCACGGTGTTGATGACGGCCAGGCCGACGGCGCCGCCGAGATTGCGGGTCAGGTTGAACAGGCCAGACGCATTCTTCAGCCGCTCCGGCGGCAAGGTTCCGAGCGCAATGTTGTTGATCGGCACCATGCACAGCATCATCGAGCAGCCGCGCAGGATCTGCGGGATCAGCAGTTCGTAGAAATCCCAGTCGGCGGTGAGATGCGTCATCCACCAGGTTCCCGTGGCGAAGCCGAAGAAGCCGATCATCATCATGATGCGCGGGTCCATCTTGTTCGACAGGATGCCGGAGATCGGCGCGGTGAAGAACATGGCCAGGCCGCTGACGAACAGCGCCTCGCCGATCATCATCGAATCGTAGCCGCGGATGCGCCCCAGGAACACGGGATAAAGATAGGTCAGACCGTAGAGGCCGATGCCGACCACGAAGGAGAACAGCGAGCCGAACGCAAAATTGATATTGCTGAAAGCCTTCAGATCGACAATCGGCTCCTCGGCGGTGAACACGCGCCAGAAGAACAGCACCGCGCCGAAGGTCATGATGACGGCGCAGACGAACACCGCCTGATCCTGCAGCCAGTCGTTGTTGGGGCCTTCCTCCAGCACATATTCCATGCAGCCCAGGAAAGCGGCCATGCCGGCAAGCCCCCACCAGTCGAACTTGCTGAACAGCTTGAGATTGGGTTTGTCGAAGTCGATCAGCGACCAGGCGGCCGTGGTCACCAGAATGCCGGGCACGACGTTGACCAGGAACAGCCAATGCCAGGACATGGCATGGCTGATATAGCCGCCGACGGTCGGGCCGATGGTCGGCGCCAGCGTCGCCACCAGGCCGATCATCGGCGAGACGGCGGCGCGGCGGGACGGCGGGAAGATGGTGAAGGCGGCTGCAAAGACGCTCGGGATCATGCCGCCGCCGATGAAGCCCTGCACGGCGCGGTAAACAATCATCTGGTCGATATTGGTTGCGGTTGCCGCCAGCGCGCTGGCCGCGGTGAAGCCCGCCGCCGAGATTGTGAACAGCACGCGCGTCGACAGCATCCGGCTGAGAAAGCCGGACAGCGGGATCATCACGACCTCGGCAATCAGATAGGCCGTCTGCACCCACGGGATCTCGTCCGAGCTGGCGCTCAAGCCCGCCTGGATCTCGGCCAGCGAGGCTGAGACGATCTGGATGTCCAGGATCGCCATGAACATGCCGAACACCATCGCCAGGAAGGCGATGACGCGGCGGATCGGCATGTGATCTGTCTGGGCCGGGATGGCCGACACCGATCCGGCGGTAATGGTTGCGGTCGCCATGACCCTTGCTCCCGGTTCCGCTTTACTTCGATGCCGAAGGCGCCGTGCGGCTGTCGACGGCGACGACGACGCTCAGGCCGGCGCGCAGTTTGCCCGTCTTCAGCACATCCGCGGGCACGTCGATGCGAACCGGAACGCGCTGCACCACCTTGGTGAAATTGCCTGTGGCGTTCTCCGGCGGCAGCAGCGAGAACACTGCTCCCGAAGCCGGCGCCAGCGACGACACGGTACCCTCGAAGTCCTGGCCGTCGATCGCGTCGACCGACACCCTGACCTTTTCACCAGGCACCAGCCGGGCAAGTTGCGTCTCCTTGAAATTGGCGACGATGTAGAGCTTGTCCATTGGCACGATGACGGCGAGCTTCTGTCCGGGGCTGATCAGGTCGCCCTGCTCGACCGAGCGGTTGCCGACCACGCCGTCATAGGGTGCGCGCAGTACGGTGAAGGACAGATCCCGCACCGCCTTGTCGTGGGCAAGCTGCAGCGAGGCCAGCGTACTGGCCGATTCCGCCCGCTGCGCCTGGAGCACGCCGATATTGGCCTGAGCCGCCGCGATCTGCGCGTCGGCGCCGGCTAGTGCGGCATTGGCTTGCTCGACCGCCGTCTGGGCGTCGTCCAACTGGGCCTGGGTACCGACCCGGGTCTTGAGCAACTGGGCGGCGCGGACCTGAACCCGCTTCGCATTGTCTGCTGCGGCCTGGTCGGCGGTCTTCTGCGCCTGCGCCTGCTTGAGCGAGGCGCGGGCCGCTTCGGTCTGGGCATCGATGCGGTCGAGCGTCTTGCTCAACGTGGCGATCTGCGCCTCGGCCTGGGCAACGGCTATCTTGTAGTCACCGTCATCGACGATCAGCAGCGGGTCGCCGGCCTTCACCTGCTGGTTCTCGGTCACTTTGACCTGATCGACATAGCCCGAGATTTTTGGCGAGATGAACGCCGTGTCGGCCTGGACATAGGCGTCGTCGGTCGAGATCATGAAGCGCCCGTCGGTCCAGTAGTCATAGCCATACCATGCGCCGGCGCCCAGCAGGGCCAGGCCGATGATGGGCAACAACATCGAGCGCATCGAGCGCTTCTTTTTGGCGGGAGCCAGCGGGGTGATGTCGGCGGGCTTGAGAGGGGCTTCCGGCGCTTCGATCGCAGGTTGGACCTTGGCGCTGGGGAAAGGGCGGACTTCGGCACTGGTAGGCGCGTTCGAGGACATGATATCTCTCTAAATTAACTGGCGCTGAATGTTGTCAGACTGAACCGTTCGGTTCGATCTCGACATTGACTTAGCGCTTAAACAGGCCCATATCAAGAGCAATCGAACCGGATGGTTCGAATTATTTTACGAGGTGTGACATTATGGCCGAAGCCCCCAAGGCCGCTCCTTTGTCTGATTCAGGCCCATTGTCCAGCGCTGGCAAGGAGCAGTGCGATCTGCTGGACAGTCTGCCGCGCGGCCGCCCGGCCGCGGGGCAAGACCCGGTCAAGCGAAGCCAGATCATCGAGGGTGCGCGCCGTGTCTTCATCGACAAGGGCTTCGAAGCCGCGTCGATGAACGACATTACGCGCGAGGCCGGCGTGTCCAAGGGCACGATCTATGTCTACTTCGCCAACAAGGAAGAGCTGTTCGAAGCGCTGATCGAGGAAGAACGCGGCACGATCTTCAAGAATATGTATGAGGTGCTCGACCAGATCGGCGACCTTCGCCAGACGCTGGTGAAGTTCGGCATCGTGCTATCCATGAAGATCACTTCGGCCAGGGTCATCCTGGCGCAGCGGACGGTGATCGGTGCGTCGGAACGGATTCCGGAGCTTGGCGCGCGATTTTACGAACGCGGGCCGAAGCGCGGCCATGACAGGGTTGTCGTTTTCCTCAACATGGCTATCGAACGTGGCCTGCTGAAGATCGACGACGTCGAGCTTGCCGCCTATCAGTTCACCGAACTGTGCCTGGCCGGTCTTTTCCGCCAGTGCATATTCGCCTATCGCACCAAGGCGCCAAGTGTGGCCGAGATTGAACATATCGTCAGGTCGGGCGTCGACGTGTTCCTGAAGGCCTACGGCACAGAACAGCTTGCAGAGCAGGAACGGGCCTCCAGTCCCGCCTGACCAGCCGTCGGAGGCCGTTGCCTATCCGCCATTGGCGGCGAGCACGATCGCCGCACGCAGTTCCTCGAGGCCCTCGCTCTTTTCCGACGACGTGGCGAGCACGAAGGGGAAGGCCGCCGGGCGTTTCTTGATCTTCTGAAGCGTTTCCTCGACCAGTCGCGGTACCCCCGCCGCCTTGATCTTGTCGGTCTTGGTCAGCACGATCTGATACGACACCGCCGCCTTGTCGAGCAGCGACAGCACCTCGTCGTCCTTGGCCTTGATGCCATGGCGGGCATCGATCAGCACGTAGACGCGCTTCAGCGTCACCCGGCCCTTCAGATAGTCGAACACGAGCTTCGTCCACTCGTCGACCTTTTCCTTCGGCGCCGTGGCGTAGCCATAGCCCGGCATGTCGACCAGGGCCATCGGCGGCAGGTCGGCGCCCTCTCCCGAAAATCCGCCCGGCACGAAATAGTTGAGTTCTTGCGTGCGGCCCGGTGTGTTGGAGGTGCGCGCCAGCCCCTTCTGGTTGACCAGCGCGTTGATCAGCGACGATTTGCCGACATTGGAGCGGCCGGCAAAGGCGATCTCGGGCGGACCCTCCGGCGGCAGGAATTTCATCGCCGGCACGCCGCGGATGAATATCCAGGCTCGCGTGAACAATTCGATGCCGATCGTGGTCTTGTTCAACGCGTTCAAACCGCTGCCTCCAGAAGAAAAATGTTGCTGCCACGAATGGCATCGAGATTGCGGCTGATCTTTTCCACCGGCCAGTGCCACCACGCCAGCGCCAGCAGCCGCCGGATGGTCCTGTCGTCGAAGCGCATCTTTACCACCTTGGCCGGATTGCCGGCGACGATCGCATAGGCCGGCACATCGTGCGTCACCACCGACTTTGCCGCGACAATGGCGCCGTCGCCGATCTTCACGCCCGGCAGCATCACCGCTTCCATGCCGATCCAGACATCATTGCCGACGATCGTGTCGCCGCGGACCTCCTTCGACCATGTCGCCGGGTCGAAGCCTTCCTCCCAGCCGTGACCGAAGATGTTGAACGGATAGGTCGAAAAACCGGACATGGCGTGATTGGCGCCGTTCATGATGAAGCGCGCGCCTTCGGCAATGGCGCAGAACTTGCCGATGACCAGCCTGTCGCCGATGAACGGGTAATGATGCAGCACGCATTTTTCGGCGAATTTGTCGGGCCCGTCAGGGTCGTCATAGTAGGTGAAATCGCCGATCTCGATGTTCGGCGCCGTTACCAGCGGTTTCAGAAAGCCGACGCGCGTGTGCAACGGGATCGGATGCTTGATCGATGGATTGGGTCCGGTCATATCGAGCTCCGTCGGGCAACTGCCAGCCAGGTCAAAATAGCGCGATCCGCCCGGCCGTACCAATCGCTTAATCCAGACCGCCAGCCTGTACAAAAAGCCCCGGACGAACCGGGGCTTTCTGGTTTCGCATCATCGGAGCGCCGGCTATTCCGCCGGCGACGGTTTCTTGCGGAACAGCGCGACCAGATTGTCCCACAGTTCGATCTTGGCGCCCTGCCGCTTCATGATCACGCCCTGCTGCAGGATCGACAGCGTGTTGTTCCAGGCCCAGTAGATAACGAGACCGGCCGGAAAACCCGCCATCATGAAGGTGAAGATCACGGGCATCCAGGTGAAGATCGCCGCCTGCGTCGGGTCCGGCGGCGTCGGGTTCATGCGCATCTGCAGGAACATCGTCACGCCCATGATCAGCGGCCAGACGCCGATCATCAGCATGTGCGGCAAGGTGATCGGGATCAGCCCGAACAGGTTGAAAATCGATGTCGGGTCCGGCGCCGCCAGATCCTGGATCCAGCCGAAGAACGGCGCGTGCCGCATCTCGATGGTGATGTAGAGCACCTTGTAGAGCGAGAAGAACACCGGAATCTGCAACGCCACCGGCCAGCAGCCGGCGAGCGGATTGATCTTCTCGGTCTTGTACAGCTCCATCATCGCCTGCTGCTGCTTCATCTTGTCGTCCGCGTATTTCTCGCGGATCTCGAGCATCTTGGGCTGCACCTTCTTCATGTTCGCCATCGACGCATAGGACTTGTTGGCGAGCGGGAAGAACAGCGCCTTGACGATGACGGTGGTGGCGAGGATCGCCAGGCCGAAATTGCCGAAGAATTTGTAGAGCGTGTCGATCAGCCAGAACATCGGCTTGGTGATGAAATAGAACCAGCCCCAGTCGATCAGCAGGTCGAACTGGCGAATATGACGGTCCTTTTCATAGGCGTTGATCGTCGAAACTTCCTTGGCGCCGGCGAATATCTCCGACTCCACGGTCGTCGATTGCCCGGGAGCGATTGTGACCGGATCGGACAGGAAATCGGATTGGTAGCTATGCGGGTGGGGTCCGCTTTTGAACTCGAAATAAGCGAATTTGGGCTGAAATTCGCGGCCGCTCGGCGGCACCAGGGTCACCGCCCAGTATTTATCGGTGATGCCGAGCCAGCCGTCGCTCGACTTGCCTGGTTTGTACTCCTTGTCCGATTCGACGCTGGAGTATTTGTATTCCTGCAGGCCCTCGCTTCCGGTAACGCCGATCAGGCCCTCGTGCAGCACATAGGTGCTGGCGATAGCCGGCTTGTCGAAGCGGGTGACTCGGCCATAGTTCGACAACGTCGCGGGTGCCGAGCCGCCGTTCTGGACCGTGTCGGATACGGTGAACATATATTGGCTGTCGACCGAGAAGGTGCGCTTGAAAACCAGGCCCTTGTCGTTGGTGAAGGTCAGCGTGACCGGCGTCGCTGGTGTCAGCGTCGCATTGCCGTCGGTCTGCCAGACCGTGTCGGGGCCGGGCAGCCTGCCCACATCCGGCGTGCCGGAAAAGCCGATCTCGGCGAAATAGCCGTTTGGCAGGGACGCCGGGTTGAGCAACGCGATCTCGGGCGAGGTCTTGTCGACCGTCTCCCTGTAATGCTTGAGCCGGAGATCGTCGAGGCGCGCGCCGGTGAGGTTGATCGAACCTTCGAGGCTCGGCGTGTCGATCTTGACGCGCTTCGTCGAAGCAATCGCCTGCTCGCGGCCGGCCGGCGTCACCGCGTCGCCGCCGGGCGCGCTCGGAATGGCGCCCGGCTGCACCGGCGTTTCGCTCGCGCCCGGACTGGTGCCTTGGGCAGCCTTCTTCTGCTCCGCCACGCGCTGTTCTTCGATGCGGGCGGCTTCGCGCTGCATCTCGCTGCGCGGCATCACGTAGAAATATTGCCAAAGCGCCAGGATCAGCACCGACAGTGCGATGGTGATGAAGAAGTTTCGGTTGTTTTCCATCGAAGCCCTTGGCCTATCGTGTTCCACGCAATCTGCGGGAGAGTTCGGCCTTCAACTGGCCGAACGGAGTCGTAAGCACGTCTTCGCGCCCGACGATGACATAATCATTGCCCGGCGCCATGTCATCCGCGGCATGCGTGCGCACGGCCTCTCTCAGCCGCCGCCGGATGCGGTTGCGAACGACGGCGTTGCCGACCTTCTTGGTGACGGTATAGCCGACACGCGGCGCCTCGCCGTCGCCGCGGCCCAGGACCTCGACGAGGAAAAGCCGCCCGCGGCGCTTTTCGCCACGGCGGACGGCCAGGAATTCCGCGCGCTTCAGAAGCCGCTTGGGATGGGCACCCGTTGGCTTGCCGGTTGCGGGCAACGATTTTGTCTCTCGCTCGGTGCTCAGGCGCTGAGACGCTTGCGGCCGCGGTTGCGGCGGGCTGCGACGACGCCGCGGCCACCCTTGGTGGCCATGCGGGCACGGAAGCCGTGCCTGCGTTTGCGAACGAGTTTGGACGGCTGGTAAGTACGCTTCATTTGTTTAAATACCGCGGGGTGCGGCCCTTCTTGATTCTGTCACTTTGTAACAGGAGCTTTGCCGGGCCGGTTTTGGCGCGATCGAAACCGCGCCGGGACGAATGGCCCGAGCGTGAGCGGGCTTATAGAAAGAAGGGTTTTGGAAGTCAATCCAGCCTGTCGGGCCGGCGTTGTCGGACTGGCAGGGAAGTCCTTGCGGCCTCTTTCCGGCTTCGACCAAGGATGAATTTGGCAAAAAAGCCGCAATCGCCTAATCTTGCCCGATCAAGCGATCGTGAAGACGAGCAGTCCTTAAGACAAGCAGCCGTGATGACAGGCAGCCGTGACGACGAGCATGAGTGAAGTCCCAGCAACCGACGAAAGCATCGCCCGGGCGAAGGCCGCCACCCGCAGGGTGCCGCTGGCGCGCGGCCTGTCGACGAAGCTGTTGCTGCTTACCATCGTCTTCGTGCTCTTGGCCGAAATCCTCATCTTCGTGCCCTGGATCGCCAGCTACAGGCTGAGCTGGCTGAAGGAGAGGCTGAGCACCGCCGCCGCGGTTTCCATCGTCCTGGTGCAGGGCGAACCTGCCTCGCTGTCGCGTGCCGCCCAGAACGACGTACTGATGGCGATCGGCGCCAAGGCGATCGCCGTGCGCGACGGCGGCGTCTCGCGGCTTCTGGTCGTGGCCGAAATGCCGCCGCAGGTCGACGAGCATATCGATATCGCCAATGTCGGCATGATCAAGGGCATGACCGGCGCGCTGGACACGCTGTTCTTCGGCGGCAACCGCATGCTGCGCGTTTTCGGGCCGGTCGGCGACAGCGACAAGGAATTCGAGCTGATCATGCCCGACCACCGCCTGCGCAATGCCATGCTGATCTATTCGCGCAACGTCGCCTTCGTCTCGCTGCTGATCTCGCTGTTCACCGCCATGCTGGTCTATGCCGCGATAGACCTGATCATGATCGGCCCGATCAGGACGATGACACGCTCGATGCTGTCCTTTTCCGAGGCGCCCGACGATCCCGGCCGCATCATTCACCCCGCCGCACGGGCCGACGAGATCGGCGTCGCCGAACGCGAACTGTCGCAGATGCAGGAGCGGCTGCAAAAGATGCTGACCGAGCAGAAGCACCTGGCCGATCTCGGCCTGGCCGTGTCGAAGATCAACCACGACATGCGCAACATTCTCGCCTCGGCGCAGCTGATGTCGGACCGCCTGCGCCAGGTCAAGGACCCGACCGTGCAGGCCTTCGCGCCAAAACTGCTGCGCGCGCTCGACCGTGCGGTGTCCTATTCGGAGGGCGTGCTGGCCTATGGCCGCACCCAGGAGCCGCCGCCGTCGCGCCGCAGGCTGCGGCTGCGTCAGCTGGTCGAAGACGTCCAGGGCCTGCTCGATATCGAATGCGGCATCGAATTCGTCAACGCCGTCGACCCGGTGCTCGAGGTCGATGCCGATTCCGACCAGCTGTTCCGCGTGCTCACCAATCTTAGCCGCAACGCCGTGCAGGCGATGGCGGCGGACACCGAGAGCGCCGTGGTGCGCCGCCTGACCATATCGGCCGAGCGCATCGGCAGCGTCAGCCGCATCGTCGTCACCGACACCGGCCCCGGCCTGCCGCCAAAGGCGCGAGAAAACCTGTTCGCGGCATTTCGCGGCTCGGCCCGCAGCGGCGGCACCGGCCTTGGCCTGGCGATCGCCCATGAATTGATCCGCGCCCATGGCGGCACGGTGGAGCTGGTCGAATCGATCGGCGGCCGCACCACATTCGCGGTCACCATTCCCGACCAGCCGGTCCGGCTCGACCAGGCCCGCAACGGGCTGCGCCGCCCGGCGTAACGAACCGTATCGTTACGGATCGTTTTAATTCGCGAAGCGTTGGTCCGAGACTACGAGCCATCGGCTCGGCCGCCGTGCAACGGCTCATTTCGTTACGGACCGTTCCGATTGGCAAATGACCGATCCAAGACTACGACCTGTCGGCTCGGCCGCTGCGTGACGCGATCTTGCCTTCGCCGGCCGGCGCATGATGGCAAGGCATGACTGCAAAACTTTTGGCCAGGGTCGGCTTGCTTTTCGCAAATTCAGCCGCTAGGGAACAGCTCACATCGCGGCCGGTCGCCAGGATCGGATCGCGGGGCTATGCCAAGCATAGCCTGTTGCGCGCCCGTAGCTCAGCTGGATAGAGCACCAGACTACGAATCTGGGGGTCAGGAGTTCGAATCTCTTCGGGCGCGCCACTCGTAATTCACTGATTTGACATGGGAGGTCTTCCAGGCCCAGAACAAAACCGGGTACATCAGTTCGCTGTTGCCCAGTCCGGCTATTCTCGCCTCGGCTTTCAAGGTCGCCAACGGGTGGAGAGCGGAAGTAGCAGGAATCTTATCTGTGCCGGGATTGAGGACAAAAACTGACATTCCATGATGCGCGTGGGCAGGATCCAAATTTCTGGAATCTTGCGGTTCTTCGCCGGGGCGCCGCCTCAGCTCGTACCAAACATTCGCGTCTCCCCGCGAAACGTCGCCTCAGTCATTCGTGCTCAGGATGATGCGAGCGTCGCCTCTGTTTGCGTACAATATACGAAAGAAATAAAAGCAGGCGGATGCGGCGGAAGGAATTCGTTCTGATGTTTCCATGCGAGACAGAGGGCGTATGTATCGAAGGGTTTCTGTTCTCGGCGTTCTTCGATACGGCCATTTGCAAATGTAAGCGAAATAACATGCGCGGTTGCATTCACAATAAGGGAGTCCGCTTTTGCAGCCGTTTGCGCTGTCAAAAGGAGAGCGAGAGCGATGATGAACCTGGTCCGTTTCATGTCAGCCTCCTGTCCAATCCAGCACCGCCAGGATCGCTTGGATGCGGCGGCCGAATGGGCTAGGCTAGGGAGCGCGCCATGAGGGTGAAATGTCCCGAAAGGCTCCTGAAATTGACCCGAAATCTGCCGAAACGATCACGTTTGGCGGTTTTGTTTTCCTGACCAAAAGCAACGAACTTCGAACGGTTGAAGGCAAAGCGGTCGATCTCCGCAGCCAGTCCGCCGAAGTGCTCTATGCGCTCGCGGCGCGACCGGGCGAGATTGTGTCCAAAGATGTGCTGATGCAGGCGGTTTGGCCCGATACCTTCGTGACCGACGACAGCCTTACCCAATGCATTGCCGATATTCGCCGCGCATTCGGGGACGACGGGCATGTGATCGTGGAAACCTTCCCCAAGCGAGGCTACCGGCTGAATGCCGATGCATCGGACGCGGCGGACCCAAACGCCGCAGCCGGCACGGAACGCGCCAGGACACGATTTTCGCAACGCGGCTTCATTCTTGTTGCACTCGTCCTCGTTGCGGCAGCGATCGGCGCGTATTTCGGCGCGGAAATATGGCGTGCCGCCCCGGTTCGTTCGAGGGACATGCCCAGGATTGCAATCCTTCCCTTCGACGACATGAGTACCGGCGCGGACGTGGGATATCTCAGCGATGCCGTCGCCGAGGGGATCATCACCGAGCTTGCGCGGAGCAAGACTTATGCCGTCATCGCCCGGAACTCGAGTTTCAGGTACCGCGACCAGCCGGTCGACGCCAGGCAGATTGGAGATGAACTCGGCGTCGACTACCTGCTCGAAGGCAGCCAGCAGAAGATCGGAGACCGGCTGAAAGTGACCGCACAATTGCTGAATGCGCATGACGGATCGCATCTCTGGGCCAACACCTACAACCGGGAGATTGGCGATCTTTTCGTCGTCCAGGAGGAGATCATCCGCACGCTTGCGGATCGGGTCGGACAGAGGATCCAGAGACCCTTGCCAAAGAGCGATGCCGCGCAGGTCAGCGCGCTCCGCTATTACCTGATGGGGAAGGTCGAGGTCAAAAAGGACTTCTCTGCCGCGGGGAACGCGTTGCTACGGCAGTTGAGCCTCAAAGCGCTCGAAGCGGATCCGAACGCCCAGTTCGGCTATATCGGGCTGGCCTGGTCCTATCGCAATGCCGCGGTGTTCGGGTGGCACGAGCAGGAGTATAACCGGGATGAGGTGTTGAAACGCGCCGCCGTGTACGCCGACAAGGCCATCCTGCTTGCTCCGGACGACGCCGAGACGCATAATGTCCGCTCCAGCATCCACACCGAAGCTGGCGAGATCGGGCAGGCCCTTGCCCGGTACGATCAGGCGATCGCCCTGAATCCCAGTGATTCGAATATCCTCGTCCACAGTACGGACGTGCTGCTCTATGTTGGCCGCACGGACGAAGCGATCGATCGGATCGAGCGGGCCAAGGGCATCGATCCTTTCCACCCTGACTGGTTCCACTGGCAGATGGGCTGGGCGCTCTGGGAAAAGAACGATTGCCGGGCAGCGCTGACGGCGATGCGGAAAATGTCCAGAATCCCGAGCGGCGCACACCGAATGCTTGCGGGGATCCACGCTTGTCTGGGAAACAAGCGGGAGGCAAAGGAAGCGCTAGGGGTTTTCCTCCAGAACTCGCCCGGCGAGTCCATCAGCAAACAACGCAGGGAGTGGGAGAAGATATGGACCGCGCCCGGAAGCCTCGACCGCTGGATCGAACACATGCGGTTCGCCGGGTTGCCGGAGTGAACGGCTGTCCGTGCGCGACCCCGCAGAAGACCGACTGGGCCGCTACGTTGAAGCCTTTGTGTCATGGGCGATGGTTGCCCTCAAAGCAGGATCATCCTTCGCAAGGAATATCGGGGGCGGAAGGTCGGCAATGTGGCCGCCTTGCGCCATAGTGCGCTCGCACCCGAACTTCTGGAACGAGTCGAAAACTGACAATCCGTCAAGGTAGGCTCCTGGCGCAAGGCGGACGCTGCTTCGGAAATTATATAGGCACTACAATAATATAGAGGTTCCCAGTTTCATCCTGTCTGGCGCGCCATCAATCCAATGCACGGCCCGCCTCAGGGGACCTCTCGGGCGCGGTGAGCTCACAGCCGTCCGACAATAACCGGCGCCGGTCGGAAGGTCGCGAGACGTGAGCGCTACCATGCCAAAAAGGGGATCGTCAGCTAACGCTGCTCAGCCGGCCTGCTTGATCTCCGGGCCCGGTTCAGTCGGCGGAGCTGGCGTGCAATCCTGGCCAGTGCATTCCTGCACGGGATCTTTCGCCGGCGGGAGACAATTTTGGCCTTCACAATGAACGGGCGGCTGCGCTGTTGCGGCTTTATTGTTTGGCGGCACAGGCCGATCCTCAGCGTGAACGGCCGGCATTCCAAGGTCGATCATGGCCGTGCACAAGAGCGCAATCCGAAGCAAATTCATTTTCGCCTCCGCAACTGACGGCAAGACGCAGACTATACCTTCGAACTGCGGCCAACATCCTGTCACTCCCGAACGGCGTTAACAGCGCGTTACACGCAGCCGCAGCTTGAGGGCGGACATACGGGTGCTGTTTCCGGCGAGGCCGTCTTCGAAACGGGCGCCAGATCGGTATAGGTCTGCACTTCGAAATGCTTTGCTTCCTGGCTCCCTCACCTAAACCGCACATTTTCCCTGGAAAGCTCTGCCACCGACCTGCATCCCATCAGCCGCATGCCACGTTCGATCTCGGATCGCATCAAGCCGAGCGCCCGTTCGACACCGGCCTGTCCGGCGGCTGCCAACGGGAACAGATAATACCGCCCGACGCCGACGGCCTTGGCGCCCAACGACAGGGCTTTCAGCACATGCGTGCCGCGCTGGACGCCGCTGTCGATGATCACGTCTATCTTGTCGCCCACCGCGTCGACGATCTCCAACAACTGGTCGAAGGGGCTGCGCGAGCCGTCCAGCTGCCTGCCGCCATGATTTGACAGAACGATGCCGGTGCAGCCGATGTCGACGGCCTTTCTGGCATCGGCAACGCTCATGATCCCCTTCAGGCAGAACTGGCCGTTCCAGAAGCGGACCATGTCTTCGACGTCCTTCCAATCCAGCGACGGGTCGAGGATCTCCGTGAAATAGCGGCTGATGGAAAGCGCTCCGCCACCGAGATCGATATGGCCGTCCAACTGCGGCAGGCTGAACTTTTCGTGGGTCAAATAGTCGATAGCCCATCTCGGCTTGATCGCGAACTGCATCATGCCGCCGAGCGTAAGCCGAAAGGGGATGGAAAAGCCGGTCCGCAGGTCACGCTCGCGGTTTCCGCCGGTGACGCTGTCGACGGTCAGCATCATCACCTCGACGCCGGACGCCTTGGCGCGCTCCATCATGGCGCGGTTCAGGCCGCGATCCCTGTGGAAATAGAACTGATAGACCTGCGGCGTCCTGTGCTTGCGCACTTCCTCCAGGCTGACCGTGCCGAGCGACGAGACGCCGAACATCGTGCCGAACTTCTCCGCCGCCGCGGCGACGGCGCGCTCGCCGCTATGGTGAAACAGCCGCTGGAGAGCCGTCGGCGAACAATAGACCGGCATCGCCAGCTTCTGGCCCATGACGGTGACCGACATGTCGACCTGTCCAACGCCGGCAAGGACGTTGGGGACGAGATCGCAGTCCTCGAAAGCCGCCGTGTTGCGCCGCAGCGTCGTCTCGTCGTCCGCGCCGCCATCGATATAGTTGAAGATTGGGCCTGGCAGGCGCTGTTTTGCGAGCCGGCGGAAGTCCTGAAAATTATAGCAGCTTTGCAATCTCATGAAATCAATCGGGTATATGGCGGGCCTGATGTCAAGCCTGTGCAACTGTCGATCGCCGGCGCGCTCGCCTCAGCCCGCCACGGCGCCAACCGACTCCCGCTCGACCAGCGGGCATTCGAGCTTGGTTACGGGATAGCGGCTCCGGCCGCGACCGGGAGCAGCGGGGACTTCCAACTGCTCGATCGCCCATTGTCCCATCGCCATATGCGGCAGGATCGACGTCGTCAGCGGCGGGAACAGATGCCGCGCGATCTCCTCGTCGTCATAGCCGACCACCGAAATATCCTGGGGGATGTGCAGGCCAGCCTCCTTCAGCGCCTCGTAGCAGCCGATCGCGGTGCGGTCGTTCTGGCAGAAGATGGCGGTCGGCCGGTCCTTCAGCGCCAAGAGCTTGATGGTCGCGGCATAGCCGGCGCTCGCTGACCAATCGCCTTCGACGACCAGCGCCGGGTCGAACGGGATGTCGGCCGTCGCCAGCGCCCGGCGGTAACCTTTCAGCCGGTCCTGTGCCGCCTGCATCCAGGGCTCGCCGGTGATGGTGGCGATACGGCGATGGCCATAGCTGATCAGGTGCCGGGTCGAGCTCTGGCCGCCGGCGATCTCGCTCGGCACCACGGCGGGGAAGGCATAGTCGGCGGTGTAGCAGTTGAGCAGGATGACCGGAATGTCGAGGCCGTAGAGATAGTCCGGTGCGACGATCTCGCGGGTGAAGATGGTCATGTAGATCAGCGCCGAAATGCCCCGCTTGGTCAGTGCCGCGATGGCCCGGGGCTCCATCACCTCGTCGCCCATGGTCTGCGCCACCAACACTACATTGCCGGCGTTCCACGAGGCTTGCCGCGCCCCTTCAATGGCGACGACCGCCTCCGGGCTGGTCGCCAACTGGTCGACGGCGAAGCCGATCACGCCATCCAGCCCGTCGAATGCGGCAACCGGGGCTCGCAAGGCAGAAAACACCGGCGGCGAATAGCCCAGCGCTCGCGCCGTCTCGATCACCCGCTCTCGGGTTTGCTGCGACAGCCTGATGCCCGGCGTGTTGTTGAGCACGAACGAAACCGTCGCCTGCGAACAGCCGGCGACCCTGGCAATGTCGGTCATGGTAACGCGGCCCTTGGGGTTTTTCCCGGACGGCTTGCGCCGCCTGGTACCCTGAAGGGCCGCATCCCGAAGTGGTTCGTTCATGTCGTTGGTCCCTCGAATTGCGCATTTATAAGGCAAAGCGCTACTAATAGATATAATTCACCCTTTTGGGCGAATTTAGTCGCCAATCCCAAGCAGCAACGACTGGAAGGCCTCTCCCTTGTGGCGAGAATCTCGACCAACTAATACTCTTTACTAATATCTGGCATCACTATAACGTCAATCCATCATGCCCGGACGACGTCGGACCGCGCATGTTCGGAACGCAAGCCAGCTTGGTATCGGACGGTTCCCGTCAGCCGAAGCTTGCCTGCCGCTCCGGGAAATGTCAGACAAATCGGACTATTTACGAACGGCGAATGAGTCTCTAAAGTCGACGATCGCGGCTGGAATGGCGTCGTTCTTCGCTGCCGGAAACCCTTGAGGAGGAGGGCGTCCAAGCCGCGCCGGCACGTTCATCATCAGCGAAAATTACTGAGTCAAAATGGGAGGTTGAATATGAAATCTGTGATACGAAATGCGTCCGTCGCCGCTGCGGCCCTGCTGCTCGGCCTGTCCGCCAGCGCAATTGCGCGGGCCGACGACAAGCCGACACTGGCCTTCGTCGTCAACGGCGCTTCCGATTTCTGGAAGGCGGCCGAAGCCGGCGTCAAGAAGGCTCAAGGCGAACTGCCCAACTACAATCTGGAACTCAAATATCCGGAGCAGTCCTCGGTCGCCATCCAGCAGCGCCTGATGGACGATCTGGTGACGGCCGGCGTGAAGGCGATCATGGTCTCGGCCGTCGATCCCAAGACGTCGACCGACGGGCTGAACAAGATCGCCTCGGAAACGGCGTTGTTCACCACCGACAGCGACGCGCCGCAGACCAAGCGTGTCGCCTATATCGGCTCGTCCAATGTCGATGCCGGCAAGCAGGCGGCAGAGATCGCCAAGAAGGCAATGCCTGACGGCGGCAAGTGCCTCGGCTTCGTCGGCCTGCTCGGCGCCGACAACGCCAAGGAGCGCATCCAGGGCATGAAGGAAGGTCTCGCCGGCACCAAGATCGAATTGGTCGACGTGCGTGGTGACGACATCGATCAGGCTCGCGCCAAGAAGAACGTCGAGGACGCGCTGGTCGCCAGCCCCGACGTCACCTGCATGGTCGGCTTCTATTCCTACAACACGCCGCGCATCTACGAAGCGCTGCGCGATGCCGGCAAGCTCGGCCAGATCACCGTCGTCGGCTTCGACGACGACCCGATCACGCTGGGCGGCGTCAAGGAAGGCACCGTCGCCGCCACCGTCGTGCAGCAACCCTTCGAATGGGCCTATCAGGGCATGAAGCTGATGGCTGCCTATCTCGAGGGCGACAAGTCGGGCATTCCCGCCGATGGCCTGATCATCATCCCGACCAAGATCATCGGCAAGGTCGATGTCGACGCCTATGCCGCCAGCCTCAAGGCGATGTCTGGAAACTGAGCGAATTAGGTTGCGCCGGCTCAAGGTTCGCCTTGAGCCGGCGTTCTATTGACGGGCCTCGCGCGGCTCGTCAGTCTGAGACCAAACGGCTCACCGGCTGCTGTCAAGCGTGATGAATTATTCCGACCCATCCATCGTTGCATCTGCGGACGCTCCGTTCCTGAGCCTCGACGGTGTGCGCAAGACCTATCCCGGCGTCGTTGCGCTGGACGGGTTCTCGATGGAGGTCAGGCCCGGCGAGGTCATCGGCCTGGTCGGCGAAAACGGCGCCGGCAAATCGACGCTGATGAAGATCCTCGGTGGCGTGACCAGGCCGGACACCGGCACCATCACCGTCGATAGCGTCGCTCATGACGGGCTGACTGTCGAGGCCAGCATCGGCTCGGGCATCGCTTTCGTCCACCAGGAACTCAACCTGTTCGAAAACCTCGACGTGGCCGCCAATATCTTCTTCGGCCGCGAACCGCTGCGCGCCGGGCCGCTCAAGCTCGTCGACCGCGCCAGGCTGCGAGCGCAGGCGGCGCCGCTGCTCAAACGCGTGGGCGCCAATTTCTCAGCCGATACGCCGGTGTCGGCGCTGTCGCTGGCGCAGCAGCAAATGGTCGAGATCGCCAAGGCGCTGTCTATTAAGGCACGGCTGGTTATCCTCGACGAACCGACGTCCAGCCTGCCGATCGCCGAAACCGACAAGCTGCTCGGTGTCATCAAGGCGCTGAAGGCAGACGGCATCAGTGTCATTTTCATCTCGCACCGCCTTCACGAGGTCGAGCGCGTCGCCGATCGCGTCGTCGTGCTCAGGGACGGAATGCTCGCCGGGACCTTGTCGAAGAGCGCCATCAATCACGACCAGATGGTCAAGCTGATGATCGGCCGCATGCTGAAGGAGCGCGAGAAGGCCGCAGAATCGGCGCGCCCGCCGGGCTCCGTCGCGCTGTCGGTCAAGGCCATTCGCACCGCCGCCTATCCTGACCGGCCCGTCGACCTCGATGTGAGGCATGGCGAGATCCTCGGCCTGGCCGGCCTCGTCGGCTCCGGCCGGACGGAACTGGCGCGCGTGCTGTTCGGCATTGACAGGAGCTTTGGCGGCTCGTTCCAGCTTGACGGAAAAGACCTGGTTCTTGGTTCGGCCGCCGACGCAGTGGCCAACGGGATTTTCCTCGTCCCGGAAGACCGCAAGCTGACCGGCATCCTGCTCGACCTGTCGATTGCCCAGAACATCTCGCTGCCCAATCTGCCGGCGCATTCGCGGCGCTCGCTGGTCTCGGCCAGCGCCGAGACCGCCACCGCCGAAAAACAGAAGACCGATCTCGGCATCAGGGCGCCCTCCGTGCAGACGCGCACCGGCACGCTGTCGGGCGGCAACCAGCAAAAGGTCGTGCTGGCCAAATGGCTGGCGATGAAGCCGAAGGTGATGATCCTCGATGAGCCGACACGCGGTATCGATATAGGCGCCAAGGCCGAGATCTACCGGCTGATGCGGGCGCTGGCCGATGCCGGGGTCGCCGTGCTGATGATCTCCAGCGACATGGAGGAGGTGATCGGCGTTTCCGACCGCATTGCCGTCATGCATGAGGGCCAGATCTCCGGCATTCTCGACAAGGACCGGTTCAGCCAGGAAAACGTGCTGCTGCTGGCGGTCGGCAAGCAGCCGAAGTAATTCGCAGGCGTTGGGAGAAGACGATGAGCAAGAAAGATCTCGGCCTGCTGATCCTGATCCTGGTGGTCGGCGCGGTGGTGGCGATCATCAACCCGCGCTTCCTGCTGCCGATCAATCTCGCCAACACCTCGAACCTGATCGGCCTGTTCGGCATCCTGTCGATCGGCCAAGCCTTCGTCATCATCACCGGCGGCATCGAATTGTCGGTCGGCTCGGTGGTTGCGCTACTCGGTACGCTGTTCATCGATTTCATCGCCGTGCGGGAGATGGAGTGGCCTCTGGCCTTCGTGCTGATCATCGCGCTCGGCGCCATCATCGGCCTGATGCATGGCTGGCTGATCACCCGGCTGAAGTTGCAGCCGTTTGTCGTCACTCTCTGCGGCCTGCTGATCTATCGCGGCGTGGCGCGCTTCTACACTGCCGACGGCACCGCCGGCTTTGCCTTTGGGCAGAACTTCCCGGAACTCGAATTCCTGACGGCGGGGCGGTCCTGGGGCGTGCCGAACAGTTTCATCGCGCTGATCGTCATCGCCGTCGTCATGTGGGTGGTGCTGCACCGTTCGGTATTCGGGCGCTATCTCTACGCCATCGGCAAGAACGAGGAAGCGGCAAAATATTCCGGCATCCGCACCGGCCGCATCGTCATAGCCGCCTATGTCATCTGCGGCGTGCTGACGGCGCTGTCGGCTATCTATTTCGCCATGTACACCCGCTCGATCTCGCCGGCGAGCCACGGCCAGTTCTACGAACTCTACGCCATCGCGGCAGCGGTGCTCGGCGGCTTCTCGCTGCGCGGCGGCGAAGGCTCGCTGATCGGCGTCCTGCTCGGCACGGTGCTGCTGCAGGAGCTGCAGAACCTCGTCAACCTGCTCGGCATCCCGTCCTCGCTCAACTTCGCCGTCATGGGCGGGGTGATCCTCATCGGCGTGCTGGTCGACCAGCAATGGGGCGTGTTCAGGGCGCGGCGGCGGATGCTGGAAGCTACCCGTAAGGGCGTGGCGGGTGCTGCCGCGGAATGACGCAAAAATAGCTGGATGAAATGCGCCGATTGCCATTGGCAGGCATCAAAAAGTCGGCCTGAGCTTCGCGACAGCAGTTCAGATTAATCTCCATTTGGAACGAAACCCGTATCGAAGCGTTTATTTAGGCTTTGCTATGCGGAGGCGCCCCATGCCCACGAATCCAGCAAGTACCGCAAAGGTCGGAACTCACCCTCTCCACCCGATGCTGATACCTTTTCCTGTCGCGTTTCTTGTCGGTGCCTTTGTCACCGACCTGGTTTTCTGGGGAACTGCCGATGCTTTCTGGGCACGGGCATCGATGTGGCTGATCGGGGCAGCCATCGTAATGGCCCTTCTCGCCGCGACAGCCGGTTTTATCGACTTCCTCAACGAGCCGCGCATTCGCGCCTTGTCGGACGCCTGGTATCACATGCTAGGCAACCTGACCGCGGTCGTTGTGGCACTGATCAATTTTTATCTTCGCTATGCCCAAGGTGCCGAAGCCGCGGTCCGCCCATGGGGTGTGCTCTTGTCGTTCATAGTGGTCTGCATACTGCTGTTCACCGGCTGGAAGGGCTGGGAAATGGTGTATCGCCATCACGTTGCAGTTCTGGATACACCGGCGGATGCGCCAGTGAAGCCTTCGACAACCACTGCCACCGATACTCGTCACGCTGGTCGGGACCGGCACGCCGCATGACGCCATAATCCCGAAAAGGGATCCCGGCTTCCAAAAAGATATCGGCTAGACAAGTAGCGTCCATACCGAATGCATCGGATGGGCGCTACTTTAGATAAGGCCCGACATGTCGGAGAAGGCCATGGCCTTGCGCAGCACCTCGGCGAAGCGCTCGCCGGCGGCTTCACGAGGGCCGCTATTGTCGATCGAGGTGACACCCGGTCCGGACAGCGCCACATTGGCACTGCGCGCCAGCCGTGCCAGCACTTCGCCGCGCGACTCGCGACCGCGCAATGCCAGCCGCTCGGCCAGGATCTCCGGTGTAGCCGTGATCTCGACGACAGCCAGATTGGCGTAACGCTCCCGCAGCGCCGGGATGATCGCGCGCGAGACGTTGGCGATCGCGACACGGCCGTTGGAGACCGACCAATCGACTTCGGCCGGGATGCCGTAGCGCAGGCCATGCGCCTCCCAGGAAATGGCGAAGGCCCCATCCGCTTCGGCCTCGACGAAGGCAGCATCGGCGAGCGTATCGTGATCCTCGGTGGCCGCATCGCTCGGCCGGGTGATCACCCGGCGCACGAACTCCAGCCGGCTCTCGCCGGCAAACACCGCGCGCGCATAGCCGATCACCGTGTCCTTGCCGGCACCGCTCGGCCCAACGACGGCGACGAAGACACCGTCGCGGATCGGAAATCCCGCGGCGGACAATTCACGCTCGACCGATGCCGACACCATCATGCGACCCGGCGTCCCTGCCGCCAGACCGTGCGGACGACCGGGACATGGTCGTCGACGCGCACGCGAACCAGATCGGCGCGCCGGCCGGGCTCGATGACACCGCGATCGGTGAGGCCGACCGCCTCGGCCGGGTTCTTCGAAACCATGGCCACAGCCTGCGGCAGCGAGATACCTTCGACCACGTCGCCGAGGAAGAAGGCCGACTGGATCAGGCTGAACGGAATGTAGTCCGATGACAGGATATCGAGCAGGCCGTCGCCGGCCAGCGTGCGGGCCGAGACATTGCCCGAATGCGAAGCGCCGCGCATGACGTTCGGCGCGCCCATCAATACGCCGAGCCCTGCCTCTTTCGAAGCCCTTGCTGCCTCCTCGGTGGTCGGGAACTCGGCGACACGGACGCCTTGCTCGATCGCTTCGTCGACATGGCCGACGGTCGCGTCGTCATGGCTGGCGAGCACGATGCCGCGCTCATGACAAGCCACGGCGATGAAGCTGCGGTTCGGGCTCGAGTTCCTCGCCGATTCAGCCATCCGCTTTTCGCAGAATTTCTGGAAATCGCGATCCGTAAGCTTCAGTTTGCGCTGATAGTAGTAGGCGTAGGTCTCGAGATCGACGAATTGCCGCTGTCCCGGCGCATGGTCCATCAGCGACGCCAGCCTGACCCGCTCGTCACCGTCGAAATTGGCGAAGGCTGGAAGGCAGTCCGGCGCCGAAACCTCGCAGCGCAGATGGATGAAATGGTCGGCCCTGAGCCGGTCCTGCTGGACACTGTCCTCGATCGCGTCGGCCAGCTTGCGTATGTCGGCAGCCGTCAGGTCCGCATCCTCGTCCATGCCGACGCGCAAGGCGTCGAGCACGGTGGTGATGCCGGCGGTCGCCACCTGCGCGTCATGGGCGAGCACCGCGGCGATCGGGTTCCAGCGCACTTTCGGCCGTGGCGCGTAATGGCCTTCGAGATGATCGGTGTGGAGTTCGACCAGGCCAGGGATGATGAAGTCGCCGCCCATGTCCTCGCCGGTTCGGCCAGCGCCGGGAGCAATGTCGGCTATCACGCCGTCGCGCAGCACGATCGACCCTTGGACGATCTGGTCGGCGAGCACGATCCGGGCGTTGTCAAGAACAGTCTCGGCGGTCATTTCAAGCAGTCCTTGCAGGATTTTGCAGCCAACTGGAACCAATTGGCGTCGCACAAACGCGGTTAGAGCAAATAGTCATTAGGCAGTTCTTCTGGCCGGGCGGCGCCCGAGCGCGTGATGGGACAGCACCATGAACGGCGCGCCGGGTTCAGTTTCCACAAACAGCGTCAGCGCGTCCACCGGCACCGGCCTTTGCAGCACGCCCGCAAACAGACTGTCGATTGCTAAGCGAAGACGAGGGCTTTCCTGTGACGAGACCCGGCCGGACAGCGTCATGTGGAAGCGAAACGTCTCGAAGACATAGGGATAACCCCATTGGCAGAGATTGCGGAACTCGTCGGGCTTCAGCGAATCGGGGCTGCGCCGTTCGATCTCGGCTTCCGTCAACGGCGCGCGAAAGCGGTCGAAGTCGCGCACCACATCATCGGCGAAGCGGTTGAGCGACGGCAGCGGTGCTTCCGGCACCAGCGCGAAGAAACCGTCGATCTGGCTGACGACGAGGCGCGGGACCGTAACCACCGGCGTTGCCTCGGCAAAATCGTCGAGTGCCGCGCGAAGCGAGGTTTCCGTCTCATTGGAGGCCAGTCGAAAGGGCGCCTTCAGCGTAGCATGAAAGCCATAGCGGCGCGCCGAAGCGGTATGGAAGGCAACTTCTGCCGCCGACAACTCGCCCACTGCCTCGACCGGCTTTGTGGCGGCACCGAATGGGTCGCGGCCGAGCCAGTTGGCGGCGATCCGTGCCAGCGGTTCGTCCTGTCGGGGGGTGAAATAGATCGCGTAGCGCATCGAAAGTCCTCGTCAGCCCCGCTGCCATAGGTGATTTCCATGACGAATTGACGAAGCTTTGCGGCGTTTTCGGTAACAAAACCACACAGCCGGGTCGTTAGCCGACGATTTTCGCTTGGACCAGCGATTGGGGCGAAGGGGAAGTGGTTAGGCCTTCATCAGCCATTCGTGCTCGGGCGCGTTGTGGAATTTCCACGTCCGCTTCGGTCCGGCCATGACGTTGAGATAATAGAGATCATAGCCGTGGCAGGCTGCGCAGGGGTGATAACCCCTGGGTACCAGCACGACGTCGCCGTCCTCGATCGCCATCGCCTCGTCGAGCGAACGAGCACCGCTCTGGTCGGCGTCGGTGTAGACGCGCTGGAAAGCAAAGCCCTGTGGCGGGTTGAGGCGGTGGTAGTAGGTTTCCTCCAGATAGGATTCAGCCGGCAAATTGTCCTGGTCGTGCTTGTGCGGCGGATAGCTTGATGTGTGGCCGCCGGGTGTGATGACCTCGACCACCAGCAAGGAATCGGCCGGCTTGCCCTCCGGCAGGATGTTGGTGACGTAGCGCGTGTTGGTGCCTTTGCCGCGAACCTCCTGGCCGAGATCGTCGGGCCCGATGACACGGACCGGCAGACCGCCGCCCAGTCCTGGCGCCGAGCAGACGGCAAGTTCGAGATCGGTATCGGCGCTCACCGACCACTCCGACCCCTGCGGCACATAGACCGACCAAGGCTTGCCTTCGAACGGCGACATGCGTTCGCCCAGCAGGCCGAGATCCTTGCCGCCGGCTTTGGCCTTGCCCTTGCCGGTGACGAACACCAGGCAGACCTCACGATCCGCGGTTTGCCCGGAAGCGCTCTCGCCGGGCCTCAGCCGATGCAGATCGAAGCCGACATAGGTCCAGCCGGCGTTTTGCGGCGTCACATGAGCGACGCGGCCGTGGCCCTTATTGGCTTTGATGATTAGCTTCGACATGGTCATTCCTTCGGTTTGGCGTCCGCCGATGGCTTGTCCTCGTCAGCCGGCTTGTAGAGATAGAAGAATTGCCAGACGGCATAGCCGGCGAAGCCGAGCGCGATCACGCCCCAGAACGGCGTGCCGGTGGCGAATTCGATCACCGACCAGACCAGGCAGACCGCGACAACGGCAACGCGCCGCCACAGCGGCCGGAAAAACGGGTGCTCGGAGTCCTTCATCGGATCACCCCCGGCATCGGATCAGCCCTTCCGCGCGAGCCTCAAGCATTGGGAAAGCCTTGTGTCTCCACCGTGTAGCCGGCCGCTGTCATCACCCGCATCAATTCCTTGTAGCCGACCTGCGCCATCTTGAGCGGCGGGTTCTTCTTCGGATCCTGCTCGGCCTCCACCACGAACCAGCCTTCATAGCCATGGTCGGCGAGCCTCTGGACGATGGCGCCAAAGTCCAGCGAGCCATCTCCCGGCACGGTGAAGGCACCAAGCGCCACCGCATCGAGAAAGGATTGCCTGCTACGATCCAGCTTGTTGATCACCTCCATGCGCACGTCTTTCACATGCACGTGGTTGATGCGCCGGTGGTGATTATCAATAGCGCGCAGCACATCGCCCCCGGCAAAGGCCAGGTGACCCGCGTCGAGCAGCAATGGAATGCCTTCTCCCGAATAGCGCATGAAGGCGTCGAGCTCTGGCTCGGTCTCGACCACTGCCGCCATGTGATGGTGATAGGAGAGCGGCATGCCTTGCTCGGCACACCATTCGCCGAACTGCGTGAGCTGCTTCGCGTAGGCTTTCATCTCATCGTCCGAAAGCCTGGGCTTGCTGGCGAGGGGTTGCGAGCGGTCGCCCTGGATGGAGCGGCCGACTTCGCCATAGACGATGCAGGGCGCATTCACCGCCTTGAACAGATCGATCATCGGCTGGATACGATCCTTGTTTTTCGCCATGTCTTCATTGACCAGCGTCCCCGAGAACCAGCCGCCGCAAAGCGTCACGTCGGCCTCTTTCAGGATCGGCAGCATGACTTGCGGATCGTTGGGAAAGCGGCGGCCCATTTCCATGCCGGTAAAGCCAGCCGAGCGCGACTGGCGCAGGCACTCCTCCAGCGACACATCATCGCTGAGTTCGGCAAGATCGTCGTTCCACCATGCAATGGGGGACATGCCCAGTTTGGCTTTCAAGTCATCACTCCAGTTTCGGACGTTTCGAGGCGCGTTCGCGGATGGCTCAAAGAACCCGCCCGCTCAGCGCTTCCTCGTATTTCTTGCGCGCCGCATTCACTTGCGGCCGTGCCGAGACTTCCGGCACTGCGACATCCCACCAGCTTCCACCGGCCTCGGTCGAAACCAGCGGGTCGGTGTCGATGACCAGCACGGTCGTTCGCGTATTCTTCTTCGCTTGCGCCAGCGCCGTTTCCAGCCCGGCGATCGATGGCACTTTTTCGGCAATCGCACCCATGCTCGCAGCATGTGCGGCGAAGTCGATCTCGGGCAAGGTTTCGTGACGGGCGTCCTTCAGCAGATTGTTGAAGTTGGCGCCGCCGGTCGCCATCTGCAACCGGTTGATGCAGCCATAGCCGCGGTTGTCGAGCAGCACGATGGTCAGCTTGAGGCCGAGCATCACCGAGGTCGCGATCTCGGAATTGAGCATCAGGTAGGAGCCGTCGCCGATCATCACGACTACCTCTTGGTCCGGCTTGGCCATCTTGACGCCGAGTCCGCCGGCGATTTCATAGCCCATTGTCGAGAACCCGTATTCTGCGTGGTAGGAGCCGGGCGCGCCCGCCTGCCAGAGCTTGTGCAACTCGCCGGGCAAGCCGCCGGCGGCATGGAGCAGTACCACGCCGGAGCCCATGGCGCGCTGTACGGCGCCGATCACCTGCGCGTCGGACGGATAGGCGGCATTGGTCGACGCAGTCACCTTGCCCGCCTCCGCCTGCCACTCCTTTTTGCCCTTGATCGCATTGTCGGTCCAGGCGGCAGGCGCCTTCCAGCCCTTCAGCGCCTCGCCGAGTTCGGCGAGCCCTTCCGCCGCATCGGCGACCAGCGGCAGCGCCTGGTGCTTTCCGGCGTCGAAGGGCTGGACGTTGAGTCCGATCATGGTCTTGCCGGCATTCTTGAACAGTGCCCAGGAGCCGGTGGTGAAGTCCTGCAACCTGGTGCCGACGGCAAGCACGACGTCGGCCTCTTCGGCCAGCCTGTTGGCAGCCGAAGTGCCGGTGACGCCGACCGCCGCCATGTTCAGCGGATGATCGTCGGGCAGCGAGGATTTGCCACCTTGCGTCTCGCAGACCGGAACGCCGGCGTCCTGCACCAGTCTGGCCAGTTCACGCGAGGCCTGCGAATAGAGTACGCCGCCGCCGGCAATCACCAATGGCTTCTTCGCCGCTTTAAGAGCCGCCACCGCGGCGGCCAGCTCCTGGCGATCCGGACGCGGTCGCCGCTGATGCCAGATTCGTTCGGCAAAGAAGCTCTCGGGGTAGTCATACGCTTCTGCCTGCACGTCCTGGCACAGCGCCAGCGTCACCGGGCCGCATTCGGCGGGATCGGTCAGCACCTGCATGGCGCGGTTGAGCGCCGGCATGATCTGCTCCGGCCGGGTGATGCGGTCGAAATAGCGCGACACCGGCCGGAGGCAGTCATTGACGGTCGCCGTGCCGTCGGAGAAATCCTCGGCCTGCTGCAGGACAGGGTCGGGAATGCGATTGGCAAAGACGTCACCGGGCAGAAACAGGACAGGCAACCTGTTTACATGCGCAAGCGCCGCAGCGGTCACCATGTTGAGCGCGCCGGGGCCGATCGAACTGGTCGCAGCCATGAAGCGGCGGCGGAAATTGGCTTTGGCATAGGCGATCGCCGCATGCGCCATTGCCTGCTCGTTATGGGCACGGAAGGTCGGCAGCTCGTCGCGAACCTGGTACAGCGCCTCGCCGACGCCGGCGACATTGCCGTGGCCGAAGATCGCCCAGACGCCGCCGAAGATCGGCACCTTCTTCCCGTCCATCTCGGTCATCTGTCGAGCAAGAAAGCGGGTCAGAGCCTGCGCCATCGTCAGGCGGATTGTCTTGGTCATGTCGGTTCCTCCGCAGTCCTTATGCCGCGCCTTCTTATGCTGCTTTGCGGCCGCGCGCGGCAAGCCACGCCTCGGTCAGTCTCTCGAAGCGAGATGCCATGTCGGCAACCGCTTCATCGTCCGACATCTTGCCGGCAAGCCATTGTTCGGCCGCGTTGATGAAGATGGTGCGGCCGACGGCAAAGCCCTTGACGGTGGGCGCCTTGGCGGTGGCGGCAAAGGCCGCTTCCAGCTCGTCCTGCGGCGCTTCCAAACCGAGCAGCACAATCCCGCGGCACCACGGATCGTTTTTCAGGATCACCGCCTCGATCTTTGCCCATGCGCCGTGCGATGCCTGCGGTTCGAGCTTCCACCAATCGGGCTTGATGCCGAGTGCGTAGAGTTCCTCGAGCGCGCGCGGGATGGTCATGTCGTCGAGCTTGCCATGCTTGCCGGCGATGATCTCCACCAGAAGTTCTCTGCCCACTTTCCGCGCGGCCTCGAACAAAGCGCGCAGTTTCTGCTGCTGTTCGGTCTTCAGCTCCGCCGGATCATCGGGATGATAGAAGCACAGGCACTTGATGCAGTGGTCGACCGGCCATTCGGTCAGTTGCGAACCAATGTCTTGCGAGAACTCGAAGCGAAGCGGCCGCGAACCCGGCAACTCGACCGGCCGGCCGAGCCAGGTGAAGGAATGGTGGGCGAATTCGAACATCGCCTCGCGCCCGTATTTTTCGTCGAGCAGCATGCCATAGCCGGCGCGGCCGGCCGCGACTTTGGCCGCAGCCTTGACGGTCAGCACCTTGAAAGCCGGGATCCGCGACGGATCGGCGCCGGCTTTTGCCGCGACGTCCTCCAGCTGGACGCGGTGGTCGCAGGCGAACGCCATCAGCGAGGGGATGTCGCGCCGGCGCGTGGTCGCCCAATGGATGTGGTTGATCGCCTCGTCCTTGCGCAGCGCCAGGTGCTTGCTGCCGTTTTTCAGGAAGAACTGCAATTCCTCGAAAGTCGGGTATTCAGGTGCGCAGAGGAGCCGCGACACGGCAAATGCCCCGCAGGCATTGGCCCAAGTCGCCGCCGTCGCCAGGCTTTCCTCGCCGAGCCAGCCGCGCAGGAAGCCCGACATGAAGGCGTCGCCGGCGCCAAGCACATTGTAGACCTCGATAGGAAACCCCTTGCCGACGATACCGTCCTCGAGATCGTCGCTGATCGGCCCGTCATAGACAATGCAGCCCATGGCGCCGCGCTTCAGCACGATGGTTGCCGCCGACAGCGAGCGGATGGTTTTCAGCGCGCTCAGGCAATCGTCTGCGCCCGACGCGATCATGATTTCCTCTTCGGTGCCGACGATGAGATCGCAGTCGGGCAGCACCGTCTTCAGCCGCGCCGACACGCGGTCGGATTTCACATAGCGCTCAAAGCCTTCGGCGTGGCCGGCGAGACCCCACAGGTTGGGGCGGTAGTCGATGTCGAACACCACCTTGCCACCCTTGGCTTTCATGACACGGATCGCCTTGCGCTGGGCGGCGTCGCTGTTGGGTCGTGAAAAATGCGTGCCGGTGACGACGATCGCGCGTGCCGAAGCGATGAACGCCTCATCGATGTCGTCTTGCGAAAGCGTCATGTCGGCGCAATCGCTGCGATAGAAGATCATCGGCGAGACGCCTTCATCCTCGACCGACAGCAGCACCAGGGCGGTCAGCCGCTCCGGATCGGTCTTGAGGCCTTGGACCGAAACGCCCTCTCGGGTCAGCTGCTCGCGGATGAAGCGGCCCATCTGCTCATTGCCGACGCGGGTGAGCAGCGCCGAGCGCAGGCCTAGTCTGGCAGTGCCGACTGCGATATTGGCCGGACAGCCGCCGACCGACTTGGCAAAGGAAGTAATGTCCTCAAGGCGCGAGCCGATCTGCTGGCCGTAGAGATCGACGGAAGCGCGGCCGATCGTGATGATGTCGAGCGGCGAATATTTCGCTTCCACGGCCTCGCCCATTCGAACCTCCCATCGGCTTTGTTGTCTTGGGTAACACGCGCGAGCGGCAGCGTGGCGCCAGCAATATGAAATAATAATTCCAATCCATAGTCAATATGGAACGAGCATTCCCAAGCTGAAAAGTGCTGTGCAAGGCTCGCGCGTTCAGAAACTTTGAAGTCAGACGAACGTCAAGTGTCTACCACTGAGACCAGCTGATTTACCAAGGAAGTGGGCCATCATCGTTGAAGTACCCGGCGGTCGGGCCATCGGCGTCCAAGGTCGCCAGGTTAATGACGATCTCGGCCGCCTGCTGCACCGTGCGGTGACCTTTATAGCCGTTGAGATCGGTGGCAGTGTAGCCGGGCGCGGCGGCGTTGACCTTGATGCCTTGCGGTGCGAGCTCCCTGGCGAAGGCCACCGTGATGGCGTTTAACGCTGTCTTGGAGCTGCCGTAGCCCATCATATTGATGGCGTGGTTCGCGGTGGCGGGATCCAGCGCCCGGCCGATGGAGCCGGTGGAGCTGCTCACCATCACGATCCGGGCAGCAGGTGCTGCCAGCAGCAGCGGCAGGAATGCCTGGGTCACGCGGATCTGGCCGAAGACATTGACGTCGTAGGTGGCCTGGATATCGGCGATCCGCTGCTGGCTCGGCGGCAGGTCGTAGTTGATGGCGACGCCGGCGTTGTTCACCAGCACGTCAAGGCGGGGGCTGGCCTGCCCGAACGCCTCGGCTGCCGCCTTCACGCTGTCATCCCTCGTGACGTCCAGCTCAAGCCACTCTACGTCGTGGCCTTCGGCACGCAATGCCTGCGCCGCCGCCATGCCACGTTCGGCGCTCCTGGCTCCGAGCCAGACCTTGAAGCCCATGGTCGCCATTCGCCGGGCGATTTCACGGCCTATACCCTTGTTGGCGCCGGTTACCAACGCAGTTTTCGATGTCGTCATGTCGTGTCTCCGTGTTTGCTGTCGAAGACCCACAAATGGCGCGAGGCAGCGGGCGCCGCGCGCCGGAAACTCTCCAGCTCTTGCCTAATCCTCTCACGCTGTTGCGCGGCCGGTGCGAATGCGCGATGCTGGCGCAATGAGCGGGGCGCTGCAGGAGTTGATCGAAATCGCCGGCCGCCATGCGCGCGGGCGAAGAATAAGAACGGCGGTTCCCCGCGTTTCGATCGGCCGCAGCGAAGTCGCGACGGCGCCATTGCCGGGTGTGTGGGGGTCGGGGGTCTTATTCGTATTGCAGGGCGCGAAGACGGTTCTGATCGGCGACCGGGCTCTTCGTTACGACCCGGCCAGCTATTTCATCTACACTGTCGAGACGCCCAGCATCAGCCAGATAGTCGAAGCGAGCGCCGCACGTCCTTATCTGGCCATTGGCTTGACCCTTGACCTGCAGGCTGTCGCCGCGCTCCTCGTTGAGCACGGGCCGGTCCTCGGCGGCGACAGGTTCTCCACCTCTCCCGTTGATGACGACCTGCTCGACGCGTTGCGTCGAATGCTGCGGCTGCTTGACCGGCCAGCGGAGATTCCCGTGCTCGCGGCCATGCTCGAGCGGGAGATGCTGTTTCGGCTCCTGCAAGGCCCGCAAGGCGGAAAGCTTCGTGAACTTGCGCGCGCCGACGGCCATCTGTCCCGGATTGGCCAGGCGATCGCCTGGATCCGCTCGCATCCCCATCAGCCGGTCCGGGTCGGGGATCTGGCCGAAATCGCCCATATGAGCAGTGCTGCGTTTTATCGTCACTTCAAGGCGGCGACGGCAATGAGCCCAATCCAGTATCAAAAGCAAATCCGCTTGCTGGAAGCCCGCCATCTGCTAATTGCCCAGCCGGGCAACGTGGCGCGTGTCGCCTTCGCTGTCGGCTATGAGAGTGCTTCCCAGTTCAGCCGGGAGTATGCCCGCCAGTTCGGATCGCCGCCTGCCCGCGACGCAGCGCGGCTTTTGGCAGGAGGCGAAACGGCAATAGAGGTGCTCTAAGGCTTGCGCTTCTTTCCGCTATCGCGCCGCTTCTCGCCGACCGCGACGGTCAGCGCCATGGCCAAGGCCATCGTCGCCGACAGCGAGCGGAAGCCGGCGAAATCGGCCTCGGCAACCTCGAACCAGACCTTGGCGAACTGGGCGAGCGGCGAAAAGGAGGAGTCGGTAATCGCCACGATCGGCACGCCTTGTTCCGAAATGACGCGCGCCTCCTCGATGGTGGCCGGGGCATAGGGCGAAAAGCTTATGGCAATGACGGCGTCCCTTGGGGATGCAAAGCCGATTATCTCCGCATTGAGGCCGGCGGCCGATTCGATCAGCTGGTTGCGGATCTTGAGCTTGCCCAATGCGTAGGCGATGTAGGAGGCGACCGGGTAGGAGCGCCGCTTGGCCAGCACGTAAATGGTTTCGGCCTTGGCCAGCACGGCGATAGCATCTTCGAAATGGTCTTCATTCAGCGTGCGCGAAATGTCGTTGAGCGAGGTGCTGGCTGCGGCAACAAAACCATCGAAAATCGCGCGGTGGCCGGCGCCTTCCTCGGCCTTGGCGCGCAATGCCGCCAGCCTTTCATCATAGGACGAGTTGCGCTCGCGCAGACGCTCGCGAAACACCAACTGCAGGCTGGTGAAACCATCAAAACCAAGCTGCTGGGCAAAGCGGATCAGCGTCGAAGGCTGGACACCGGCGGAAGCGGCGATGCTGGCGGCGGTGCCGAAGGCGATATCGTCTGGGTTGTCGAGCGCATAGGCGGCGATCTGGGCGATACGTTTCGGCAGGCTCTGGCGCCGCTCCAGGATCGTCGCCCGCAGCGTCTCGAAATCGCGCGGCACCCGTTCGTCCATCGTCGCTCCGCCCAGGCTCATCGTCTGGTTCCCTCTGTGCCCCATCATAGCGGGCCTGTGCAAGAACACCATAAAAAATGAGACAAGCGTTCCATCTGCAGACAAAATGGACTAATTCATCCACACAAACTTTGCACACAGGGAGGCAAGCGGATGGTCGGGGTAGGTCTTATCGGCACGGGCTTCATGGGCAAGTGCCACGTCATTGCCTGGAACGCGGTTGGTACCGTCTTTCCCGATGTGGCCAAGCCAAGGCTGGTTCATCTGGGCGAGGTCAACGAGGACCTTGCCAAACGCCGTGCCAGCGAATTCGGCTTCGCCAGGGCCTCCGGTGACTGGCGCGCGGTGGTCGACGATCCCGACGTCGATGTCATCTCGCTGACCACGCCGAACCAGTTCCACCCGGAAATGGCCATCGCCATCCTCGAAGCCGGGAAGCATCTGTGGTGTGAAAAACCGATGGCGCCGAGTTTTGCGGAGGCGCAAGCAATGGCTGCGGCAGCCCAAAAGTCCGGCAAAGTCGCCGCGCTCGGCTATAACTACATCCAGAACCCCGCAATCCGCCATATCGGCGCGCTGCTCGACGAGAAGATCATCGGCGAGGTCAACCATCTGCGCATCGAGATGGACGAGGACTTCATGGCCGATCCGGAGGCGCTGTTCTTCTGGAAGCACGAGGCGGCGTCCGGTTACGGCGCACTCGACGATTTCGCCGTGCATCCGCTTTCGCTCATCGCCGTGCTGTTCGGCCGCGTTGCCCGCGTCATGTGCGACATGGCCAAACCCTATGCCGAACGCCGCGTCGCCTCTGGCGGGCGCCGCGCGGTCGAAACCTACGACATCGCCAGCATCCTGATGCATCTCGAAAACGGCATCGCCGGCACGCTGCTGGTCAACCGTTCGGCCTGGGGCCGCAAAGGCCGGATCGCCATCCAGATTTTTGGCTCGAAGGGCTCGATCCTGTACGATCAGGAGCGGATGAATGAGTTCCAGCTCTATCTGACAGCCGACCGGCCGACCGAGCAAGGCTATCGCACCATCCTGGTGGCGCCGCACCACAAGCCCTACGACGCCTTCCTGCCGGCACCCGGCCACGGGCTTGGCTTCAACGACCTCAAGATCATCGAATGCAGGGAACTTTTGACGCGGCTGGCCGGCAAGCCGGCGCGCATCATCGACTTCGACGAAGGCTTGGAGATCGAGCGCACCGTGCACGCGATGGCCAGGTCGTTCAGTGAGAGCCGCTGGGAGGACGTGAGGTAGCCCTCCCCGGCATCCGCTTCACAGTGGCCGCTTCAGCCGCCTGCGGCCGAGGTGTCCGTTTCCCACCCGTTCACCCAGACCTGCCGCAAACCGTCGCCTTCACCCTTGAACCATAGTCCCGTCGCCTGGCAATCCTCGATCCGGTCGCTGCGGAAAATTGCGGATTGCCTGGCGCAGCTCGCACCAGGCAACGATGTTGGCGGTTTCGGAGTAGTAGATGAGGGCGATCGGACAGATGATGCGCTCGGTGGCTCGGCCCAGTTCGTCGCGGTAGGAAAGGTCCAGCTTGGCCTCGTCGCGGATGGCACGGCGCACCAACGCCAGATTGACCGCGGAGGCCGATGGCGCGGCAAGACCCCATGCATGCAACTGATTGGCGTCGAGCGTCTGGCGCAAAGGCGGCGGCACCGCGCCGGCAATCTTGGCGCTGACGCGCTTGGCCGCCTGCTTGAGCTCGCTGTCGCCCGTGCGTTCGAGCAGCGCGAGAGACAGTACGATCGCCTCCATCTCCTCGATCGAAAACATCAACGGCGGCAAGTCGAAGCCAGGACGCAGTATGTAGCCGATGCCGCGCCCGCCCTCGATCGGCACGCGCATCGCCTGCAGTGCGGCAATGTCGCGATAGACCGAGCGCACCGTCACCTCCAGCCGCTCGGCGATCATTGCCGCCGTCACCGGCTTCCTCGCCAGCCGCAGTATCTGGATGATCTCGAACAGACGCGACGCCTTGCGCATTCCCTCACTCGGCCCGAAGGCAACTGACAACACCTCGTCAGTTGGACTGACCTATAGGATCGCCTATCGAATTGAAAATCAACAAGTTCCTCTGCAGCTCGCCTGCATGAGGCGACAGGCAACTGACATGGACTACGCGGCAAACCTCTGGCTCTTCTTTCTCCTCCTTCTCGGCATCATCATCGTGCCCGGCATGGACATGCTTTTCGTGCTTGCCAATGCGCTGACCGGCGGCAGCAGCAGAGGGCTTGCGGCGACCGGCGGCATCATGCTGGGCGGCGTGGTGCATACGCTGAACGGCGCGCTCGGCGTCGGCCTGCTCATGCATTTCTTGCCGATCCTCTTCAATCCGCTGCTGATTGCCGGCGCGGCCTACATGGCCTTTATCGGCATCACGCTGATGCGCAGCTCCATCACCGTCGGCCATGACGGCCCTGCCGCCAGCCGCTCCGCATGGAAGGCCTTTCGCCAGGGGATCATGACCTGCCTGATTAATCCAAAGGCCTATCTCTTTGTTCTTGCCGTCTATCCGCAGTTTCTGAGGCCGGATTACGGCCCGATCTGGATGCAGGCGATCATCATGGGGCTCATGACGATCGCCACGCAGTTCGCTGTCTATGGCGGACTCGCAATTACCGCCGGTCGCAGCCGCGATCTGCTGGTCGCCAATCCAAGGGCAACCGCTCTTGCCGGCCGGGCGGCCGGACTGCTTCTCGTTGCGGTTTCGGCGCTCACCGTCTGGGAAGGCTTGAAGGCGGCGTGAATTCCGCGCCCGAAGGGCGCAACGTCCATGGCAGCGGCGCCGGCCGGGTCAGGCGGCTCCCGGACGGCTTGATATCATGGCGCGGCGCACCGACCGGCGCCGCTCGACGGCGTCGGCAAGGCCGTAAAGCACCGTCTCGGTGGTTGCCCAGTCGATGCAGCCATCGGTGATGCTCTGGCCATAGACAAGCGGCTTGCCGGGCACGACATCCTGCCGGCCGGCGACAAGGTTGCTCTCGATCATGACGCCGATGATGCGCTCGTCGCCCGCTGCGACCTGGCCCGCCACCTCGGCTGCCACCCCTGGCTGGTTTTCCGGCTTCTTGCTGCTGTTGGCGTGGCTGACATCGATCATCAGCCGCGGCGCCACGCCGATCCGGCCGAGTTCCGCGCAGGCAGCAGCAATGCTGGCCGCGTCATAATTCGGCACAATACCGCCGCGCAGGATGACGTGGCAGTCCTCGTTGCCGGTTGTCGTAGCGATGGCGCTGCGCCCACCTTTCGTCACCGCCATGAAATGATGCGGCTGGGCGGCGGATTTCACGGCTTCGGCGGCGATCCGCAAATTGCCGTCGGTGCCGTTCTTGAAGCCGACCGGGCAGGACAGGCCTGACGCCAGTTCGCGATGGATCTGGCTCTCGGTCGTACGCGCGCCGATCGCGCCCCAGGCGACGAGGTCGGCAATATATTGCGGGGTGGCCATGTCGAGGAATTCGGTGGCCGCCGGAAGGCCGAGATTGTTGACCGCGGAGAGCACGTTGCGGGCCATCCGCAACCCCTTGTCGATGTTGAAGCTGCCGTCGAGATCGGGATCGTTGATCAGGCCTTTCCAGCCGACCGTCGTGCGCGGCTTCTCGAAATACACCCGCATCACGATCTCCAGCCGGTCCGACAGGCTTTCGCGCAGCGTCGCCAGACGACTGGCATAGTCTACGGCAGCGGCCGGGTCGTGGATCGAACAGGGGCCGACGACAACCACCAGTCGGTCGTCGGCGCCGGTCAGCACGGCGTGGATCGCGTTGCGTGATGCGGCAACGGTGCGCGTCGCCGTCAGCGTGCGCGGTATCTCCCGCATCACCTCGTCCGGCGTGCTCAATTCCCTTATTTCTTTGACCCGAAGATCGTCTGTGGTCGTCAACACGGCTTTCTGCTCCTGTTTGTTTGGAGCATGATCTTTTCCGAAAACCGGATGCCACTTTTCGGGATCATGCTTTAGGAGACCTGCCGGCAAACAAAAAAGCCGCCAGGTCTGGCGGCTGTTCGGATTTTTGATGCTGCAATCTTCAGATCGAGCGCAATCCTCCCGCCGCCAGCGAGCTGCTAAAGTACCAATAGGTGGCGGTCAGGTTGATCATGCGGCTCATATAATCGATGCCGGGGCGCTTGTCACGTGGGTGATGAGGCGAAGCAGTGTCTCAGTTTGAAATGTGCTCCTGGCCTTGGGGAAACCAGATGCCACGCCGAAACCAGTTGGCCACGCCCAGATTGGGTATGACGTGATTCTGGTCAAGGTCATTCATGTCCTTGATGATCTCGATGCCGACAACATTCTCGGCAGACCCAAAGGCAAGCGAAAAGAGTTGTAGCGCGTCGGCTTTCGATTGCGCGGTGACGCCAACCCCGAGGTGGCCGCTTACCTTGATCCAATAGGGATGCATCAGACGTGCTCTTGCCGCCCCAGCGGTTCGTCACGCTGACGCCCAAGGTTGAGATCGGCGCCGCGCAGCGGGGAGTCCAACAGGAACTCCGCAAGCGTACCCTTGCGTGCGGTCTTGCGCTGCCATTCCTCGGCCGAGACGACAACCACGATCGGTTTGCCGTTTCTGGTGATCGTCTGCGGCGCCGACTGCGCGCGCTCGATGACCTCTGAGAGCCGGGCTTTTGCCCCGGCGACCGTCCAATTGGTATTCTTAGGTGCAGGCGGCATCTTAATCCCGTGACTAGTCCGACTACGTTGACTATGCGGGAATGGCGATGCCGACGCAACAGACGCAGGGCCACTCAGCTGGCCTTACTCCGGCGACGCCCCCGCGATGCTCTGGTCGTAGTCGACCAGCGATCCGGTCATGACGCCGGACTGCGGGCTGATCATATAGCTGATCAACCGGGCAAGCTGTGCCGGTTTCACCAATTGACCCATCGGCTGCGCGGCCTCGGCCCGTTCCAGCCAGTCGTCCGGCGCGTCGTGCCATTTTTTCTGCACGATCGCTTCGCCCTCGGTGTCCATCCAGCCGGGCAGCACCGCATTGCAGCGGATGCAATTGCCGCGATAGGCATTGGCGACATTCTTGGTCAGTGTCGCCAGCGCACCCTTGCTCGACGAATAGGGTGCCAGGAACGACTGGCCGCAATGCGCCGACATCGACAGCACGTTGACGATCGAGCCCGGTGCCTTGCGCGCCAGCAAATGCGCCACCACGCCCTGCATCAGGAAAAACGGGCCGCGCACATTGGTCTGGAATATCTGGTCGAAGAGATCCTCGGAGGTCTCGACCAGCGAGCCGCGAGCCGAGGTGGCAGCGGCGTTGACCAGCGCGTTGACGGTACCGAAATGGCCAATCGCCATTTCGACCGCACGCTTGCAGTCGGCCACCTCTGAGACGTCGGCACTGATGAAGATGGCATCGACACCTGCCCGCTTGAGAGTGGCGACAGCTTTGTCGCCTTTCTCTTGCGAGCGGCCGATCAGCGCCAGCGCCCGGCAGCCCTCATCGGCCAGCGCTTCGGCGACGGCAAAGCCGATGCCTTGTGCGCCGCCGGTGACGATGGCGCGTGTTTCGGAATTGCGACCGGCGGAACCGTTCATCGCCTTGCTCCTGTGTTTGATAGTCAGATTGTTTTGTCGAGGCGGACGGTCTTGCCTTCCTTGGCCGATTTCAGCGCCGCATCTGCCAGCCTGAGCGCCACCAGGCCATCCTGGCCGCTCGGCGCCGCCTTCTTGCCCGACGTCGCTGCCGCGATGAAGGCGGCGATCTCGTTGGCATAGGCGTCGAGATAACGGGTCATGAAGAAATCGTGCAGCGGCGGCCGCGTATAACCTTTCTCGTTGGCCAGTTCGATCGACACCGGCCGCTGGTTTTCGGCCGCGATCATGCCTTTCGAGCCATGCACCTCGATGCGCTGGTCGTAGCCATAGGTGGCGCGGCGCGAGTTGGAGATGACGCATTGCTTGCCGGAGGCGGTTTCGAGGATGACGCTGACGCTGTCGAAGTCGCCGGCTTCGCCGATCTTCTTGTCGACCAGCACCGAAGCGTGCGCGCTGACCGCCACCGGCTCCTCGCCGAGCAGGAAGCGCGCCATGTCGAAATCATGAATGGTCATGTCGCGGAAGATGCCGCCCGAGCGGCCGATATAGTCGAGCGGCGGCGGGCCGGGATCGCGCGAGGTGATCGTCACCATTTCGACGGTGCCGATGGCGCCGTCGTCGATCGCCTTGCGCACGGCGGCAAAATGCGGATCGAAGCGGCGGTTGAAGCCGACCATCAGGGTGGCGCCGGCCTTGTCGACGACGGCCAGGCAACGTTCCACCCTGGCGGCGTCGAGGTCGATCGGCTTTTCGCAGAAAATCGCTTTACCCGCTTTGGCGAAGCGTTCGATCAGATCGGCATGAGTGTCGGTCGGCGTGCAGATGACGACCGCATCGATATCGCCGGCCTTCTCGATGGCATCGATGCTGCGCACTTCGGCGCCATAGGCAGAGGCCAGATCGGTCGCCGCCTTCTCGAAGGCATCGGCAACTGCAACCAGCCTGGCCTGCGGATTGGAACCAACGGCGCGAGCATGGACCTTGCCGATACGGCCGGCACCGAGAAGAGCAAAGCGAAGAGGCATGAAGAATTTTCCTTTGAGGATGGTTGGGAAGGGAAGGCGTGTCAGCGCCTGTGGCCTGGCGTTGCCGTTACGCCGCAAGCTCCGCCCGCCCGGTCTTGGCACCGGTGATGTAGGAGACGATATCGTTGCCGTCGGTGTCTTGCTTGCGCAAATTGGCGACGATGCGGCCGCGCCGGAAAACGACGATGCGGTCGACCAGGTCGAACACCTGGCGCATGTTGTGAGAGATCAGGATCAGCGGTTCGCCATTTTCCTTCAGCGTGCGGATGATGTTTTCGACCTGCATCGTCTCCTGCACGCCGAGTGCCGCCGTCGGCTCATCCATGATGATGAGCTTGGAAGCAAAGGTCGCGGTTCTGGCAATTGCCACGCACTGGCGCTGGCCGCCCGACATATGGCGGATGGTGTTGGAAAGATTGGGGATCTTGACCGCCGTGCGGACCAAGGCTGCCTCGGTCGCCTTGCGCATGAACTTGCGATCGAGGATCGAGAAGGGTCCTAGATTGAACAGCACCCGCTCGCGGCCGAGGAACAGGTTCGACGGCACGTCGAGATCGTCGGCGAGCGCCAGGTTCTGGAACACGGTCTCGATGCCCGCCTCGCGGGCTTCGATCGGGCCGGCAAAATTCACTTCCTTGCCGTCGAACCACATCCTGCCGCTAGTGCGCTGCTCGACGCCGGTGATCTGGCGTACGAAGGTCGATTTGCCAGCGCCGTTGTCGCCCATGATAGCGACATGCTCGCCCTTGTGCAGCTCGAAGTTGGCACCCTCCAGCGCATGGACGCCGCCATAATACTTGGTCAGGTTTTCCGTCTTCAGGACGATGTCCGACATGGTCAAGCCCTCATTGCCCGCAGGCGTTGGCGCCACTGGTCGAGAACGACTGCGCCGACGATGATCACGCCTTTGACCATCTCCTGATAATAGGCGTCGAGGCGCAGAAAGGTGAAGCCGGAGATGATGACGCCGAAGATCAGCGAGCCGATCACCGTCCCGATAATCGAGCCGCGGCCGCCCGACAGCGAGACGCCGCCGATAACCGCCATGGCGATCGCGTCGAGCTCGTACATCACACCCATGCCGGCCTGGGCGGTGAGATTCTTCGAGCTCAGCACCACGGCGGCGAGCGCGGCGAGGACGCCGGCAATGACGTAGACGAGGATCTTGTGGTTGGCGATGTTGATGCCGGACATGCGCGCGGCGTCCTCATTGGAGCCGATTGCATAGCAGTGCTTGCCATATTTGGTGTAGCTCAGGATCAGCTGAAACAGCACCGCGAGCGATATGAAGATGATGACCGGCATCAGCCCCTTGCCGATGGCGGCGAAACTCTCGGTCGGAAACGAGATCGGCTGTCCCTTCGACCACCATTTGGCGATGCCGCGCGCGGTCACCATCATGCCGAGCGTGGCGATGAACGGCGGAATGCGGGTGTAGGCGATCAATGCACCGTTGACCAGGCCGGCCAGCAGTCCGCAGCCGATCGCGACCAGCACCGGCACGATCACCGGCAGGTCGGTCCAGCCCTGGGCGATGAACATCGCCTTGGGGTTCGGGTTGCCGTTGACGGTCGCCACCTGGGCGAAGCTCATGGCGATCATTGCCGTGGCGCCGACGATCGAACCTGAGGACAGGTCGATGCCGCCGGTAATGATCACCTGCGTCACGCCGATGGCAATGATGCCGACGATCGACACCTGCAGGATGATGATCTGCAGGCGCGCTTCGTTGAAGATCGCATCGATATTGTCGCGGGTATTGAACAGGAAGCTGTCGCCCAGGAAGACCCGGCCGATCAGCTCGAAAGCGCCGACCAGGATGACGAGCGCCAGGAAGACGTTGAATTCGGCCGGCCATGCGCGCCGCTTCGCATCATAGCTGAGGCCGCCGACGCCGTGAGATGTCTGTGCCAATCGTGCTTCCTCCGTCAGCCACAGTCTCTTTCGGCCGCTCTTCAGGCCGAGAGAGAGAAGGAGGAGCGGCGCTGGTGCGCCGCTCCGGTCCGCTGCCTCAGTTCTTCTTCAGGAACTTGTCGATATTCGCCGGCGTGACCAATTGGAACGGGATATAGACCTTGTGCTCGACCTTTTCGCCCTTCGCCAGCTTGAGCGCCGCGTCAAGCGCGCCGGCGCCTTGGCCGGCCGCGTCCTGGAACACCGTCACATCGAGATCGCCCGCCTGCATCGCTGCAAGCGCGTCCTGGGTAGCGTCGACGCCGCCGACGACAACCGACTTCATGTCGATGTTGGCGGCCTTCATCGCCTGGATGGCGCCGATCGCGCTTTCGTCATTGTTGGCGATGACGCCGTCGAACGGCTTGCCGGTCGACAGCCAGTTGGTCATCAGGTTCTGCGCTTCTTCGCGCTTCCAGTTCGACGTCTGCTTATCGATGATCTTGATGAAGCTGCACTCCGGCGTGGCGATCACATCGTCAATGTCCTTGGTGCGCTGCACCGCTGCCTGGTTCGACAGTTCGCCCATGATCACATAGACGTTGGCTTCAGTCTTGCCGGCCTCCTTGAATAGGCGGCAGACCTCCTTGGTCTCGAGCGTGCCGGAATCGGCTTCGTTCGAGGCGACGAAGGCCTGGTTTTCGGGCAGCGTGTCGACGTTGACCGGCTCGCGATTGACATAGACCAGTGGAATCTTGGCGGCGGCGGCTGCGTCCGACATCGCCTGGGTCGCCGAGGTGTCGACCGGGTTGACGATGATGGCGTCGACGCCCGAGGCGGCGAAGTTCTTGATCTGGTCGAGTTGCTTGGCGACGTCGTTCTGCGCATCCTCCACCTGCAGTTCCACGCCGTCCATGCCCTTGGCCTGCTCGATCATGCCGTTGCGCAGCACGGTGAGAAAATTGTCGTCGAACAACGCCATCGACACGCCGATCTTGGCAGCGAAGGCGGACGAACTCATCAGCGCCGCGAACGCGACGCCCAACAGCAGTTTTTTCATTTTATTTCTCCTCCACATTGGTGTCCGGCTGCACCGATCTACCCGGAATCCCCGATCTCGCAGGGAATTCTCTCCCGATTGCCATTTTAGTTCCGGAGGCATTTGCCTGAAACAGATCTTCCGGAACGAAAGAACCAAAATGCTCTGTCGGTGAAATATTTATTCCATTTCGCGTGGGCGTCAAGCGAGATTTCGCCATGAAGGATGGATTTTCGGCATTTCAAGCGCATTTGGACGGACGCTCAGGCAAGCCAAGCCTGAAAGCGTTCTGATAGATTACATCATGTCTGCCGCCAATGACCGCGACGTCAGATGTTTTCCGGCAGATAGATGTCGAAGGGCAGAAAGGTCTGGCCCGGCGCATTCGCAGCGCCGGTCTCGATGGCATGCGCCATCAGCCCGACAAGCTCGCGGCAAAGCGCTGCCAGTGGCGTCGAGATCACCATCGTCAGGAAATTATCCGCCAGCGCCGAGCGGGAGTCGGGCGTGATCTCGTTGCAGACGACCGCCGGCACCTCTGCCGGCTTTGCCTCCCTCAGCGCCGAGATCGCGCCTTCCATGCCGCCACCGGCGACATAGCAGCCGACGAGATCAGGGTGGCGGGCTAGAAGCTCGATCATTGCATCATGCGTGATCTGGTTCGCTTCCAGATTGACCAACGTCTCGAGCAGGGTGAATTCCGGCGCCTGCTCGCGAAAGAAGGAGCGAAAACCGATCTCGCGAAGCTCATGGCCATGGAAGCGATGGCTGCCGACGAAGAGGGCAACCTTGCCAGGCCTCTTCGCAGCCTTCGAGATCATCCAGGCGGCGGTGCGGCCGACCTTGCGATTGTCCAGGCCGACATAGCCCTCGCGAATACCGGACGCAAAGTCGGAAAGCAGGGAGAACACCGGTACGCCATTGGCTTTGAGAGCCTCGACGGCGACCGTCAGCGTCGGGTGATCAGGCCCGACCAGGGCGACGGCCCTGGATTTGGCGGCCAGCTTGCGCATCCGCTCGACGATCTCGTCCGGCGCCAGCGAGCCGGCGAAGTCGATGGTCGCCACGCCGCGAACGCGCGGCGACTGCGATACCGCCAGTTCAAGCTCGCGGGCAAATTCGCTGTAGAAGACGTCCTCCCGCCGCAACAGCAGGAACCCGAGCCGATACTCCGGCAATTCATGGCGCATCCGCTGCTTGATCAGCCCGGCTGCGTGATAGCCAATGCTGGTCGCCGCTTCATAGACGCGGCGCGCGGTTTCCTCGCGCACTGGCAACCGGTTGTTCAGCACCCGGTCGACGGTGGCGACGCTGACCCCCGAAATGCGTGCCAAATCGGTAATCGTCGGCCGTTTCGCCATCGCTGCCTCGCTCTATTGTTCGGCTTTTACACCATTATGATGGAAAATGATAGAAACTATCTTTGTGATATTGAGCCTATCAGGCTTCGGCGTTATTTGAATGCGGACCGACTATGATCGAGGCCTCCGCCATGGTGGATATTGGACTCCGAACCGGGAACACGATCGCCACAGCAGCGTCCCGGCGTGACTACAGCCTGATCGGCCGCGACGCGAAGCTCGCCATCGAGAGCGGGCTGGCGGCGGCCGAGTGGTATCACACGGACGTGCCACGCAAGCAGATGAAGGAGCTGATGCAGCGCTCCGACGGCCCGGCGATCCGCGATACGGTCATCTGGCTCGGCGCCTTAATCCTGAGCGGAGCCGGCGGCGTCTGGTTCTGGGGCAGCTGGTGGTGCGTGCCGTTCTTCTTCGTCTACGGCGTCCTCTACGGCTCCTCCACCGATTCACGCTGGCACGAATGCGGCCACGGCACCGCCTTCAGAACGCAGTGGATGAACGACGTGGTCTATCAGATCGCCTGCTTCATGATCATGCGCAACCCGGTGACCTGGCGCTGGAGCCATACGCGCCACCATACCGATACCATCATCGTCGGCCGCGATCCGGAGATCTCCGTGATGCGTCCGCCCGATCTGCTGCGCGTCGTGCTCAACTTCGTCGGCATTCTCGACGCCTGGCATGCGATGAGCGACATGCTGCGCAATGCAGCCGGTATCGTCAGTCCGGCCGAAAGAACCTTCATTCCCGACCAGGAGCAGCCGAAGGCAATTGGCATTGCCCGCATCTGGACGACAGTCTATGCCGCGACCATTGCGCTGGCGCTCTACACGGGCTCGTTCCTGCCGCTGATGCTGGTCGGGCTGCCCAGGCTTTACGGCGCGTGGCACCATGTCATGGTCGGCCTGCTGCAGCATGGCGGCCTGGCTGAAAACGTCACCGATCACCGGCTCAACAGCCGCACCGTCTACATGAACCCGATAAGCCGCTTCATCTACTGGAACATGAACTACCACGTCGAGCATCACATGTTTCCCATGGTGCCCTATCATGCGCTGCCCAGGCTGCATGAGCTGATCAAGCACGATCTGCCGGCGCCGACACCGTCCATCCTGGCCGGCTACCGCGAGATGATACCGACCTTCCTGCGGCAGCTGCGCAATGAGGATTATTTCATCAAGCGCGAACTGCCGCCGACGGCGAGGCCCTATCGCGAGGACTTCCACAACGACAACGCTGCCGCTGCGGTGGCTGCCGAATGACAAGCCCATGCCGAGGCACCAAAAATCGAGGGACCCGTAAATGAGCGACTGGGTCGAGGCCTGTGACGCCGAGGACATCGACGAAGAGGACGTGATGCGCTTCGACCATGGCGGCCGCACCTTTGCTATCTATCGCAGCCCCAACGACGAGTATTTCGCCACCGACGGGCTTTGCACGCATGAGAAGGTGCATCTGGCCGACGGGCTGGTCATGGACGACATCATCGAATGCCCGAAGCACAATGGCCGCTTCAACTACAAGACAGGGGCTGCCAGGGGCGCGCCTGTCTGCGTCGATCTAAGGACCTATCTGGTCAAAGTCGACGCCGGCAAAGTCCTTGTCCGGATCGGTTGATGATGACGAAGGGAATGGTCGTCATCGGCGCCGGCGAATGCGGCGGGCGCGCCGCCCTTGCGCTGCGCGAGCTCGGCTATGATGGCCCCGTAACCTTGGTCGGCGACGAGCCGCATCTTCCCTATGAGCGCCCGCCGCTGTCGAAAGACGCGATGGTCGCCGACGCGCCCCTGATCAAGGCGATCGCCAGCGACGCGATCCTGGCCGAGCGCTCTATCCGGCATATCCATTCGGTTCTGGCTGTGGCTATCGACCGCACGGCGCATGTCGTGCGCCTGTCCGACGGTTCCGCCCTGGCCTACGACAAGCTCCTGCTGGCGACCGGTTCGGTGCCGCGCAAATTGCCTATGCCGGGCCTTGGCGGGCGCTGCGTGTATCTGCGAACCTTCAACGACGCGCTGGCCATTCGTGCCCATCTCAACGCCGGCAATCGCATCGCCATAGTCGGCGGCGGCTTCATCGGGCTCGAGCTCGCAGCGGCGGCGCGCAGGCTGGGTGCCGCGGTCACCGTCATAGAGGCGCAGCCGCGCATTCTGATGCGCGGCGTGCCGGCCGAGATCGCGCAGGTCATCCATCGGGCGCATGAAGCCGAAGGCGTAAAAATCCTGTGCGGCCAGGGCATCGCGGCCATTGCCGATAACGGCGCGGAAGTGCGCATCGCGCTTGCCGGGGGGCACGACATTGTCGCCGATGTTGCCGTGATCGGCATCGGCGCCGTGCCGGTGACCGGACTTGCCGAGCAGGCGGGGCTGACCATCGACAATGGTGTCGCCGTCGACGCCGAGCTTCGCACCAGCGACCGGGATATCTTTGCCGCCGGCGATTGCTGTTCGTTTCCGCTCGCCATCTATGGCGGCCGGCGCGTGCGGCTGGAAGCCTGGCGCAATGCGCAGGAACAGGGCGCACTCGCTGCAAGGAACATGCTTGGCGCCGGCGAGGCGCATTCGGCGGTGCCTTGGTTCTGGTCAGATCAGTACGGATTGAGCCTGCAGATCGCCGGCCTGTCGGACGAAGGCCGCAGCATCGTTCGCCGCGACGTTGGCGACGGCGCCTTCATCCTGTTTCATCTGGCCGAGGACGGCAGGCTGGTTGCGGCAAGCGGCATCGGCCCCGGCAACGCGGTCGCCCGCGACATAAGGCTGGCCGAGATGCTGATTGCAAAGCAGGCAAAGCCGGCGCCGGAAGCGCTAGGCTCGCAAACGGTCAAGCTGAAGTCACTGCTGGCGGCGTGAACTGAGGGCGTGGATAGTTGGCCGAACGAGTTGGCTAAAACAGCGCTTTCAGCTCCGGCAGCTTCTCGTTGACCAGCCAGCCATAGTAATTTTCCTCGGGCAGTTTTTCCGGCTCGCCCGCAGCGCGGCGCTTGTCGTTCTCGGCCTTCAGCGCATAGGCGCGCTGTTCGGGGTTGCCGACATTGTAGAGCGTCGACGTGATGCCGGGATTGCCTGAGATGTCGTAGCCGGCAATGCTTCTATAGGCGTCGATCGATTTCCGGATCGTTGCTGCGACATAAGGCAGTGTCAGGTCAGGATCCATGATGGTCTTGTAGACCGCGTTGGGGTCGCCGACGTCGAGTTCCGGCAGGCCGGAAACCTTGTGCACGAGGTCGCTCATTTCCAGCGCCGTCAACGGATTGAGCTGGCCAAGGCCAAAAGTCTGGCCGGCATAATAAGGTTGGAAGAAAGTGGCACCGAAGCGGTCGTTGGGGAAGCTCTCGCCGTTGACGGTCTTGCCGCGGAACGACCGGTTCCACACCTGCTCGCGGCACTCCCATAGGTCGTAGCTATCGGACTTCCCGGCGCATTTGGCGAATTGCGGCCGCCGCACGAAATCGGTGATGTCCTCGCCGTCATAGGCGAAGGAGAGCTTGCTCGATAAATACGAGATCGCCTTGACGTAGTAGGTCTGCAGCCGGTCGTAGGCATCGACATTGTAGGTGTGCTCCCCGACGATGGCGCCGACGATATGCATTGGGTCGATACCATAGGCCGCGGCTGCCTGCTTGATCTTGCCGCGCAACTCGGCATCGTTCTGGAGCAGCGCAAAGACTTTGCGGTATTTCGCCTGGAAGGTGGTGTTGGTCGCCTGGGTGCGCCGGCTCGATGCGCCCGGTATGTCAGGCTGCTCGGTGTTGCGGTTGCCCGGCGGCACCATCGTTGCCGCTTGCGCGGCGAACATGGCTGTCGCCAGCGTCAGCCCCAAAATGACGAGGATCAGTTTTTTCATGCGCCGCCGCCCAAATAGTCGGCGGCAAACTAGGTAATGCTCCACCGGGAGTCGAGAGACGCCTGCACCGGACGGGACGAAAGCTTGCCGGATGCTTCCATTTGGCCACACCTCCGGAATGCCGGGCCGAATTTGACGGAGGCCGGGAGTAATTCCCCGGCCTCTTGGAGAATCAAGAGTCTCTTACAAGATGAAACGCGACAAGTCCGTGTTTCTGGAGAGGTCGCCGACATGCTTCTCGACATAGGCGGCATCGATTGTCACCGAGGTGCCGTTACGGTCCGGCGCGTCATAGGAGATGTCGTCAAGCACCCGTTCCATCACCGTCTGCAGCCGCCTGGCGCCGATATTCTCGACGCTGGCGTTAAGGTCCACGGCGATGCCGGCCAACGAATCGATCGCGTCATCGGTGAAGACCAGGTCGACGCCTTCGGTCTTCATCAGCGCGATATACTGTTTGATCAGGCTGGCTTCGGTCTCGGTGAGGATGCGGACGAAATCGTCCTTCTCCAGCGCCCGCAGCTCGACGCGGATCGGCAGGCGGCCCTGCAATTCCGGCAGCAGGTCGGAGGGCTTGGCGACGTGGAACGCGCCCGAGGCGATGAACAGGATATGGTCGGTCTTCACCGGTCCATATTTGGTCGCAACCGTGGTGCCTTCGACCAGCGGCAGCAGGTCGCGCTGCACACCTTCACGCGAAACACCGGCACCGATGCCGCCTTCGCGCGAGGCGATCTTATCGATCTCGTCAAGGAAGACGATGCCGTCATTCTCGGTCGATTCGAGTGCCCGGCGCACCACTTCGTCCTGATCGAGCAGCTTGTCGGACTCGTCGCTGATCAACAGCCCGTAGGACTCCTTGACGGTCGTCTTGCGCAACTTGGTCTTCTTGCCGCCCATCGCCTTCGACAACATGTCGTTGATGTTGAGCACGCCGATATTGGCGCCCGGCATGCCGGGGATCTCGAAGCCAGGCATGCCGCCATTGCCGGTATCGGCCACTTCGATCTCGATCTCCTTGTCGTCGAGCTCGCCGTCGCGCAGCTTCTTGCGGAAACTGTCGCGGGTGGCCGGGCTCGCCGTCTTGCCGACGAGCGCTTCGAGCACCCGTTCCTCGGCGTTGACGTGGGCACGCGCCTTGACGTCCTCGCGCATCTTCTCGCGCACCAGCCCGATGGCGATCTCGACCAGATCGCGGATGATCTGCTCGACGTCGCGGCCGACGTAACCGACCTCGGTGAACTTGGTGGCTTCGACCTTGACGAAAGGCGCACCGGCAAGGCGTGCCAAGCGGCGTGAAATCTCGGTCTTGCCGACACCGGTCGGGCCGATCATCAGGATGTTCTTCGGCATCACCTCTTCGCGCATCTGGCCCTCGAGCTGCTGGCGGCGCCAACGGTTGCGCAAGGCAATCGCCACCGCACGCTTGGCGTCTTTCTGGCCGATGATGAAGCGGTCGAGTTCCGAAACGATTTCGCGGGGAGAGAAGGTGCTCATATCACTAAATTCCACTTTGCCACTGCCGAATGGACTCGAACGGATGCAGCAGCATGATCACGTTGAGTGTCAGATTGTCCCGGATGAGATAGCCGACACCGAATTCGAAGATGAGGGCGAGGGTGACGATCACCCATATAGGAAGCCTTCGCGCCATGACAAACCCCAGCACCATGGCCAGCGTGTCCGACACCGAATTGACAATGCTGTCGCCATAATAGTCGAGCGAGATCGTGCCGGCGCGGTAGCGGTCGATGATGAAAGGGCTGTTCTCGAGCAGCTCCCAGCCGCCCTCTATGACGACCGCAAACGCCAGCCTGAGCCCGATCGGCGAGCGCGGGAAAAGGAACCACGCCAGCGCATAGAACAGGAAGCCGTGAATGACGTGCGAGAAGCTGTACCAGTCGGAAATATGCTGGGAATTCTCCGAGCTTTGCACGATGCCGTGCCACAGCTTGACATAGCCGCAGGTACAGATCGGCGTCCGCCCCATGCCATAGAGGACCCCGGCCTGGAAGATAACCAGGCCGAGAACCAGCAGGAGCCCCATTCGCCAACTGTCTTCGTAGGCCGAGACGGTTTTGTCGCTGGATACGCTCATGCTGCTATTGCCCCTCTTCTGCGTCACCCTGTCCGGCATCACCCTCTGGGGCATCAATCGCCATCAGCACGGCATCGCCATATTCCGACTTCCTGCGATCGATAGCCGTGAAACCGGCCTTTTCATAGGCACGGATAGCCCGTGCATTGGCGGGGTCCGGGTCGATGATGACGCGCGGCGTACCTTCCTCGAAAAGCTGCTCGACGAACTGCCGGACGATCGCGGAGCCGTGGCCGACCCCGACAAGCTCCGGCACGCCGATCGACAGATCGATGCCGAGCGTGCCGAACGGCTGGTCGCTATAGGGATGGCCGTCCTCCAGATGCGGATCGTAGCTCTGCAAATAGCCGATGGGCTTTCCGTCCAGCTCGATAATTAGCGGCTCGACCGAAATGCTGTCGATATGCTCGCGGATCTCCGCAATCTCGGTCTCTGGGTCGTCCCACCACTCGGCGACATGCGGCTCGGCAAGCCAGCCGGCGATCATCGGCAGGTCCCTCTGGGTCACCGGCCGAAAACCATAGCGGAGGCTCCGCTCAGGCGGCATCGAGGGTTTCGACGACGAAGTTGTTGTTTGTGTAGACGCAAATGTCTGACGCGATCTGCATCGCCTTGCGGGCGATCTCCTCTGCGCCCTTGTCGCTGTCCATCAGCGCGCGTGCCGCTGCCAGCGCGTAATTGCCGCCGGAACCGATGGCCATGACGCCAAATTCGGGCTCCAGCACGTCGCCGGTGCCGGTCAGCGCCAGCGACACCGACTTGTCGGCCACCAGCATCATCGCTTCCAGCCGCCGCAAATAGCGGTCGGTGCGCCAGTCCTTGGCAAGCTCGACGCAGGCGCGTGTCAGCTGGTCGGGATATTGTTCGAGTTTGGCTTCCAGCCGCTCCAGCAGAGTGAAGGCATCGGCGGTGGCGCCGGCGAAACCGGCGATGACGTTGCCGCCCTTGCCGATGCGGCGCACCTTCTTGGCGTTGCCTTTCATGATCGTCTGGCCGAGGCTGACCTGGCCGTCACCGGCGATCACCACCTTGCCGCCCTTGCGCACGGTCAGGATGGTCGTGGCATGCATGGTCAGTTCATTCGACATTTCCTGCTCCGACAAGCACCGATCCCATCGAGGCGATCGGTGCGTTACGAGTGACTTGATCGGCCATATGTATGCATAGGCCGGACGATTGCAAACCGGCCATCCGCCGGGCCGGATAGTGCTCCGCAGCGGTAACTGGCAATCGCCGGATCATGCTGCTAGAAGGCTTTCGTTTTCAGGCCTGTGAACGCCTGACGTGCAAATCTGAGACAAGGATGAGGTCATGGCGCCCCGTTCCGCCGAGATAAGCCGCAAGACCAGGGAAACCGACATCTCCGTGTCGGTTCAGGTCGACGGCTCGGGCAAATCCGACATTTCGACGGGCGTCGGCTTCTTCGACCATATGCTGGACCAGTTGTCGCGCCATTCGCTGATCGACATGACCGTGAAGGCCAAGGGCGACCTGCATATAGACGACCACCATACCGTCGAGGATACGGGCATCGCCCTCGGCCAGGCGCTGGCCAAGGCATTGGGCGAGCGGCGCGGCATCATGCGCTACGCCTCGATCGACCTCGCCATGGACGAGACACTGACGCGGGCGGCAATCGATGTCTCCGGCCGGCCTTTTCTGGTCTGGAACGTTTCGTTCTCGTCGCCGAACATCGGTACGTTCGACACCGAGCTGGTGCGCGAATTCTTCCACGCTCTGGCGCAGAATGCCGGCATCACGCTGCACATCACCAATCATTACGGCGCCAACAACCACCACATCGCCGAGACCTGCTTCAAGGCCGTGGCGCGTGTGTTGCGTTCGGCACTTGAGCGCGACCTGCGCCAGCTGGACGCGGTTCCCTCCACCAAGGGATCCCTGAAAGGGTAACGCCATGGCCATCTATGTCGTGATGGAGCCGCCAGGCCGCGGTGAAAGCGTGGACACCATCTTTATCCGTGACGGCTTTGCCTGGCTCGGCTTCCTGGTGCCGCCGCTGTGGCTGGCCTGGCACCGGCTGTGGGTTGAGGCGGCATTGGCGTTTGTCGCCATGGGCCTGCTCTCGATGCTGGGCGAAAGGCTGGACCTGGAAACAGCCGGCTCGCTTTTATCCTTCCTTGTCATGCTCTTTGTCGGGCTGGAGGGACAAGGCTTGCGAATTGCAGCCCTTCGTCGCCGCGGCTGGCATGAATGGGGTGTCGTCGAGGCCGACAGGCTCGACGACGCCGACATCCGCTATGTGTTGGAAGCCGCTGCGGATTCGGATTCACAAACTCATGCGCAGCGTATCGTCCCAGACGCAGCACATGCCCGGCCGGCGCAGATGGGCCTGGCACTGGGGCTGAACCATATTCCGGGAAAGCCCTGAGATGAGGGTCGCGATCATCGACTACGGGTCGGGCAATCTGCGCTCGGCCAGCAAGGCCTTCGAGCGTGCTGCGCATGAAGCCGGCATTGCCGCCGCGATCGAACTCACCGCCGATGCCGAGCGGGTCAGGACCGCCGACCGCATCGTCCTGCCCGGCGTCGGTGCCTATGCCGATTGCGCCGCTGGACTGCGTGCGGTCGCCGGCATGTGGGAAGCGGTGGAGGAGGTGGCGATCGCCAAGGCTCGGCCGTTCCTCGGCATCTGCGTCGGCATGCAGCTGATGTCGGAGCGGGGCCTGGAAAAGACCGTCACAAAGGGCTTTGGCTGGATCGCCGGCGACGTCAAGGAGATCACGCCGGCCGATCCGACACTGAAGATCCCGCAGATCGGCTGGAACACGATTGACCTGAAGCGCAAGCATCCGCTGTTTTCCGGCATTGCGACGGGCGGCAAGGGACTGCACGCCTATTTCGTCCACTCCTACCATCTCGATGCACGGAAAGAGGATGAGGTGCTGGCGGTTGCCGACTACGGCGGCCCGGTAACGGCCGCTGTCGCCCGCGACAACCTGGCCGGAACGCAATTCCACCCCGAGAAGAGCCAGGCGCTGGGCCTGGCGCTGATCACCAATTTCCTAGGCTGGAGGCCCTGAACCATGAGCAAGAAGGGCTATTGGATGGCAATGGTCGATGTCCACGATCCCGAGATCTACAAGCAGTACATCGAGGCCAATGCCGCGGCTTTCGCGAAATACGGGGCGAAGTTCCCGGTGCGCGCCGGGCGGTATATCAGCCCGGAAGGACCGACAGGCAATCGCCACGTGCTGGTGGAATTCGAATCCTATGAAATGGCGCTGGAATGCTACGGCTCGCCTGAATACCAGGAGGCCTTGAAGTACAGGCTCGCCGGCTCGACCGGCCACTTTGTCATCGTCGAAGGCGCCTGAAGGTGATCCTGTTTCCGGCCATAGACCTTAAGGATGGCAAATGTGTGCGCCTCAGGCATGGCGACATGGCAACTGCGACGATCTATAACGACGATCCCGCCGCTCAGGCGCGCGCCTTCGAAGAGCAGGGCTTCGAATGGCTGCACGTCGTCGACCTCAACGGCGCCTTCAAGGGCCAGAGCGTCAACAGCGCCGCGGTCGGCGCCATCCTCAAGGCGACGAGCAGTCCGGTGCAGCTCGGCGGCGGCATCCGCACCCTGGCGCAGATCGAGGACTGGCTCGACCGTGGGCTGGCCCGCGTCATTCTTGGCACCGTGGCGGTGCGCGATCCGGATCTGGTCAGGCAGGCCTGCAAGGCATTCCCGGGCAAGATCGCCGTCGGCATCGATGCCAAGGGCGGTAAGGTCGCGGTCGAAGGCTGGGCCGAGGCCTCGAGTCTCGGCGTCATCGAACTGGCGAGGAAATTCGAAGGCGCCGGCGTCGCCGCCATCATCTACACCGACATCGATCGCGACGGGGTGCTGAGCGGCATCAACTGGGACGCCACCATCGATCTTGCGGAGGCGGTTTCGATCCCGGTCATCGCCTCGGGCGGGCTCGCCTCGATCGCCGACATCGTGCGCATGACCATGCCCGATGCGCAGAAGCTCGAAGGCGCGATCTCCGGTCGCGCGCTCTACGACGGCCGCATCGATCCGGCCGAGGCACTGGCGATCCTGCGTGGCAAACCGATGGCAGGGGTGTGAAACGTGAAGGTCTCGATTATCCTCGCTCCCTATGACAGCGGGCACTATCACGAAGGGTGCGGCCAGGGTCCGGACGCCATTGTCGGCGGTGGGCTCGTCGAAGCCCTGACCGTGGCTGGCCATGAAGTCGCCGTCGAAGATATCGGCAAGGTGGGAGACGAGCAGGGGCGCGAAATCGCAACCGGCTTCGCCGTCTGCAACGCTGTCGCGACCAAGGTTGGCCTCGCCCGCGATGGAGGACGCTTCCCCATTATCCTTGCTGGAAATTGCCTGACCGCCGCCGGTGCGGTTGCCGGTGAAGCTGCGGATTCGATCATCTGGATCGACCAGCATGGCGATCTCAACACGCCGGAGACGTCGGCCTACGGCTTTCTCGACGGCATGGCGCTGGCGGCGACTCTCGGGCTCTGCTGGCGTCCGATGGCGGCAGCGATTCCGGGGTTCCGGCCGATAAACCCGGCGCGCTGCATGCTGGTCGATGCCCGCGACGTCGATCCCGACGAAAAGCGCCTGCTGGAAACCTTGCCGATCGTGCGCACCGAATGTGCCGGTGCACTCGATATGATCGGAAAGCTCACGGCGACAGTGACTGTGCGGGCGCATCTGCATCTCGACCTGGACGTCGTCGATCCGAATGTGCTGCAGGTGAACCGCTACACGCATCCGGGCGGTCCGAGCCCGGAACAGTTACGGCAGCTTGCCTGCGGACTGGCCAGGTCTATCCCGATCGCGGGCGTTACGCTCTCGGCATACGACCCGGCCTTTGATTCCCAGTCCGAGGTTCCGCCCGTCGTCGGCCAGCTGCTCGTCGACTTTCTTGCGGCGATCGAGAGGATCTGATGCTGAAAGCCCGCGTCATCCCCTGTCTGGATGTCAAGAACGGCCGTGTCGTCAAGGGCGTCAATTTCGTCGACCTGGTCGATGCCGGCGATCCCGTCGAAGCGGCAAAAGCCTATGACGCGGCCGGCGCCGACGAGCTCTGCTTTCTCGACATCACCGCCTCGTCGGAAAACCGCCAGACCATTTTCGATGTAGTAGCCCGCACCGCCGAACAATGTTTCATGCCGCTGACCGTTGGCGGTGGCGTCCGTCAGGTCGCCGACATCAGGAAGCTGCTATTGGCCGGCGCCGACAAGGTGTCGATCAACACGGCGGCGGTGAAGACCCCAAATTTTGTCGCCGAAGCAGCGGACAAATTCGGCAACCAGTGCATCGTCGTCGCCATCGATGCCAAGAAAGTGTCCGCTGCGAGCGAGGCCGACCGCTGGGAAATATTTACCCATGGCGGCCGCGAGAAGACCGGCATCGACGCTGTCGAGTTCGTTCGGCGAGTGGTCGATCTCGGCGCCGGCGAGATCCTGCTGACATCGATGGACCGCGACGGCACCAAGGCCGGCTACGACATAGCCCTTACCCGCGCGGTCGCCGACGCCGTACGCGTGCCGGTCATCGCTTCCGGCGGCGTCGGCACGCTCGACCACCTTGTCGAAGGCATTCGCGACGGCCATGCCGGCGCGGTGCTGGCGGCGTCGATCTTCCATTTCGGCACCTACAGCATCGCCGAGGCCAAGCTGCACATGGCTCAGGCCGGACTGCCGATGCGGCTGGACTCGCCGGGTAATCGGTCCTAGAGCCTTTTCCGGCTAAGAAGAGGCTGTAAACGCCGTCATGACCGAGTTCTCGCTCTCCGATCTGGAGAAGATTATTGGCGAACGCGCGCGTTCCGGCGATCCGGATTCGTGGACGGCCAAGCTCTTTCAGCGCGGCATGAGCAAGGCAGCGCAGAAACTCGGCGAAGAGGCGGTCGAAACGGTGATCGCAGCCGTCAGCGCCGACCGGGACGCGCTTGTTTCGGAAAGCGCCGATCTCATCTATCATTGGCTTGTCGTTCTCGGCATAGCGGACATTCCGCTGAGCGATGTGCTCAACGAGCTTGAACGCCGCACCGGTCGTTCGGGCATCGCCGAAAAGGCGTCTCGGCTGGACCGGGGCTGATCGCTGCGGAGGAACTCGATGGACCAGCTCGCTCCTACCGAGAAGTATTCACCCTATCGTTTCTTCTCGGCCGAGCAATGGTCGCGGTTCCGCGCCGATACGCCGATGACGCTCACCGAGGACGAAATCCGTCGTCTGCGGTCGCTGAACGATCCGGTCGATCTCCACGAAGTCGAGCGCATCTATCTTTCGATGTCGCGGCTGTTGTCGGCTCACGTCGAAGCCAGTCAACTCCTGTTCAGGCAGCGCCAGGCCTTCTTCAACGCGCTGGACGCGGCCAAGACACCGTTCATCATCGGCATTGCCGGTTCCGTCGCGGTCGGCAAATCGACCACGGCGCGCGTGCTAAAGGAGCTGCTGGCGCGCTGGCCGTCGAGTCCCAAGGTTGACCTGGTCACCACCGACGGCTTCCTGCTGCCGAACGAAGTCCTGCGCCGCAACAATCTGATGGAGCGCAAGGGCTTTCCCGACAGCTACGACGTCGGCGCGCTGCTGCGTTTCCTGTCCGGCATCAAATCGGCGCAGCGCAACGTCCGCGCGCCGGTCTATTCGCACCTGACCTATGACGTCATTCCGGGCGCGTTCCAGACCATCGACCGGCCCGACATCCTGATCTTCGAAGGCATTAACGTCCTGCAGCCGGGCAAGCTGCCGAAGGACGGCAAGATCGTGCCTTTCCTGTCGGATTTCTTCGACTTTGCCATCTACATCGATGCCGAGGAGGCGCTGATCCATCACTGGTATATCGCCCGCTTCATGCGGTTGCGCGAAACCGCCTTCCGCGACCCGGCCTCCTTCTTTCACCGCTATTCGCAACTTTCCGAGGATGCGGCCCGCGCCATCGCCGAGGGCCTGTGGACCAACATCAACCTGAAGAATCTGCGCGAGAATATATTGCCCACCCGCGCCCGAGCCGATCTCATCCTGCGCAAGGGCGCCAACCATCTGGTCGAGGAAGTGGCGCTCAGGAAACTGTAACGGCGCGGTTAACGGCGCCTTAGGCTATCCCGGCTAGTGTTCGATGGGCAATTCCAGCGGATCTGTCGGGAGCAGTCTGTGATCAACGCGAGCAGTACCGGAGTTCGTGCGAGGCAGCCCCGCTATTCCCTGGTCATTCCGATCTTCAACGAGGAGGCGGTTCTTCCACTCCTTATCCGGCGAATAGTCGCCCTGCTCGACGCGCTGGACGCACCGGCAGAGGCTATTTTCGTCGACGACGGCAGTACCGACACGAGTGTGATCTACCTGCGTGGGATGGTTGCCGAGGAGCCACGCTTCCGGCTGATCGAACTGTCGCGCAATTTCGGGCACCAGATTGCAATTACGGCCGGCATGGATGCGGCTGCCGGGGAAGCCGTGGTGGTCATGGATGCCGACCTCCAGGATCCCCCTGAAGTCGTTCTCCAACTGGTGGAAAAGTGGAAGGAGGGCTATGAAATCGTCTACGCGAGGCGTATGCGGCGCGAAGGCGAAACCTGGTTCAAACGGCTGACAGCCAGCATCTTCTACCGGCTGATGGAGAAGATGACTTCGGTCGACATTCCCCGCGACGTTGGCGATTTCCGACTAATCGGCCGCAAGGCTCTCGATACGTTCAAGCAGATGCCGGAGCGCAACCGTTTCGTGCGCGGCATGTTCGGTTGGATGGGATTCAAGCAGACGGCGGTTTCATTCGAGCGACCGGCGCGCGCCGCAGGTGAAACAAAGTATCCTTTCTGGAAGATGCTCCGCCTGGCTGTCCACGGGGTCATCGGCTTTTCGGAAAAACCATTGCGTATGGCGCTCTGGGCCGGGCTCGCTATCTCGGGGGTAGCCGCGTTGCTCGGGCTCTTTGCCGTGGCTTCCTGGGCATTCAGTTTCGGTGTTGTCCAAGGCTGGACGTCGACAGTTGTGATTGTTTCCTTCTTGTCCGGGATCAACCTGTTCATGACCGGTATCGTCGGCCTCTATGTCGGCGGGATCCACTCCGAGATCAAGCGCCGGCCGCTCTATGTCGTTGATCGCCTTACTGGCTTCGAGGACGCGCTCCGGGCGGAAGTCGACAATCGAAACACCGAGGCGACGTTGTCGGCGTCACGCGACAGAAGGTTTGGTTGATGGCCGAACTCTTCGATCAATATCGCACCACCTATAACAGGACTGTCGACGACTCGATCAGCTTCTCCGGGCTGAAGCATGACTTCTTCCTGCACGCCAAGTTGGCCCCTCTCGCCGACCTGATCGCGACACGCGGTATCGCGAGGCGCGACGGCAGCGTTCGGGCGCTTGATGTCGGCTGCGGGATCGGCGCGCTGCATCCTTACGTGAAGCCGCTTTTTCCAGACCTTCACGGCTGCGACATTTCGAAGGAATCCATCGCGCGGGCGCGTGAGGAAAACCCCTGGGTCACCTATGCCGACTACACGGCTCCCGTGCTGCCTTACGCGGATGGCACATTCGACCTCGCATTCGCCGTTTGCGTCGTCCATCATGTGCCGCCCGAACATTGGCCGAGCTTCGTTTCCGAGATGCGACGCGTCGTCCGACCCGGCGGCGTTGTCTCGGTGATCGAGCACAACCCGTTCAATCCATTGACACGCCTGGCCGTCTTCCGCTGCCCCTTCGATGAAGATGCTGTCCTGATCAGTCGCCGCCAAGCCGGGCATCTCATGGAGACAGCCGGCCTCACACAGGTCGAAGGCAGACATTTTCTGATGTTTCCTTTCGCAAATTCGGTCGCGCGCAGGGTCGAGGGCTGGCTCTCAAATCTGCCGCTCGGTGCGCAATATGTGTGCAGCGGCCGTGTTTAGCGCCGGTTCGGGCTTCAGACTTGCAAAGCGGCCGGCGCGTTTCCTGATTATCGGCCTTGGCGCCACTCTGCTCTACGCACTGCTTGCCGCGGTATTTTCGATGGGGGACGCGGTGTCGATGCGGCCGGCTTCGGCCTCGGTGCTCGCTTATGCCATCGCCGCCGTCTTCTCCTATGCCGGACACAAGTATTTTACCTTCGTGTCCAGCGGGGCGCATCGTTTCGAGGCGCCTCGCTTTTTCGTGCTGACATTGCTTGGTCTGGCGGTGTCATTTCTTCTGCCCGCCGTGTTGTCCGGGATTCTGGGCCTGCAGGCGCAGATTCCGATTGTGCTGACATGCCTCGTAATCCCGCTCGTCAACTATGTGATGCTTCGCCACTGGGTATTCGCCAGTGCTGGGCTCGGTTTGCGGAACGGCTCGAGATGATGCGATTCCCGGACCGCCCGAGATCGGCTGTTGGCGCTCCAGGCCTGGCGTGCGCGCAACGATGCAACGCACCGCCAGGCTCCGGGCTTGCAACCCTGGCCGGGCAGTGCCCTGCTGCTGGCCAAAGGCTACAACGGCGGTCGTGGTACTGGCACCCCCGGGGCACCCGAACAGCCTATTTCGGCATAGTCACCCGCCGCAGCGTCAGATTGATGCGGCCGCCATTCTTGAGCAGTGCCGAGGTCGAAGGGTAGATGCGGTCGACGCCGTGAAAGCAGAGCCGGCCTTCGCCGCCGAGCACCACGACATCGCCGCTCTTCAGCCTGAACGATTTGGTGGCGCCGTCGCGCGTGGTCTGGCCGACCCGGAACAGGCAATCATCGCCGAGCGAGACCGAGACGACAGGCGCGGAGAAATCGCTCTCGTCGCGGTCCTGGTGAAGGCCCATCTTGGCATCCTGCGAATAGAAATTGACCAGGCAGGCCTCCGGCGGGTGCGCATAGGCAGATACGTCCCGCCACAGATCGAGCAGCATCTCCGGGATCGGCGGCCAGGGCATTCCGGTCACCGGGTGGGTCGGCTGGTAGCGATAGCCGTGCTCCTTGTCGGTGACCCAGCCCAGCGGGCCGCAATTGGTCATGCGCACGCTCATCTCCTTGCCAGTGCGCGGCATTGCCGGCACGAACAGCGGGGCTTCCTCCACGACTTTCCTGATATCTTCCACCAGTACTTCCTGCATGGCGCGCGACAGGTAGCCGGGCATATGGCGGACGCCTTTGGGCAGTATGAGCATCGCGTCGCTTGATCCGTTGGTCTGGAAATCAGAATGCCACCGTCAAACGAAAACGGCGACCCGAAAGCCGCCTCCGACGGTGGCTGCGCGCTTTAACCGGCGATCTGAGATCCGAAGCCGCTTCGGCTGTCAGTCATCCCCGACCCGGCCGCGCAGTTTCTTGATCGAACCGCGCCCGGCCTTGCTCTTGAGCCGTCTTTCCACCGCGCCTTTGGATGGCCTAGTCTTCTTGCGCGGCGGCGACGGTGGTTCGGCGGCCTTGGCGACCAGTGCCGTCAGCCGCGCCCGGGCGTCCGCCCGGTTCTGCTCCTGGGTGCGGAAGCGTCCGGCTTCGATGACGATGACGCCGTCCTTGGTGGCGCGCTGGCCGGCAAGCTTGATGGTTCGTTCGCGCACCCGCTCCGACAGGCCAGACGCGTTGGCGGCATTGAAGCGCAATTGCACCGCCGTCGCCACCTTGTTGACGTTCTGGCCGCCCGGGCCGGACGAACGGATGAAGTCCTCGTGCAGGTCGCCCGGATTAATCACCGCATCGTCGGTGATGATGATCTTGTCGTCGGCGTTCATGCCGCAGTGATGGCGCGGCAGGCGGAAAAAGAAAAGGCCCGATCGAAGCCGGGCCTTGAAGCATCACCAGGGGCGACGGCTATTCAGCCGCTACCTGCATGCGTGGTGCGGCGCCGAGCACGGTGGCGTCGACATGGGCTTCGAACTTTTCGAAATTGTCGACGAACATGCCGACCAGCCTTGCCGCCTGCCGGTCGTAGGCGGGCTTGTCGACCCAGGTCGATCTCGGGTCGAGAATGGCGCGGTCGACGCCGGCAACCGTCACCGGTACGTCAAAACCGAAATTGGCGTCGGTGCGGAAGTCGGCCGCTTTCAGCGAGCCGTCGAGCGCCGCGGCAAGCAGCGCCCGCGTTGCCTTAATCGGCATCCGCTTGCCGGTGCCGTAGGCGCCGCCGGTCCAGCCGGTGTTGACCAGCCAGCAATCGACACCGTGGCGGGCGATGAGCTCGCGCAGCAGATTGCCGTATTCCGACGGATGCCGCGGCATGAACGGTGCGCCGAAGCATGTCGAAAATGTCGCTTCGGGTTCGGTAATGCCCTTCTCGGTCCCCGCCACCTTGGCGGTATAGCCGGAGAGGAAATGATACATCGCCTGCGCCGGGGTCAGCCGCGCGATCGGCGGCATAACGCCGAATGCGTCGGCGGTCAGCATAATGATGTTCTTCGGGTGGCTGGCGCGCCCCGTCTTGCTGGCGTTGGGGATGAAATGGAGCGGGTAGGCGCAGCGCGTGTTTTCGGTCAGCCCGCCGTCGTCGAAATCCGGCACGCGACCGGCGTCGAGCGCCACATTCTCCAGCACCGTGCCGAAGCGCTGGGTGGTGGCGAAGATCTCCGGCTCGGCTTCGGCCGAAAGCTTGATCGTCTTGGCATAGCAGCCGCCTTCGAAATTGAAGATGCCGTGCGGTCCCCAGCCATGCTCGTCGTCGCCGACCAGCGTTCGCGACGGGTCGGCCGACAGCGTCGTCTTGCCGGTCCCGGAAAGGCCGAAGAAAACGGCCGCGTCGCCGGCGGGCCCTTCATTGGCCGAGCAATGCATCGGCATCACGCCTTTTGCCGGCAGCAGATAGTTGAGCACGGTGAACACCGACTTCTTCATCTCGCCGGCATAGGAGGTACCGCCAATCAACACGATCATGCGCGAAAGATCGACCGCGATCACCGTTTCGCCGCGCGTGCCGTGACGGGCGGGATCGGCGCGGAACGACGGCAGGTCGATTATCGTCAAATCGGGCACGAAATGCTCGAGTTCGGCGGCGGCAGGCCGGATGAGCAGATTGCGGATGAACAAGGAGTGCCAGGCAAGCTCCGTGATCACCCTGGTCGGCAGCTTCAGTTCCTCGTCGGCACCGCCGACCAGGTCCTGCACATAAAGGTCCTTTCCAGCCGCATGGGCGCGAAAATCGGCAAGCAGCGTATCGAACTGGATCGGCGAAATCGCCTTGTTGTTGTCCCACCATACATGCGGCGCGGTGCTTTCGTCGCGCACCACGAATTTGTCCCTGGGCGAGCGGCCGGTGTGCTGCCCGGTCTCGGCGGCAAGCGCGCCATGCGCGGTGAGTCGGGCCTCGCCACGGCGGATGGCCTCCTCGTAGAGCGCGGCCGCGCCGAAATTATAGCGCACCACGCCAGTGGTTCTCAGGCCGATCCGATCGATTGCACATGCAGGATTGCGTTTGCCGGCTTCCGACATGGGTGTCCCTTCTTCGATTTACCGCGTCTTTACCGGCGAATTCCGGAAACCCCATTGCAGGAGCTAATAACGTCAAAACCAGAAAAGGCGAATGATATCAAATCATTAATCGATTTAAATATTTTGAAAGTTGTTTAAATCGTTTATATGTGCAAAAACACTGATGGTTGCCCAAGGATTGGCGATGTTCATTCGTCCAATCCCTATCGAGGTACAATTGTGGCCGCCGGCGTGCCGCGCGTGACAGCGGATAAAGCCTATGCCACATTTTGTACCTAATTTGTCCTGCAAAAGCCCCTTCTCGACGAAAGAAGGGACAGCTCATGAGGGAGCCGCTTGAAATGGCAACAATCGCGCTTGTCGACGACGATCGCAACATTCTGACTTCGGTTTCGATCGCCCTCGAATCCGAGGGTTATCGGGTCGAAACCTACACGGATGGGGCATCGGCGCTGGAGGGACTGGCGGCGCGCCCGCCGAACCTCGCCATCCTCGACATCAAGATGCCGCGCATGGATGGCATGGAGTTGCTGCGCCGGATGCGTCAGAAATCCGACCTGCCGGTGATCTTCCTGACCTCCAAGGACGATGAGATCGATGAACTGTTCGGCCTCAAGATGGGTGCCGACGACTTCATCCGCAAACCCTTCTCGCAGCGTCTTCTGGTCGAACGCGTCCGCGCCGTGCTGCGCCGCGCCAGCACCCGCGAGGCGGCGGCCAAGGCGCCCAACCAGCAGGCCCGGTCGCTTGAGCGCGGCCAGCTTGTCATGGACCAGGAGCGCCACACCTGCACCTGGAAGGGCGAGCCGGTGACGCTGACCGTCACCGAGTTCCTCATCCTGCATTCCCTGGCACAGCGCCCGGGCGTCGTAAAAAGCCGTGATGCGCTGATGGATTCCGCTTATGATGAGCAGGTCTATGTCGATGACCGCACCATTGACAGTCACATCAAGCGGCTGCGCAAGAAGTTCAAGGCCGTCGATGATGACTTCGAAATGATCGAAACCCTTTACGGAGTCGGGTATCGGTTCCGCGAAGCATGAATAGGCAGTAGGCAGTAGGGAATAGTCGGTAGTCAGTTTTGAATGATGCGAGCGGCCACTCATGCATCGCCGCGATCTCAGCAACCATTTCTCTATTCCTGCTGCCTACTCACTACTCACTAATTACCGAGCGGGAGCTGCTATTCGATGGCAGTGGAAGTAGAGCGAGTGAGACGGTCGGGCGCCGCCAGGCGCCCGCCGCGGATTCTGCCCGCCTTCGTGTCGAAAATTACGGTGCCGATGCGCCGGTTTCTCGGCCATCACATCTTTTCCAGCCTGACGCGGCGTATCCTCTTTCTCAATCTTGCCGGCCTTGCCGTCCTGGTCACCGGCATTCTCTATCTCAATACCTTTCGCGACGGGCTGATCGACGCCCGTGTCGAGAGCCTGATGACTCAAGGCGAGATCATCGCCGGCGCGATCGCCGCGTCGGCGACGGTCGAAACCGATTCGATCAGCATCGATCCGGAAAAGCTGCTTGAGTTGCAGGCCGGCGAAAGCCTCGGCCCCGGCTCCGACCAGCTCGACAATCTCGATTTCCCGATCAATCCGGAGCGCGTGGCGCCGGTGCTCAGGCGGCTGATCTCGCCGACGCGCACGCGCGCCCGCATTTATGACCGCGACGCCAACCTGCTGCTCGATTCCCGCCATCTCTATTCGCGCGGCCAGATCCTTCGCTACGACCTGCCGCCGGTCGAAGAGGAGCAGCCGGACCTTCTGGAGCGCATCCAGAAATTCGTCTTCGATTTCTTCCGCAACAAGCAGCTGCCCGTCTATCGCGAGCAGCCGGGCGGCAACGGCGCTGCGTTTCCGGAAGTGGTCAAGGCGCTTACCGGCAGTCCGTCGACGATCGTGCGGATCTCGGAGCAGGGCGAGCAGATCGTTTCAGTGGCGGTGCCGATCCAGCGCTTCCGTGCCGTTCTCGGCGTGCTGATGCTGTCGACCGAAGGCGGCGACATCGACAAGATCGTCGCGGCCGAGCGCAAGGCGATCCTGCGCGTGTTCGGCATCGCCGCCCTGGTTACCGCCATCCTGTCGATGCTGCTGGCCTCCACCATCGCCAACCCGCTTCGCCGGCTTTCCGCGGCGGCGGTCAGGGTTCGCCGCGGCGTCAAGAACCGCGAGGAAATCCCCGACTTCTCCGACCGCCAGGACGAGATCGGCAATCTCTCGATCGCCGTGCGCGACATGACCAATGCGCTCTACGCCCGTATCGAGGCGATCGAAAGTTTTGCCGCGGATGTCTCGCACGAGCTGAAGAACCCGCTTACCTCGCTGCGCAGCGCTGTGGAGACATTGCCGCTGGCCAAGAACGACAATTCGCGGAGCCGGCTGATGGATATCATCCAGCACGATGTGAGGCGGCTGGACCGCCTGATCACCGATATTTCCGATGCCTCCCGTCTTGATGCCGAGCTGGCGCGGGAAGACGCGGGAACCGTCGACCTGAAGAAGTTCATCACCGATCTGGTCGCCGTCTCGCGCGAGGCCACGCGCAACAAGAAGGCGGTCGAGATCGAGTTCAAGGTCGCCAAACTGCCGCAGGGCGTGAAAGGCTACTTCGTCGTCGGCCATGATCTGAGGATCGGCCAGGTGATCACCAACCTGATCGAGAATGCCCGCTCGTTCGTTCCCGAAGATCTTGGCCACATCACCATATCGCTGGCACGCGCCGGCAAGTTCAACATCGTCACCGTCGACGACAATGGCCCCGGCATCCGGGCCGATAACATCGATCGCATTTTCGAACGGTTCTATACCGATCGGCCGGCCGGCGAGGCGTTCGGCCAGAACTCGGGCCTTGGCCTGTCGATATCCAGGCAGATCGTTGAAGCCCATGGCGGCACGCTGAGCGCCGAGAACATCCCGGGCACCAAGCCTGGCGAGATCAAGGGCGCGCGCTTCGTGGTGACACTGCCGGCGGAAGGCTGAGGGATGAATTCCAATCACGCCTGGTCCTATTGTGCAGCCTGAACACATTCACGGCACCGCGATCCTGATAGGTGATCGCGGCATTCTCATCACCGGACCGTCCGGCTTGGGCAAGACGACGCTGGCGCTCGCCTTGATCGATCATTGCAGCCAGCGCGGGCTGTTTTCCCGGCTGATCGGCGATGACCAGCTCTTTGCCGCCGATTGCGAGGGGCGGCTGGTCTGCCGCGCACCAGCCAGCATAGCCGGCCTCGTCGAGGTGCCGGGATTCGGCCCCAAACCGATACAGTTCGAGCCAAGCTGCGTGATCGACCTCATTATCCGGCTGGTGCCAGCCGGCAAAATGGTCCGCTTCCAGGAAGACTGCAGCGAACTCGTTGTCGGCGTGACAGTGCCGCGCATCGATCTTGCCGGGCGCAATGTCCCGGCCGCCTTGCCGGCAGTGATGTCGCGTCTGTCGATTGCGCCTTTCCTGTGATCCGATTTCGATTTTTTGCTGCAATGCGTCAAATTGGCTTGGGCCGGCGCAATTTTGGGCTTGTCAACGGGCCTTGCGTCGACAAGATAGCGCTCCCGCCGCCTGGAACGGTCGGCGAGCATAAAATGCGCCTGTGAAGCGGCGATGACGGGAGCCACCAAAGAATGATCGGACTCGTGCTTGTAACGCACGGTCAACTGGCCGCCGAGTTCCGCAATGCCGTGGAACACGTCGTTGGGCCACAAGACAATTTCGAGACCGTGGCGATCGGTGCCGACGATGATATGGAACAGCGCCGCCGCGACATTATCGACGCAGTCGGCCGCGTCGATACGGGATCAGGCGTCATCGTTTTGACCGACATGTTCGGCGGCACGCCCTCCAACCTCGCCATTTCCGTGATGGAATCCGGCCGCATCGAGGTCATTGCCGGCATGAACCTGCCGATGCTGATCAAGCTGTCCAGCGTTCGCAAGGGCGACAACATGACGGCAGCGCTGGATGAAGCGCAGGCTGCCGGCCGCAAATACATCAATGTCGCCAGTCAACTCCTGAGCAGCAAATGAGCGCGCTGTTGCCGGAAAAGGACAAGATCGTTCGCGACTTTCCGATCGTCAACCAGCGCGGCCTGCATGCGCGCGCCTCGGCCAAGTTCGTTCAAATTGCCAGCGGCTTCAATGCCACGGTCCAGGTCGAGAAGGACGGCGTCAAGGTCGGCGGCACCTCGATCATGGGCCTGATGATGCTGGCGGCAAGCCCCGGTTATTCGATCCGCGTCACCGCCACCGGCCCGGAGGCCGAAGAGGTCATCGATGCGCTGGAGCAACTGGTTGCTTCCCGTTTTGGCGAGGAATGCTGACGTGCTGATCGCTTCCGAAGACATGCACGGATAAAGATTTCTTTATATCCCATTGTCGTCCAACTCTCGATCTGCTAGTCAGGCCGGCAACTCGCGCCCTCCGACACGCCTTCGGGGCGGGGCGCGTCCCGCAATCAATTCGCATCGGAGCACTGCCATGACGGGTAGCAAGGACTATGTGGTCGCAGACATCGCGCTTGCCGGCTGGGGCCGCAAGGAGATCGAGATCGCCGAAACCGAAATGCCGGGCCTGATGGCCTGCCGCGAGGAATTCGGCGACAAGAAGCCGCTCAAGGGCGCGCGCATCACCGGCTCGTTGCACATGACCATCCAGACGGCGGTGCTGATCGAAACGCTGAAGGCGCTCGGTGCCGATATCCGCTGGGCTTCCTGCAATATCTTCTCGACCCAGGACCACGCTGCCGCGGCCATTGCCGAGGCCGGAATTCCGGTGTTTGCCGTCAAGGGCGAGACGCTGGAGGATTATTGGGTCTACACCGACAAGATCTTCCAGTGGGCCGATGGCGGCACCTCCAACATGATCCTCGATGACGGTGGCGATGCCACCATGTACATCCTGATCGGCGCCCGCGCCGAGGCCGGCGAGGATGTGCTGTCCAATCCGGGCAGCGAAGAGGAAGAGATCCTGTTTGCCCAGATCAAGAAGCGCATGCAGGCATCACCCGGCTTCTTCACCAGGCAGAAGGAAGCGATCCGCGGCGTCACCGAAGAGACGACGACCGGCGTCAACCGGCTCTATCAACTGCAGAAGAAGGGCCTGCTGCCGTTCCCGGCGATCAACGTCAATGATTCCGTCACCAAGTCGAAATTCGACAACAAATATGGCTGCAAGGAATCGCTTGTCGACGGCATTCGCCGCGGCACCGACACGATGATGGCCGGCAAGGTCGCGGTCGTCTGCGGCTATGGCGATGTTGGCAAGGGCTCGTCGGCTTCGCTCAAGGGCGCCGGCGCCCGCGTCAAGGTCACCGAGGTCGATCCGATCTGCGCGCTGCAGGCGGCGATGGACGGTTTCGAGGTGGTCACGCTCGAGGACGCGGCGCCGACGGCAGACATCGTCATCACCACCACCGGCAACAAGGACGTCGTTACCCTCGATCACATGCGCCTGATGAAGGACATGGTGATCGTCGGCAACATCGGTCACTTCGACAACGAGATCCAGGTTGCCTCGCTGCGCAACCTGAAATGGACCAACATCAAGCCTCAGGTGGATATGATCACCTTCCCGGACGGCAAACGGATGATCCTTTTGTCGGAAGGCCGCCTGCTCAACCTCGGCAACGCCACCGGCCATCCAAGCTTCGTCATGTCGGCGTCCTTCACCAACCAGGTGTTGGCCCAGATCGAGCTGTACACCAAGCCCGGCCAGTACGAGAACCAGGTCTATGTCCTGCCGAAGCATCTCGACGAAAAGGTCGCGCGCCTGCATCTCGACAAGCTCGGTGCCCGCCTGACCGAACTGTCTGGCGAACAGGCCGCCTATATCGGCGTCACTCCGCAGGGACCGTTCAAGCCGGAACACTACCGCTATTAACCACGGCGAAACTTGCCACTAGATATTGAAGCCGGGCGATTGACTTTTCGCCCGGCTTTATTTTTGCGCTGATTGATTCTTCACGCCGATTCGCGCAAGCGCTATGGTGCTGATTCGCGGTCCGGGGACGAGGCCCGGGCGCACGCATCAGGGCGGTCTTGCATTCAGGCGGCGAAGAGGACCAAGACATGCCGGGGGATAACCCGCCTTGCGCGGGACAGGCCGTTTCCGGCGGCCATAACGATTCGGTCACGGGCTCCGCTGCCAGAGGCGGCAGCCTTTTGTGGCGTGCCGGCAGCCGTATCGGAGTGCTGCTTGCTTCGTCCGCGCTGGTTGGTCCGCTGCTTGGCTCTGCTGCACATGCCCAAACCCGCGCGGCGCAAAAGGCCGGGCTGTCGGTCAGCACGGTCGAGGTCATGCAACTCGCCATGTTCGTCGGCGTCATGGGGGCGGCATTGCTGTCGGCCATCTTTCTGATCCGCGAACGGGCGCGCACCGCGGCGGAAAATGCCGAGCTCAGGACCCGCATCGCCGACGTCAATGCCGCGCTGCAGCGCTCGGAGGCGCTGCTCCATTCCCGCGATCAGCGCGTGGTGGTATGGGCGGCCGAAAACAAGAAGCCCGAGCTTGTCGGGACATTGCCGCTCGAGAGCGGCGCGCCGGAGGACCGGGCGGCCTTCCTGGCTTTCGGCCGCTGGCTGATGCCGCGTTCGGCGGCCGCACTCGAACATGCCGTCGCATCACTGCGGGACAAGGCAAAGCCGTTCGATCTGGTCATCGAATCGCAGGCCGGCCAGCCGCTCGAGGTTCACGGCCGCAAGAGTGCGGCGCATGTGCTGGTTCGCTTCGTCTCGCTTTCGGAGACACAGCGAAGCCAGGCCAGGCTGAAGATCGAGAACCAGCGCTTGGCCGCCGACCATGAGACGCTGATCGGCCTTCTGGATGCGCTCAAGATGCCATCATGGTTGCGGGCCGTTGACGGGCGGCTGAAATGGGTCAACCGGGCCTATGCCGAAGCGGTCGAGGCCGAGAATGCCGAAGCGGCGGTTCGTGACGGCAAGGAATTCCTCGGAGGCCAGGCGCGCGACACGATCGCTGCGCAGCACAAGTCGCACCCCGTCTTCGAACAGACGCTCTCCACGGTGATCGAAGGCGACCGCCGTATGTTTGCCGTGACCGATTTTGCCGGGGCGGATGGTTCGGCTGGTCTTGCCTGCGACATCAGCGCCATCGAGGCCATTCGCGCCGAATATGAGCGGACCGTGCAGAGCCACGCCGACACGCTCGATCAGCTCAACACCGCCGTGGCGATTTTCGATACCGACGAGAAATTGCGGTTTTTCAATCAGGCGTTCCAGAAACTATGGGGCCTCGACAGCGGCTTCCTGCACAGCGCGCCGGATAACGCCTTGCTGCTCGACCGCCTGCGCAGCGAAGGCAAGATCGCCGAGCAGCCCGAATGGCGGCGCTGGAAAGAGAGCCTGCTCGGCGCTTACCGCGCGGTTGAATCGCAGGAGCATTGGTGGCATCTGCCGGACGGCAAAACCATTCGCGTCGTCGCCAATCCGCAGCCCAAGGGCGGCGTCACCTGGGTGTTTGAGAACCTGACCGAGAAGATGGACCTTGAAAGCCGCTATCAGACCGCTGTGCGGGTTCAGGGTGAGACGCTCGACAACCTTGCCGAAGGCGTCGCCGTGTTCGGCCCCGACGGCAGGCTGAGATTGTCCAACCCGGCCTTCGCGGCCCTGTGGGGGCTGGATGCCGATGCCTCAAAACCCAACGTCCATGTCTCGACGATCCGCGAACTTTGCGACCGCCGTGCCGTCGACAGTCCGTGGGGCGGGTTCGTTGCCGCCATCACCGGCTTCGACGACGAGCGCCGCGACCGCCACGGCCAGACCGAATTGAACAACGGCACCGTTTTGCGCTACGCCGTCATCCCTTTGCCCAACGGCCAGGTGATGATGACCTTCGTCGACGTTACCGACAGCGTCAATGTCGAGCGGGCACTGAAGGACAAGAATGAGGCGCTGCAAAAGTCCGACCAGATCAAGAACGAATTCGTGCAGCACGTCTCCTATGAGCTGCGCTCGCCACTCACCAACATCATCGGCTTTACCGAGCTTCTTTCACTGCCGTCGACTGGTCCGTTGAACCAGAAGCAACGCGAATATATCGGGCATGTCGGCTCGTCCTCCTCGGTCCTGCTCACCATCGTCAACGACATCCTCGATCTGGCGACGGTGGATGCCGGCATCATGGAACTCGACATTTCCGAAGTTCACATCAATCGAACCATTACGGCCGCCGCCGAACTGGTCGCCGATCGGCTGGAGGAACATGCGATCAAGCTTAGGATCGACGCGGCTGCCGCGCCGAAGACCTTCCACGGCGACGAGATCCGCGTCCGCCAGATACTCTACAATCTGCTCAGCAATGCCGCCAATTACGCGCCGGAGGCGAGCACCATAACGCTCGCCTGCCGCCAGCTTGCCGACGGCGTGGAATTTTCCGTTCACGATGACGGCCCCGGCATGCCGCCGGACCTGCTTGAGTCAGTGTTCCGGCGCTTCGAGCCGCGCACCAATGGCGGCCGCCGCCGTGGCGCCGGGCTCGGCCTGTCGATCGTCAAGAGCTTTGTCGAACTCCATGGCGGCAGCGTCCGCATCGAGACCGGCAGGGATAAGGGCACCACGGTTGTTTGCGCCTTTCCCGACACGCCGTCGGGCATCCGTGCGGCGGCCGAGTAGCGCGTTCGATGGCGGTATTGGTGCTGGAGCGTTTTCTCGCCGACGAGGCTGCGACGGCAAGGCTCGGCGAGGATCTTGCCATGTCGCTGCGCATTGGCGACGTGCTCGCTCTCAAGGGCGATCTCGGCGCCGGCAAATCGACCTTGGCACGGGCGCTGGTCAGGGCGCTGGCCGACGATGCCGGCCTCGACGTGCCCAGCCCGACCTTCACGCTGGTCCAGAGCTACGACACGCGTGTGCCGGTCCATCATTTCGATCTCTACCGCTTGGGCACGGCGTCCGAGCTGGACGAGCTGGGCTTCGACGAGGCGCTGACGCAAGCGGCTGCGCTGATCGAATGGCCGGAGCGGGCAGAGGCATATTTGCCGGATACGTCGGTGCTGGTCGAACTTCTCCAGCAGGGCGACGGCCGACTGGCGAGACTGTCGGGGGAGGGCGCCGCGTTCGAGCGCGCGGCGCGATCGCTGGCAATGCGCGATTTTCTCGGGCAGGCCGGTTGGGGCGACGCGCAGCGACGATATTTCATCGGTGATGCCTCGGCTCGCTCCTACGAGATCGTCACGCTCGCCGGATTTCCGCCGCGCGTGCTGATGAACTCGCCAAGGCTGGTGCTCGGACCGCCGGTCCGCGACGGCAAACCCTATGCCGAGATCGCCCACACGGCGCAATCCGTTTCGGCATTCGTCGCCATCGACCGGGCCTTGCGGGCCGGCGGTGTCAGCGTCCCGGAAGTCCATGCCCAGGACCTCGAGCAGGGTTTTCTCCTGCTGGAGCATCTCGGTTCCCAAGGCTTTCTCGACAAGCGCGGCCAGCCGGTAGCCGCGCGTTATGCGGCGGCGGCCGAACTGCTTGCCATGATGCACGGCAAAACATGGCCGGCCCGCATGCAGGCCGGCCCCGGCGTCTTCCACGAAGTGCCGCCTTTCGACCGCGACGCCATGATGATCGAGGCCGAATTGCTGGTCGACTGGTATGTCCCGGCGATTTCACGCACTCCGCCAAGCGAGGCGCTGCGCGCCGGCTACCGCAGCGAATGGAATGCGGTGCTCGATCGGCTCGAGGGGCGCGAATACACGCTTATGTTGCGCGACTTCCATTCGCCCAACCTGATCTGGCGCGCTGACCGTTCCGGTCATGACCGCCTCGGCGTCGTCGATGTCCAGGATGCGCTGATCGGACCGTCCGCCTACGACGTCGCATCGCTCGCCATGGACGCGCGCGTCACCATTTCACCTGAAATCGAAAAGCACACGCTCGCCGCCTATATCGCCGGGCGGCGCGCGGCCGGCGTCTTCGACGAGGACGAATTCCTCGAAACCTATGCAATCATGGCCGCACAGCGCAATTCCAAGGTACTCGGCATCTTCGTGCGGCTCGAAAAACGTGACGGCAAGCCTTATTATCTGAAGCATCTGCCGCGCATCCGCGACTATCTTCGCCGGGCGCTGGCGCATCCGGCGCTGGCCGGGCTGCAGGATTTCTACATCGCCCACGGCTTGCTGGAGGAACGCTCGATTTGACGGCTAAGGATTTAGGCCTGGCGGTGTCGGACGAGGGACCGATGCCAACGACCGCCATGGTGCTCGCCGCCGGGCTCGGCAAGCGCATGCGGCCGATCACCGACACCATGCCGAAGCCGCTGGTCAAGATCGCCGGCAAGACATTGCTCGACTGGGGGCTGGACTGCCTGGCCGAAGCCAGCGTCGCCAAGGCCGTCGTCAATGTCCATTACCTGCCCCAACAGATCGTGGACCATGTGGCCCGCCGCAGTGCGCCGAGAATTGTCATCTCGGATGAGAGCTGCGGCCTGCTCGACTCCGCCGGTGGTATCGTCAAGGCATTGCCCAGCTTGGGGTCGCCGTTTTATGTGCTCAACGCCGACACCTTCTGGATCGACAGCGGCGTTTCCAATCTCAGGCGTCTTGCCCTTGCATGGGAGGGCGCGACAATGGACATTCTGCTGATGCTTGCGGATCTCCAGTCGGCAACCGGACATAGCGGCGGCACCGATTTCCTGATGGCGCCGGACGGCGCCTTGCGGCGTGCGAACAACGATCCGGCCGGCCTGATCTATGCCGGCGCCGCAATCGTCCATCCGCGCATCTTCAAGGATGCGCCGGCCGGCCCGCTGTCGCTCAACGCCTATTTCGATGCGGCAATCGCCGCCGGCCGCCTGTTCGGCATGAAGATGCAGGGTCACTGGATCACTGTCGGCACACCTGACGCGATCCCGCGGGCGGAAGCTGCGGTCGCCGCCGCGCTTGCCGGCACGCCCAATGCTGTTGCTGAGGCACCCGGCGCTCTTACCGAGTCGAAATGAGCGGCTCCCGCCGCGTTTTCTCGATCCCGCCCGGAGCGCCGTTCCTGCCGACGCTGGCCGAGGCGCTGCTTGCAGGGCGCCTGGTTCCCGGCTTTGCCTACGATGGCGATCCGCTGATGCTGGCCGATCTCACCATCTATGTGCCGACGCGCCGTGCGGCGCGGGCGCTTCGCGGCGAATTCGTCGATGCTCTCTCGCGCTCGGGAAGCCGCTCGGCGATCCTGCCGGTCATCCGCCCGCTTGGCGAATTCGACGAAGATGAAGCGGCCTTCGAGGCAGGAGCTTCGGCCGCCATCGACCTTGCGCCGCCGATCGCCGCGGTCGAGCGCCTGCTGCTGCTGGCGCCGCTGGTGCGAGCGTGGAAACGTCGCCTGCCGGCACATGTCGCCGCATTGTTCGACGAGGAGATCGTCATCCCGGCCTCCGCCGCCGACGCCCTCTGGCTGGCGCGCGACCTGGCGCGGCTGATGGATGAGATCGAGACCGAGGGCACGGATTGGGCGAGGCTCGCCGACCTTGTGACCGGCAATCTCGCAGGCTGGTGGCAGGTGACGCTCGATTTCCTGAGCATCGTGACCGAGAACTGGCCCAAGCTGCTCGAGGAACGCCATCGCTCCAATCCCGCCGCGCATCGCAATGCCCTGATAAGGCTGGAGGCGGCGCGGCTCAGGCGCAATCCGCCGGCCGGGCCGGTGATCGCCGCCGGCTCCACAGGATCGATCCCAGCCACGGCCGAGCTGCTTGCCGTGATCGCCGGTCTGCCCAATGGCGCCGTTGTGCTGCCCGGGCTCGACCGGACACTGGACGAGCCGTCCTTTGCCGCCATCAGTGCGCTCGGTGCGCGCCCGGCGCTGCTTGGCCACCCGCAATACGGCCTGGCAAAGTTGATCGGCAAGATCGGCGTGCCGCGCGCCGACGTCGAGGACCTTGCTGTTGCGCCGCGGCCGCTTGCATTGCGCGCCGCACTCGTCGGCGAAGCGCTTCGCCCGGCGGAGACTACCGAGCTCTGGGCCGAGACGCGCGCCCGCTTTACCGCCGGTGATATTGCCGAGGCCTTCGCTGACGTGACGCTTCTCGAAGCCGCCAGCGAACGCGATGAAGCCGTGGCGATCGCCGTCGCGCTCAAACAGGCCGTCGAACGGCCCGGCCAGCGCGCCGCGTTGGTCACCGGCGATCGCGCGCTGGCGCGGCGCGTCTCGGTCGAGCTGTTGCGCTTCGGCGTCGCCGCCGACGATTCCGGGGGCACGCCGCTCATCACCACGCCAGCCGCCAGCCTGCTCAGGCTGGCGCTTCAGGCAGCCGTCCGCCCGGGCGACCCGGTCGCCTTGCTGTCGCTGCTCAAGCATCCCCTGCTTGGCCTCGGCCGGGAGCGGGCAAGCGTGCGCCATGCGGCCGAAATCGTCGAACTCGTGGCGCTGCGCGGTGGCACCGGGCGTCCGGACGTCGCGTCGCTGCCGCAGCTCTTCGACACCCGGCTCCTCGAATTCGACGGCGGCGGCAATCGCCGCCCGCCTTTCTGGCGATCGCGCCTCTCGGTCAGGCGCATCGAACAGGCGCGCGAGCTGCTGATCCGTCTAACGGCTGCGCTGGCGCCGCTGGTTGCTTTTCGCGGCGAGGAGAATGCCGATCTTGCCACGCTTGTGCGTGCCAGCGTCGTTGCGCTCGAAAGCCTCGGACGCGCCGCCGACGGCAGCTTGAGCGAACTCTATGCCGGCGATGCCGGCGAAAAGCTTGCCGAGCTCTTGCGCGGGCTGGTCGCGGCCTCGGTGTCGTTCTCCTTCGCGGCTGACGAATGGCCTGACGTGATGGAGGCGCTGATCGCGCCCGAGATGGTCAAGCCGGCGCAGGGCACCGACAGGAACATCGCCATCTGGGGGGTGCTGGAAGCGCGGCTTCAGGATATCGATACGCTGGTCGTCGGCGGGCTCAACGAAGGCGTGTGGCCGCGCAAGCCGGAAAGCGACCGCTTCATGTCGCGGCTGATGAAGACCGGCATCGATCTAGAACCGCCGGAGCGGCGCATCGGCCTTGCCGCCCATGATTTCCAGATGGCCATGGGCGCCAAGAAATTGGTGCTGGCCCGCTCCGCCCGTTCTGGCGACGCACCGTCGGTGCCCTCGCGCTGGCTGCAGCGTATCCTTACCTTCGTCGGCGAGGACCATGCTACGGCACTTCGCCGGCGCGGCGATGAACTGCTTGCCTGGGCGCGTGTGCTCGATGCCGGCGAAAAGCAGGACTTTGCGCCGCGGCCGCAGCCGAAGCCGCCGCTCACCGTACGGCCGCACCACTTCTCGGTCACCGAGATCGAAACGCTGCGTCGCGATCCCTATGCGGTCTATGCCAGAAGGATACTCGGCCTGATGCCGCTCGATCCGGTCATTCGCGATCCGGGCGCTGCCGAGCGTGGCACGCTGTTTCACGCAATTCTGCACCTCTTCTCAGCGAGGGTGGCCGACCCGCGCGCGCCGGAGGCGCTGGACGGGCTCATCGCCGCAGGCCGCTCCTGCTTTGCCGAGGCTGCCCTGCCCGCCGATGTCGAGGCGGTGTGGTGGCCACGCTTCGAAAAGCTTGCCGCCGGCATCATCGAATGGGAGCGCGGCCGGGCCGCAGCCGTGGCACGGCGGCACGCCGAGGAACGCGCCGAAAAGACCGGTGTGGGCCGATCCGGCGTAACCCTGTCCGGCTATGCCGATCGCATCGATCTGCTGGCTGGCGGAATGGCCGACATCCTCGACTACAAGACCGGCTCGTCGCCATCCAAAGCACAGGCGCACACGCTGCTCGCGCCGCAACTGGCGCTGGAGGGCGCGCTGCTCAGGCGCGGCGCTTTCAAGGAGCTTGGCGCATGCGAGCCGTCGCAACTGGCCTTCGTGCGGCTGAGGCCGAATGGCGAAGTGTTCGAGGAATCCATCCTCGAATACAACCGCAGGCCGCGAACCGCTGCCGATCTCGCCGAAGAAGCGTGGGCGCGGCTGGAAAAACTGCTGATCCACTACGCCGACCCGGCGACCGGCTATCTGTCGCGGGCGCTGCCGTTCCGCGAGGGCGAGACCGACGGCGACTATGACCATCTCGCCCGCGTGCTCGAATGGTCGGCCGGCGGCGACGCCGACGACGAGGGAGGGGAGGCATGAAAAAGGCCTACCCCATTCCAAGCGACACTGCCGCGAGCCAGGCAAGCGCGTCCGACCCGCGCAATTCCGCCTGGGTGTCGGCCAACGCCGGATCCGGCAAGACCCATGTACTCGCCCAGCGCGTTATCCGGCTTCTGCTGCGTGGCACCGATCCGTCCAAGATCCTGTGCCTGACCTATACGCGTGCCGCCGCCGCCAACATGTCGAACCGGGTGTTTTCGACCCTGTCGCAATGGACGACCTTGGGCGATGCCGAGCTCTCGAAACGGATAGAGGCGCTGGACGGCCGCCAGCCCGACCGCGAAACCATGCGCCGGGCGCGGCGGTTGTTTGCGGAGGCGCTGGAGACACCGGGCGGGCTGAAGATCCAGACCATCCACGCCTTCTGCGAATCGGTGCTGCATCAGTTCCCGCTGGAAGCCAATATCCCGGCACATTTCGAAATGCTCGATCCGCAAATGGAGGCTTCGCTGTTCGCCGCCGCCCGCCGCGACATGATTTCGGGCGGCGTTGCAGGCGATGCGGCATTGGCCGAGGCCTTTGCCACCGTGCTTGAGCGCGGCGGCGAACATGGGCTCGACGCACTGCTGGCCGAGATCGTGCGCAAGCGCGATGGTTTGCGTGCGTTCATCGCCGCGGCCGGCGGCGATGGTTTTCAGGCGCTGTTCGACGAGTTTCAGTTCCGCGCCGGCCAGACGGCCGAAGGCATAGCCGCCTCCGTCTGGCCGCTGCCCGGCTTCCTGCCGGATTATCTCGTCACCTTTTCACGGGCGGCCGAGGCTGCCGATGCCCGCGTGGTGCTGAACAACATGCTGCCATACGCCCGTCTCGCCTTCGCCGAGGAGCATCCGGTCCGTCGCCTGAATTTGCTCTCCAAGGCTTTCCTGAGGGCCGACGGCGAGCCTTACGATCCGGCAAAAACGTTTAAAAGGGCATTGCTTGACCGGTTGCCCGATCTTGCCGAACGATATCTGGCGGCGGTCGAAGCCATTCTCGAAATCTCCGACCGGCTGGCCTTGTTCAGGATGCTGGAGGGCACCCGTGCGGCGCTGACCATCGCCGACTGGCTGATCGCCCGCTACGAGCAATTGAAGCGCGCCCGCAGCTTCCTCGACTTCAACGACCTGATCACCCGCACGGTCCATCTACTGGCGCGGCCCGACGCCGGCCCATGGGTGCAATACAAGCTCGACCAGGGCATCGACCACATCCTCCTCGACGAGGCGCAGGACACCAGTCCCGACCAGTGGGAGGTGGTCAAGCGGCTGGCGGAGGAGTTCTTTGCCGGGCTCGGCGCACGCGACGCCGTCCACCGCACCATCTTTGCGGTCGGCGACGAAAAGCAGTCGATCTATTCCTTCCAGGGAGCCGCCCCGGACTCCTTTGCCGACAGCCGGATTTTGTTTGCCGGCAAAGTCAGATCCGCCGCCGCCGCCTTCGCCGATCTCAAGCTGACCTGGTCGTTTCGCTCGACCGACGACGTGCTTGCGGCGGTGGATCGTGTCTTTGCCGACCCGGACGTGCGGCGCGGCATCAGCCACGATCCCGATCCGCTCGACCACAAGGCGATCCGCAACGATGCGCCGGGCTATGTCGAGGTCTGGCCCTCGCTCGGCGCCGACACCGTCGACGAACCGGACGACTGGACGCAAGCGGTGGATCACGCCCACGCACCGGCGGTGCGCGTTGCCGAAAACGTTGCAGCGACCGTTGCCGGCTGGATCGGCGGCGGCGAGGTCATCGAAGGGCGTGGCAAGAAACTCCGGCCCGGCGACGTGCTGGTGCTGGTGCGCAAGCGCGACCGCTTCGTCCATGCCCTGACACGGGCGTTGAAGCGCCGCGACATCCCCGTGGCCGGCGCCGACCGGCTCAGCCTGCCTGGCCATATCGCGGTGAAGGACCTGATCGCACTCGGTCATTTCCTCATCCAGCCCGAGGACGATCTGTCGCTGGCCGCCGTGCTGCGCAGCCCGATCTTCGATGTCTCGGAAGAGCAGCTTTTCGCGTTTGCTGCGGAGAGGCCGTCGGGCGTCTCGCTGATCGCCTCGCTGCGCCGGCATGCCGGCGAAAGCGAGGCGTTGGCCGCCGCCGTCAGCCGGCTCGACACATGGTCGAACGAGGCCGCATTCAAGCCGGTGTTCGAATTCTATGCTGCAGCTCTCGCCCGCGACGGCCTGCGCAAGAAGATGATCGCGCGGCTCGGGCCGGAGGCCGGCGACATCCTCGACGAATTCCTGAATTTCTGCCTGGCCGAGGAGCGGACCGGCCTGCCGGGACTGGAATCCTTCCTGTCGACGCTGGAAAACGCCGGCCCCGAGATCAAGCGCGAAATGGACCAGACCCGCGACGAGGTTCGCGTCATGACCGTGCATGCCGCCAAAGGCCTGGAGGCGCCGGTGGTATTCCTTGTCGATGGCGGCTCCGCGCCGTTCAGCGACCAGCATCTGCCGAGATTGATGCCGTTCGAAGGCTCGGGCGACTGCTGGGAGGGCAAGGGTTATCTCTGGCGTTCGGCCAGCGATGTCGCCAATGGATTTTCACGCGCCGCATCGGCCCGCGCCCGAGAGCTCGCCGACGATGAATATCGCCGGCTGCTCTATGTCGGCATGACCCGCGCCGAGGATCGGCTGATCGTCTGCGGCTACCATGGCAAGCGGGCGCCGAATACCGGCACCTGGCATTCGATCGTCAGCCGCGCACTGGTCGGTGCCACGGAGAGCGAAGAACGCCGGCATCCCGCCACCGGCGAGACCGTGCATCGTTTCCAGGTGACGAAACTGACGCCCATGCCACTGGCGTCCGTGGATGAGGCACGACAGGCTGAACGCTTCGCGCCATTGCCGGAAACCCTGTTCCAGCCTCTGCCGCCCTTCGAGGAATTGCCGCGGCCGCTCTCGCCGTCCGGCGCCTCGGTGCTGATCGACGAGGCGCAGCAAGCGGTGGCCGACACGCGTTCGCCGGTGCTGGATGCCGACGCCGAGCCCGGCTTTGCCGTCGTGCGCGGGCTGGCGCTGCACAAATTGCTGCAGATGTTGCCCGGCATCGCCGAGGGAAAACGCCGGGATGCCGCCGAACGCTATCTGGCAAGAGCCGGCGCGGCATGGCCCGACGGCGAGCGCGACAAGGCCCTGGCTGGCGTTTTCAGAATTCTTGCCGACAGCCGTTTCGCACCGCTGTTTGCGCCGAACTCGCCCGCCGAAGTCGCCATCATGGGCAGCTTGGGAGTGAGGGGCAAACTGCGCTCGATTTCCGGCAAGATCGACCGGCTGACAGTAACGCCGGACAAGGTTTCGATCGTCGACTACAAGACCAATCGGCCAGCGCCAGCTACGCTCGCCGAAGTCCCGCAAGCCTATGTTCTGCAGCTCGCACTCTATCGCGCGCTGCTTCAGCCGCTCTATCCGGGACGCGAGGTCTCGGCGGCGCTGCTGTTCACCGAGGCGCCGCGGCTGATCGATCTGCCGGCAGCGGCCATGGACGACGCGCTTGCTAGACTCACGGGAGCGTGACACAACACTTGCTTGAAGACGGACGCGATCACCACCACATTTGGTGCGACGAACAAATCGAAAGGATCTCAGCATGGCCACCGTCAAGGTCGACAAGAGCAATTTCCAGGCCGACGTGCTCAACGCCAAGGAGCCCGTCGTGGTCGATTTCTGGGCGGAATGGTGCGGCCCGTGCAAGATGATCGCCCCGGCGCTCGAGGACATCGCCATCGAACTCGGCAGCAAGATAAAGATCGCCAAGCTCAACATAGACGAGAATCCTGAGCTGGCCGCGCAGTTCGGCGTGCGCTCGATCCCGACGCTGATGATCTTCAAGGGCGGCGAAGTCGCCGACATGAAGGTCGGTGCTGCGCCGAAAACGGCATTGTCGCATTGGATCAACGGCAGCCTCGCCTGATCCGACCAGAATTTTGCAGAAAAGCCCGGCCTCGCGCCGGGCTTTCTTGTGGCGCCACCGATCCGCAGATCTGGCACTCGCCACTTGTCGTCTCATGCTCTTGTCTGGCTTAAAGCAGGAGGAGCGATATGACCGGATCCGCCAAGGCCACCGTCTTCATCGACAATGAGCGAGTCATTGTCACCGAATACCGTTTCGCCCCGGGCGACAACACCGGCTGGCACCGCCATGGCCACGACTATGTGATCGTGCCGTTGACCGACGGCAAGGTGAAGCTCCTGACCAAGGATGGGGAATCTTTTGCCGAAATGAAGAAGGGCGCGCCGTATTTCCGCAATGAGGGCGTCGAACATGACGTCATCAGCGCAAACGATGGCGAATTCGCCTTCATCGAGGTCGAACTGAAGTAGTCCACCAACCACCGGCTGCGCCGCTACAATTGTCCGGCGCGGCGCTATTCACCAATCCGCGATACGATCGCCGCCGACGAATTGTGCGCTTTTCTCAGTGTATTCGAACAGTTCGATCTTCACACCGTTGGGGTCGCGGATCCAAGCCTGGTAGGTGTCATCGCACGCGCGTTTCTTGGAAGTGACATCGACCCCCTTTGACCTCAGATGGGCGATCGCGGCGTCGATGTTTTCCACTTCGAGGCAGAAGTGGTTGATCTGGTTCAAGTCGCTATAGCTTGCGCCGTCTTTCTGGAACACCTCGACGTGGCTGCGGCTGCCGCAATTGAGGTAGAAGCCGAAAATCTTCCCCTCGCGCAGGAAATTGAACTGAGTGTCCATTCCGAGGACGTCCCGATAGAAGCTTCGCGTCATCTCCAGGTCATTCGCGAAAATGCAAACGTGTGCGAGCTGCTTTACCTTGATCATGATTGGCTCCTCGCGGTGATCTGACAGGTGTGGCGTCATCGCGGCCCGGGCGAACGCACGCCTCAGGTTGGCGGCGTGCCGTTTTCGGCCAGTACCGCGCCGGCCAGGTAAAGCGATCCGCCGATCAGGATACGCGGCGGCGGTCCGTCCCATGTGTCGCGCAGCAGCATCAGTGCGCTTGCAACGGAACTAACCGGTTCGGCCGACAAGCCTGCCTCAATGGCGCGGGTCGCCAGTTGGTCGTTCGGCACGCCGGCGTCGCTCATGCTCACCGGCACGGTGTAGACGTGCCGCACCAGCCCTTTGAAGGCCCGGAAATAGCCGCTCTGGTCCTTGGTGTTGATCATGCCCGAGATCAGGAACAGCGGCCGCGGGTTCTTTTCCTCCTGCTCCGCCAGGGCCTCAGCGACGACCACGCCGGCGCCGGGATTATGGCCGCCGTCGAGCCAGATGTCGGCGCCCTTCGGCGCCAGTTCGCTCAACCGGCCTTGCGGCAGCTTTTGCATGCGGCCCGGCCAGGCGACATTCGCCATCGCCTTCTCGGCAGCGCGGTGGCTGATCTCGAAGCCGGCCGCCTTGACCGCCGCGATCGCCGCCGCCGCGTTGGCGAATTGATGGCGCCCCGGCAGGCGCGGCGGCGGCAGATCCATCAATCCATCTTCGTCCTGATAGACCATGCGGCCGTTTTCCTCATAGGCAAGGAAATCCTGGCCATAGACGAAGGCGGGGCAGTCGAGCCGTTCGGCGGTTTCGATGAGCACCTGCTGGGCCGTCTCGCTTTCCTGCGCGCCGATGACGACCGGGCACCCGCGCTTGATGATGCCGGCCTTTTCGGCGGCGATCAGCTCGACGCGGTCGCCGAGATAGGCTTCGTGGTCGAGCGAGACCGGCATGATCACCGACACGGCCGGCTCGGCGATGACGTTGGTGGCGTCGAAGCGGCCGCCAAGGCCGACCTCGAGGATGACGGCATCGGCCGGATGTTCGGAAAACAGCAGGAAGGTGACGGCGGTGAGAATTTCGAAGACGGTGATCTTCTGGCCTTGATTGGCCTCGGCGACCCGGGCGATGGCTTCGGCGAAGACCTTGTCGTCAACCAGCCTGCCGCCGCCATCGGCGGCCAGCCGGTAGCGCTCGTGCCAGTTCACTAAGTGTGGCGAAGTGTGGACGTGGACGCGGTAGTCGGCTGCTTCGAGCAGCGCCCGTGAAAAGGCGGCACAGGAGCCCTTGCCATTGGTGCCGGCGATGTGGATGACCGGCGGCAGCTGGTCCTGCGGATTGCCGAGGCGTTCGAGCAGCCGCGAAATGCGGTCGAGCGAAAGGTCGAAGCCCTTCGGGTGAAGCGCCATCAGGCTTTCGATTTCGCGGTCCGCGGCAAGCGTGGTCATGGGAGAATCCTAGGCGCGTGCGCAACGGCACACAACAGCCGCTCGCGCCGCGGGCTGTCGCGTCAGGCGTGCGGCCGGGCTTCGGCCGGAATCACCGACGGCGGCAGGATCTCCGGCTCCTGCGGTTTTTGCTCTTCCGGCAGCTTGAGCAGCATTCTCAGCAGCCGCGCAATCGTCTGGCGCATCTCCAGCCGTGACACCACCATGTCGACCATGCCGTGTTCCATCAGATATTCGGCGCGCTGGAAGCCTTCGGGCAGTTTTTCCCTGATCGTCTGCTCGATGACACGCGGTCCGGCAAAGCCGATCAGCGCGCCTGGCTCGGCAATATGCACGTCACCCAGCATGGCGTAGGAGGCGGTGACGCCGCCGGTCGTCGGGTTGGTCAGGACGACGATGTAGGGCAGGCCGGCCTCCTTCAGCCTGTCGACGCCGACCGTGGTCCGCGGCAACTGCATCAGCGACAGGATGCCTTCCTGCATACGGGCGCCGCCGGAGGCCGCAAACAGGATCAGCGGCCGCTTGCGCTGCAAGGCGACCTCGAAACCATGCACGATGGCGTCACCTGCCGCCATGCCGAGCGAGCCGCCCATGAAGGCAAAATCCTGCACCGTCACCACCACCGGCACGCCTTCGACCGTGCCCAGCGCATTGATGATGGCGTCTTCCATGCCGGTCTTGGCTTTGGCATCCTTCAGCCGGTCTGCGTAGCGCTTCTCGTCGCGGAACTTGAGCGGATCCTGAACGACCTTGGGGTTCTCGAGCGTCTCGTATTTGCCGTCGTCGAGGAAGAATTTCAGCCGTTCCTTAGCCGATATCTTCATATGGTGGCCGGAGGACGGGATGACGAACTGGTTCTGCTCCAGATCCTTATGGAACACCATTTCGCCGGTCTCGGGATCCTTGATCCACAGGTTTTCTGGCATGTCGGTGCGGCGGCCGAGCATCGAATTGATCTTCGGACGGACGTAATTGGTGATCCAGTTCATCGCTTCGGCTCCTGTCCCTTAAGAAGACGTAGGAAGATTATTCGGCGGCAGCAAGGCGAGCCGCGCGAACCCCTTGCGAAAGCCCGCTGACCAGCGTGGCGACGGCCTCGGCCGGATCGGCGGTCTTTTCGCCCTTCGGCCCGAGCACGTTGGCGACGGCATTGACAATCGCGGTGCCGACAACGACGCCGTCGGCCGACGCGCCGATGATGCGCGCCTGCTCTGCGGTCTTGACGCCGAAGCCGACGCAGACCGGCAGGTCGGTATGGCTCTTGATGCGCTTGACAGCTGCCGCCACCTTGCCGGTGTCGGCCAGCGCCGAACCGGTGATACCGGTCATCGACACATAATAGACGAAGCCGGAGGTGTTCTGCAGCACCTTGGGCAGGCGCCTGTCGTCGGTGGTCGGCGTCGCCAGCCGGATGAAATTGATGCCGGCCTTGAGTGCCGGGATACAAAGTTCCTCGTCCATCTCCGGCGGCAGGTCGACGACGATCAGCCCGTCTATGCCGCTGGCCAGCGCGTCGCTCAGGAAGCGCTCGACGCCGTAGATGTAGATCGGATTGTAATAGCCCATCAAGACGATCGGCGTTTCACTGTCGCCGGCGCGGAATTCCGAGGCCATCTTCAGTGTCTTGACCAGTGTCTGGCCGCCCTTCAGCGCCCGCAGGCCGGCCGCCTGGATCGCCGGGCCGTCGGCCATCGGATCGGAAAACGGCATGCCGAGCTCGATGATGTCGCTGCCGGCGCCGGGCAGCGCCTTCATGATCGAGAGCGACGTGTCGTAGTCAGGGTCGCCACCCATGAAATAGGTTACGAGTGCCGGTCGGCCCTCGGCCTTCAGCTTTGCCATGCGGCGGTCGATACGGGTGGCCATGATCAGATCTCCATGCCCAGCATATTGGCCACCGTATGCACGTCCTTGTCGCCGCGGCCGGACAGGTTGACGATGACGATCTGGTCCTTGTCCATGTCAGGCACGATCTTCACCGCCTGTGCGATGGCATGGGCCGATTCAAGCGCAGGAATGATGCCCTCGACGCGTGTCGTCAACTGGAACGCCTCCAGCGCCTCGCTGTCGAGGATCGGCACGTAGTCGACGCGGCCGGAATCGCGCAGCCATGAGTGCTCCGGCCCGACGCCGGGATAGTCGAGGCCGGCCGAGATCGAGTGGCCGTCCATGATCTGGCCGTCGGCGTTCTGCAGGAGGTAGGTACGGTTGCCATGCAGCACGCCGGGCGCGCCGGCACTCATCGAGGCGCAATGCTCGATGCCGTCGAGGCCGCGGCCTCCGGCTTCTACGCCGATGATGCGCACCCCACTGTCGTCGAGGAAGGGATGGAACAGGCCGATAGCGTTGGAACCGCCGCCGACGCAAGCGATGATGGTGTCAGGCAGCCGGCCTTCCTGCTCGAGGATCTGGGCGCGCGCCTCGGTGCCGATCACCGACTGGAAGTCGCGCACCAGCTCCGGATAGGGGTGCGGGCCGGCGGCGGTGCCGATCAGGTAATAGGTATCCTCGACGTTGGTCACCCAGTCGCGCAGCGCCTCGTTCATGGCGTCCTTCAGCGTGCCGTGGCCGGCCGTCACCGGCCGCACCTCGGCGCCCAGAAGCTTCATGCGAAAGACGTTGGGGCTTTGCCGGGCGACATCGGTCGCGCCCATATAGACGATACAGGGAAGCCCGAAGCGCGCCGCGACCGTGGCGGAAGCGACACCATGCTGGCCGGCACCGGTCTCTGCGATGATCCTTGTCTTGCCCATGCGCTTGGCGAGCAGGATCTGGCCGAGGCAGTTGTTGATCTTGTGCGAGCCGGTGTGGTTCAGGTCCTCGCGCTTGAAATAGACCTTTGCGCCGCCCCCGAGGCCCTTTGCCGAGGACACCTCACGAAGATGCCTGGTCAGGCCTTCAGCGAAATAGAGCTTCGACGGCCGCCCGGCGTAATGCGTCGAGAGATCGGTCAGTTCGGCCTTGAAATCCGGGTCGTTCTTGACCTCGTTCCAGTGCCGCTCCAGCTCGAGGATCAGCGGCATCAGCGTTTCGGCAACGAAACGACCGCCAAAAATGCCGAACATGCCCTGCTCGTCGGGGCCGGTGCGGAAGGAATTCGGTATCGCCGGCTTGTCCATCGCCGATCTCCTGGTCTGAGGTTTGAAGCGTGGTCAGGCGGCGCGGTTGTCGCGTGCTGCCCCGACGGCGCGGAAAAATTGTTCGATCAGCGCCGGTTCCTTGACGCCCGGCGCGCTCTCCACGCCCGAGGAAACATCTATTCCGGGCGGGTTCGCCAGCCGAAAGGCGTCGCCGATATTGCCGGCATTGAGCCCACCGGAAAGCATGTAATCGACGCCAGCGTCAAGGCCGGCCAGAACGCGCCAGTCGAAGGCAAGGCCGTTGCCGCCCGGCAATTCCGAACCCTTAGGCGGCTTGGCGTCGAACAGGAAGCGGTCGGCAATGCCGATGAAGGGTTTGACCCGCGCGAGATCGGCAGCCTCGCCGACCGGCAGCGCCTTCATCACCGGCAAGCCGTAGCGCGCTTTCACTTCGGCCACCCGCCCAGGGGTTTCGGCGCCGTGAAGCTGCAGCATGTCGGGCTGCATGTTGTCGACGATCTCATCCAGGAACACGTCGCTGGCGTCGACCGTCACCGCAACCGCCTTGGCCTTGCCGCGCGCCGCTTCGCGCAGGCGGCCGGCTTCCGCCGGCTCGACATAGCGCGGGCTTTTGGCAAAGAAAATGAAGCCGACATGGCTGGCGCCGCCGGCCAATGCCGCAGCCAGAGCCTTGTCGGTCTTCAACCCGCATATCTTGATGTCGAGCGCCATGGCGCGGGATTGGCACGAAACGGCCAAAGAGTCGAGAAAAAGCATCCTGTTTGCCGCCAGCGCGGAACGCGCTACCTTGCTAATGTAAGAGCGGAACGCGCTACCTTGCTGATATAAGAGCGCAACGCTACTTGCTCAGGCACAAAGGCGGGAGAACAAAGATCATGCCGGAAAAGACCGTCGCGGAACTCAGGCAAAAGCTGGCGCAGGCCCATGAGGTCATCGCTCATTTGATGGACAAGGCGGCTTTCAACGGCGCCGAGGCGCACCGGGCGCTGGCTTATTTCAGCAACGAGACCTTCGAGAAGGATTTTCTGCCCTGGCCCCGCCATGTCGATGAGGGGTTGCGGCCGGAGGAGTTGAACGCGGCGAATGACGATTGATCGGACAACTACTCGAACGTGATCGCCTGCAGCGCGCCGCCATTGCGCTTGAGCCAATCCTTGCAGCGTTCGGTATCCGGGCAAAGCTGCTCGCACAGTTTCCAGAATTTCGGCCCGTGGTTCATCTCCTTGAGATGCGCCACCTCGTGCGCGACGAGGTAGTTTATCACCGGCCGTGGCGCCATCATGATGCGCCAGGAAAACGACAGATTGCCGTCCGACGTGCACGACCCCCAGCGGCTCGACGTATCCTTGAAGCGGATCGCCTTGGCGCGCTTGCCGACCGCCGCACTGTGCTTGGTCACCAGCGCTTCGATCTCGCGCTTGGCTTCGCGCTTGAGGAAATCGGCGATGCGGCGCGGCAGATGCACGCGTTCGCCATGCACGATCATCAGCGGCCCGCGCTCGTCGCGCGACAGCGTGACGGTGCCGCGTTTCGACGGTTCATGGACGATGCGATGCGGCACGCCGCGCACCGGTATCTTGATGCCGGGCCGCACCTGCGGCCGGTTGGGCACTTTGGCTAGCCTTTGCTCCAGCCAGTCCTGATGGCGGTCGAGGAATTTTTCCACCTCGCCGCGCCGCAGCCCCGGCGGCACGGTGATGCGCAAGCCGCGGCCGCCGGAATCGATGCGCAGTGTAAGGCGGCGGGCACGGTCGTTCTCGACGATCTTGAGCGGCAGCGTGCGGCCGGCAACGCAATGCTCGCGCTCCACGACGGGCGTGGGTTTGGGTTTCGTCGGGGTGCGAAAGAAGCCGAAGGACATTCCGGGACGATACGTGATTCGAGGGAAACGACTAGAACAAAAAAGAAACGGCGCCGCTGACGCGACGCCGTTGGATTATCTATCTGGGCACGGGACCTTACTCGTCGAGCAGGCCTGGCGTGGACTTGCCGCTGGGTTTGTTGTTCGTCGCCGACCCGGTCGTGGGGGATGTCGACTTATTGCGATTGGCCATGAAGCGGTCGAACTCTTCCTGGTCCTTGGCGCGGCGCAATTCGCGGGCATATTCGTCGAACTCGCTCAGCATCTCGTCGAGCTTGCGGCGTTCCTCGGCAAGCCGCTCGAGTTCCTTTTCGCGCCAGTCGTCGAACGCGACGTTGCCGGTGCGGGCGGAGCCATGACCCCAGCGCGCGGCCTTGTCGGAACCGCGGCGGCAACCGGCGAAGATGCCGTCAGTGGCGCGGTTGACGTCGCGCTTGAAGCCCTCGAGCCGGTCGCCCCAGATGATGTAGGCGAGCATGGCGAAGCCGAGCGGCCAGAACACCATAAACCCGATCACCATCAACGCGATGGTCGCCGGCGTCCAGGCCGGACGGATCAATGCAGATGTGTTCATTTCTCCCAATCCTTCAGTTGGAGACAGCCAAATCCGGCTGCGTTGAATCGAAATGGGATGGAGAAAACGGCGATTCAAGACAGCGATCGCCAAAACCGGACAAGCGGCTGAAATGATTATCGCTTTTTGAGATTTTCGAGGAAAAGCACGACCAATCCGGCAATCAGCCCCCAGAACGCCGCGCCGACGCCGAACAGCGTCAGCCCCGATGCGGTGACGGCGAAGGTGACGGTGGCGGCCATCCGCTCGTCCTCGCCTTTCAAGGCGATCGACAGTGCATTGGCGAGCGGCGCCATTAGCGCCAGGCCGGCGACCAGCACGATCAGGCTCTGCGGCAATACGGCGAAGATCGCCACCAGCGAGGCGCCGAACAGGGCAAAGACGAAATAGGCCAACGCATAGAACGGCCCGGTCTTCCAGCGCTCGGCCGGATCGGGATGCACGTCGGGCCCGGTGCAGATCGCCGCCGAGATTGCCGCCAGATTGGTGGTCGAGGCGCCGAACGGCGCCGTCAGCAGCGAAAACAGGCCCGTGACGCCGATCAGCGGCCCGGGTTCGGGATGATAGCCGGCTGCCCTCAGCACGGCGAGGCCGGACAGGTTCTGCGAGGCCATGGTGACGAGGTAGAGCGGCAAGGCGAGGCCGATGATTGCAGTGGCGGTGAACTGCGGCATCACCAGCGTCAAGCTCGAGAGTTCCGGTGCCGGCAGACCGCCGACCCGGCCGGTGAGAAAGGCGGCGAGACCGCCGCCGATCAGCACCAGCAGCACCGACAGTGCCGGGTTGAACAGGCGGATGATGAAGAACGCCGCAACCAGCGGCAGGATCAGCCAGGGGTCGACGGGAACGGTCTTGACCGCATTGATGGCGAAGGTGACGACGATGCCGGCCAGCATTCCGGACGCGACGGAGGCCGGTATTCTGGCGATCAGCTTGGTCAAAGGCCCGAACAGGCCTGTGGCGATCAGCAGGACCGCGGTGACGACGAAGGCGCCAACCGCCTCACCCATCGAAAAGCCGGCCGACGCGGCGATCAGCGCCACGCCTGGCGTCGACCATGCGGTGATGACCGGCATTTTTGTGCGCCAGGACAGCCACAGACTCTCGATCGCCATCGCCAGGCAAAGCGCTGTCACCCAGCTTGCCGTCTCGACCTGCGTTGCGCCGACCGCCTTGGCGGCGGCAATAACGATGGCCAGCGTACCGCCGAAGCCGACGATCGCCGCCACGAAGGCGGACACCGGAATGGAAATGCGCATGCCTCTATCCCGCCTGCCGCACCATAGCGTCCACCGCCCGCACTAGCATGTCGAGATCCTGCGGCCGCGACAGGCGGTGGTCGCCGTCGGGGATGAGCGACAGCGTGACGTCGTCGGCCGGCAGCAGGCTGACCAGCTTCAACGCATGGCTCGACGGCACGTCGGGATCGGCCAGGCCTTGCAGGATGTGGACCGGACAGTGCGTGTCGATCGGCCCGGTCATCACCCGGTTGTTGCGGCCGTCCTCGATCAGTCCGCGCGTGTAGATGTACGGTTCGGCAGAATAGTCCGACGGCTCTTCGAAAAAGCCCTTTTTCCTGAGGTCGCGCTTCTGCGCCCCGGTCAGCACCGGCTCCACCAGTTCGAACGTGAAATCGGGCGCCGGCGCCAGCAGCACAAGGCCGGCGACGCTGTTCTCGCCCGCCTTGTGCAACTCCTGCACCATGCGCAGCGCGATCCAGGCGCCCATCGACGAACCGACCAGGATTTGCCTGCCCCGGGTGAAGCGGCGGAAAACCGCCAGGCTCTCGCCCAGCCATTTCGAGATGGTGCCGTCGGCAAAGGCGCCACTCGATTCGCCGTGGCCGGAATAATCGTGGCGCAGGAAGGCGCGGCCTTCTTTGCGCGTCCATTCCGACAAGGTTTCGGCCTTGGTGCCCAGCATGTCGGATTTGTAGCCGCCAAGCCACACGATGCCGGGCTCGGCACCTGCCGCATGCCTGACGGCAATGCTCGTCCCGTCGACGGCCAGGAAGATCGGGGTGGTGCTCATGGTGTATTCCCTCACGCCGGTCTTTTAGCACAAGCGGGGGTTCAACGAAAAGTGCTCTGCTACTTTCTTCGCTTGGTGCAGAGGAGCATTCATCGGGCAGGTGATTTCCTGAGAATGCTGTGCTATTGACTCCGACCGCGCGCTCACCACATTGCGCGTTCGCAATTCTGAACTGAAGAACCCCTTAACGAAACGGCTCAAGGAGACCACGACCATTCGCAGACCTTTCAAAGCAGCGGCGCCCACCAAGGAAGGCCCGCGCTCCAACCGTGACATCCGGGTTCCCCGGGTCCAGCTAATCGACGCCGAAGGCCAGAACCGCGGCGATGTCTCCATCAACGACGCATTGCTGCTCGCCGAAGAGGCTGGGCTCGACCTGGTCGAGATATCGCCCAATGCAGTGCCGCCCGTCGTAAAGATCCTCGATCTCGGCAAGCTGAAATACGCCAACCAGAAGAAGGCGGCCGAGGCGCGCAAGAACCAGAAGGTCATCGAGATCAAGGAGATCAAGATGCGCCCGAACATCGACAGCCACGACTACGAGACCAAGATGAAGGCTGTCCGGCGCTTTTTCGAGGAAGGCGACAAGGTCAAGCTGACATTGCGCTTCCGCGGTCGCGAGATGGCGCATATGGAACTCGGCATGCAGCTTCTGAACAAGGTTCGCGAGGAAGTGGCGCCCATCGCCAAGGTCGAAGCCGAACCGAAGCTCGAAGGCCGCCAGATGATGATGGTGCTGGCGCCCCGCTAAAGCGCGTTGCGCTTTAGTTCTGTTTTGTGCATGTCGTTGTCGCAAAACCGCTGCGCACTTTTGGGCGACGTGCATAAAATCCGCCTGAATCATGTTGCAAGGCGTCCCGGCGATCGGCGGGGCGCCTGTTTTCTTGGCCAGACGCTGCGATCGCCGGCGAGAGCAAAGACGCTCTGGTTCCCTCGACGATCGGATTCCCGACATGGTCAATGACGTCAAGCATTCGGAAGCCAAATATGGGCTGGGCAGCTACCAGCACACACGCAGGATGGTGCTTGCCGTCGTCGTCGTCGTCCTGTTCGCGATGCTTTTGTTCGGGCAGTCGGTTTTTCCGCCCGATACGCCTGTGCATGAAACGATCGAAATGGTTGGCGTCGTGCTGATCTTTCTCGGCATCGTCGGACGCTTGTGGTCGACGCTCTATATCGGCGGTCGCAAATCCTCCGAAGTGGTGACCGGCGGCCCCTATTCGATCACCCGCAACCCGCTCTATGTCTTCTCTACTTTAGCTGCCGCCGGTGTCGGCGCACAGATCGGCTCGATCACCGCCACGATCGGCTTTGCAGCGCTCTGCGCTGGTGCCTTTTACATCGTTATCCTGCGCGAGGAGAAATTCCTCAAGGAGGTTCTCGGCGCGCCATACCAGGCCTACCTGGCGAAAGTGCCGCGCTTTTTTCCGAAGCTGTCGCTGTACCAGGAAGGCGACACCGGCGGCTTCAAGCCGCGCCTGCTGCGAACCACGCTGCTGGACGGTCTGGTCTTCCTGGTTGCCTTGCCGGCTTTCGAACTGATCGACGGCGCCCAGCAGTCCGGCATATTGCCGGTGCTGTTCCGTCTCCCCTGAGTGCAGTGTTGCTGAGTACAGTGTTGCTGGGCACGGGGTGTTGCGCGCCAGCCCGCTTTGACGTATAGGACCGCCGTTCCCAAAAAACCGCCCGGCAGGGCATGCCGTGGCGGTTTCATTTGCTTTTCGGGCTTTGGTCGGCCTGAAGCGAACAAAAAGCGCATTGGTGCGCATATAAACGGAGTAGCAAAATGCCCAAGATGAAGACCAAGTCGGCCGCCAAGAAGCGGTTCAAGATCACAGGTACGGGTAAAGTTCTGTCGGCTGCGGCCGGCAAGCGTCACGGCATGATCAAGCGTTCCAACAAGTTCATTCGAAATGCCCGCGGCACGATGGTTCTGGCTGAACCGGACGGCAAGAAGGTCATCAAGAATTTTCTGCCGAACGGCCTTTAGAGCATTCGGCCTGGACAACGTTTAAGGAGATCATGACATGGCACGCGTAAAGAGAGGCGTCACCTCGCACGCCAAGCACAAGAAGGTCCTGAAAGCCGCCAAGGGTTTTTACGGCCGTCGCAAGAACACCATTCGCATCGCCAAGCAGGCGGTGGAAAAGTCGCTGCAGTACGCCTATCGCGACCGCAAGAATCGCAAGCGTTCGTTCCGCGCGCTGTGGATCCAGCGCATCAATGCGGCGACGCATGAGCATGGCCTGACCTACGGCCGCTTCATCGACGGTCTCAACAAGGCTGGCATCGAGATCGACCGCAAGATCCTGTCGGATATGGCCATCCACGAGCCGCAGGCCTTCGCCGCACTCGTGGCCAAGGCCAAGGTCGCGCTCGAATATCTCAAGAACACCACGCCGAATGCTTTTGAAAGCGCTGTCGCTTAAGACCAGCGCTTCCCAAGCTATTCGACACTTGATTTGGGAAACCCGCGCTGGCAGGGCTGGCGCGGGTTTTTCTTTGCTTCCAATCGGATCTGGAACATGAGTGACATGGAAACTCTGGAACATTCCCTGATGGCCGAGATTGCCTCGGCCGCCGACGAGCAGGCGATCGAGGCGGTGCGTGTCTCGGCCCTCGGCAAGAAGGGCTCGGTTTCCGAGATGCTGAAGACGCTCGGCTCGATGAGCGCCGAGGAGCGCCAGGTCAAGGGCCCGGCGATCAACGGCCTCAAGAACCGCGTCACCGAGGCGCTTTCTGTTCGCCGCGCCGAGCTGAAGGACGCGGCGATTATGGCGCGTCTCGCCGCCGAGAAGGTTGATGTGACGCTGCCGGTCAGACAATCGCCGGCCGAGCGCGGCCGCATCCATCCGATCAGCCAGGTCATCGACGAGATCGCGGCGATCTTCGGCGATCTCGGCTTTGCCATCGCCGAAGGCCCCGACATCGAGACCGACTATTACAATTTCACCTCGCTGAACTTCCCGGAAGGCCACCCGGCGCGCGAGATGCACGACACCTTCTTTTTCCAGCCGGACGCGCAGGGCGAACGCAAGCTTTTGCGCACCCACACCTCGCCGGTGCAGATCCGCACCATGGAGATGCAGAAGCCGCCGATCCGCATCGTCATCCCCGGCAAGACCTACCGGCAGGATTCCGATGCCACCCACTCGCCGATGTTCCATCAGGTCGAGGGGCTGGTGATCGACAAATCGGCCAATGTCGCCAACATGAAATGGGTGCTAGAGGAGTTCTGCAAGGCCTTCTTCGAGGTGCCGAGCGTGAAGATGCGCTTCCGGCCGTCCTTCTTCCCGTTCACCGAGCCCAGCCTCGAGGTCGATATCCAGTGCGACCGTTCGCGGCCGGGCGAGGTGCGCTTCGGCGAAGGCTCCGACTGGATGGAGATCCTCGGCTGCGGCATGGTGCACCCCAATGTGCTCCGTTACGGTGGCCTCGATCCTGACGAATACCAGGGCTTCGCCTGGGGCATGGGAATCGACCGCATCGCCATGCTGAAATACGGCATGCCGGATCTGCGCGCCTTCTTCGACGCCGATGTCCGCTGGCTTTCGCATTACGGTTTTAGGCCGCTCGACATGCCGACGCTGTTCGGGGGCTTGAGCGCGTGATGAGCGGGCTGCAGCAAATCCGCGGACAGCTCGCCTTCCTGCACATGTCGGACGCGCGGCCGCATAGCTTCAAGTGCGATGTGCCCAGACCAGTCAGCCTGGAAAGACCAGTCAGCCGGCAAAGACCAGACGGAACACAGTCATGAAACTCACCCTCTCCTGGCTCAAGGATCATCTCGAGACCGACGCCTCGCTGGCGGAAATCGTCGAGCGTCTCACCTCGATCGGCCTTGAGGTCGAGCATGTCGACGACCGGGCGAGCCTGGCCCCCTTCGTCATCGCCAAGGTGGTGACGGCGGTGCAGCACCCAGATGCCGACCGGCTTCGCGTGCTGACCGTCGACACAGGCGACGGCAAGCCACCTGTGCAGGTCGTGTGTGGAGCGCCGAACGCCCGCGCCGGCCTGATCGGCGCCTTTGCAGCACCGGGCACCTATATCCCCGGCATCGACGTGACGCTGACCGTCGGCAAGATCCGCGGCGTTGAAAGCCACGGCATGATGTGCTCCGAACGTGAGCTCGAATTATCCGAAGAGCATGACGGCATCATCGACCTGCCGGCCGATGCGCCGGTCGGCACCAGTTTCGCCGCCTATGCCCATCTCGACGACCCGCTGATCGAGATCAATCTGACGCCGAACCGGCCGGATGCCACCAGTGTCCATGGTATCGCCCGCGATCTGGCGGCGAGCGGGCTCGGTACGCTGAAGAGCGCGCCGATAGAGCCGATCCCCGGCAGGGGCGGGACGCCGGTCAAGGTGACGATCGAAGCGCCGGAGCTCTGTCCCGGTTTTGCGCTGCGCCTGGTGCGCGGCGTCAAGAACGGACCGTCGCCGAAATGGCTGCAGCAAAGGCTTCTCGCCATCGGCTTGAGGCCGATCAGCGCGCTCGTCGATATCACCAATTACGTCACCTTCGACCGCGGTCGGCCGCTGCATGTTTTTGACGCTGGGAAGGTCACCGGCAATCTCACCGTGCGCCGGGCGCGTGACGGCGAAAAGGTGCTGGCGCTCGACGGCCGCGAATACACGCTGACGCCTGAGATGTGCGTGATCGCAGACCAGGACGGCATCGAATCGATCGCCGGCATCATGGGCGGCGAGCATTCCGGGTGTGACGAGAACACCACCGACGTGCTGATCGAGTCGGCGCTTTGGGACCCGATCGCCGCCGCTCGCACCGGCCGCACGCTCGGCATCATCAGCGATGCACGCTACCGCTTCGAGCGTGGCGTCGACCCGGAAATGATGGTTCCCGGCGTGGAGCTGGCAACGAAGCTCGTGCTCGATTTCTGCGGCGGCACGCCGGCGCAAACCGAGGTCGTCGGCTATGCCGGCCATCGGCCGAAGATCGTCTCGTTCCCTTTGTCGGAAGTGAAGCGGCTGACCGGCATCGAAGTGCCGCGCTCGACGAGCCTCGACATTCTTGCCCGCCTCGGCTTCAGGCCGGAGGGCACGGGCGATGTCGTCAATGTCGCGGTCCCGTCCTGGCGGCCGGATGTCGATGGCAAGGCCGACCTGGTCGAGGAGGTCATGCGCATCCACGGCGTCGACAATATCGCGCCGCAGCCGCTCGGTTCCCACGATGCGGTCAACGCCAAAATCCTGACTGTGCTGCAGATACGCACCCGCGCCGCCAAGCGGGCGCTTGCCGTGCGCGGCATGATGGAGGCCGTCACCTGGTCGTTCATTCCGGCAAAATACGCCGAATTGTTCGGCGGCGGCCAGCAGGCGCTAAAGCTTGCCAACCCGATCGCGGCCGATATGTCGGATATGCGGCCGTCGCTGCTCCCGGGGCTGATCGCGGCAGCGCAGCGCAATGCCGACAAGGGCATCGGCGATGTCGCGCTGTTCGAAGTGTCGGGCACTTACGAGGGCGACGGCGCCGACCAGCAGCGGCGCGTTGCCGCCGGCGTGCGGCGCGGCACCGCCAAGCTCGAGGGCTCCGGCCGCCATTGGGCCGGCAACGCCGGCGCCGTCGGCGTCTTCGATGCCAAGGCCGATGCAATCGCAGCACTCGAAGCCTGCGGCGCGCCGGTCGAGCGGCTGCAGATCGAGGCCGGCGGCCCGGCCTGGTATCATCCCGGCCGCTCCGGCACGATCAAGCTCGGGCCGAAGGTCGTGCTCGGCACATTCGGCGAATTCCACCCGAAGACGCTGGAAGGGCTTGACGTCTCCGGCCCGCTCTGCGGCTTCGAAGTATTCATTGATGCGGTGCCTGAGCCTAAGGCCAAGCCGACGCGGACAAAGCCAAGGCTCGATCTGTCCGCCTTCCAGGCGGTCAAGCGCGACTTCGCCTTCGTCGTCGACAAGGCGGTCGAAGCCGGCACACTCGTTCGCGCCGCCCTAGCCGCCGACAGGAAGCTGATTTCCGGCGTCTCGGTGTTCGACGTTTTCGAGGGTACCGCCCTCGGCGCGGCGAAGAAATCGATCGCCATCGAGGTGTCGATCCAGCCGGTCGAAAAGACGCTGACCGACGAGGATTTCGAGGCGCTGGCCAAGCGCATCGTCGAGAACGTGCACAAGCAGACCGGCGGTGTGCTGCGCGGCTGAGGGGTTGCGAGCGCCTGGCGAATCGCCGTCCAAAGGGCGATGGACCATTTGCGCTATTCAGGGCTGTCTTTCGAGGAACAGCGTGCAGTCTTTCTCGATATCGTCTCAGCCGATCCGCTGATCGGCGAGACGCTGTCGCGGGTGCGCACGCTTGACCTCCCGACTGGCTGGTCGTCTCCGGCGCGCTTTACAACAGCGTCTGGAATCATCTGACCGGAAAGCCCTCGGGGTACGGCATCCGGGATGTCGACCTGTTCTATTTCGATGAGAGCGATCTGTCCTACGAGGCCGAGGATTTGGTCATTCGTTGTGCAGCGGCGCATTTCGAAGGGCTGACGGTGCCGGTCGAGGTGCGCAATCAGGCGCGGGTGCATCTGTGGTATCCGATCAGGTTCGGGCAGGAATGCCCGCGTTATATGAGCGCAAGCGAATCGGTCAGCTATTTTGCGTCGAAGACGCATGCAGTCGGCGTCCGCTTCGATGCCGAGGGGCGCCTCGATCTGGTGGCACCGTTCGGGCTCGACGACATCTTTTCGTTCCGCATCACGCCGAATAGGGTGATGGATAATCAGCGGACCCATGAGATGAAGGGCAGGCGGGCACAGGAGTGCTGGCCGGAGATTACTGTCGTGCCTTGGTAGAATGTCGGCGCGAGGCACCTGCCCTGCCGGGCATCTCCCCGCAACGGGGGAAATTGGCAGTTCCAGCGCCCTGCCCGCCCTTCCGGCGCCGGTGATTGGCCAAGCCGAGGTGACGTCCAATTTCCCTCCTTGAGGGGGAGATGTCCGGCAGGACAGATGGGAGTGTTTCGCGCCAATTTCTCGCAATTATTTGCACCGCTGCGGCACTCGAACGGGGTGCCGAAACGCCCCGTTTCGATTGCACTGTCGATTGCCGTTCACCCGTCGACCAGGGCCAGCAGCTCCTCGGTATAGCGCTTGCCGACAACCTTGTCCGGCGACAGGGCGTCGCCAATATATGCCACTTCGGCCTGGCTCAGCACGATATCGGCTGCCGCCGTATTCTGCTCCAGATGGCGGATTTTTCGCGCGCCGGGGATCGGCACGATGAAGTCGCCCTGATGCAGCACCCAGGCGAGCGCCAGCTGCGCCGGCGCCACGTCCTTCTCTGCGGCCATATTTTCCAGCACGGCGACGACCGCCGCATTGGCCGCCATGGCGTCGGCCTGGAAGCGCGGCAACCCCCGGCGCCAGTCGTCGGCGCCGAGAACATCGGGCTTGGCGATCGTGGCGGTGAGCAGGCCGCGGCCGAGCGGGCTATAGGGGACAAAGCCGATGCCGAGCTCGCGGCAGACGGCAAACACCTCCTCCTCCGGATCGCGGCTCCACAACGAATATTCGCTCTGCACCGCGGCGATCGGATGCACGGCATGCGCCCGGCGGATGGTCGCCGCACTCGCCTCCGACAGGCCGAGCGCCCGCACCTTGCCCTCGCGTACCAGCTCGGCCATGGCGCCGACCGTATCCTCGATCGGCACGCTGGGGTCGACGCGGTGCTGGTAGTAGAGATCGATGATCTCGGTATCCAGCCGCTTCAACGACGCTTCGGCCACCGCCTTGACATGCTGCGGGCGGCTGTCGACGCCAGCCATGCGCTCGGTGCCGCTGCCTTCTTCGAGGATCTTGAAGCCGAATTTGGTCGCGATCGTCACACGATCACGCACCGGCTTCAGCGCCTTGCCGACCAGGATCTCGTTCTCGTAGGGGCCATAGACCTCGGCGGTGTCGAAGAAATTGACCCCGATCTCAACGGCGTGGCGCAGCGTGGCAATCGCCTCCGCCTCCGGCTGGCCACCATAGGCAAAGCTCATCCCCATGCAGCCGAGGCCGACTGGGTAGACGTCGAGTTCATTGCCGAGCTTGCGGGTTTGCATCACGTGTCTCCTTGTTGTGATGGTTGTGATGCCACGGAGATACCGTCTTGCGCAGCGTTCGATAATTGCCTCTTATTTGCACGGGCTGTTCCCAAAAATAGATCAATGAAGCGAACCTATCTTTCACAGCTTGCCGTGCTGGCAACGGTCGCCCAATGCGGCAGTTTTCGCGGCGCCGCCAAGGAGCTGGCAATCGCGCCGTCGGCGGTCAGCCACGCGGTGTCCAGCCTGGAAGCGCGCCTCGGCGTGCGCCTTCTGGCGCGCAGCACGCGCAGCGTCGCTCCGACCGAGGAGGGCGCGCAGCTGCTCGAGCGCCTCAGGCCGGCGCTGTCGGAAATCGACCTGGCGCTGGAATCGGCGATCGAGGCGCGCGACCGGCCGGCGGGCAATCTCAGGCTGACCGTGCCGCGCACCGCCGCCCACCTGGCGCTGACGCCAAGGCTCGGCGCCTTTGCGGCTGCCTATCCCGACATCGCGCTGGAGATCGTCATCGACGACCGCTTCACCGATGTGGTCGAGGGCGGCTTCGATGCCGGTGTGCGGCTGGGCGAGAGCCTGCAGCGCGACATGATCGCAGTGCGCATCGGGCCGAGCCTTCGCGGCGCGGTGGTCGGCACGCCATCCTACTTCGAGACCAGGCCCAAGCCGCAGCATCCGCGTGATCTCGCCGCTCACCGCTGCATCCGCTTCCGCTTCTCCAGCGGCATCATCTATCGCTGGGAATTCGAGAAAAACGGCGAGGAGATCGAAATCCCGGTGCAAGGGCCATTGATCCTCGACGAGGACCATCTGATTGCCAATGCTGCGGTTGACGGCGCCGGGCTCGCCTTCGTGTTCGAGGACTATGTCCGCGACCCGCTCGCCGCTGGCAAGCTCGTTCGCGTGCTGGAGGACTGGTGCCCGCCCTTCGATGGTTTCTTCGTCTATTATCCGAGCCGACGCCAGATGCGGCCGGCGCTCAGGGCCTTTGTCGATTTCTTCAAAGTGAGTACATAGGGGCACCGTCGGAACTGCGGAGGGCAATCTATTTCGGCGTGAATGCTCGTCTTACCGCCGTTGGCACCGGCAATTGGTCGTCTCCAAACATAAGTGGAAACCGCCTTTCCGGGATGGAAGAAAGCCGACCTGGCATTCGTTCACAGACCATGTCAGCACTGCCCAAACACCAGCCGACCGGCTACGGCTGGACAGCGATCATCCTTCACTGGCTGATCGCGGCGCTCTTTATCGGCCAGTTCGTGCTCGGCTTCGTCATGGTGCGGCTGTCCAGCCAGCGCACCGCCTTCGAGCTGATTCAGCTGCATAAATCCTTCGGTTTCCTGTTGCTTGGGCTGGTCATCCTGCGCATCGCCTGGCGCCTTGGCAGACCGGCCCCGCCGCTGCCGCGCTCAGTCGGCCCTTTCGAGCGCCGCATGGCGCCGCTTGTCCATCTTGCGCTTTATGCTTTTCAGCTCGCTCTGCCGCTGTCCGGCTGGGCGCTGGTCTCGGTCTCGGTGCTAGAGATCCCGAGCGTGCCGTTCAATCTGTTCGTCATGCCCAATCTGCCGCTTGGTGAATCGGACATGGCAGAAAGCTTCTGGGCAGCGACGCACTGGTATCTCGCTTATGCCGGCATCAGGCTTGTCGCTTTGCATCTCGCTGCTGCGCTGCGTCATCATTTCTGGCTGAGGGATACCGTGCTGACGCGCATGATCACGGCTTCGTCACATCGCGAGACGGAATAGAGCGGGCGGCTCATTCGTTCATAGGGCGAGGACGCAAGAAAGCGTTGCCTGCCAAGAGGACCATTTCCATGTACGCGCGCATCTTCGGATTTGCGGCAGCCGCCGCTTGTTTTGCCATGCCTGTTTTCGCCGCCGTTGCCCTTGGCGAGGCGGCCGGCAGCTACACGATCAGCCCAGGGAGTTCCAGCATCCACTTCTCCATCGCCAAGCTCGGCGGCGGCGGGCTCGACGGTGCCTTCTCCCGCTTCAAGGGCAATATCCTTATCGACAACAGCGATGTCGGCCGGTCCCAGGTCAATTTCACCATCTTCCCCGAAAGCGTCGGTACCGGCCAAAGCCGCATCGATGCCTTTCTCCGCTCGGACGCGGTTTTCGACGCGACCAACAATCCGGAGATCCAGTTCCGTTCGACCAGCGTCAAACGCACCGGCGACACGTCGGCCCTTGTCACCGGCCGGCTGACGGCGCGCGGCAAGACCTTTCAGGAAAAGTTCACGGCCGAGCTCGGCGGCCTCAAGGCGGGCACGATAAAGTTCCACGTCACAGGCAAGGTGTTGCGGTCGCGCTATGGCATGGATGTCGGCACGCCGATTTATTCCAACGTCGTCGAATTCGACATGACGCTGACGGGTAGAAGGGGTTGAGCGGTTCTTCCTGCGATTTCACCGTCGCTGCAGGACCTGGGTTCCTCTCCCCACTTCGTGGGGCGAGGAACCATGCTCCCGCATTGGCTTTTCCGCCGATTTCAGGCAAACCTCCAGGCCTGCAATCGAGAGGAGAAATCTGATGTTCCGATGGGGTGTTTTGTCGACGGCCAAAATCGGCCGCGAGCAGCTTTTGCCGGCAATCGTCGAGGCGGAGAACGGCGTGCTGTCGGCGATCGCCAGCCGCGATCTGTCGAAAGCTCGGGCGCTGGGCGAACGCTTCGGGGCGCGCCATGCTTTCGGCTCCTATGAGGAGTTGCTCGCCTCCAGCGACATCGACGGCGTCTACATTCCGCTGCCGACCTCGCAGCATGTCGAATGGACAGCCAAGGCGATCGAGGCCGGCAAGCATGTTCTGGTCGAAAAGCCACTGGCTCTCGACGCCAAGGACATTCCGCCACTGATCAAGCTGCGCGATGCCAGGAAGGTGCTGGTCTGCGAAGCCTTCATGGTCGTCTACCACCCGCAATGGATCAAGGTGCGCGAGCTGATCGCCAACGGCGCCATCGGCCGGCTGCGCCATGTCCAGGGCGCGTTCTCCTACTACAATGTCGACCCCAACAACATGCGCAACAAGCTCGATCTCGGCGGCGGCGCGCTGCCCGACATCGGCGTCTATCCGACGGTATCGACGCGCTTTTCGACCGGCAAGGAGCCGCTGCGCGTCCAGGCGACGATCGAGCGCGACAAGACATTCGGCACCGACATCTATTCCTCGATCCGCGCCGATTTCGGCGACTTCGAGTTGTCGTTTTACCTGTCGACGCAGATGGCGGCACGCCAGGTGATGGTCTTCCACGGCGAGAAGGGCTTCATCGAGGTGTTCTCACCGTTTAACGCCGGACTCTACGACCATCACCGCGTCGAACTGCACAACCAGAACCACAGCGAGGCGCAGGTCTTCCGCTTTCCCGGCACGCAACAGTACCGGCTGGAAGTCGAGGCCTTCGCGCGGGCGGCACAGGGTGGCAAGGATCGTGTCTTCACCCTGGAAGAATCGGTGCTCAACCAGAAGGTCATCGATGCCATCTTCCGCGCCGGCGAGAAGGAAGGCTGGGAGGCAGTCTAGGCCGGCCGTGATCCTACAACTGGCCGGTTTTTGGACGAGATCATGGCCAAATAGATGCCCGACGATGCGGATGTGATCATCGTCGGCGCCGGCCTTGCCGGCCTTGTCGCGGCGGCCGAACTGACTGCGGCCGGCAAGAAGGCCATCATTGTCGAGCAGGGAGCCGGAGCAGTCGCTTGGCGACCAGGCATCGGCGGCCTCTTCCTCGGTGGGATGAAACAAGCCCCGCCGGCGGCCGTTGCGACAAGATGGCGGTCGCACCGAATGGCCAACTTCCCTTGGAGCATTTTGCAGCCAAATGGAATCATTCGGCGTCCGCATAAATGTGGCAAAACAGCTAGTTAGAGCGGGTTACCGGTTCCAGGAGAACCGCTCTAGGCGAAGGGCTGCAAATTGACGTCCTGAAGCTTGGAACCGGCAAGCAAAGCCTCGAGCACCTGCTTCTTGAGAAACAGGCACTGCGAACGGGCAAGTTTGACGATGCCGGAAACGTCGCCTGCCTCGCAGGCAAGAACCAGTTCTTTTTGCTGGGCGATGATCAACTGGGTGAAGTCGCGGGACTTGAACCCAAGGTGGAGAACCCGCGCCGACTGGTCGAGTATCTGGTCCAGTAGATGCGCCAGTCGTAAATTTCCCGAGAGCTCCGCAAGGACCAGACGAAACGCACGATCAGCCGCCAGGAATGCAACGTGACTACGCAACGTCTCCGGCTTCAGCACTTTTTTCGCTGCCAGCCCGATGTCCTCCAGCCCGCGCTCGGTAATGTTCGATGCCGCCACCCTGAACACTTCCGGTTCGATCAAGCTGCGGACATCGAAAATCTCGTTGACGTCCCGCAGGCTGAGCGTTGCAACGACGTAGCCGCGGCGCGGCTCGCTCCTGACCAGACCTTCCTGCATCAGACGGGCCAACGCCGCGCGGATGGTCGCCTTTTTGATCTGGTATCGATCGCCGATCTGTTTCTCGGTCAGCGCTTCGCCGGGGCGCAGCACGCAGGCAATGATGTCGTTCCTCAGCTGCTCATATGCCTGTTCCCTGCGAAGGACGTCGGCGGCTGACAGTGCTGTCGCCTCGACCGTGGCCGGCCCTGCCGGTTCGGCGGTCAACTTCGTCGTTTTCATATTTTGTCCGTTTGGCTGTCCGGTTGACGCTGGCATTGGCATTCGCTAGCGTGAGCACCTCAGGTTGGAAATCTGAGCATCTCAGGGAGGATAACTGATATGCCTTTACCCGCCAACTCGCCTCTCTACGCCGTTGCCGATGATATCGTCAATGCCGCGAAGGGACCAGATCCCCTCGAAGCGGTAAGGACGGTCCTGGGCGACTACACCAACCGTTTTCACGCATCGGGAACACTCGCCCACGAAGAAGACGACGACGAGGTTCTTTTGCATGCGAGCCCGAACCTGACGATCTATCACATCACGCTGTCGCCCGGCCTGCAGTACCCGCCCCACAACCACCTGATGGATGCCTTGATCGGCATCTACAAGGGCAGCGAGACGAACTTCATCTATCCCGTTGCCGGCAGCGAACTCGATGTTCCCGAAAGGCAGGACATCGCAGCGCCTGCCGTCGTGCACATGGCGTCAAATACCGTGCATGCGGTTGCGAATACGGGCAGCGCGCGATCCGGTGCCCTGCATGTCTATCTCGGCGATCTCACACGAACCCACCGGCAGCTGTGGAGCCCGGAAAGCAACCAGGCCGAACCGTTTGACAATGATCGCTACCTGGCCGGCGCACGGCCCATCCAGCAGTCCGGGTAGGAATGAGCAGAGGCGTCGCGGGCGGCAAATTTGGCCGTGATCAGCGGACCCGTCGGAATCGCGTCACACTTGTCACTCTCGCCAATCCGCTATCGCCCCTATCCTGGCTCATGACCAATCAGCAACACGTCGCGCCGGGAATGGTGCGACAACAGACCAGCAAGGGAGATGCACAATGACGGCACATCAGAATGGCACAGGCGAGCAGACGACGCGGCTCGCGATGAAGACACCACCGGTCGTTTCGCCTGACGCGTGGGAGGCCGCGCGCCAGCAGTTGCTCGTGAAGGAGAAGACCGTGACCCGGGCTCGCGACGCCTTGGCCGCCGAGCGTCGGCGGATGCCGTGGATGGCGGTGGAGAAGACCTATACGTTCGAGGGGCCCAGCGGAAAGATGAGCCTGCTCGACCTGTTCGAGGGCCGCCGTCAACTGATCGTCTACCGCGCTTTCTTCGAGCCCGGCGTATTCGGCTGGCCCGATCACGCTTGCCGCGGCTGCTCGCTGGGGGCAGACCAGGTCGGCAATCTTGCCCATCTGAACGCCCGCGACACCACGCTTGCCTACGCCTCGCGCGCACCCCAGGCCGACATTGCGCGGCTGAAGGCGCGGATGGACTGGAAAATGCCCTGGTACACCATCACCGACAGCTTCGATGCCGATTTCGGCGTTGACGAGTGGCACGGCCATAACGTGTTCATCCGCGATGGTGATCGCGTGTTCCGTACCTACTTCATCAACAACCGCGGCGACGAGGCGATGGGGACCGTATGGAGCTATCTCGACCTGTCGCCGCTCGGCCGCCAGGAGGTTTGGGAGGATTCGCCCGAAGGCTATCCGCAGACGCCGACGTACAAGTGGTGGAACTGGCATGACAATTACGACGCCGAAACCGTTCCCGACAAAAAGTGGGTCGAGGTGTCGGACGCCGGAGAGGCCGCGTTCCGGAACCGCACCGAATAGAACGTTTGGCGTCGCGGAAATGCGGCTAGGACAATTGGAGGAGCGGGATGCACGTTCATTCGACCGCATCCCGCTCGCTATGCAGGACTATGGCCATGAGCGAGATTCATGCAGGCGGATCCACCGGCGATGCGAGCCCGGCCGGCCTTGGCGCAGCCGATTGGCTGTCCTTTGCGGCCGCGCCGACCTTCGCAACCATGGCGCTGCTGACGTTTCTCGGCGCAGCGCCGGATATGATGTGCTCGACCGGGCAAGATGCGTCGCCGCTGGGCGGCATGGTCCCGATGTACCTGCTGATGAGCGCCTTTCATTTGGGACCTTGGTTGAGGCGGGTCTCCGGCCGCCGACGCCGCCGCAAGTAGAGCTATAGCGGCCGATAAAGGCCCTTCGCGGCGAGGAGGACAGCCCTCACCAGATCCATTCGCCCTTCCCAAGTACCGTCACGGCATCGACAATCCGGGTAAAGCTCGAGCGGGCGCGGCCGGCCGTGTGCCTGGCTCTGAGATAGCCGTGCACCAGCCCCGGCTCCTCGAACCACCAGGCGCGTCCGCCTGCGGCAACGATGCGGTCGCGATAGGCTTCACCGTCTGACGACAGCGGGTCGCATTCGGCGGTGATCACGACGGTAGGCGGCAGATAGGCGAAACCGGCGTCCGCAAGCGGAGACAAAGTGATGTCGCCTGTAGCGTCCACTCCGCCCGTCCGGACGTTTTTATAGAACTCCAGATCGCGCATCCTCAGCATCGGCGCTTCGGCATGCGTGACATAGGAACCGCTTGAACGGTCGCCGCCAAGGCCAGGATAGATCAGCACCTGGCCGACCGGCTTTGTCACGTGGCCACGCGTCGCATGACTGACGGCACAGGCGAGATTGCCGCCGGCGCTGTCGCCGCAGAGCAGGACGGGGCATTCGTAAGTGGCGGTGGCCCATTCGAAGACGCCCATCACATCGTCGAAGGCGGCCGGGTGCAGATGTTCCGGCGCCAGCCGGTAGTCGACCGAGACCACCTCATAGCCGGTGCGGGCGCAAAGCTCGGCGCAGACATCATCATGGCTGTCGAGTCCACCGAGGATGTAGCCGCCGCCATGGACATAGAGCACCATCGCAGAGGCGTTCGGCGCTGCGCTGCGATAAATGCGGATCGGGACGTCGTGCGCTGGCGCGGCAATGACGGTGGTTTCAGCCGTCACGCCATCCGGATAGCCGGCAGAGAATTCGCGGCACATCCGGTCATAGATCGCGCGCTGCTCGGCGATCGTGTAGTCGATCGTATCCGGCGGATAATACGAATTGGTCCGCTCGATGAAGGCCCAGGTCTCGGCGTCGATGAGTTTCTTGTAGTTGGTCATGGGAACGGAACGGATCGTAACGAATCCGCCTGGCCGGCAGGCCGGAGGGGGTTCGGACGGAACGCCGTCGTTCCAGGGACACCCACTATCTGCCCTTCCACACCGGATCGCGCTTTTCGGCAAAGGCGCGAAAGCCCTCGAGATTGTCCTCCGAGCCGTAGAGCGCGTCAACCGTCGGCAGTTGCCGGCGCGTCACCCGGTTCATGGCGTCCTGGAAGGTCAGCGATTCTGCGACCCGGGCCGTTTCCTTGATCGCGGCGAAGACCAGCGGCGGGCCGTTGGCGAGCAGCCGCGCGATCTCCCAGACGCGGTCCTCCAGTCTTTCCTTGGGCAGCACCTCGTTGACCAGGCCCCAGCGATGCGCCTCGGCGACATCCATCCAGCGGCCGGTGAGCAAAAGGTCCATCGCGACATGATAAGGGATGCGCTTCGGCAGCTTGATCGTTGCCGCATCGGCCAGCGTGCCGGCGCGGATTTCGGGCAGCGCGAAGGAGGAGTGGTCCGACGCATAGATGAGGTCGCAGGACAGCGCCAGCTCGAAGCCGCCGCCGACCGCCATGCCGTTGACGCAGGCGATCACCGGCTTGTTGAGGTCGCGCAATTCCTGCAGCCCGCCGAAGCCACCGACGCCATAGTCGCCGTCGACGGCATCGCCGCCAGCCGCTGCCTTCAGGTCCCAGCCGGCGCTGAAAAACTTGTCGCCGGCGGTCTTGACGATGGCGACGCGCAGGTCGGGATCGTCGCGAAACGCCCTGAACGTCTCGCCCATCAGCCGCGACGTCTTCAGGTCGATGGCATTGGCCTTGGGCCGGTCGAGCATGACTTCGAGGATCGTGCCCTCGCGGCGGGTGGTGATGACGTCAGACATTTTTGTTCTCTCCCAGCACCAGCAGCGCGTCGGCGATCCAGGCGCCCTTGCCCTCGGTGCAGACGATCAGAGGATTGATGTCGAGCTCCTCGATCTCGCCGGCATTTTGCTGCACGAAAGCGGCAATGCCCGATATCGCATCGATTGCAGCTGCGACATCGGCCTTCGGCCGACCGCGATAACCGTCGAGCAGCGGGAACAGCTTCAACCCGCGCAAAGCGGCCTCGATGTCGTCACGGGTCGCCGGCAGCATCAGTGTGACGCTGTCGCGCAACAGCTCGACCAGCACGCCGCCGGTGCCTAGCGTCATTACCGCGCCGAACATCGGGTCGCGGGTGAAGCCGACCAGCAGCTCGGCGACGCCGTCGCGCACCATGCGCTCGACATAAAGGCCGGTGCCGAGGGGGCCGAGATCATGGGCGGCGGTGCTGACCGATTCGGCATCCCTGAGGTTGAGCCGGACCGCGTCGAGCTCGGACTTGTGGATGACGCCAAGAGCCTTCAGCGCCACCGGGAAGCCGAGCGCCATCGAGGAGATCACAGCTTCGACCGCGTTGCCGGCGCGCTCGCCCTTCGGCACGGGGAGCCCGGCCTCGATGAGCCGCGCCTTCGCCTCGGCCTCGTCCGGCGTGACATGGTCGCCGGCCGGCGCGCCGGACGCCGAAGTGTCGATCGGCTGCGCCTGCGGCTCGCGCCACGCCCAGCCGATGAAGGCTGCCGCCTGGGCGGCGTCCATGGCCTCGGAAATGCCGAACAGCGGCACCATGCCCCGCGCCATCAGGCCGGCAGTGTATTCCTCGGGCAGGTTTTCCGGCAGCGAGGAGACGATCGCGCCCTGCGCGCTGTTGGTCTTCAGCGCCGATTCGAAGGCGCGCAGCGTCGCCCACCAGTCCGTGTCCGAGCAGCGGTCGGGACGCGGAAAGTCGAGCACCAGCATATTGAGGTCGAAGCCGCCAGACACCATGGCGGTGAAGGTGGCGGTCATCGCCGGCTCGTTGTTCCAGATGAAGGTGTGGTAGTCGAGCGGGTTGGCCACCGCGACCAACGGCCCGAGCGTCGATTTGACCCGCGCGCGGTGCTCGGGGGTGAGTGGCGGAAACGTCACCCAGCGGCCTTCGGCGCTGTCGGCCATGACCGACGCCTCGCCGCCCGAGCAGCTCATCGATGACAGCCGGTAGCCGGGCAGGGGGCCGGTGACGTGCAATAGCTTGAGCGCCTCGATGAAGGCGGGAATTGAATCGATCCGGGCGATGCCGAGCCGCCTCAGGAAGGCGCCGGACGCCGCGTCCGAGCCGGCCAGCGAGGCGGTATGCGAGACGGTCGCCTGCCGTGCCTGCTCGGAGCGGCCGACCTTCATGGCGACAACAGGCTTCTTCAACTCGCGTGCCCGTGCCGCCAGCCTTTCGAAGCCGGCTACCGAATCGAAGGCCTCGATATGCAGGCCGAGCGCGGTGACGCGGTCGTCCTCGATCAGGCCGAGCGCCATTTCGGAAAGCCCGGTCTGCGCCTGGTTGCCGGCGGTCATCAAGAAGGCGATCGGCAGGCCGCGTTTCTGCATCGTCATGTTGATGGCGATGTTCGACGACTGGGTGATGATGGCAACACCGCGACCGCCTTCCGGCAGCCTGATGCCGCCATGCTGGTCGGGCCACAAAAGCGCGCCGTCGGCGTAGTTGATCAGCCCATAGCAGTTCGGCCCGATGATCGGCATTTGGCCGGCCGCCGCGACCAGTTCGGCCTGCAGCCGCTCGCCGTCTTCGTCATAGGCCTCGGTTTCGAGAAAGCCGGCGGCGAAGCAGACCGCACCGCCGGCGCCGCGCTCCGCCAGCGCCTTGACCACTTCGATGGTCAAGTGCCGGTTGACGCCGACGAAAGCGGCATCCGGCGCACTGGGCAATTCGGCCACCGAGCGATAGGCCTTGCGGCCGGCGACCTCGTCCTTGCTCGGATGCACCGGCCAGATCTCGCCGGCAAAGCCCATCTTGATCGATTGCGCGACGACGGCCGCCGCCTGCGCACCACCGAATACGGCGATCGATTTCGGCCGCAAAAGACGTTCAAGCCTGTGCATTGTCATCTTTTCGTCTGAGCATGATCTTTTCCAAAGACCGGATTCCACTTTTTGGGGGCATGCTCTAGGCCCCGAACGGGCGCAGCAGCGCGCGCGAGATGATGTGGCGCTGGATTTCCGAAGTGCCTTCCCAGATGCGCTCGACGCGGGCGTCGCGCCAGATGCGTTCCAGCGGCAGGTCGTCCATCAGCCCCATGCCGCCATGGATCTGAATCGCCTCGTCGGCGACAAAGGCGAGCATTTCGGTGGCCTTCAGTTTGGCCATGGCCATGTCCTGGTCGGTGACGGTGCCCTGATCGTACTTCCAGCCGGCTTCGAACACCATCAGGTCGGCGGCCTTCAGCTCGGTCGCCATGTCGGCGAGCTTGAACGACACGCCTTGGAACTTGCCGATCGGCTGGCCGAACTGCTGGCGCTGCGCGGCGTATTCGATGGCGTGGCCAAGCGCCCGCTCGGCGCGGCCGAGGCAGGTGGCGCCGACCTGCAGGCGCGTTGCGCCGAGCCATGAATTGGCGACGTCGAAGCCCTTGTGGACCTCGCCGAGTACCTGGCTCGCCGGCAGTCGGCAATCGTCGAATTCGAGAATGGCATTGGTGTAGCCGCGATGCGAGACGTTGCGGTAGCCGTCGCGCACGGTAAAGCCCTTGGTGCCCTTGTCGACGAAAAAGGCGGTGATCTTCTTGCGTTTTCCACGCGAAGACTCTTCCTCCCCTGAGGCCATGAAGACGATGGCGAAATCGGCGAGGTCGGCGTGGCTGATGAAATGCTTGGTGCCGTTCAGCACCCAGTCGTCGCCGTCTTGCACGGCGGTTGCCTTCATGCCGCGCAAATCGGAGCCGGCGCCCGGCTCTGTCATTGCCAGGCAATCCCATTTTTCGCCGCGAATGCACGGGAACAGATACTTCTCGCGCTGCTCCGGCGTACCGGCAAGGAGGATGTTGGAGGGTCGCGCCACGCAGGTCCAGTGCAGCGCGTAATTGGCGCGGCCGAGCTCCTTTTCATAGAGTAGCCAGGTCACCGTATCGAGCCCGGCGCCGCCGACCTCCGTTGGCATGTTGGCGGCATAGAGGCCGGCTTCGATCGCCTTGGCCTTGATCTCCTCGATCAGCTCGCGGCGCAGCACGCCGGTACGTTCAACCTCGCGCTCATGCGGGTAAAGCTCGTTCTCGACGAAGGCCCGCGTCGTCTCGACGATGAGCTTCTGCTCCTCCGAAAGACCAAAATCCATGGTCTCAGCCTTTCTTCTTTTTCTTCGGCTTTTCAGCCTTGGCCTTTTCGGCCGCCCTGGAGGCGCTGGGCTTCTTCGCCGCAAGCTTGGCCAACTGCCTGGTGTAGTCCCTATGCAAGGCGCCGGCACCCCAGCCTTTGCCTTTGTTCTGCTTCGACAGTGCCTCCATGATGGCGACCAGATTGCCGTCGCGGATCTTTTCGAGATCGCGGATCGACAGACCGTGCGCCTGGTCGTCCGACTGGGTCGCGATCAGCTCGACCAGCTCGTCGTTGAACTCCGGCACGTCCATCAGCTTGGTCCACGGCCATTTCAGGCACGGGCCGAACTGCGCCATGAAGTGGCGCATGCCGGCCTCGCCGCCGGCGACGCGATAGACCTGGAACATGCCCATCTGCGCCCAGCGCAGGCCGAAGCCATAGCGCATGATGTCGTCGAGCTCCTCGACCGTGCAGATGCCGTCCTTGACCAGCCACAGCGCCTCGCGCCATGCCGCTTCGAGCAGGCGGTCGCCGACGAAGGCTTCGATCTCCTTGCGGATTACCACCGGCTTCATGCCGATCGAGGCATACATCTCCTTGGCGACGTCGATCGCCTCGGGAAAGGTCTGTTCGCCGCCGACGATCTCGACCAGCGGCAGCAGATAGACGGGGTTGAACGGATGGCCGACGACCAGCCGCTCCGGATGCTTCTTCATCGCCACCTGCATGTCGGTCGGCTTGATGCCGGAAGTGGAGGAGCCGACAATTGCGTTGGCCGGCGCATAAAGGTCGATTTCGGCCAGCACGCGGTGCTTCAGGTCGAGCTGCTCCGGCACGCTTTCCTGGATTAAATCGGCATCGGCCACCGCCTCGGCGAGCGTCTTGGCGAAGGTGAGCTTGCCCTCTTTCGGCAAGCCGCCGGGCAGCATCTGCTTGTAGGCGCGTCGCGCTCCCTTCATCACCTCGCCGACCTTGCGTGATGCCTCGGGGTCGGGATCGAAGATCGATACGTCGATGCCGTTGAGCAGCAGCCGCGCGACCCAGCCGGCGCCGATCACGCCACCACCGATGGCGGCCGCCTTGTTGATGATGCTCATGCGGAAGCTCCGGTTCTTGTGCTGGCTGTTGCGGGGTCGGTGAGGGCGACACGCTCGCCGGCACGGATCACGGACGCGTCATAGGCCTTGCGCGCGAACACTTCGAGCACGAAGGGCCGGAAGAAATCGATCGGCAATGTCTCGTAATCCGGGTCGAAGCTCGACTGATCCCAGCGCTCGCAAAACTCATCGCAATCGTCGAAATACATGTGCCCGGCGAAACGGTCGCGGGCGTGCGGATTGCCGCCGAGGTGGTGGGCGTAATAGAGGCGCTGGAAATCGCCGTGCTTTTCCACCACCCAGGTGCATTGCTCGCGCACAAAAGGCTTCAGGATCGACGCCGCATACTCGTCGTGATTATAGGGTGCATAGATGTCGCCGATATCGTGCAGCAGCGCGCAGGCGATCCAGTCGGTGTCGGCGCCGTCGCGCCAGGCCCGCGTTGCCGCTTGCAGCGAATGGCCGAGCCGTGTGATCTTGTAGCCCGAGAGACCCGCATCCAGCTGGACGAGCGCGTCGAGCAGCCGTTCGCCGGTCTTTGCCGCGTAGTCGATCTCGTGCTCGGTGAGGAAGGCGTAATCCTCGCGGTCGCCGTCCTTCATGGCGGTGAATTTCACGGACTTCATCGGCGGCTCCTCCCAACCGATTCCCTGTTCAAAGCGGTGCGCGCTTCGTCAGGTTGAGCTTCTTGCGGACTTCGTCCGGGCCGATGACCCTGGCGCCCATATTCGACACGATGCTGACCGCCCGCTCGACCAGCTGCGCATTGGTCGCCAGCACGCCCTTGTCGAGCCAGAGATTGTCCTCCAGCCCGACGCGGACATTGCCGCCGGCGAGCACCGCGGCAGCGACGTAGGCCATCTGGTTGCGGCCGATGGCAAAAGCCGACCAGTTCCAGGTCGCCGGCACATTGTTGACCATCGCCATGAAGGTGTTGAGGTCGTCCGGCGCCCCCCACGGCACACCCACGCACAATTGCACCAAGGCGTCCGGCTTCAGCACTTCTTCCTCGACCAATTGCTTGGCGAACCACAGATGCCCGGTGTCGAAAGCCTCGATTTCCGGCTTGACGCCGAGCGCCGTCATCATGCCGCCCATGGCACGCAGCATGCCGGGCGTATTGGTCATGACATAGTCGGCCTCGGCGAAATTCATCGTGCCGCAGTCGAGCGTGCAGATTTCCGGCAGGCACTGGCGGACGTGCTCCATGCGGTTGCTGGCACCGCCCATGTCGGTGGCTTTTTCGTTCAGCGGCAGCGGGTTTTCCGGCGGGCCGAACACCATGTCGCCGCCCATGCCGGCGGTCAGGTTCAAAACCACATCGACATCCGCCGCGCGGATGCGCTCCGTTACTTCGCGATAAAGGTGTACGTCGCGCCTAGGCTTGCCGGTTTCGGGATCGCGCACATGACAGTGGACGATCGCCGCACCTGCCTTTGCCGCCTCGATGGCCGAATCGGCGATCTGCTTGGGCGAACGCGGCACATGCGGGCTGCGATCCTGCGAACTGCCGGACCCGGTCACGGCACAGGTAATGAAGACCTCACGGTTCATCGCTAACGGCATCGGACTCTCTCCCAATAGGACGCAGGGCAAGAATGCCTGACTTGCCGGAAACTGTTTTGCGTTTTACGAAGATCGTGTGACCAAAAACGAAAAACCGACGATCTTTCAGGCCGAGCGTTTGCCGCTCAAGGTAACGCTGCTGGTATTCTCCGGCTCATCGATCATGTGCGTCGCCTCAGCCGTCGATCCATTGCGCGCCGCAAACCGCATTGCCGGTGAGACGCTGTTCGATTTCAGGCTGGTCTCGGTGACGGGCGAGGCGCCGGTTACCACATGCGGCCTGCCGGTGGCGGTCAGCGGCCGCTTCGATGCGGCTGACACAACCGACATGCTGGTCGTCGTCGCCGGATTCGGCACACAGAACTATGCCACATCGGCCCTGCTGTCCGGACTGCGCCGGGCGGCGCGCGCGGCACGCGCCTGCGGCGGCGTCGAGGCGGGTACGTGGCTGGTGGCGCGCGCGGGCTTGCTGGAAGGGCGCAGCGCCACCACCCACTGGGAGGACATGGAGGATTTCTCGTCGGCCTTTCCCGGCGTCGACGTGCGCCCCGATCGCTACGTCATCGACGGCCCGGTGTTCACCTCCGGCGGCGCCTCGCCGACCTTCGACCTGATGCTACATCTGATTCGCACGCGGCTCGGCATGGCAGTGGCGCTCGATGTCGCGAGCGTCTTCATCTACGACCAGGCGCGCGCCGCGACCGACGCGCAGCCGCTGGTCTCGCTCGGCCGTCTCGACGGCTACGATCCCAGGTTGGCGCAAGCCATCCGGCTGATGGAAGCGCATATCGACCAGCCGCTGACCATAGCCGCGGTGGCCAAGCGCGCCGGGGTGACGGCACGAACGCTGGAAAGTATCTTTCGCAAGTCGATCGGCGAAACGCCCGGCGCCTATTATCTCAGGCTGCGCCTCGGCGCCGCGCGCCGGCTGGTGGTCGACACGCGCGTGGCCATGGCCGATATTGCCGGGCGAACGGGCTTTTCGTCCGCCGCGGCATTTTCCAGAGCGTTTTCAAGAGCGTTCGGCGAAGCGCCGGTCAGGCTGCGTCAGGGATAATGCATGTCACCCAAAAGTCCGTAGCGGTTTTGGGACAACGGCATGCATAGACAAAGGTAGATCAGGCAGCGTCCTGGCGGTCGCTGTTGCCGTCGATCTGCGAACGCATTTGTCTCGCAAGATGGGTCTCGAAGCGGCTGGCGACCGCGCGATCCCATTCGTTCGCACTCAGCGCACCTTGCTTCGGGTGCGGCAGCGCCATCAGCCGGTCGATGATCGATCCGGCCTCGCCAGATGAGAGCAGGGCGTCGATTTCGCGTTCGTGCTGCATATCGTTTCGCCTCCTTCTTTCCGTTCCCGCCACGAACCACACTATAGGAGGTTCGTGACGGCTGTTTGAAGGCAAGAGCGAGGCGATTGATGGGCGGCGCCGGGCAAAGTTTTATCCGCCGCCGCCCATCTTGGGCACGATCGTTCCCGCAAGTCAGGCAGTGCTTCAGCCAAGCCGCATCGACAGCTCGACATCCTCGCTGAACGACGTGGACATGTAGCCGCTTCCGGTCGAGCGCACCCGCTCGAGGTATTCGGGGCAAAGATCGGCGTTGTCGGCAACGACGAAGGCGCCCGGCCTGAGGCGGCTTTCGACCAGACTCAAGATCTCTGGATAGAGCGCTTTGGCGCCGTCGAGCAGAAGCAGGTCGATGGTTTCGGGAAGATCGACGCTTAATGTTTGCACCGCATCTCCTTCTCGGATTTCCACTAGGTCGATGAGACCGCCTGCCGTCAGATTGTTCCTGGCGCGCGCCACCTTGGATGGCTCGAACTCACTGGTGATGAGGCGGCCACCGCCATTGTCCCGCAAGGCTGCGGCAAGGTGCAGGGTCGAGATGCCGAACGAGGTTCCAAATTCAACGATCGTCCTTGCGCTGCTGCCCCGTGCCAGCATGTAGAGCAGCGTGCCGGTCTCTCGCGAAACGGGAAGCCAGAGGTCCTTTAGCCGCCCATAGAAATCGAGGTATTCCGTCTTGCTTCGAACGAGGCGGCTCCGCTCCTCGGCGGAGAATTCCGCCGCTGCAGGGCTCGTTGCCGCAGCGGCTTCCTCGAACAGGCGGTCCAGCAGGGGCGCGAGCGGCGGTGTCGTCAGTGTGGTCATATCGGTCTCCAGTCAGAATGGAATGCGTTCTTGTGCGGCATTCAAAATACGACTATTCATTCGCATTTACTAATCGCATTGGCGCGCCTCTCAATGAGCGATCACCGCAGTCCGCGGATTTCCTCGCGAAAACAGCCCAAGCAGGCCCGCTCGGCAGAGCTCGTTGCTGCGATTTTGCAGGCTGCTGTTCAGGTTTTGGCGAAGGAAGGGGCGCAGCGCTTCACCACGGCGCGGGTGGCCGAGAAGGCCGGTGTCAGTGTCGGATCGCTGTATCAGTATTTTCCGAACAAGGCCGCGATCCTGTTCCGGCTCCAGAGCGACGAATGGCGGCAGACGACCGATTTGCTGCGCGACATCCTCGAGGATGTCGGGAAACCGCCACTTGACCGGCTGCGCGGCCTGGTCCACGCCTTCCTCCGCTCGGAGTGTGACGAGGCCGCAGTACGTGTGGCGCTCGACGACGCCGCACCACTTTACCGCGATGCGCCTGAGGCGCAGGCGGCAAGGGCGTCCGGAGACCGCACCATCCAACTCTTCATGCAGGAGGCGTTGCCCAACGCCGCGCAAGCGACTCGCGAATTGGCTGGCGACCTGGTCATGACGACGCTCAGCACGGTGGGGAAGCAGTTCTCGGAGTTGCCCCGAACCCCCGCGGAGATCGAAGCCTACGCCGACGCCATGGCCGACATGTTCTGCGCCTACCTGAGAGGCCTCGATCACGGCTAAAGGCAAATGCCAGGCCTGGTCAGCAATCAGACCAAAAGTTTCGCACGGGGCAAACCTTGTCGGTTTCAGCCCCGCGGAAAGTGCTCTTATCCCGCGGCCGCTGAACAATGCGGCCGCGGGATGGTACGCCTCAGACGTACCGGTTGACGATGTTTTCGAGTAGTTCCTGGCGGCCGGATCTGGGCTGCGGCTCGATCTTCTCCTTGACGACGCGCTCGGCGATTTCCTCCAGGGTGCGCTTGCCGGCAAGCATCGCCTTGGCCTCGGCCGAATCCCAGCCGGCATAGCGCTCGGCGAGCGGGGCGGACAGCGCCTTGTCCTCGACCATGCGCGCTGCCGCCTTGAGGCCGCGAGCGCAGCAATCCATGCCGCCGATATGGCCGATCAGCAGATCCTGCGGATCGAGCGACTGGCGCCTGAGCTTGGCGTCGAAATTGGTGCCGCCGGTCTTGAAGCCGCCGGCCTGCAGCACCTGATAGTAGGCGAGAGCCATCTCCGGCACATTGTTGGGGAACTGGTCGGTGTCCCAGCCCGACTGGTAGTCGTTGCGGTTCATGTCGATCGAGCCGAAGATTCCCAGTACATTGGCCAGCGCCAGTTCATGCTCGAACGAATGGCCGGCCAGGATGGCGTGGCCCTGCTCGATGTTGAGCTTGACCTCATTCTCCAGTCCGAAACGCTTGAGGAAGCCATAGACGGTGGCGACGTCGTAATCATACTGGTGCTTGGTTGGCTCCTGAGGCTTCGGCTCAATCAGGATGGTGCCTTCGAAGCCGATCCTGTGCTTGTAATCGACGACCAGATTGAGGAAACGGCCGGCCTGTTCCTGCTCGCGGGCAAGGTCGGTGTTGAGCAGCGTCTCATAGCCCTCGCGGCCGCCCCACAGCACGTAGTTCTCGCCGTTCAGACGCTTGGTGACGTCGATACAGTGTTTCACCGTCGCCGCCGAATAGGCAAAGACGTCCGGATCGGGATTGGTGGCGGCGCCCGACATGAAGCGGCGGTTGGAGAACAGGTTGGCCGTGCCCCACAACAGCTTGACGCCGGTCTGCTTCATCTTTTCCGAGAAATAATCGGCGATCTCGTCGAGCCGCGCCGCACTTTCGGAAAAGTCCCGGCCCTCCGGCCGCACGTCGGCATCGTGGAAGCAGAAATAAGGCGCGCCCAGCAACGAAAACATCTCGAAGGCGACGTCGGCCTTGAGCTTGGCCAACTCCATCGTGTCGGTGCTGCCGGCCTTCGGAAACCACGGCCGGTCAAATGTCTGGCCGCCGAACGGATCGCCGCCCGGCCAGGCAAAGGAATGCCAATAGGCGACGGCAAAGCGCAGATGGTCTTCGAGCCGCTTGCCGGCGACAATCTCGTCGGGATTGTAGAACCGGTAGGCCAGCGGATTGGTCGAATCCGGTCCCTCGTATTTGATCTGTTGGATGTCGCCGAAAAAACCGCTGCTCATGTTCTTTTCCTCTCGCATGGTTCGGCCTGATTACCTCAGGCGTAATTGGTTTCGCGCTGGCGCTGGTCGAAAAGGCTCATGTCAAAGCCACCCAACGAAGGAGAGAGACCATGACCGACCTCAACACCATTGCCGAAAACTACATCGCCGCCTGGAACGAGAGCGACGCCGCACGCAGGAAAGCCTTGCTCGAGGCGACCTTCACCGAGGACGTCGGCTACCGCGATCCGATCATGCAGGGCGACGGCCATGACGGCATCGCTGCGCTGATCGAAGGCGTGCAGCAGCGCTTTGCCGGCTTCAGGTTCTCGCTGAAAGGCAAGCCGGACGGCTTCGCCGATACCATCCGTTTCTCCTGGAATCTCGGGCCGGAAGGCGTCGAGTCCGTCATCGAAGGCACCGATATCGGCGTCATCGAAAATGGCCGGCTGAAAAGCGTCACCGGCTTTCTCGACAAGGTGCCGGCACAGTGAGGCCTTCTCGGCAGGCCACGGCGAGGGTGGGAAACCGCTCACGCCGTGGCGCTCCTGATCGCCGGGTAAAGCTGGCGGTAGCGCTGATAGGCATCTGCATAGGCACCGCCGAGGGCGGCGACCGGCTCGACCGTGGCGTCCGTCGCCGGCGCCGTGCACACGGCGCGCGGATCGGCGCCGGTCGCCGCGATCAGGCCAAGCCGGGCGGCGCCAAAGGCGGCGCCGAAATCGCCGTCGGCTGGAATATCGACTGGCAGGCCAAGCGCTGTGGCGATGGCCTTCAGCCAGTAGCGCGAACGCGAGCCGCCGCCGATCGCCGTCACCCGGGTCAGCGTCGTGCCGGCTTTGGCCAGGGCTTCGAGGCTGTCGCGGAAGGCGAAGGCGACGCCTTCGAGCACGGCCTGGGTCAGCGCCGCGCGGCCGGACTCGTGGGCAAGCCCGGTAAAGGCGCCCCGAATGACGGAATCATTGTGAGGCGTCCGCTCGCCTGACAGGTACGGCAGGAAGGAGACACCGGTCGGCGCCTGCAGCGCATCGCCGAGTTCGGCGGTCAACTCGACGGCGCCTTTTCCCGCAATTGCCGACAGCCAGTTGAGTGAATCGGTTGCCGACAGGATGACGCCCATCTGGTGCCAGGTGCCGGGCAGTGCGTGGCAGAATGTGTGCACCGCACTTTCCGGATTGGGCAGATAGGACGCGTTGGCGGCAAAAAGCACGCCCGACGTGCCGAGCGAGACGAAAGCCTGGCCGGCGCCGACCGTGCCCATGCCGCAGGCCGAGGCCGCGTTGTCGCCGGCGCCGCCGGCGATCGGGATGCCCGTCTGCATGCCCCATTTCGCAGCCAGTTCGCCGCGCAAGGCACCGGCCTTGGCCGTGCCTTCGACCAATGACGGCATCTGCCTTTCATCGAGCGACGTCGCTGCGAGCAGTTCGGAGGACCAGTCGCGTTTGCCGACGTCGAGCCACGACGTGCCAGCCGAATCCGACATTTCCGAGATATGGTCGCCGGCGAGCCAGAGCCGCAAAAAGTCCTTCGGCAGCAGGACCTTTGCCACCTTGGCAAAAACAGCCGGTTCGTTGTTTTTCGCCCAGGCGAGCTTTGGCGCGGTAAAGCCGGGAAAGACGATGTTGCCGGTCAGCTTGCGAAAGCGCGGGTCGGCATCGAGTGCAGCCGCCTCGGCGTGGCTGCGTGTGTCGTTCCACAGGATGCAGGGGCGCAGCACCTGGTCGGCGGCATCTAGCAGGGTGGCGCCATGCATATGGCCGGAAAGGCCGATGCCTTTGACCGCCGCGAGCTCCTTCGCATGCATGGACCTCAGCTCGGCGATCGCCGCTTCGCAGGCGCGAATCCAGTCGGCCGGGTTCTGCTCGGACCAGCCGGGATGCGGGCGCGACACATCGAGCGGCGCGTGGCCGGAGCCGACGATGCCCTGCCTTGCATCGATCAGCAGCGCCTTGACGCCCGACGTGCCGAGATCGAGGCCGAGATACATGCTTCCTCCCATGTCCGTCAGGCCTGGCGGCGACGGTCTTTCTTGCTTCCCAGCCTAGTCCTGCGACACGAGCGGCGAAGATATCCCGGCAATCGTGCTGCCGGAAAAACGCTCCAGTCAACACGCGAAGATTTTTTCGACACTCGAAAAAATCTGGCCGGGGCAGTTTTTAAGGCAAGATTTAATCTTGGTCAATTCGCCGTGAGAGCGATTGCGCGCCGTGAAAACAGTGCCGACAACGGGCTGTCCGGCCGTGCCAGCGCGCGTTCCGCCGCAAGCGCCCTCGCCAGCGCGCCATCACCGGAACGCAATGCCGCCTCGATCAGCGTCAGGTCGATGACATCGCGTTGGGCGTGGCTGCCGCCGAAGCGATGGGCGATCGCCCGGATCGGCCGGATCAGGCGTATCGCCCCGGCATAATTGCCCTCGCCGAATGCCTTGATGGCGAGCGTCAGGGGATGGCCGACATCCCGGGTGAAACCGGCGTTGTCGTCTTTGCCGAGCATCGCCTCGCGCTGCGCCTCGAGCAAGCCGCTGGCCGGCGCGTCGAGGCCGGCACCGACAAACGCCATCATTGCGTGGGCGTCGTTGAAGGCATAATGGCCGGCGATGGCCTTGGGCAACCAGTTGGCGGCGAGCGCCGCCCAGCGGCTGCCGACATCGACGCCGCCGAGATGCAGCCGCCACAGAATCGCCGAGGCATCGACCATGTTGAGCGCCAGCGTCGAGCGCTCGCCATAGATCGGCCCGTCATAGAGCGCCAGCACCTCGTCGATTTCGCCGAGATCGTAGTGGAACAGTGCCAGGTGCCACCAATTGTGCACCTGCAGGAAACTTTCCCGCGTCCACGCTTCGGGATTGGCGCGCATCCACAGAATGCCGTCCTTTTGCCGGCTCTGCATCTCCATGACATGGGCCACCGCATGCTGGGCCCAGCCGTCGCGCGGCTCGATATCGACCGCCGTGCGGCCAAGTTTTTCGGCGCGCGCGTAATCGCCCATTTCCTCCAGGCCAAAGGCCTGCATGCCGAGTATGGCGTGAAAGCCCGGCATGCCGCTCTGCCAGGACGGCAGCGCGCGGCCGATGCGGTCGCGCAGCATGCGCGCGTTGCCGGTGAAGAAGTCGATCTGGTGCCCGGTCTGCAGCGCCAGCGCATCGAGCGGAAACTCGATGGCGATATCCTCCAGCACGCGGGCGGCCTCGTGCCAGCGTCCCTCCGCAAGGTGGCCAAGGGCGGCGACATGCGCCTGCTCACGTGTCGTCGCGGCAAGCGGCAGCGCCGCCTCGTGACATGCCTTGGCCACCGCCATCGCCTCACGCTCGGTGGCGAGGCCAAAGAGATAACCCTTGAACACCTGCGCCATGACGAAGCCGGGATCGTCGGCGATTGCCCGGTCAATGGAGCCGACCGGATCGCCGATGAAGCACTGCAATTCGCGCACGGCCTGGCTGTAGGACGAAAACCCGGCCTCCGTCGCGCCAGACAGTGTCAGGCCGAATGCATCCCTGACCGCCATAGCGTGTCCTCAGTTGCCCGATCGCATCGCCACCGTGGCGATGCCTGCGCCGACCAGCAGCGTGCCGCCGGTGCGGTTGAAGATGCGGATCGCCTTTGGATTGCGCACGACGTTGCGCGCCCTTGCGGCGATCAGCGCATAACCGACGGCGTTGGCGAAGGCGAGCGTCAGGAAGGTCGTCTCGAAGATCAGCATCTGTGTCCAGAAATCCGCGTGCCGGTCGAGGAACTGCGGCAGGAAGGCGACGAAGAAGGTGATGCTTTTCGGATTGAGCGCAGTAACCAGCCAGGCATGCGCCGCCATTTTCGCCGATGACACCGCATCGGTGCGCGGTTCGGCCCGGAGCGCGCCGCCGGCGCGAAACAGCTTGATACCGAGATAGATCAGATAGCCGGCGCCGATCACCTTCAGCACCGCAAATACGGTGGCCGACGCCGCCAGCAGCGCGCCGATGCCCAGCATCGACAGTGTCATCGCGGTGAAGTCGCCGAGCGCCACGCCGACTGCCACCGGCAGCGCGGTGCGCCAGCCTTGGCCAAGTGCATAGGAAACTACCAGCAGGATGGTCGGGCCTGGAATGACCAGAAGGACCGCCGAGGCAGCGGCAAACGCGGCCCAGTTTTCGAAGGACATTTTCTTCTCCTTGAGCTCAAAGAAGAGGATAAATCCTTGACCTCGCGCAGATGTAAAGAGGCAAGAATCGAAAAAGCCCCTCGTTAACGCCAGGCGGCTGGCCTTCACGCTTTTTCAACCATGATTGGTGAAAATGCCTGCTATCCGGCCGGACCGTGTTTCCCGCCGACAGCGTAGGGTTTGGGTAAATGCGTGAGTTGCCGCACGGTCTGTCGCTGCCGCATAATGGCGACGCAATCGAAACCGAACTACAGCTTTCCCGCCGCACGGTGCTGTCCGGCGCCGGCGCGCTAGCGCTGCTCGGCGTCACAGGCTGCAGCCAGACGCTGGATCTGCCGTCGCTCCAGCTCGACGACGTCACCACCGGCTCGATCCGGCCCGTCCGTCCGAGCATCAGCGTCGACAAGAACATCACCAGCCCCGACGTGATGTACGCTTCGCTTACCGACGGTGGCTTCAACGTGCCGGAGGTGCCCTATCTCAAGATCAAGCCGGAGTTTCGCCGCCAGATCGTCATCGATCCGACCGGCGAGCAGCCCGGTACCATTGTCGTTCACTCGCAGGAACGGCTGCTCTATCTGGTGCAGCCCGGCGGCGAGGCGATCCGCTACGGCGTCGGCATCGGCAAGGACGGATTCCGCTGGTCCGGCCGCGCCAACATCCAGTACGGCAAGGAATGGCCGGTTTGGACCCCACCGCCCGAGATGATCGCCCGCAGGCCGGAACTGGTGAAGTGGCAAGGCGGACAGCCGGGCGGCCTCGACAATCCGCTCGGCGCGCGTGCCCTCTACATCTATCAGAACGGCAGCGACACCGGTTATCGCATCCACGGCTCGCCCGAATGGTGGAGCATTGGACAGGCGATGTCGTCGGGTTGCGTGCGCCTGATCAACCAGGACATCATCGACCTCTACAGCCGCGTCTCCAAGAAAAACCCGGTCGTCGTCGTCTGAACGGCGGCTTCGCCTTCAGCGATCACTCTGCCGTTGCGCGATGCCGCAAGACAGGCGAATGTGCCTGCGATTTCATCGCCCGGGAGACGTGAACAATGGCCGGAACTTTTGTCATCGCGCAGGGCGGCGGCCCGACCGCCGTCATCAACCAGACCGTGGTGGGTGCTGCGCTCGAAATCCGCAAGCGGCATCCCGGCGCCAAGGTGCTGGGATCCATCCACGGCGTGCGCGGCATTCGTGACGGCAATTACGTCGATCTTTCCGCCATCCCCGAGGACCGCCTGCGGCTGATCGCGGCGACGCCGAGCGCCGCGCTTGGTTCGACGCGCGACAAGCCGGATGCCGCCTATTGCGACCTCATTCTCAATGGCTTGAAGAAAGCCGGTGCCGACGCCTTCATTTATATCGGCGGCAACGACACCTCGGGCACGCAGCAGATCCTCACCGACGCCGCCGGCGGCAAGATCGCCTTCGTGCATGCGCCGAAAACCGTCGACAACGATCTCGAGGAGAACGATCACACGCCCGGCTTCATGTCGGCGGCCGAGTTCGTCGCTGGAGCATTTCTTTCGGTTGATCTCGATTTCCGCGCTCTGCCGGGCATCTATGTCGGCATCGTCATGGGGCGGCATGCCGGTTTCCTGACGGCCGCATCCGCGGCCTGGCAGCTCGACCAGGACAGCGGCCCGCATCTCGTCTACGTGCCGGAGCGGCCGTTCTCGGCGGCCGGTTTCATCGACGACGTGCGCGCCACGCTCGACCGCCACAAGCGCTGCATCGTTGCCGTCTCCGAAGGCGTCAGCACCGCCGACGGCAAGGCGCTGGTCGAAAGCCTGGTGCCGCCGGAAAGGCTGGAGCGCGACCAGCACGGCAACGTCAAGCTGTCGGGCAGCGACCTGCCGGCAGCCTTGGAGCGCGCGCTCGCCGAAGGATTGCCGGGCAAGCGGGCGCGCGTCGATGCGCTCGGCTATATGCCGCGCGGCTATGTCGGCGCCATCAGCGCGGTGGACGCGCAGGAGGCCTTCGATGCCGGCGCCTTCGCCGTCACCGTGGCCGACGAGGGCGGCGGTTCCGTGGCGCTGCAATATGACGGCAAAAAAACCGTGCTGAAGAAGGTGCCGCTGAAGAACGTCGCCGGCAAGACGCGCCATATGCCGGATGATTTTATGCTGCCCGACGTCAACCGGCTGTCCGATGCGGGCATGGTCTATCTGAAGCGGCTGGTTCCGCGAAAGTACAAGATCGGCAAGCCGTTCGTCTGATGCCGGCCTTGATCTGATGGACAGCTGGTTCAGCAAAACCATCGTCGACGCCAAGACGACGATGCTGACCGAGCCCTTCGTGCATGATTTCGTGCGCGCCAACATCTGGCATGTGCGCGGCCGCGATGTCGACCTGCTGGTCGACACCGGCATGGGGATCTGCCCGCTGGCGCCGCAGATCGCCACGCCGGCCGGCAAGCCGCTGCTCGTCGTCGCCACGCATATCCATCTCGATCATGTCGGCTCGCTGCACGAGTTTCCGTTGCGGGCAGGTCCGCGCCACAGCGCCACGCAGTTCGACAGCATGGACGAAGCGGTGACCTACGCCTACATGTTCCATGATCTGGAAGGCGCCGTCTCCAGACTGCCGGCAAAGGGCTGGAAAGCGGCCGATTACAGGATTCCACCGGCGCCGCTGGACCGGATCCTGGACGAGGGCGATAGGATCGACCTCGGCGACCGGCAGTTCCGCGTCCTGCACCTGCCCGGCCACTCTCCGGATTCGATCGCGCTGTTCGATGAGGCAGACGGCCTGTTCTTCGCCGGCGACGCCATCTATGACGCCACGCTGATCGACGACCTGCCGGATTCCGATCGTGCCGCCTACCGCCGCACCATGCAGCGGCTGCTCGACCTGCCGATCCGGATCGGCCATGGCGGCCATGGACCGAGCTTCGACGGCAGGCGGATGCGCGAGATCGCCTTGGCGTATCTCAGGCGAACGGACGGGACAGCGGCACAGGAAGCCTTGGCGGGGCAGTGAGGGGCGGCCTGAAGCGATTTGGCTTGGGCAGCTATTTTGTTCTTGCTTTGTGCCGGCAGCTATGCTAGTAATTTGGGTATGGTGCTGATTTGCCCCAACGACCCGCCGCAAAGCGGGTTTTTGTCTTCGGGTTTCGGCGCCAGCCCGGCACGGCCGTTGCCAGCCGAAAATTAAATCTTCGTAACATTATCTGGAAACCATGATCGGCGCCCTAGATGCGGGGCTGTCGATCCGGTCGGCTGCCTGACAGGCGAGACAGGCAAGGCCGACGACCGACGCGCCGATGAATTGTTCCGGTGACGGAACGTTAGGGCGCTTCACCAATCTCTCGCCCGGACAACGGCCATGTCACCAATTCAGACCCTTCGCAGACATCGCGTCGCCGCTCTGCTGGGCGCAGCGTTGATCGTCAGCCCTTTCGCCCTGCCTCTCGCTCCCAGGCTGAATGATGTCCTGGCGGCAACGGTCACCCCTCCCGTCACCGGCATGACGGCGCCGAGCGGCTCGTTCGCGCCGGTCGTGGCGGCCGATAAACCGGCGGTGGTGACAATCACGACGGTCATGAAAGTACAACAGCCCGACACCATGAGCGACGCCTCTCCCTTTGGCGGAACCTCCCCTTTCGACGACTATTTCCGCCATTTCTTCGGTGACCAGGGATTGCCCGCTCCCAAAACACCGCCGGAACAGGCGCCGCGCACCGAGGCGCTCGGTTCAGGCTTCATCGTCGCCAGCGACGGCACCATCGTCACCAACAATCACGTTGTCGATGGCGCCCAATCGATCAAGGTGACGCTCGACGACGGCACCGAGCTTCCCGCCAAATTGATCGGCCATGACGCCAAGAACGATCTTGCCGTGCTCAAGGTCAAAGCCGGCAAGCCCTTGCCGACCGTCAGATGGGGTGATTCCGACAAGCTCATGCCGGGTGACCAGGTGCTCGCCTTCGGCAATCCTTTCGGCCTTGGCACCACGGTCACGGCCGGCATCGTCTCGGCGCGCGGCCGCGACCTGCACAGCGGGCCGTTTGACGACTTCATCCAGATCGACGCACCGATCAACCGGGGCAATTCCGGCGGCCCGCTGACGGATGTGAACGGCAATGTCGTCGGCATCAACACGGCGATCTTTTCGCCGAATGGCGGCAGTGTCGGCGTCGGCTTCGCCATCCCCTCCGACCAGGCGCAAAAGGTCGTCGCCAAGCTGATGAAGGGCGGCTCCATCCAGTACGGCTACCTCGGCGTCCAGATCCAGCCGGTGACGCCTGATATGGCGAGCGCCATCGGCCTCGATCACCCCGCCGGCGTGCTGGTCGCGCAGGTCAGCGACGGATCGCCGGCCGCCAGGGCCGGCATCGAGACCGGCGACGTCATCACCAGCTTCGCCGATCGCGACATAAAGGACCCAAGGGACCTGTCGCGCGCCGTCGCCGACGTTGCGCCCGGCACAAGGGAAACCCTCAATGTCTGGCGCAAGGGCCAAAGCCTGCAGATCTCCGTCGAGATCGGGCGCAACGAAGACGACATGGCAACGGGATCGGTGACCGGCGATCAGGGTCAGCCGTCGACGGAGCAGGGCCTCCGTGCACCGGCGCTCGGTCTCCGCCTGATGGATGTCACCCCGGATGTACGCCAGGCAATGAACCTGGCAGGCAACCAGCACGGCGCACTTGTCGAGCGCGTCGACCCGAACAAGGCGGCATCGGCTTCCGGCATCCAGCCCGGCGATATCATCGTCGCCGTCGACCAGCATCCGGTGAGAAGCGCCAGGCAGGCTAACCAGGCGATCGTGCAGGCTGCCAAATCCGGCAAGAAATCGGTGCTGCTGCTTGTCCAGCGCGGCGACGCCCAGATGTTTGTCGCCGTCCCCTTCGCCAGTGGCTGAGGCAGGCGCCGCGCTGCCAAGATCGATGGAGGGCATTGCCGGCCGAGCCAAGATTTCGGTTGCCCGCGCGCGCGTCTTCGAGAAAACTGACAAAGGTCGATTGGACCTTGCGCAAACGGATATTCTCGATGGCTACCCGAGGTTTCTCTTCCGGACGAAAGCCGCCGACAGATACGGGTGCACGTATCCCGCCGGGGCAATATCTCGAGCAAGGTTTCCCGGTCCTGTCGGCCGGCCCGACGCCGCATGTGCGCACCGAGGATTGGTCGTTCACGCTTAAGCACGGGCCGCGGCCGATCAAGAAGTGGAACTGGGCCGAGTTCAACGCGCTGCCCCTGACCAAGATGACGCGCGACATCCATTGCGTCACCGCATGGACCAAGTTCGACACGGCGTGGCAGGGCGTGCTGGTCGACGACATCCTTGCCGACGCCGGCATCGAGCCGCCCACCGCCTTCACGCTGGCGCTGGGTTTCGACGGCTATTCCACCAACGTGCCAACAAAGGATCTCACCGGCGGCAAGGCGATGGTGGCGCTGCTTTACGAGGGCAAGCCGATCACCCCCGACCATGGCGGCCCGGCGCGGCTGCTCGTTCCGCATCTCTATTTCTGGAAATCGGCCAAATGGCTGAACGGGCTGCAGTTCACCGAGCGTGACGAGCCGGGTTTCTGGGAGTTGCGAGGCTATCATATCTATGGCGACCCGTGGCGCGAGCAGCGCTACACGAACGATCCATGAGCGACGCACCGGCGGCGCAGTCGCCCTGGCAGATAGTCACCATCACCCGCATCCAAAAGCGCACGCCGCGCGTCACCAGCTTTTTCCTGCAGCCGTCGCGGCCCTTCGCCTACCGTGCCGGACAGCATGTCGATGTCAGGCTGACGGCGCCTGACGGTTATCAGGCGCGGCGCTCCTACTCCATCGCCTCGGCACCGGAGACCGGCGAGACCATCGAGCTGGCGATTGAAAAGCTCGAGGACGGCGAGGTCTCGCCGTTCTTTCACGAGATCGCGGCGGTGGGCGACGAGTTCGAATTGCGCGGGCCGCTCGGCGGCCATTTCGTCTGGTCCGACGGCGATGGCGGACCGCTCCTGCTCGTCGGCGGTGGGTCGGGCGTGGTGCCGCTGATGTCGATGGTCCGTCACCGGGCGATGCGGGGGTCGCTGGTTGCCGCCGCCCTGGTGGTTTCGGCGCGGGTCTGGGACGAGGTGATCTTTCGCGACGAGCTGATCGACCTCGCCGAGCGCCGGGATGGCTTCGATCTGGTGCTGACACTGACGCGCGAGCCGGCCCGCCGTCCGGCGGATTATGCGCGGCGGGTCGACGCCGCGATGATGGTGCAAGCCATGACCAGGCTGCCCGCGCCGCCGAAGCTGGCCTTTGCCTGCGGCTCGAACGCATTCGTGACGGCCGCCGCCGAGGCACTGATCGATGCCGGGGTGCCTGCGGCTCTAATCCGCACCGAACGCTACGGGGTCTGACCCGGTTTTGCTTGCCCGGTTGCTGCCTTTGTCGGCCGGCCTAAACGGGCCGAAAACCGGCGGAACGGCGAGGCGGCGCTTGGCTGAAATGGTTAACGATTCGACAAACAACCCCGGCTGCGACTTTTATCGGTTTAAAAAATCGAACCGAACGGTTCGTTTCTGTTGACAATGCGTGCAGGACGCTGTGAACGCTGCCTCCCAAGTCACCTTGCAGCCAGACCGAGGCGATGGGCTATCTCGCTGATATTAAATAATAAAAATGTGGCAGAGGGAATCCGTGGCACAATTTCAAGGTGTAGATTCTTGGTCCACACCAAACAACTTCGTGATTGGAAACTGGCCATTGGCTTTCCCACATCGGGGCGGTCCGAACGACGCGAACTCCTCCCAAGACACGCCGCTAGACGGACTGAGACTAAGATACTGGAGTATTAAAAATGAAAAAGATCGCTCTTGCCGCCGTCGCCGTTTTGGCCATCACCGGCAGCGCCTTCGCCGGCAGCGACAATTATGGTTCCAACGGAGCCAACCAGCCGGCTGTCGCGGTCGACAGCTCGTACACGGCCTCCCTCAAGAAGTCGGATCAGGCTGAAAAGCAGCCGGTCGGCCAGGGCGCCGATCGCAACCTCTTCGGCAACAACTAACAGCCGATCCCACCATCAAGGCGGGCGGGCATGCCCGCCGCTTTGATCCGAAATCCAGGAGTATCCAAATGAAAAAGATTGTTCTTACTGCCGCCGCTCTCTTGATTGCCGCCGGCGGCGCCTATGCCCAAAACGACAATGTTGGCGGGACCGACATCAATAAGCAGTCGACCGTCAATGTCGACAAGACGCAGACATATTCGGTGCGTGATAGCAACTCGCCGATTTACAAGTTGCTGAATTCGTCTGGCGATGTGCCCAAGTCCGCGCCTCAGGGCGCCGACCGCAACCTCTTCGGTAACAACTAGAGCAATTCCAGGAAAAGTGTGAAACGGTTTTCCGTCCGGAATTGCGTCAAAACAAAGAGATAGAGCGGTTCGGCGTTTCCGTGAAAACGATGAACCGCTCTAACAGCCGAACCGGAATTCCAGATAAGAGCGGCGGGCCATGCCGCCGCTCTTGTCTTTTGCGTGGCGGAAAAACGCCTGCCTCAAGCCGCCTTTGCTTCTGCTTCATGGAGCGCGAAGGAGTGTCCGTCCGCGTCGAAAATATGCAGGTCGCCGGCATCCGCCGTCAGCCGCATCGACGCCCCGCGCTTGACCTCGACATTGCCCGGCAGCTTGGTCACCAGCGGCAGGTCGGCGCGGCCGATGTCGACATAGACGAGTTGGACCTCGCCGAGTTGCTCGACATAGTCGACCGTCCCTTCGAACAAATAGTCGGCGCCGGCTGCGATCATCAGATCCTCCGGCCGCACCCCGAAGCTCACCGCAGCGCCTTTCGCCGAGGCAGGCGTTGCGATCGGCACCGTTGCCTTGCGGCCGCCGACATGGCTGACGACCGTCGGATTACCGGTCCTGTCGATCGTCGCCGGCAGGATGTTCATCGCCGGCGAGCCGATGAACTGGGCGACGAACAGATTGCCGGGCCGCTTGTAGAGCTCCATTGGCGTGCCGACCTGTTCGATATGGCCTTCCTTCAGCACCACGATGCGGTCGGCCAGCGTCATGGCCTCGACCTGGTCGTGGGTGACATAGATCATCGTTGTGGCGGGCATCGATTCCTTGAGCTTGGCGATCTCGATCCGAGTGGCGACGCGCAGCGCCGCATCGAGGTTGGATAGCGGCTCGTCGAACAAGAAGACCTTGGGATTGCGCACGATGGCGCGGCCGATGGCGACGCGCTGGCGCTGGCCGCCCGACATCGCCTTGGGCAGGCGGTCGAGATATTTGGTCAGCTGCAGGATCTCGGCCGCCTGGCGCACCCGCTTGTCGATCTCGGCCTTGCTTTCCTTGCCGATCTTCATCGAGAACGCCATGTTGTCGTAGACGGTCATGTGCGGATAGAGCGCATAGGACTGGAACACCATCGCGATGCCGCGCTTTGACGGCGGCACGTGGTTGACAATCTCGCCGTCGATCTTGAGCTCGCCTGAGGTGATCTCCTCCAGCCCGGCGATGCAGCGCAGCAAGGTGGACTTGCCGCAACCAGACGGACCGACGAAGACGATGAATTCGCCCGACTTTATGTCGAGGTCGACGCCGTGCAGAATGTTGAGATTGCCATATGATTTCCTCACTTGCCTTAGCGTGACATCGGCCATGGTACTCTCCAGTTCTTCCTTGAATTCAGTCGATACGCCCGAACCAGGCGCCATAGCCGCCGAGGCGGATAGTGCCGGCGCCAGTCTGTCCCGAAAACCCGTGTCCCGGCAAGGGCTGCAGTGAGCGGCCGCCAAGATCGACCTCGGCCGGCTTTGCGCCGAGATTGAAGGCGCAGACGATCTGCTCGTTGCCTTCGCGACGTGTGAAGGCGACGGTGTCGCCGTCGCTTTCAATGAACTCGATATCGCCCTTGGCCAGTGCCGGATGAGCACGGCGGAAAGCTAGGAAGCGCCGGTAGTGCTCGAGCAGTGAGCCGTCGTCGCCCTGCTGCGCATTGACCGCTTGCGCAAGGTGCTCGGCCGGCACCGGCAGCCAGGGCTTTGCCGTCGAGAAGCCGCCATTGCGGGCAGCGCCGTCCCAAACCATTGGCGTGCGGCAGCCGTCGCGGCCCTTGAATTCCGGCCAGAAGCGGATGCCGTATGGGTCCTGCAGATCCTCGAAGCTGAGTTCGGCCTCGCTGAGCCCGAGCTCCTCGCCCTGATAGATGCAGACCGAGCCGCGCAACGACATCAGCAGCGCGGAGATGACCTTGAGGTACGCGGTCGGGTCCGGCTCGCCGGCTGCCCAGCGCGAGGCAGGGCGCATCACGTCATGGTTGGAGAAGGCCCAGCACGACCAGCCATCGCTGGCCACCTTGCCGAACGTTTCCAGCACCGAGCGCACCTTTGCCGCGCTGATCTTCTCCGGCGCCAGGAAGTCGAAGGAGTAACACATATGGACGCGCTTGCCGCCGGCCGTATAGGCCGCCACGACTTCCAGCCCACGCTGCGAATCGCCGACTTCGCCAACCGCGGCCGTCGCCGGATATTCATCGAGCAGGGCGCGGAAGCGTTCGAGGAAGCCCAGGTTTTCAGGCCGGCTCTTGTCGTAGAGATGGTCCTGGTAGTTGTAGGGGTTGACGGCCGGCGCCGTCTGGTCGTTGCGCTGCTCGGGCGGCAGCGGCGGATTGTCTTCCAGGCCTTGGCTGTGGAAGTAGAAATTGATGGTATCGAGGCGGAAACCATCGACGCCGCGCTCCAGCCAGAAGCGGGTGACATCGAGCAGCGCGTCCTGGACCGCGCGGCTGTGGAAATTGAGGTCGGGCTGCTCGGCCAGGAAATTATGCAGGTAATATTGCTGGCGGCTGGTGTCCCACTGCCAGGCCGAGCCGCCGAAGATCGACAGCCAGTTGTTGGGCGGCGTGCCGTCCGGCTTGGCGTCCGCCCAGACATACCAGTCGGCTTTTGGATTGCTGCGGCTCGAGCGGCTCTCCTTGAACCAGGGATGGACGTCGGCAGTATGCGAGAGCACCTCGTCGATCATCACCTTGAGGCCAAGCCGGTGCGCCTCGGCGGTCAGCGCGTCGAAGTCCGCCAGCGTGCCGAACATCGGATCGACATCGCAATAATCCGACACGTCGTAGCCAAAGTCCTTCATCGGCGATTTGAAGAACGGCGAGATCCAGATGGCGTCGACGCCGAGCGAGGCGATATAGGGCAGCCGGCCGATAATGCCCCTGAGGTCGCCGATGCCGTCGCCGTTCGAATCCTGGTAGCTGCGCGGGTAAATCTGGTAGATCACGGCGCCTCGCCACCAGTCGCGATCGATAGCGAGATCGGGCTTCGGGGTGGCCTTCAAAGCGGATTGCATGATCTCAACCTCCTTTCACCGAGCCGGCAAGCAGCCCGCGGACGAAATAGCGCTGCAGCGAGAAGAACACGATCAGCGGCACGATGATGGTAACGAAGGCCGATGTCGTCAGGATCTCCCAGTCGCCGCCGCGTGAGCCGAGCAACGCATTGAGCTTGGCGGTCAGCACGATCTGGTCGCCCTCGGTACCAAGGAAAACCATCGCCACCAGCAGATCGTTCCACACCCAGAGAAACTGGAAGATGGCGAACGAGGCCAGCACCGGGAACGACAAGGGCAGCACGATCTTGACGAAGATCTCGAAATCGCTAGCGCCGTCGATGCGCGCCGACTCCATGATCTCGCGTGGCAGGCCGGCGATATAGCTCCTCAACAGATAGATGGCGAAAGGCAGACCGAAGCCGGTATGCGCCAGCCAGATGCCGAGATAGGTCTTCGACGGCACGCCGAAGAAGCTGCCGACGCCATTATAGAGCTTCAACAGCGGGATCAGCGACATCTGCAGCGGCACGACCAGGAGGCCGATGATGACGGCGATGAGCAGAGCCCGGCCAGGAAAGCGCATCCAGGCCAAAGCGTAAGCGGCGAACGCGGCGATCAGGATTGGAATGACAGTCGCCGGAATGGTGACGGTCAGCGAGTTCATGAAGGAGCGGCCGATGCCTTCCGAAAACAGCACCGTGTCGTAATTGTCGGTGGTGAATTTCGGCGGCGCCGAGGAGGCGTAATAGACGCGCTGGCCGCGTTCGCTTTCAAAAGCCTTCGGCGAGGTCATGACGAAACTGCCGTCGGCATTGAGCTGCAGGGTCACGCCGTCGCCGAGATCGGCTGTCGTGCCGGCGGGATATTGCGTCGGCGCTGCCGACTTGACGCCGAAGGCGCTGATGTTGCGGGCAGGGCCGTCGCCGAAGATATTGCCTTGCAGAACGAACTTGCCGTCCTTCTCGACCTGCGCCGAGGCGGGCGGCAGCCGTCCGGCTTCCGTCTGGCTGGAACTGGTGAACGAGTTCCACCAGCCAGAAGCGATGATCTGGTCCTTGTCGCGCAGCGACGAGACCAGAATGCCGAGCGTCGGGATCGTCCAGATCGCGACGAAGATGAAAACGGCGATATGGACGCCGAAACGGCTGACAAAGGACTTTCCGGTCGAGACAGTCATCTCAATGTCCTTCCGTCTCTCTGTTCGCCTGGCGGATGTTCCAGACCATGATCGGAATGACCGCTATCATGATGATGATGGCGATGGTGGCGCCGCGGCCGAAATCGCCGCCGCCGCGGAACATCCAGTCGAACATCAGATTGGCCAGCACCTGGCTGTTCCACTGGCCGTTGGTCATGGTCAGCACGATGTCGAAAACCTTCAGCACCAGGATGGTGATGGTGGTCCAGACCACGGCGATGGTGCCCCAGATCTGCGGCACCATGATCTTCCAGAAGATCTGGAAAGGGTTGGCGCCGTCGATGACGGCGGCTTCCAGCGTCTCTTCCGGAATGCCGCGCAAGGCCGACGACAGGATGACCATGGCAAAGCCGGTCTGGATCCAGATCAGGATGACCATCAGGAAGAAGTTGTTCCAGAACGGCAGCGATATCCAGACCTGCGGCTGGCCGCCGAAATACTGGATAATGGCGTTGAGCAGGCCGATCTGTGTCTGGCCCTCGCCGCGATACTCGTAGATGAATTTCCAGATGACGCTGGCGCCGACGAAGGAGATGGCGAGCGGCAGGAAGATCAGGCTCTTGGCGATGGTGCCCCACCAGATCTTGTCGGTGAGCACGGCGATGATCAGGCCGAGGAAGGTGCAGGCGGCTGGCACCACCGCCAGCCACATGATGTTGTTGAGGATCGAATTGCGGAACTCACGGTCGCCGAACGCCCATTGATAGTTGGCCAAGCCGACGAAATGGGCGCCGCCGCGATCGAGGAACGACAGCCTCAGCGTCTCCACCACCGGGTAGATCAGATAAATGGTGAGGATGATCATCGCCGGGCCGACGAACAGCCAGGGCCGGATCACCCCCTGCCGGCGCAGATTGTCGATCGCCGCCTTGCCGGAAACGCCGCGTGCCGGAAAGATCGTGTCGAGTGCCTTGTTGGCACCCCAGAAATAGGCGACGCAGCCGCCCACGCCGATGATGATGACGAATATCGCCGAAAAAATCTGAGCCGCCATGGGTCCCTCCCCCTGCGCACGGATCCGCCAGTCGAGAATGGCTCTGGCGACGGGATCATGCGCCGATTCAGTTGTCTGGAGCGCGACCAGCCGAAAAGCAGGTCACTGGGCGCGCGTCATGCCGGAATGCGTCGTGCTCACGACAATCGACGCGACGCCAAGCACCGAAGAAGGTCCGGGCCGTTTGAGGCCCGGACCGCATCACATGGGACTCGAGCCGGCCGCTTACTTGATCGCGTCCCAGCTTTTCTGGATGTCGGTGGCGACGTCCTGGGCGGACTTGCCACCGACAAGGTCGATCATGCCGGTCCAGAAGGCGCCGGCTCCGATCTTGCCCGGCATCAGGTCGGACCCATCGAAGCGGAAGGTCGAGGCGTTGGCCAGGATCTCGCCCTGCTTCTTCAGCGCGTCGCTGGCATAGGCATCCTTGTTGACCGACTTGAACGGCGTCACGAAGCCGCCCTGTGCCATCCAGATCTCATGAGCGAGCGGCAGCTTCAGGAATTCGATGAAGGCGCGGGCACTCTTGCTATCTTTGGTGATCATGGCCAGCGTGCCGGCGCCGAGCACCGGAGTGCCGAGCTCGGGCTTGGAGGCGTAGGACGGGTAATAGAAGAAGTCGGCATCCTCGCCGATCTTGGTGCCTTGCGGGAAGAATGTCGGGATGAACGATGCCTGGTGGTGCAGATAGCATTTCGGCGGCACCGAGAAGAGGCCCTTCGGGCTGTCGCGGAAATCGGTCGCCGCAACCGCCTTGGCGCCACCCTCGACCATCTTGTCGTCGGTCGCGATCTTGCCGAAAATGTCGATGGCGTTGACCACGGCCGGATCGTTGAACGGAATTTCGTTCTTCACCCATTTGTCGTAGGTCTCGGGCGTCTGGGTGCGCAGCATGATGTCTTCGACCCAGTCGGTCGCCGGCCAGCCGGTGGCGCCGCCCGAACCAAGCCCGATGCACCATGGCGTGCCGCCGTCGGCGATGATCTTCTTTTCGAGCTCGGCAAGCTCTTCCTGCGTCTTCGGCACCTTGTAGCCGGCTTCCTCGAAATTGTCCGGCGAGTACCAGACCAGCGATTTCACGTCGGCTTTATAAGGAAAGGCGAAGAAGCCGGGCTTGCCGTCCTTGTCCTTGAAGGTGCCGAGGTCGACCCAGGATTGGCCGGCGCCGTAATTGTCCTTGACCCAGTTGGCCGTGTCGTCGCCGAGCGGCGTCAATAGGCCCTTCGATGCCAGATCCTGGATCAGGCCCGGCTGCGGCAGCACGGCGATGTTGGGCGGGCTGCCAGCCTGCGTGTCGATGACGATCTGCTGCTCGTAATTCTCCGACGAGGAATACTTGATCTCGGCGCCGGTGGCTTCGGAGAAGTAATCGAGAACGGTGCGGATAAGCCCTTCGTCCTCGCCGCGCCACGGCCCGAAGATCGTCAGTGTCTCGCCCTTGAGGTCGACCTTCTTGAGCTCTTCGTAGTTGGCCCAGTTGAAACGGGGATCTTCGCCCGGCTTGAACTTCAGTTCGGCTCGCGCGGGCATGGCTAGGGCGAGCGTGGCAAACGCAGCGCCCAGCAGAAGCATTTTTTTCATCGGTATTCCCTCCCAGTGGTGACAAACACCGAACGAAACCTCCATTCCGTCCGCCGGCGCCGCAGGACTGTGACTCAGTCGGAAAGGAACTGCAACCTTTCGTGGAGTCTTCCAAAGCGCTTTGGTCATTTTGATCTCGCCACTGAATTGATCGCGAGTCAATAGGAAGGCAGGCTAATCGATTTAATTTTTGCGACCGGGTGCTGGCAAAAGTGCGCTGCAGCACAGTTTTCTGGCGGTGCAGCAGCAAATTCGGCTTCAAACCGGTCCGAACCGTGCGTATGGTCACTGCGCTCGGCAACGCGGTTCGTAGGGCCAGATCGTTTCAGATTAAAAGCGCTTTGAGGTTTGGAGGCCTCCGGTGAACCTCAAGCAGCTCTCCCACATGCTAGCGCTTTCGCAGACCACGGTGAGCCGCGCATTGAACGGCTACCCGGAAGTCAACGAGGAAACGCGCCGGCGGGTGGTCGATGCCGCCAAGCGTCATGGCTATCGCCCCAATCCGAGCGCCCGCCGGCTGGCGACCGGCAAGACCGGCATGATCGGCTATGTGCTGCCGACGGGAGCGACCGTCGATATCGACCCGCATTTCGTCGAGTTCCTGTCCGGCCTCGGCGACTATGCGCGTTCGCACGAGCTCGACCTGGTGCTGTCACCGGCCGATGCCGACGACCAGGAGACGACCTACCGCCGCATTGTCGCCAACCGGCAGGTCGATGCGGTCTATATCTCCTCGCCGAGGCCGGCCGACCGGCGGGTGGCGCTCGTCAATACGCTCGGCATTCCCTTCATCGTCCATGGCCGCAGCGAAGGCTTCGATTTCGACTATCCCTTCACCGACATCGACAATGAGGGCGCCTTCCACGAGGCGGCGCGGCTTCTCGTCCAGCTCGGTCACAGGCGTCTGGCGCTTATCAATGGCGACGATCGCGAGACCTTCGCCATACATCGCGAGCGCGGCGTGCGGCGCGCGCTTGCGGCAAGCGGCCTGGTGCTTCGTGATCAGCATGTCTGTTCCCTGACAATGACCGAGGAGAACGGCTATCGCGCCGCCAGGCGTCTGCTGGAACAAAGCGACGCGCCGACGGCGATCGCCTGCTCCAGCCTGATCATGGCGCTCGGCGTGGTGCGCGCGGTGCGCGATCTCGGCCTGACCATTCCGGGCGACCTGTCGCTGATCGCCCATGACGACGTCTTTCCCTGGCTGAAGCCGGAAAACTTTTCGGTGCCGCTGTCGACGACACGTTCGTCGATCCGCCTGGCGGGCGCACGCATCGCCGAACGGCTGGCGGCGCGGATTTCCGGCCTGGAGGAGGGCGCTCGCGGCGAGGTCTGGCCGGTCGACCTGGTGGTCAGGGGATCGGTAGCCGGCGCCCCGGCCTAGGGGCATAGCTCAATACGGGCGAGGTCGTTGGCGGCTGTTAGCCAGCGCGAGCATTTGGCGTGCGTCCTGGTTTCAGGCCGCGGATTTGAGGTGATCGATGAAGGCGCGCAGCTTCGGCAGGACTTGGCGCTTGCCAGGATGGTAGAGGAAGACACCCGGCGTCGTCGTGGCGATGCTGTCCAGCACCGACTTGAGCTTTCCTTCGGCGATCGGACCTTCGGCGAGTGGTCGCGGCGTTTGCGCCAGCCCAACGCCCCGCATCGCAGCCCCGACCAACGTCGAATAGTCGTGCGCGATCAGCGGGCCTGAGACGATCGCTTCGATGGCGCCGTTGCCGTCGATGAACGACCAGGGCGCGATGGCGCCATTCGAGCGGCGCAAGCGTAAGCAGGAGTGGTGGCGCAAGTCGTCGACACGCTCGGGACGACCGTGGTGCTCAAGATAGTCAGGGCTGCCGACGACTACGAACGAGAACGGCGGGGTCAGCCGCACCGCGACCATGTCGGCGGCGATGAGTTGCCCGAGGCGGATGCCGGCGTCGAACCCACCGGTCGCGAGATCGACCATTTGGTCGCTCACGGCGATCTCAAGTTCGATCTCAGGATAGGCTTGGCAGAACGACGCGAGCACCGGCTCCAGCATCAGCGGCACGATGGCGCGGGGTACAGACAGGCGCAGTAGACCGGTCGGCCGTTGGCCGATATCGCGAGCCGCCGCGCCGGCCGCAACGAGCTCCTCGAATGCAGGGCCGGCACGGTCGAGGAACCGCTGGCCAGGTTCGGTTAAACCAACGCTCCGCGTCGTGCGGACAAACAGCGCCGTGCCCAGACGAGCTTCCAGCGCGCGCACCGCTTGGCTCACGGCGGACGGCGTCACGCCGAGATCGGCGGCGGCACGGCGGAAGTTACGGCGCCTGGCGACGGCCAGGAACGCCTCGACGCCCTCCAGCGCACCATGTCGGACTGTGTAGTTCTGCTTCATAGGTTGTTGTGATTACACCGGATAGTCGAACTACGGTAGCAGGCTTAAAGCCGCGTGAACCAACTGTTGAGAGTAGGCCAAATGTCCACGGAAATGGTGTTCCAAACCCATCTTGTTCTCGGCTACGTCGCGTGGCTGCTTTGCTTCGGCGCGTACGGTTTGCCGTGGCTCAGGTCGATGGACCGGGTCGCAGCGCAACGCGCTATCGCTACGCTGCACAGCTTCCGATTCTTCGGGCTCGTCTTCCTCGTTCCGGGCGTCGTAAGCCCCACTTTGCCCGCCAATTTCGCCGTGTTCGCCGCCTACGGCGATTTCGCGACTGGCATGCTGGCCATGCTGGCGCTGCTCACGGTGAGGATATCCCCGCTCTTCTGGCCGTTGGTCGTCGCCTTCAACTTCGTAGGGACGGTCGACCTCGTCGTCGACTATTATCACGCCATTCAGATCGGCCTTCCTGCACGCGCGGGGGAACTGGGCGCCACCTACGCGATCCCGATCATCTACGTACCGCTGCTGATGATCACACACATCGCCGCGTTCTATTTTCTGGCACGTCCTCGGCAAAATGCGACTTGAGCGGGCTATTCCTTGGCCGCCTCGGCCGCTTTGGTGTCCAGCAGGCCAAAACCGAAATCATTGTCGCGGCCCTTGGGGCCGAGATCCCTCGCCGTGTTTCCTTCCCTCCAGCGCAGCTTCGGTGAAAGGCTGGGCGGCAATAAGGCCAAGCAGTTTCTGATAGTCGGCGGCGGTCTTGGCCGGAACGCCGAGCCGGAAAACGCCGTCGGCGGTAGGCCCGCCGGCGATCGTCAACTGGTTCTGGTCGAGAAAAGCGACGATGTCGGACAGCTTCGCATCCGGTTTGAACTTCACAAGGGCAAACGGCATTTTGGCCAGATCGTCGTCCGATCCGGCAATCTCGAAATCGCCATCTCTGTTGCCGGTCTGCACAAAGGATTGCGCGACGACCAGGGCCAGCAGCACCGCGGCCGCGGCCCAGGCAATGCCGGCGGGCACCGCCAGGAAGCGGCTCCAGGCCTGCGCCAGCCAGGACGATGCCGCCGGCCCGCGGGCGGGGCCGGCCTCGGCATCGAGCGCCTTGGCAAAGCGGCTGAGCGCATCGGCAGGCGGGCGGATTGCCTCGTTTGCGGCAGCGGTGCCGGAGAATTCGGCCTCGGCCTCGCCTAGTGCGGCCATCGCCGCCGGATCGCTTGCCAGCCATTCCTCGATGGCTTCGAGCTCGGTGCCCTCCAGCGAGCCGTTCAGATAAAACGGCAGCAGCATTTCCATTTCGTCGCGGCGCGACATCTTTTCGGCGGCGCTCATGGCCACCCCCTGTCGTAACCGGCGGCCTTGAGGGCTTCGCCGAGTTTCTTGCGGGCATAGAACATCCTGGTCTTGACCGTGGCGACCGGGATGCCGAGTACCTCGCCGATCTCGCTCACCGATTGCCCGTGATAATAGGCAAGGTCGATCACCGTACGGTGCTCTTCCGGCATGACATCGGTGAAGCGTCGCAAGGCAGCGGCCTTGTCTTCTTTCATCGTCACGACTTCCGGCGTGTCGGCACCGTCGGCGAGCTGGGGCCGCGTCATCGTCGTCGATCCAGTCTTCCTTCTTCTTGCGCAGCAGGGACAGCGCCTTGAAGCAATGCCGAGCAGCCATGTCGAGACCTCCGAGCGGTCCTCGAAGGCCGGCGCCTGCCGCCAGAGTTCAAGGAATACCTCGTTCGCAATATCGTCGGCCTTCAGTTCCGATCCCGTCTGGCGTGCCGCGAAGCGGTAGACCCGCGCGTGGTGGCGCATGAACAGGAGCCGCACGGCGGCACGGTCACCTTTCGCGACCCGCTCGACGAGCGCGCGATCGGTCTCCGCGGCAGTCATCGCCGGTCGAGCCGCCTGGCTCCTGCCTGCTCTGTCGCTGATCGGCCCAAAAAGGTTCACCGCATCCGCCCGTATATTTGCGGAGGCTAACTGAAGAGCGGGAGCGTTGCCAGAGGGAGAAGAGGGCGCGCGCTCAACTCAGGAACGGCTCTGCCTTCATGGTGACCGGCACCGGCACGCCGAGGCGCGCAAGCACTGTCGGCGCGAGCTGCAGCTGATCGAGCAGCGTATTGGCCTCCGGGCCTTCGCCGGATCCGAAGTAATAAAGTGCGAAATCCTGCATCTCTTCGTCGTGGCCACCGTGATGGCCGCGATCGGTCTGGCCATGATCGGCGGTGACGACCACCTCGTAGCCGGCCTCCCGCCAGCGCGGCAGGAAGCCGGCGAGCATGGCGTCTATTGCATAGACGGCATGATCCATCTCGCGGCAGTCATGGCCGAACCGGTGGCCCATCGAGTCCAGCGTGCAGCTGTGCAGGATGCCGTAGTCGATGCCGTAGCGCCTGGTCAGCATGGTCAACGTCGCGAACAGGTCGACGTCGCTCGGCGTCATCTGGTTGCTAGCGTTGTAGCCGGTCATGGTGTGGAACCGGCCATGGCTGATCGGCCTGCCCGGCTGGTCGAACTCTATGTCCTCGACCAGGTCGAACGGATAGGCCCGGAAGAATTCGGACCAGTAGGAATGGGTGACCGCACCCGTCTTGCCGCCGGCCCTGCTGACTTCGGAAAAAATATCCGGCTGTTCGACGCGAAACCGGTTCTCGTTGGACAGGATGCCGTGCACTTGAGGCGGCACGCCGGTGTGGATCGAGGCATAGCAGGATGCCGAGGTCGACGGCAGCACGGAGCGCATCTTCCACACGCGCGCGTCGCCGGATTGCACCCAGCCTTCGAGATTGCCCATCAGCCGTCGCCAGTTCCGGTAAGGCACGCCGTCTAGGATGATGAGCAGAAGTTTTGTGTTGAGCGCCAAGGGCGCCTCCATGCGGCTCGATCGGAAAAGTCAGGGCGGGCCTGCCGTTCAATCCACGCCCGGACAGGATCGTCGGGCGCAACGGGCAGCCCGCTAGTTCCCCGCGCTGGCCATGCGCCGTCCCTTGATCGCTTTCTCTAACCAGCCGATCTCCATTTCGGGCACCGACGACAGCAAAAGGTCTGTGTAGGCGTCGAACGGCGGCGTCAGAACCTTGCTCTTGGGGCCGTAGCGCACCACCTCGCCGCGATACATCACCGCGATCGAATCGGCGATCGACTTCACTGTTGCGAGATCATGGGTGATGAACAGATAAGCGACGTTTTCCTCTTTCTGCAGCTCGAGCAGCAGCTCCAGTATGCCGTGGGCCACCAGCGGGTCGAGCGCCGAGGTCACCTCGTCGCAGATGATCAGCTTCGGCTTGGCGGCGAGCGAACGGGCGATGCAGACGCGCTGTTTCTGGCCGCCCGAAAGCTCGGCGGGATAGCGGTCGACATAGCCTTTGCCCATTTCGATCTTGTCGAGCAGTTCGGCGACGCGTTTGTCGCGCTCGCGCCCGCGCATCCCAAAATAGAATTCCAGCGGCCGGCCGATGATGGTGCCGACCGTCTGGCGCGGGTTCATCGCCACATCGGCCATCTGGTAGATCATCTGCAATTGGCGCAGATCCTCTTTCGGCCGGTCGGCAAGCCGGTTGGCGAGCGGACGACCGTCGAAAGTGACGGTGCCCTGTTCGGGCGGCAAGAGGCCGGTTATGGCGCGCGCCAGCGTCGACTTGCCGGAACCGGACTCGCCGACCACCGCCAGCGTCTGGCCCGGGAAAATATCGACCGAGACGTTCTTCAGCACCTTGATGTGGCTGCGGCCATAGGCAGCGGTGATGTTCCTGACCGACAGGAACGGGCTCGTGCCGGGCTTCTGCTCCTGATGTTCGATCTCATGCACCGAAACCAGCGCGTTGGTGTACTCCTGGCGCGGCTCCTTGATGATCTGGCGCGTGCCGCCCCATTCGACCAGCCGGCCGTGGCGCAGCACCATGATCTCGTCCGAGACCTGGGCGACGACGGCAAGGTCATGGGTGATGTAGAGTGCCGCCACATGCGTGTCGCGGATGGCATCCTTGATCGCCGCCAAGACGTCGATCTGCGTCGTCACGTCGAGCGCCGTGGTCGGCTCGTCGAAGACGATCAGGTCGGGTTCCGAGCACAGCGCCATTGCCGTCATCACGCGCTGCAGCTGACCGCCCGACACCTGGTGGGGGAAGCGCTCGCCGATGCTTTCGGGGTTCGGCAGGCTGAGCTTCTTGAACAGCGCCACGGCGCGCTTTTCGGCTTCGGCCCGCGTCGCCGTGCCGTGCAGGAGTGCTGCCTCGACCACCTGGTCCATCAGCCTGTGCGCCGGATTGAAGGCCGCTGCCGCCGATTGCGCGACATAGCAGACCTCGCGGCCGCGCAATTTGCGGAACCCTTCATTGCCGCCCTTCAGGATGTCGCGGCCATTGAGGATGACCTCGCCGCCGGTGATGCGCACGCCGCCGCGGCCGTAACCCATCGACGACAGGCCGATGGTCGATTTGCCGGCGCCGGACTCGCCGATCAATCCGAGCACCTTGCCCTTTTCGAGCGTCAGCGAGACATCGTGCACCAGCACGATGTTCTTCGGCGCCTCGCCCGGCGGATATACCGTGGCCTCGATGCGCAGATTGCGGATGTCGAGCAGCACGCCGGACTTCGGTTGCCCGGGCTTCGGTTGCTTTTCGGCCATTACCCGCGTCCTCCCTTCAGGCTTGTCGTGCGGTTGAGCACCCAGTCGGCGACGAGATTGACGGAAATTGCCAGCGCTGCGATCGCCGCCGCCGGAATGAGGGCGGCGCCTATGCCGAAGACGATGCCATCCTTGTTTTCCTTGACCATGCCGCCCCAATCGGCGTCCGGCGGCTGCACGCCAAGACCGAGGAAGGACAGCGTCGACAGGAACAGCACGGCATAGATGAAGCGCAGGCCGAGTTCCGAAACCAGCGGCGACAGCGCATTGGGCAGGATTTCGCGGAAGATGATCCAGCCGCTGCCTTCGCCGCGCAATTTGGCCGCCTCGACGTAATCCATGACGTTGATGTCAACGGCGACCGCCCTCGACAGGCGGTAGACGCGGGTCGAGTCGAGAACGCCCATGACCAGGATCAGCGTCACCAGATTGGATGGCAGCACCGACAGCACCACAAGCGCCATGATCAGTGTCGGGATCGACATCAGGAGATCGACGAGACGCGACAGAAGCGTGTCGAACCAGCCGCCGAAAACCGCCGCCGAGAAGCCGAGGATGGCGCCGAGCGAGAACGACAGCGCGGTCGCCAGCACCGCGATGAAAAGGGTGATGCGGGCGCCATAGATCATGCGCGACAACAGATCGCGACCGAGATTGTCGGTGCCCAGCCAATGCGCCGCCGACATTGGCTCCCAAGGGACGTCGCTGACGATCTCGGCATTGCCGTGCGGCGCGATCCACGGCGCAAAGATCGCCGCCAGCACGAACAGCGCCGTCAACACCAGTCCGACCAGCGCCGGGATGGGGATGCGTTTGATGACGAGCATACCCGACCCCCTCATTTCGGATGTCTGAGGCGCGGATTGGCAACGATTGCCGCAATGTCCGCGATGATGTTCAGGCTGATGTAGACGGCGGCAAAGATCAGCCCGACCGCCTGCACCACAGGCACGTCACGCTTGGTGACGTGGTCGACCAAGTATTGCCCCATACCCGGATAGACGAAGATCACTTCGACGACGACGACGCCGACGATGAGATAGGCGAGATTGAGCATGACGACGTTGATGATCGGTGCAATCGCATTGGGGAAGGCATGCCTGCGAATGACGGCGAAGGCCGACAGCCCCTTGAGCTCCGCGGTCTCGACATAGGCCGACTGCATGACATTGAGGATCGCGGCGCGCGTCATGCGCATCATGTGGGCGAGCACCACCAGGGTCAGCGCCGCCGCCGGCAGTGCTATGGCCTGGATGCGTTCGCCGAACAGCATCCCCTCATAGACGGTGGAAATGGCGGGAAACCATTGATGTTGCACTGCGAAGAAAAAGACGAGCACATAGCCGACGAAGAATTCCGGGAAGGACGTCGAGGCCAGCGCCAGTCCCGAGATCAGCTTGTCGACCCAGCCATTGCGGTAGCGCACCGCGATCAGCCCGAGGATGATCGCCAGCGGCACCGCGACGATCGCCGCCCAGAAGGCGAGGAACAGCGTGTTCCACAGCCTTCCCTTGATCGAGGTTGCGATATCCTGACCGCTCGACATAGCCGTGCCGAGATCACCGGTCAGGATGCCGCCGAGCCAGCGAAAATAACGGATGTAGGCGGGATCATTGAGGCCGAGCTGCTCGCGCAGATTGGCGAGCGACTCCGGTGTCGCCGACTGCCCGAGAATGGCTTGCGCGACGTCGCCGGGCAGGATCTGCGTGCCGGCGAAGATCAGGACCGAAACGGCCAATAGAAGGATGATGCCCAGCGCAATGCGCTGGGCCACCAGTTTCACGATGGGTGAGGACATATCCGCAAGGCCGGGCTCAGGCTTCGAGCCAGCACTTCGCCAGAGCATATCCGTTCATCAACTCCTGATGCGGATCATCCACCCAGCCGGCAACCTTGGCGCCCGTCGCGTCGATGAACTGATTGAACATCGGCAGGATCAGGCCGCCCTCGTCGCGCACCATCACAGCCATGTCGTGGTACATTGCCTTGCGCTTGGCCTCGTCGAGCTCGGCGCGAGCCGCCAGCACCATCTTGTCGAAATCCGGACGCTTGAACCGTGTGTCGTTCCAGTCGGCCGTCGACAGATAGGCGGTAGAGTACATCTGGTCCTGCGTCGACCGGCCGCCCCAGTAGGAGGCGCAGAACGGCTGCTTGTTCCAGACTTCCGACCAGTAGCCGTCGCCCGGTTCGCGCTTGATCTCCAGCTTGATGCCGGCCTTGGCCGCGCTTTGCTGGAACAGCTGTGCGGCGTCGACGGCACCGGGGAAGGCGACGTCCGACGTCCGGAGCAGGACGGCACCGTCATGACCCGATTTCTTGTAGTGGAACTTGGCCTTGTCGGGATCGTATTTGCGCTGCTCGATCTCGGTGAATAGCGGGTACGATGCATTGATCGGGAAGTCGTTGCCGAGCGAGCCATAGCCGCGCAGCACCTTGTTCAGCATCTCCTCGCGGTCGATCGCCAGCTTCAACGCCATGCGCAAGTCGTTGTTGTCGAACGGCGCGGTGTTGCAGTGCATGATGAAAACGTAGTGGCCAGGTCCCGAATGGTTGCGGATGGTGACGCCGGGCACGCGCTTGATCAGATCGACGATCTTCGGCTCGACGCGGTTGATCATGTGGACCTGGCCGCCCTGCAGCGCCGCCGTACGCGCCGTGGCGTCGTTGATGACGATGATCTCGATCTGGTCGGCATGGCCCATCTTGTCGCCCTGCCAGTAATTGGCGAAGCGCTCGCCGCCATGGCGCACGCCGGGCTCGTTGGTAGTGACCTTGTAAGGACCCGCCGAGATACCCGCATCGGCCTTATCCTTGCCGCCGTTCGGCTGGATGATCAGGTGATAATCGCTAAGCAGATAGGGAAGATCGGCATTCGGCTCCTTCAACGTCAGCACCACTTCCTTGCCGCTGGCCTTTATGCTCTCGATGCCTTTCATATAACCGAGCGCGCCGGACTTCGACTTCTCGTCCGAATGGCGTTCGAGGGTGGCGGCCACGTCCTCTGCAGTCACCTTCTTGCCGTTGTGGAACTCGACGCCATCGCGGATCTTCAGCGTCCAGGTCTTGGCGTCGTCCGACGAGCCGATCTCCTCGGCAATGCGGTTCTCGAGCTTGCCTTCAGGAGACAGTTCGACAATCAGTTCGCCCCACATCTTGCCGAAGGCGAACGGCACCTGCGTCATGAACAGCGCCGGATCGAGACTGTTGGTGGACTCGCCACCGACCAGGCCGGCCTTGAGCGTGCCGCCCTTGACCGGACCCGCCGCGCGGGAAGCGCTGGATAGCAGCGAATTGGCGAAGGTTGCGGTGACGCCAAGCGCCGCTGCCCGGCCGAGAAAATCGCGACGGCTCAGCTTGCCGGACGCAACGCGCCGGCTCAGATATTCCAGTTCGTTCGACATGTTAAGTTCCTCACTCTGTTGGTCCGACCTTATGGTCGTTTTTTCTCATTTCGATCGGGAGAATAATGACCGTAAGGGAAAGCGGTAAGCAAGACCGAATGCGACATGCCGTGGCGTAAATCGTGCGTCGCAATTGGACCAATCGCTATAAGCGCTCAAAGCAGTACGCGCGGGATTTTCTCCTTGAAGTTGCGCTCGAAGACCAGTTTCTCGCCTTCATAGGCTTCAATTCTGGCGCTAACCATGAAGCTTTGCGCGTCGGAGCGCATTTCGGCGAACGTTTCGGTGCGCACCGACCATTCATTTCGCGACAGCGTCTGGGTCCAATGCGTCTTGCCCGACGCTGACAACGGATTGTCGGGATGGATCGCCCATGTCTCTCTGGCGATGCTCCCGTGGGCGAGGCCATGCTCCAGGTCGCGCACTTCGCCGAAATCGTCGACGATGAAAAGCGTGATCAGTCCGGTCTTTTCGTCGCTATCGACATGACGTTCGGAATTGGCGGGCCGAAGTGTCTCTGTTGCCCAGGGCGTCGCGCCTTCGGAGGCGGGGAAGGTGACCTCATCGCCTGTCGCCGGCGGGCGCAGCGGCAGCATCAATGTCGCGGCCGACAATTCCAGCCGGACCGGCTCCGGCGACGGCCAGATCATCGGCCAATAGCTGTTGGAGATGGCAACGCGCAAGCGGTGGCCGGCCGGCGCGCGATAGGCGCATTGGTCGAGCACCACCCGGGCGCTGACGGTTTCGCCGGGCACCAGCGCTTCGGGAAATTCGTGCGAGTTGCGATGCGTCAGGTTAAGCACGCCGTACGAGATCAGCTCCGACGCTCCGTCCGGGTGGACGTCGCACAGCCGAACCGCGATGTTCGCCTGGCGCCGATCCGCCGAGACTCTGACCAAAACTTCGGGAGCACCGACGATGTCGATCGCTTCGGTCAGCACCGGCTGGTCGAAACACACCGACAGCGCGTCGTCGGGGCGCTGGTCACCCGGCAGTTCCGGGCCGAAGGTGAAGGGGAAATATTCGCCACCGGCGAGGCCGCAGCTTTGCGGCGAAGCGACGATAGCGTGGTTGCCTTCAGCGATAAGCTCAACCTCTTGCGTCCGGATGTTGGGTGACGGCCATTCCGATTCAGCGACCCAGCGGCCGGGTCGCTCCGGATGCCAGCGCGCCGGGCGCACGCTGTCCATGACATAGGCGCGGTAGGCGGGGTCGGCCTCGACGCCGGTGTCGCTGTCCTTCAGCCAGCGGTCCCACCAGCGCAAGGCCTCCTGCAGGAAGCCGATGCGCGGTTCGGGCGCGGCGTAATGCGGGTATTTGTGGATCCACGGGCCGACGATCCCCTTGACCGGCGCCTCGATATTGGCGGCGAGATGGGAAATCGTATTGCGATAGCCGTCATGCCAGCCGCCGATCGACAGCACCGCGGCATGGATGGCGGAATAGTCCTCGCAGATCGAGCCGCGCTTCCAATAGGCATCGCGATATTGGTGCGTCAGCCACAGCGGTGCCAGAAAGGGCTGGTTCTCCAGCCTGGTCAGCCACAGGTCGCGCCATCTGTTGTCGCCGGCCAGCAACGGATCCGGCGGCCTTGACGAATAGGACAGCATGGTCGAGGCCCAGCCGAAATTCTCGATCAGCAGGCAGCCGCCCTTGTAGTGGATGTCGTCGGCATAGCGGTCGACCGTCGAACAGAGACTGATGACCGCCTTCAGCGCCGGCGGCTGCTTAGACGCTACCTGCAGGCAGTTGAAGCCGCCCCACGAAATGCCCATCATGCCGACATTGCCGTTGCACCAGGGCTGGTCCGCCGCCCAGGCGATGACGTCGCAAGCGTCCTGCAACTCCTGCTCGGAATATTCGTCGTCCATCAGCCCTTCGGAATCGCCATTGCCGCGCATGTCGACGCGGATCGAGGCGTAGCCGTGGCCGGCAAAATAGGGATGCGTCAGCTGATCACGATAGATCGTGCCGTCGCGCTTGCGATAGGGCAGGTGTTCGAGGATTGCCGGCACCGGATCGTCGGCAGCATCGGCCGGCATCCACACCCGCGCCGACAGCCGGCAGCCGTCCGGCATGATGATCCCCATATCCGGAAATTCGACGATCTTTCGTGGGAATTTAGTGACGATTTTCATGCGGGCGAACTCCAGGAGCGCCAGATGATGGAGTCCGTGAGAGCGCGTCGTGGGCCAGTCAACGAATTCGGCTGGTCAATCCGCGTCAATTCAGCGGAATGTCGTTTTCGTCCTTGCCGGCCTGATAGGCGGCGGACAATTCGTCATAGCGCGCTGATATTGTGCCGATCCGCGCTTCCAGCCGCTTGCGTTCGGTCTCAGACAGCGATCGCACCAATTTGCGGATCGAAAAGCTCCTCCAGTAGGCATTCTCGGCATTGTAGCCGCCGGGATCGAGGGTGAAGACCTCCTTCAGGATCTTCAGATCGTGCGGGATGTCGAAGCTGTCGCGAGAATCCTCATGGCTGAAAAGATAGTAGAAATTGTCGAAGCCGGTCCAGGTGATCGCCGACAGGCAGAGCGAGCAGGGTTCGTGCGTGGCAAGAAAGATCGCGTCCTTGGTATCGACGCGTTCGGCCTTCGGCATTTCGTAGAAGCGCTTCAGGCAGTGCATCTCGCCGTGCCAGAGCGGATTTTCGATCTCGTTGTTGGTTTCGGCAAGCACCAGCGAACGGTCGTCCTTGCGCAGGATCGCCGCGCCGAACAGTTTGTTTCCGTGCGCGACGCCTTCGACGGTCTTCGGCACGATGTCGTGCTCGATGACATCGAGCAGGCGATCGATCAGCGAACTGTCGGTCATCACCGGCTCCCGTCGGGAAGATGGATTTCGTAAGGATGCGAGAAATGACACTCTTCGAGATTGGAGCCGTCGCCGCCGCGGTCGACGACCACAAAATCCTGGACGTCGCCGATCGGCGTCAGCACGCCGTGCCACAGATTGCGCGGGTAGTTGACGCCTTGCCCGGGCGCGGTGATGAAGGCGTGCGGCTCGCCAGGTCCTTCCTCGCCATCATGGCAGACGACGACCAGGAACGGCCGTGGTGACAGCGGGATGAAGGCCTGGCTGCCGAACGGATGGCGCTCCACCATTGTCAGCTTCAACGGCAGTTCATAGGGCGTGCCATGCACCATGGAGATCAGCACGCGCGCATTCGGCCCTCGTGCCTCCGCGGTGGCGAGGTCGTGGTAGCGCTCGGCCTTGCCGCCATTGATCGGATAATGGTTGTCGCTGCCCATATCGATGACGTCGCCGAATTCGGCGAAGGTCTCGCGGGTCAGCGGCCGGGCGACGATTCGGGTCATGGCGCGCGCCTCGCGACGCCGGCGCCGCCAAGCTTGGCATGCCGGTTGACGTCCTTGTAAAGCAGGTAGCGGAATTTTCCGGGGCCGCCGGCATAGCAGGCCTGCGGGCAGAAGGCGCGCAGCCACATATAGTCGCCGGCCTCGACCTCGACCCAGTCCTGGTTGAGGCGGTAGACCGCCTTGCCTTCCAGCACGTAGAGCCCGTGCTCCATCACATGAGTCTCGGCGAAGGGAATGACCGCACCAGGCTCGAGCGTGACGATGGTGACATGCATGTCGTGGCGCATGTCGGCCGGATCGACGAAGCGCGTCGTCGCCCATCGGCCTTCGGTACCCGGCATCGGCGTCGGCGCGATGTCCTGTTCGTTGGCGAAGAACGCTTGCGGCTGGTCGATGCCGTCGACTGCGTCATAAGTCTTGCGGATCCAGTGGAAGCGGACGGCGGCACCGCTTTCATTGCGCACCGTCCATCCGCTCGCCGGCGGCAGGAAGGCAAAGCCGCCCGGCCTTAAGCTATGTTTCTTGCCGGCAAGCGAAACGCATAGCTCGCCTTCGACCACGAACAGCGCACCTTCGGCGGCGGCGTCAAGCTCAGGGCGGTCGCTGCCGCCGCCGGGCGCGAGCTCGACGATGTATTGCGAAAACGTCTCGGCAAAACCCGACAGCGGCCGAGACAGCACCCAGATCCGTGTCCCATCCCAGAACGGCAAAGCGCTGGTGACGATGTCCTGCATCACGCCTTTGGGGATCACGGCATAGGCCTGTGTGAACACAGCGCGGCCGGTCAGCAATTCACTCTGGCCGGGATGTCCGCCTTGCGGCGCATAATAGGTTCGCTCGGCCATTTTCATCATATCCATAAATTCAAGCCTGTTGCGGAAGCCAGGGCCTATCGCGGCAGCCAAGGCCTATTGCGGAAGCATGTCCTTGAGACGAAGCAGCGCGATGCGCTCGACCTGTCTGCAGGCGGTTTCGAATTCGACGTCGTGGCTGTTGCCGATACGCGCTTCGAACTCGGCCAGGATCTCCGCCTTGGTCCTGCCTTTCACCGCGATGATGAAGGGGAAACCGAAACTGGTGACGTAGGCGGCATTGAGTTTTGCGAACAGCTCGCGCTCCTTCTCGGTCAGCGCGTCGAGCCCTGCCGAAGCTTGCTCCTTGGCCGATTCGTCCGTCAACCTTCTGGCCTGCGCCAGTTTTCCGGCAAGATCGGGGTGGGCATTGAGCACGGAAAGCCGCTCGGCCTCGCTTGCTGCGCGAAACACGCGGCAGAGCGCATTGTGCAGGCCGCCGGCACTGTCATGGGCCGGGCCGAGCTCCAGCCCATAAGCGCGCTCGGCAACCCACGGCGAATGCTCGAACACGCCGCCGAATGTGTGGACGAAGGCCTCGAATTCCATTTTCGACGGGCGCAGCGCCGGCAACCGGAACGGATGCGTCTCCTGCCAATGTTTTGCAATGTCGATGCGCCGTGCCAGCCAGACCTTGTCGTGCGATTTGACGTAGTCGATGAAGCGCTTCAGTGCCGCGACCCGGCCCGGCCGCCCAACCAGACGGCAATGCAGGCCGATATTCATCATGCGCGGCCGCCCTGCCTTGCCCTCGGCATAGAGCGTATCGAAACTATCCCTGAGATAGGCAAAGAACTGGTCGCCCGAATTGAAGCCCTGCGGCGTGGCAAAGCGCATGTCGTTGGCGTCGAGCGTGTAGGGGATGACCAACTGCGGCTTCGCCGACCCGTCCGGTGTCACATGCTCGAGCCAGTAGGGCAGTTCGTCGTCATATGTGTCCGACACATAGTCGAAGCCGCCCTCTTCCGCCGCCAGCCGCACCGTGTTGATCGAGGTGCGGCCGGTGTACCAGCCGGTCGGCCGCGCCCCTGTGACCTCATAATGCAGCCGGATCGCCGCCTCCATGTCGCGGCGCTCGTCTTCCGGGGTATGGTCGCGGTAGTCGATCCATTTCAGCCCGTGCGAAGCGATCTCCCAGCCGGCCTCCTGCATCGCCGCAACCTGGTCGGGCGAACGCGCCAGGGCCGTGGCAACGCCATAGCAGGTGATCGGCACCTGTGCCTCGCTGAACAGGCGCAGCAATCGCCAGAAGCCGGCTCGGGCACCGTATTCGTAGATCGATTCCATGTTCCAGTGGCGCTGGCCGGGCCAGGGCGCGGCGCCGACGATCTCCGACAGGAAAGCCTCCGAAGCCTTGTCGCCGTGCAGGACGCAATTCTCGCCGCCCTCTTCGTAATTGACGACGAACTGCACCGCGACATGCGCCCCGCCGGGCCATTTCGGATCCGGCGGATTGGCTCCGTAGCCGCGCATGTCTCGTTCGTAACGCATTCTCGCTCCTGCCGGAAATTGTGATCAGGATAGTCTAAAGGAGTGCCTGCGCATTCCCCCGAAATTTTTGAAAGTGTTTTTGTCGCGCTCCGCTCGACCGGGACTTATGCATCGCCTTTAATTGGCGCACAATTCATGAATAGTGTTCGACCGTTCAGGGAATGGAGCAGCCAGTGGCGGAAACGTCGAAAGCCGAAGGCGGGCGCTTGACGACCCATGTCCTCGACACAGCGGCCGGCAAACCGGCGGCCGGTCTGTCGATCGAGCTCTATCATCTTGACGGGCAGGCCCGGACGCATCTGAAAACGGTTGTCACCAATGATGACGGCCGCTGCGATGCTCCACTGCTTGCCGGCGCGGAATTCCGCACCGGCCAATACGAGCTGGTCTTTGCGGCCGGCGATTATCTGCGCGGGCAAGGGACAAAACTGGCGGAACCGGCCTTCCTCGACCATGTGCCGATCCGCTTCGGTATGGCCGAGCCGATGCACTATCATGTGCCGCTGCTTCTGTCGCCGTACGGCTATTCGACCTACCGGGGAAGCTGAGATGGCCGGGATCAAGACACGCAACGAAATCCGCTTCATCCTCAATGGCGAGGACGTCGCGCTCGGCACGGTTGCACCCGACCAGACCCTGCTCGACTGGCTGCGGCTCGACCGCTCGCTGCGCGGCACCAAGGAAGGCTGCGCCGAGGGCGACTGCGGCGCCTGCACGGTGCTGGTCGGCAGGCTCTCGGCCGGCAGACTGGTCTATGAAAGCGTCAATGCCTGCATCCGCTTCCTTGGCTCGCTGGACGGCACGCATGTCGTGACCGTCGAGCATCTGCGCGGCGGCGCAGGAAAGCTGCACCCCGTGCAGCAGGCGATGGTCGATTTTCACGGCTCGCAATGCGGCTTCTGCACGCCGGGTTTCATCATGTCGCTTTATGCGCTGTGGATGCGGTCGCCGGAGCCGTCGGACGCGGCAATAGAAAAGGCGCTGCAAGGCAATCTCTGCCGCTGCACCGGCTACGAGGCGATCATGCGCGCCGCACGTGCCATCTCCAGCTACGGCACGGCGGCAAAGGATCCGTTGGCGGTGGAGCGCAAGGCAGTCACGGCCAAGCTCGAAGCGATGAAGGACGGTTCGCGCATCGAGATCGGCTCCGGCAACAAGCGGCTGATCGTGCCGGCCAATGCCGACGATCTGGCCAGCGTGCTGATCAAGGAGCCGGGCGCCACCATCGTCGCGGGTTCGACCGATGTCGGCCTTTGGGTGACCAAGCACATGCGCGATATTGCGCCGGCGATTTTCATCGGCAATCTCGATGGTCTGTGCGGGATTTCCGAGGACAAGGGCGTCATCTCGATCGGCGCCGGTGTCACCTATAGCGAGGCCTTCTCGACGCTGGCGAAACGCATCCCGGCGCTGGGCCCGCTGTTCGATCGCATCGGCGGCGATCAGGTGCGCAACATGGGCACCATCGGCGGCAATATCGCCAACGGTTCGCCGATCGGCGACACGCCGCCGCCGCTGATCGCACTCGGTGCCCGCCTGACGCTGCGCCGCGGCGACAAGCGGCGGACGATCCCGCTGGAGGATTTCTTCATCGCTTATGGCCGACAGGACCGGCAGCCCGGCGAATTCGTCGAGGCCGTGCATGTCCCGGTGCCGGCCGGCGAGACGAAATTTGCAGTCTACAAGATCACCAAGCGCCGCGACGAAGACATCACAGCAGCGCTGGGCGCGTTTTTCCTGAAGCTCGCCGAGGATGGCACGGTGGCGGATGTGCGCATCGCCTATGGCGGCATGGCGGCAACGCCGAAGCGCGCCTTTGGCGTCGAAAAGGCATTGCTGGGCAGGCCCTGGACGGAAGCGACGGTCGAGGCGGCGATGGCCGCGTACGCCGGCGATTTCACCCCGCTGACCGACATGCGGGCAAGCGCCGAATACCGGGCGCTGGCGGCACGCAACCTGCTGCTGCGCTTCTTTGCCGAAACCACCGGCACCCGGGCGCCGATCCAGGTATCACGGCACGAGGCGGCATGATGAACAAGCACGCCACGCCAAACCTGAAGGCGCAAAAAATCGCCGGCGGCGTCGCCACTGACCAGCGCCATGATTCCGCGCACAAGCATGTCAGTGGCACGGCCGTTTACATCGACGACATGCCGGAACCGGCCGGCACGCTGCACGGCTGCCTTGGGCTTTCGACGGCGACGCATGCCACCATCACCAGCATGGATCTTTCGGCGGTACGCGCCGCACCCGGCGTCGTCGATGTGCTGACCGCGAGCGACGTGCCAGGCGAGAACGACATTTCGCCGACCGGCCGTCACGATGAGCCGGTGCTGGCCGACGGCAAGGTGCAATTTTTCGGTCAGCCGATCTTCTGTGTCATCGCTGAAACCCGCGAGCAGGCGCGCCGCGCGACAAGGCTGGCCAAGGTCGAATACGAGGAATTGCCGTTCGTCGCCGATATCGGCGAGCTCAATCCCGGGAAAGACAAGCTGGTCACGCCGCCGCTGACGCTGAAGCGCGGTGACGCAGCGGCTGCGATCAATGCGGCGCCGCGCCGGCTGAAGGGAAAAATGCGCATTGGCGGCCAGGAGCATTTCTATCTCGAAGGCCATATCGCCTTGGCCATCCCTGGCGAGGACCACGACGTCACCATCTATTCCTCGACCCAGCACCCGAGCGAAATCCAGCACATGGTCAGCCATGCGCTCGGTGTTCCGAGCCACGCGGTGACGGTGGAAATCCGCCGGATGGGCGGCGCTTTCGGCGGTAAGGAAACGCAAGGCAATCAGTTTGCGGCATTGGCCGCTATCGCCGCGAAGAAACATCATCGGGCCGTAAAAATCCGGCCCGACCGCGACGACGACATGATCGCCACCGGCAAACGCCACGATTTCCTCGTCGACTACGAGGTCGGCTTCGACGATGAGGGCAATATTCTGGGCGTAGATTTCGTGTTCGCGGCGCGCTGCGGCTTCTCGGCAGACCTCTCCGGCCCGGTCACCGACCGCGCGCTGTTCCATTGCGACAACACCTATTTCTGGCCGGCGGTGCACGCGCAGTCGGCGCCGCTCTACACCAATACGGTATCGAACACCGCCTTTCGCGGCTTCGGCGGCCCGCAAGGCATGGTCGGCGCCGAGCGCGTCATCGACGAAGTCGCGTTTGCCGTCGGCAAGGACCCGCTCGAAATCCGCAAGAAGAATTTCTACGGCACCTCAGACCGCAACATCACGCCCTACCACCAGACGGTCGAGGACAACATCATCCACCGCATAGTCGCCGAGCTGGAGGCGAGTTCCAACTATGCGAGGCGCCGCCGCACCATCGATGCTTTCAATGCCAACAGCCGCTTCATCAAGCGCGGACTGGCGCTGACGCCGGTCAAGTTCGGCATCTCGTTCACCGCCACCCATTATAACCAGGCCGGCGCGCTGGTGCATGTCTATACCGACGGTTCGGTGCATCTGAACCACGGCGGCACCGAGATGGGGCAGGGCCTCTATGTCAAGGTGGCGCAGGTTGTGGCGGAAGAGTTCCAGATCGACCTCGATCAGGTCAAGATCACCGCGACGACGACCGGCAAGGTGCCGAATACCTCGGCCACCGCCGCGTCTTCCGGCTCCGATCTCAACGGCATGGCGGCGCAGAATGCCGCCCGCCAGATCAAGGACCGGTTGACCAATTTTGCCGTCGAGAGATACCAGGTGCCGCGCGACCAGGTGCTGTTCCTGCCCAACCGCGTGCGCATCGGCAACCAGGAGATCGCCTTCGCCGATCTCGTCAGGCAGGCCTATATGGCGCGCATCCAGCTTTCGGCGGCGGGTTTCTACAAGACGCCGAAAATCCATTGGGACCGCGACAAGGGCGAGGGCCGTCCCTTCTACTATTTCGCCTATGGCGCCGCGTGCTCGGAAGTCTCTGTCGACACGCTGACCGGCGAATATATCGTCGAGCGCACCGACATTCTGCACGAAACCGGCCGCTCGCTGAACCGCGCCATCGACTTCGGCCAGATCGAGGGCGGCTTCATCCAGGGCATGGGCTGGCTGACAACGGAGGAACTATGGTGGGACGACAAGGGGCGGCTGCGCACCCATGCGCCATCGACCTACAAGATCCCGCTCGCGTCGGACCGGCCGAAGATCTTTAATGTGACTTTGGCCGACTGGGCGCAAGCAGGCGAGCCGACGGTGTACCGCTCCAAGGCGGTCGGCGAGCCGCCCTTTCCGCTCGCAATGTCGGTGCTGCATGCGCTGTCGGACGCAGTGGCGAGCGTTGCCGGCCACAAGATCTGCCCACGCCTCGACCCGCCGGCCACGCCGGAGCGTGTGCTGATGGCGATCGAACGGCTGAAGCGGGAAGCCAAGACCGGCGCTTGAATCCCTGGGAACGTGCAATTCTGGCCGAAAAACTCTATATTTCCCGATAGGAAACACGGAATGATGAGCGCGAAAGTGCAGGGCCTGAAAGCCTTTCTTGCCGGCGCCGGCCGGGTCGCCTTAGTTGAGGTGGCCGGGACAAAAGGTTCGACGCCGCGCGAGACAGGTGCCTTCATGCTCGTCTCAGGATCGGCCACTTTCGGCACGATCGGCGGCGGCCAGCTCGAATACATGGCGATCGACAAAGCGCGGCAGATGCTTTTCTCCCCCGTTGAAGGGGAGATGGCCGCGGAGCGGCCAGAGGGGGTCGTCTCAGAAGGCACCGCCGGCGCGTCGAGCACTGCCGCAGCGACCCCACCCGGCGGCTTCGCCGCCACCCTCCCCTCAAGGGGGAGGGATACCCTCGACATCGCGCTTGGCCCGGAGATCGGGCAGTGCTGCGGCGGCTGGGTCGAGCTGCTGATCCAGCTGGTCGACCCCGCGCTTGAAGCCAAGCTGGTTGCGGCGGCGGAAGCCGAGGAAGCGCAGCTACCGCATGTCTACATCCTCGGCGGCGGCCATGTCGGCCAAGCGCTGGCCTCGGCGATGGCCTTGCTGCCGGTGCATATCGTCGTTGTCGAGACGCGAGCCGAGGCGCTCAAAGGCATGCCGGAAGCAGTCGAAACCAAGCTGACGCCGATGCCTGAGGCGATGGTGCGCGAAGCCCCGGCTGGATCGGCCTTCGTCGTTCTCACCCATGACCATGCGCTGGACTTCCTGATCGTTGCCGAGGCTCTGAAACGCCGGGATGCCGCCTATGTCGGCATGATCGGCTCCAGAACTAAGAAGGCGACGTTCCGGAACTGGTTCCTGAAATCGGCGGACGGAAGCGAGGCGGAATTTGCCCGCCTCGTCTCGCCGATCGGCGGCGATGCCGTTAAGGACAAGCGCCCGCAGGTGATCGCCGCACTCGCCGTAGCCGAGATTGTGACTGCGTTGGCCGGCCATGCGGCGGCACCGTCCGCTCAATCCAAAGCCCCTCACCGCAAGGCGATGGCCGGCTGACGTTTTGGCTATTCCTTCTCCTGCGTGTGCGCCTCAAGGAACCACAGCAATTTGTCGAGCGAGCGTGAATAGGCGGTGAAAATGTCGGCGGTGTCGGCATCGCCCGCGCCAGCCGCCTCGTCGATCGCCGCGCGTGCCCGCTTGGCGGTTGCGGCATAGCGGTCGATCAGCGCCGCCAGATGATCCCGGGTCTTGTGGATGTCGGTCGGATAGGCCTCGAGCATAGTCGCCTTCGACACCTCTTGCGATGTGCCGAGCGCCGTCCCGCCGAGTTGTACGGCGCGCTCGGCAATGGTGTCGACATGGCCGTCGATCTCCTCGCGGAACGTGTCGAGCATCTCGTGGATGGCGATGAATTGCGGTCCCTTGACGTTCCAGTGCGCCTGCTTGGTGATCAAGGCCAGATCGATGGCGTCGGCGAGGCGGGCATTGAGAAGATCGATACACTCTTTCTTGGCATTGGATTGCAGGTCGTTGCGGGTGGCGATGGCATCCATGATCGGCTCCTGTGGCGGTTGCGTCCGCTTGGTTTAAAAAAGGGCGAAGTTTGTGGAAGGTCAATCGAACATGCGCGCAGACACCCTCATCGCCGCGCGGCACAGCATCCCAAAACGGCGATCTCCGACTTTCGTTCCGCTCGTCGTTTACGCCGGCCTTTTCAAGCCCAGATGGTCGCGCAGCGTGCTGCCTTCATAATCCGTACGGAACAGCCCGCGCCGCTGCAGCTCCGGCACGACTAGTGTGGCAAAGGCATCGAGTTGGCCGGGAAAATAAGATGGCATGACGTTGAAACCGTCTGCCGCGCCGCCCTCGAAGCGTGCCTCGAACTCGTCGGCGATCTGGGCGGGCGTTCCGACGACGCGCCAATGGCCGCGCGCGCCGGCGAAATGACGGGCAAGCTGGCGAATGGACAGCTTGTCGCGGCGTGATTGCTCGATGACGAGCGCCTGCCGGCTCTGCATGCCTTCGCTGGCCGGCAGCTCGGGCAGCGGTCCGTCGATGGGATAGCGCGCGAGATCGGATATGCTGAGATAGCTGGAAAGCAGCGCGACACCGACATCGTCCGGTATCAGCTCCTGCAGTTCATCATGTTTTGCCCGGGCTTCCGCTTCGCTTGCCGCGACGACCGGCGCGACGCCGGGCATGATCTTGACGTCCTCCGGCTCGCGCCCATGGGCCGCCAGCCGTCCCTTGAGGTCGTCGTAGAAGGCCTTTGCCTCCTCGAATGTTTGCGCCGCAGTGAACACCACATCGGCGGTCCGGGCGGCGAGATCGCGGCCCTCATCCGACGCTCCCGCCTGGACCATAACCGGTGCACCTTGTGGCGAGCGCGGCAGATCGAGCGGGTCACGCACCGAAAAACTTCTGCCTTCGTGTCCATCCTGGCCTTGCCAAAGGCCAGCAACCACGGCAGCGAATTCGCGCGCGCGTTCGTACCGGTCCGCATGTGGGCGCAGTCCGGTCGAGCCGAAATTGGCGGCCTCGATCTGGCTGGCCGAAGTGACAAGGTTCCAGCCGGCTCGGCCGCCGCTCAGATGGTCGAGCGACAGGAAGGTTCGCGCCAGCCCGTAAGGCTCGTTATAGCTCGTCGACGCCGTTGAGACGAGGCCGATGCGCTCCGTCTGCACCGCGAGCGCCGCAAGCAGGCTGATCGGCTCGAAGCCGATCGAGCGCGACGTTTGGCTGGCGATGTTGACATTGGCCTCGCGCACGCCGGCTGCGTCCTCGCAGAAGATCATGTCGAACTTTGCCGCTTCCGCCGTCCGCGCCAGCTGGATGTAATGATCGATGTCGATGCCGGCCGTGACATGCGCCTGCGGATGGCGCCAGGCGGCGATGTGGTGGCCTGTCGCCCACAGGAAGGCGCCGAGCTTCATCTGGCCTCGACCGGCGCTCATTGCCGATCCTCCCCTGCAAGCCCGAGATGGGCGCGCAGTTTCGCGGCGCTGTAGCCGGACCGGACAAGGCCGCGGCGGCGAAGCTCCGGCAGCACGAGACCGACGAAATCGTCGAGTGCCGATGTGAACGGCATGGCGATGTTGAAACCGTCGCAGGCTTTCGAGCGAAAGCACTCTTCGAGCCTGTCCGCAAACAGGTCCGGCGCGGCGGTGATTTCGGCGCTGCCGGTAACGTTCATCAGCACTTTCAGCGCCTCCGGCCTGCGCCCCAAAGTAAGCGCACGGCGCTTCAGATCGCCCGACTTGGCCGGCTCGATCGATGGCTCATCCAGCAGGACGACATCGGCGGTGCGGGCGGCAATATCCATGGCGGGCTCGGACAGGCCGGACATGACCAGCACCGGCGTGTCCTGCGGCGACCGCGCCACGTTGAGCGGCCCGCGCACGGAAAAATATTCGCCCTTGTGGTCGAGAAGGTGCATCTTCTCGGGATCGAAGAAGCGGCCGCCAGCTTTGTCGAACAGCAGCGCGTCTGCGTCCCAGCCTTTCCACAAACCTTGCACGATGCCGATGAATTCCTCTGCGCGCAGGCGGAAATCGTCGCCGGAAAACCCCTCCGGCCGGCTGAAATTAGCCGCCTCGCGCGGTTCGGGCCTCATGCTCGCGTTCCAGCCGGCGCGACCAGGGCTGATAATATCGAGCGAGGCGAAACGACGCGCGAGATTGTAGGGCTGGTGGGCGACCGTCGACGCTGCCGCGACGAGGCCGATCCTGCTTGTCACCGTAGCCAGCGCTGCCAGCAAGGTCGTCGCTTCGAAGCGCATTTGCCGGTTCGGCCCACCTGCAACCGGCGCGGAATCGCCGAGCAACACCATGTCCAGGCCGGCCGCTTCGGCTTCTTGCACGAACCGCGCCAGCAGACTGAAGTCCGGGCCGGCGCCGGGCGGATGGGAAGGGGCGGCTTCCGGAGACAGTGAAACGGCCAGACACATTGTGGCGCCGTCGGCCATCGCTTTTCCCTGTTGAGCGAGATTCCTTGGGAATTATCTCGTCGGCTGGACGGAAAGCAACCGGCCAGCCGGCGATCATTTGCCGGCCAGAATATCCCGGATCAGCCGCTGGCAGCGCTCGGCCATGAAATCGAGCAGCAGCCGCACCTTCGGATCCTGCAGCTTTTTGTGTGGGTAGACGGCGGCAAACTGCACCGGCGTCGGCGGCGTGTTGCTCAGGATCACCTTCAGCCGCTGGTCGCGGATAAACGGCTCGACCTCGAAGCGCGGTTTGTTGATGATGCCGCGGCCGGACAGCGCCCAGCCGGTCAGCACGTCGCCATCATCGGTATCGTAAGGGCCGTGCACCTCGAACTTTTGCGGGCCGTTCGGCGTCTGCAGCGTCCAGACATATTCACGCGCGCCGGAATAGCGCAGCATCAGGCAATCGTGCTTCTTGCCGATCAGTTCCTGCGGCTCTCTTGGTTCGCCGCGCGCCTCCAGATATTGTGGGGCCGCCACCAGCACACGCTCGCATTCCATAATGCCGCGCATCCTCAGGCTGGAATCCTCGATGATGCCCAGCCGGAACGCAACGTCGATGCCTTCCTTCATGATATCGACATTGTGATCGGAAAGCCGGAGTCGTACCTCGATATCGGGATACCTGTCGTGGAAATCCGGGATGCCGGATGCTACCAGCCGCCGCCCGAGGCCGAGCGGCGCTGTCACCTTTATGGTGCCGCGCGGCTGGCCGGATAACGCGCTGACTGCCGCTTCCGCCTCGGTGACCGCATCCAGTACCTGCTTGGCGCCGGAGTAGAACACCGTGCCGTGCTCGGTCGGCATCAACTGCCGCGTCGTACGGTTGAACAGCCTGACGCCCAGGTGCTTCTCGAGCTCCTTGATCCGGTTGGAAGCGACCGCCGGCGAAATGCGCATGTCGCGCCCAGCCGCCGACAAATTGCCGAGCTCGACGACACGGACGAAAACGGCGATGTTATCGAGATAGGCCATGCGGCTTTCGTGGCTCTCATGTGGCTGCGTATGATCAGCCTAGTATTTTCCAATTTTTTTTGAAAGTCATCGCGCGTCTCGGCCCTTTTCGTTTGCGCTCCAACCCGTAAAGTCAGCCGATCGGCAGGGACGATTTTTCATGATGGATTTCGCGATATTCTGGGATTGGCTGAGTTTCGCCGTGCGCTGGCTGCACGTCGTCACCGGCATCGCCTGGATTGGATCGTCCTTTTATTTCGTCGCGCTCGACCTCGGGCTGCGCCAGCGTCCGGGCATGCCTGCCGGAGCCTTCGGCGAGGAATGGCAGGTGCATGGCGGCGGCTTCTACCACGTGCAGAAATATCTGGTGGCGCCGGCCGAAATGCCCGAGCACCTGACCTGGTTCAAATGGGAATCCTACGCCACCTGGCTGTCGGGCTTCGCCATGCTGTGCATCGTCTATTATGCCGGGGCGGACCTGTTCCTGATCGATCCGAATGTGCTTGCCATGTCGGTGCCTGCAGGCATCTTGCTGTCGCTGGCGACGATCGGCGTTGGCTGGGTGGCTTACGATCTCTTATGCCGTTCGCCGCTCGGCAACAGCGACACCGGACTGATGCTGGTGCTGTATGGGGTGCTGGTGTTCATCGCCTGGGGGCTGACCCACCTGTTCACCGGCCGCGCCGCTTTCCTGCATCTCGGCGCCATCACCGCGACGATCATGTCGGCCAACGTTTTCATGGTCATCATCCCCAACCAGAAGATCGTCGTCGCCGACCTGATCGCCGGCCGTAAGCCCGATCCGAAATACGGCAAGATCGCCAAACAGCGCTCGCTGCACAACAACTACCTGACGCTGCCGGTTTTGTTCCTGATGCTGTCGAACCATTATCCGCTGGCGTTCGGCACAGAGTTCAACTGGGTCATTGCCTCGCTGGTGTTCATCATCGGCGTGCTGATCCGGCACTATTTCAACACCAGACATGCGCGCAAAGGCAATCCGACCTGGACCTGGCTGGCCGCCGCCGTCCTGTTCGTCGTCATCATCTGGCTGTCGACGGCACCGAAGCTGCTGACCGGCGAGGTCAAAACGTCCTCGGCGGCACAGGTCTACGTCGCCTCGGCGCATTTTCCCGCCGTGCGTGACACGGTGCTTGGCCGCTGTTCGATGTGCCATGCGGCGGAGCCGTCCTATGAGGGCATTTACCACGCGCCCAAGGGCGTGATGCTCGATACCGATGCCGGCATCGCCGAGCACGCCGGCGAGATCTACCTGCAGGCCGGACGCAGCCACGCCATGCCGCCCGCCAACGTCACCCAGATCACCGAGAAGGAACGGGCACTGCTGGTAGCCTGGTTCGAAGGCGCGGGGAAATAGCATGACCAGCACGCTCCTGCGCGGCCGCACGCTGTCGTTTTTGCGCTGGCCAGAAACTATCGACGATCATTCCGCCTGGCGCTACGAGCAAGATGGCGGCCTGCTGATGCGCGACGGAAGGATCGTTGCCGCTGGCGCCTATGCCGAAGTCGAGAAAAAGGCGGGCGAGGGAACAAAAAAGATCGATCATAGGCCACATCTGCTGTTGCCCGGGTTCATCGATGCACACGCGCATTTTCCGCAGATGCAGGTCATCGCTTCCTTCGGCGCCGAGCTGCTCGACTGGCTGAACACCTACACCTTTCCGGAAGAGACCAAATTCCAGAACGCCCAGCATGGCCGCCGTATCGCCAGGCTGTTTCTGGATGAAGTGTTGCGCCACGGCACGACGACCGTCGCAGCCTATTGCTCGGTGCATAAGGAATCTGCCGAAGCGTTCTTTGCCGAGTCGCATGACCGCAACATGCTCAATATCGCTGGCAAGGTGATGATGGACCGCAACGCGCCGGAAGGCGTGCTCGACACGCCGCAATCGGGTTATGACGACAGCAAGGCGTTGATCGAGGAGTGGCACGGCAAGGGGCGCCAGCACTATGCCATCACCCCGCGCTTCGCCATCACCTCGTCGCCCGAGCAATTGGAGATGGCGGGCGCGCTCTGCCGCGAATATCCTGATCTGCACATGCAGACGCATTTGTCGGAAAACCATGCCGAGATCGCCTTCACGCAGCAGCTTCATCCGCAGGCGCGCGACTATACCGATGTCTATGAGCATTACGGGCTGCTCCGCCGAAGAAGCCTGTTCGGCCATTGCATCCATCTCTCGGAACGCGAGGCGGACGCACTTTCCGATAGCGGCTCGGTGGCGGTGTTCTGCCCGACCTCCAACCTGTTTCTCGGCTCCGGCCTTTTCGATTATCAGCGCTATCGCCGCCGCGGGAAGCCGCTTCGCATCGCCGCCGCCACCGATGTCGGCGGTGGCACCAACTATTCGATGCTGCGCACCATGGACGAGGGCTACAAGGTGATCGCGCTGAACGGCGAGAAGCTCAATCCGCTCCAGTCGTTCTGGCAATTGACCCGCGGCAATGCCGAGGCGCTGTCGCTTGCGGAAAAGATCGGCACCCTAGAGGAAGGCAGCGACGCAGATATCGTCGTGCTCGACGCCCGCGCCACGCCGGCGATGCGGCTGCGGGTCGAGACGGCGGACACGCTCGCCGAGGAATTGTTTCTGCTGCAGACGCTCGGCGACGACCGCGCCGTGCGCGAGGTCTATGTCGCCGGCCGCGCGGCCAAGACGGACATGGCGGTTTAGCTATCGCATGCGACCGGCTTGACCGTGCGGCAGCCATCCGGCAAAGCGTGCGGCGAAGTTGACAGGGGAACGACATGGCCGTTGCGGACGACATCGCTCTGATCAAGAAACAGGAAGCCACGCTTGTCTTTTCGGCCTTCGATGAAGCCGTCGCTTTCGAGATCGGCTCGGCGATCCGCGACCGGGCTCTCAAGGAAAACCTGCCGATCATCGTCGATATCAGAACCTTCGACCGGCCGCTGTTCTATGCGGCAATGCCCGGCTCGAATGCTTCCAATCCGGATTGGGCGCGGCGCAAGATCAACGTGGTGCGACGGTTCTTGAAAAGCACCTACCGCATGGTGCTGGAGCAGCAGCGCCCCGACCGCAGCTTCAAGCCTGGCGAGGGACTGGATATTGCCGACTATGTGCTGGCCGGCGGCGGCTTTCCCATCACTGTCAAGGGCGCCGGCGTCATCGGCGTGATCGCCGTCTCGGGCCTGCCGGAGCGTGAGGACCACGGCGTGGTGGTCGATGCGCTGTGTGAGCATCTCCGCATCGACGCGCGCGAGCTGGCATTGCCGGCGGAAGCAAAATGACAGAGGTAGACCCCAAGCCCTTCCTCACCGCCATCTTCAACGCCGCCGTTGCCGCCGCCGATCCCGAGAGGACGATCAAAGATCATTTGCCGGCAAGGCCGAAGGGACGGACCATCGTCATCGGTGCAGGAAAAGGCTCGGCGCAGATGGCGGCGGCTTTCGAGAAGGTGTGGGACGGGCCGATCGAAGGGCTGGTCGTCACCCGCTACGGCTATGGCGCGGCCTGCCGGCGCATCGAGATCATCGAGGCGGCGCATCCGGTGCCGGATGCCGCGGGGCTCGCAGCTTCCCGGCGGCTGCTCGAAAAAGTCCAGGGACTGACTGCGGACGACCTCGTCGTGGCGCTCATTTCGGGCGGCGGCTCGGCGCTGCTGCCGTCACCTGCCGAAGGCCTGACGCTGGCCGACGAGATCGCCGTCAGCGAGACGCTGCTCGCCTCCGGCGCGCCGATCGCCGCGATGAACACCCTCCGCAAACATCTTTCCACGATCAAGGGCGGCAGGCTGGCGGCCGCCGCATATCCGGCCAAGGTGGTCTCGCTGGTTGTTTCTGACATTCCGGGCGACGATCCGGCTCTGGTCGCTTCTGGTCCGACCGTACCGGATATAGGCAGTCGTAAGGACGCATTGGCGTCGATCGCTGCCTATGGCATGAACCTGCCGGCTTCGGTCATGGCGCATATCAATTCGCCGGCGGCCGATGCGCCACGACCGGACGACCCGCGTTTTATCCGCAACGAGGTGCATCTGATCGCTTCCGCCGGCGTCTCGCTGGAAGCCGCAGCGGCCGAAGCGAAGCGCCAAGGCATTCAGGCGGTCATTCTCTCCGATTCCATCGAGGGCGAAGCGCGTGAGGTCGGCGGCGTCCACGCCGCGATCGCGCGCGAAGTGGCGACGCGCAACCGGCCGTTTGCAAAGCCGGTTCTGATCCTGTCCGGCGGCGAGACAACGGTGACCTTGCGCGCGAAAGGCAAAGGCGGCCGCAACTCGGAATTCCTGCTCGCCTTCGCCATTGGCATCAGCGGCATGGTCGGCGTGCACGCACTGGCCGCCGACACCGATGGCATAGACGGTTCGGAAGACAATGCCGGCGCCTTCGCCGACGGCTCGACGGTGTCGCGGATGCGTAAGGCGGGCGTCGATGCCAAGGCCATGCTTGCCGGCAACAACGCCTGGACGGCATTCAATGCCGTAGACGACCTTTTCGTATCCGGTCCGACCGGCACAAACGTCAACGATTTCCGGGCGATATTGATCAAATAGCTCAGGCGGCCATCAGCTTTTTCACCGCTCTCATATCCTGCAGGAACCGGTCGCGTTCTGCCTGCTTATCCGCCGGCTCGCGAATGCGCAGGATGAAGGACGGGTGGATGGTGACGAAGACACGCAAGCCATCGTCGCGCTCCACCACCGCCCCGCGCATCTTCATGATCGGCACCACCTTGCCGAGCAGCGCCTGCGCCGCCGTCGCGCCGAGCGCTACCGCCAGATTGGGCTTGATCAGATCGATCTCCTTGTCGAGCCACCAGCGGCAAGCCTGCACCTCGCCGGCATTGGGCTTCGAGTGGATGCGCCGCTTTCCGCGCGGCTCGAACTTGAAATGCTTGACCGCGTTGGTGACGTAGACTTTCAGCCGATCGACGCCCGCATCGTCCAGGATCGCGTCGAACACCTTGCCGGCCGGGCCGACGAAAGGCTTGCCCGCCAGATCCTCCTGGTCGCCCGGCTGTTCGCCGACGAAGATCACCTTGGCTTTATCAGGGCCTTCACCGAACACGGTCTGCGTGGCGTCGTGCCATAGCGGACAGCGGCGGCAGATCTTGGCCGTTTCGCGTAGTTCAGGAATCGTTCTGGCGTCGATTTCTGTCGTTTCCGGAGACTTGCTTGCAGGCAAGCTTCTTGCCTGCACCTTGGCATGGTGCGGTGTCGGGGTTGGCTGCATCCTGGCGATCATGACTAAGGCGGCCTTGTTCGCTCCTGCAATCAGACACGCAATGAGCAAAGCCCGCCGAAGGTTCCGCTGAAATTATTCCGCATGCGCCTTCGACGGCGGATGGCCGACGATGTGATGCCCTACACCTCGTGCAGATAGAGGTGATAATCCAGTTCGCTGACCGTGCGCGCGACGCGCAGATATTCCGATTGCTTGATCGCCACGAACGTCCGGTGCAGGTCTTCGCCCAATGCGCCCTTGAGGAAGCTCGACGCCCTTGCCGCCTCGATCGCGGCACGCCAGTCGACCGGCATCGTCGTGCGCGTGACGGCCGATTCATAGCCATTGCCGGTGGTTTCGGGACCGGGATCGAGGCCTTCGTCAAGGCCTTTGACGATGCCTGCCAGCACCGTTGCTGCCACCAGGTAAGGATTCGCGTCGACGCCCGACGGCCGGTGTTCGATGCGCCGGTTCTTGGTATCGCCGGCCGGCACACGCAGTGCCACCGAACGGTTGTTGACGCCCCAGGTCGGCGCCACCGGCGCATAGGATTGCGAGACAAAGCGCCGCCACGAGTTGGCATGCGGCGCAAAGACCAGCATCGATTCCGCCATCGTCTGAATCAGTCCGCCGAGGCCGCGCAGCAGCGGCAGCGACCAGCTTTCACCGCCGGTTTCGGCAAAGACATTCTTGCCGGCATCCTCCAGCAGCGAGACATGAAAATGCATGCCCGAGCCGGCATATTTCTCGATCGGCTTGGCCATGAAGCAAGCGGTGACACCATGACGGCGCGCCTGGGCCCGCACCAGACGCTTGAGCATGACGAGATCATCGGCCGCCCGCATCACGTCCTTGCGGTAGTTGAGCGTCAGCTCGTACTGGCCGGGCGCATATTCCGAGATGACCGTCTCGGCCGGGATGCCTTGCACCTTGGCTGCGGCGTAGATGTCGGAAAACAGCGGCTCCATGCCGTGCAGATGGTCGACGGAATAGACCTCCGTCTTGGCCGAGCGGCGTCCGTCGAGCACCGCATGCGCCGGCTGCACCTTGCCTTCGGCATCGCGCTCGTTGGCGAGCAGGAAGAATTCGAGCTCGAAGGCGCCGGCCGGATGCAGGCCCTTGGCCGCAAGGATATCTACCTGGCGGGCGAGCGCCAGCCGTGGGTCGGACGACATCGGCTGGCCGTCGAGATGGTACATCGCCATCAGCACCTGGCCGCGCGGCGGCTGCGTGCCGAACAGCGGCACCAGCGTGCCAGGGATCGGCCATGCCCGGAGATCGCCGTCGCCAGTCGTCCAGATCAGCCCGGTCTCGTGCACATCCTCGCCGGTGATATCGAGGCCGAGGATCGAGATCGGCATGTGCCGGCCGTTCTCGAAGATGCTCATCAGTTCGTGCCGGCGCACGATCTTGCCGCGCCCGACACCGTTGGCGTCGGTCAGCACGATATCGAAGGCTTCGATCTCGGGATGGGCCTCGAGAAAGGCTCGCGCCTCTGCGGGCGTGGAACCCGAAGGTGACGTCACTATGGAACTCAAATCTGGCTTGCGTGCTTCTCTCATGTCGCAAGCTTGTCTCACGCCGTGAGCCTGGCCGCAACCGCCGCGAAGGCGGTGATCAGCCGGTTCACCTGGGCCGCACTCGTGGCCGGGGAGATCAGCATCATGTTGTGGAAGGGCGCGATCAACACGCCGCGATTGGCCAGCGCGACATGGATCGCCGCTTCGAGTTCGGGCGCATGGGCTGCTTCCGCTTGGCCGCCATTCCTCAGCGGGCCGGGCGCGCAGATGAACTCGACGCGGGCGCCGACACGTGAGACATGCCAGGGCAGCCGGTAGCGGTCGATGACGGCGGTCAGTCCGGCGTCGAGCCGCCGCGCCAGATGATCCATATGGCCGTAGGCCTCGTCGGTCATCACCTCTTCCAATGCGGCGCGCATCGCCGCGAATTGCAGCGGATTGCCCGACAGTGTCGTGCCCATGCCCGAATAGCCCGGCTCCTTCACCCTGTTATAGGCGGCATAGCGGGTCGCGACGTCCTCGCTCATCCCCCACACACTGGCCGGCACGCCGCCGGCGATGGGCTTGCCGAGCACGAACAGATCAGGCTCCAGCCCGAATTTCCTCGTATAGCCGCCGGGACCGGTCGAGATGGTATGCGTCTCGTCGATTAGCAGCAGCGTGCCGGTCGCACGAGTAAGACGCCGCAACCCATCATGAAAGCCGGCTTCGGGCAGCACCATGCAGGAGTTGGTCAGCACCGGCTCGGTGATGACGCAGGCGACATCGTTGCCCCGGAGTGCCGCGTCGAGCGCCGGCAGATCGTTGAACTCGACGACATCAGTTGCCCGCGTCAGGTCGCGGAACTCGCCGGCCAATCCCGGCCGGTTGACCGGTCTGCCGTCGATCAGCCGCACCATAGTCTCGTCGACCGAGCCGTGATAGCAGCCGTTGAAGACCAGGATCTTCTCGCGGCTGGTGACGGCGCGGGCAACGCGTAACGCAAAGCGGTTGGCGTCGGTCGCCGTCGTTGCGATCTGCCAGAAAGGCAGGCCGAAGCGCTGTTTCAGCAGCGGCCCGATGGCCAGTGCGTCTTCGCTGGGCAGCATATAGGTCAGGCCGCGTCCGGCCTGCCGGCGGATGGCGCGGGCGACCGGCGGCGGCGAATGGCCGAACATCGAGCCGGTGTCGCCAAGACAGAAATCGTCCAGTCGGTTGCCGTCGATGTCGGTGATCGTGGCGCCCCTGGCGCTGTCGACCAGAATCGGGAAAGGCGTCGGCCAGTCGTTCATCCAGTGCATCGGCACGCCGCCGAAGAAGCCGGGCAAGCCATTGCCGATTATGGCCATCGATTTCGGCCGCGCCTGGCGGAAGACTTCTGCCTCGGTCTCGTACAACTCGGCGATCCGGGCCGGGCCGATGCCGCCGATAGAAGTCTTTGCATGGTCGATGACGTTCATGGCGGCCCCTCTCAGTCGCAGTTTAGACAATCGGCATCCGCCACCGCAATTGGCCGGGCGGCTGCCCTGTGTTGGGTCAGCGGTCATTTAAATGGAAACAGGCGCTTGACCGCGAGCCGCCTTCGGGCGCCAATGGTACTTCGGCCGGAGGGGACAAGATGGTGCGGGCGATCGTCTGCGCAGCAACGCTGCTGTCGTCGGTTGGTGCGGCTCTGGCATCGGGCGGCATCTGGTGTTCCGCCGAGGATGCAGCCGTCAAATTTCAGGTCGGTGCCGGGGTCACCAGAGGCATGGGCGGGCCGACCTTCAATTTTAGCGGCGAGCTCGAAATTCTGGGCAGGCCGGCTGCCGACAGTCTGCGCAAGACGGTGTTCGGGGATCAGAACCTCACGCAATATTGGCTCGACAACAAGGAACTGCGGCTGCTTGTCTACCACGAACGGCAGGTCGAAAACGCCTATGGCTATGTCGAATTGGCGATCCTGACCAAGGCCAGCGACGAAGGCGTCTATGACGGCCGCTATTTGCTCTCAATCTATGATGTTACGGCTGATGCCGAAAAGGACGGCAAACCGGATGAATTGACCGGCAAAGTATCTTGCGGAGCCGAGTAAGTAACAGGCTACGCCGAAATATCGATGACGCCGCAGTCACCCGCGGCGCTGCCAAAGGCGACGCGGCGCTCTTGCCTGTCCCACATCATCGAGGTGACGGCGCCCTTGCCCGGCCGGCGCAACAGCACTTCCCTGGCGTCGGCGAAACGCACCGCCATCACCATGCCGTCATCATAACCGATAGCAACGACGTCCTGGCTCGGGTGACAGGCGACGGAGGTGACCATCGCATTGCCGCGCGTGCCGAGTTCCAGCGGCGCCTTGCCCATTGGCCCGTCCTTGCCCGAAAACGGCCAGACGATCGCCGCCGGCGCGCCGGAACTCGCCAGCCATTTGCCCTTGGCGCTCCACGACAGGCTTTTGACCTTGCCGGGGTAGCCGGACATCCGCATGTGCTTGCCGTCGGCGAGCTTCCAGCCATGCAGCGCGTTTTCCTGCATGGTGGTGACGACGAAGCCGCCGTCCGGAGAGAAGGTGATGCCGGTGTGGGCACCGGCCCATTCGAGTTCGACCGGCTTGCCGTCGGCGGCCGGGAAATGCAGCGTCGCGCCATTGTAGCGGGCAACGCCGAAGCGCATGCCCTTGGGCGAGAAGGCCAGCCCCTCGACCGAGCGCGGATGCGAGAATTCCCTGGTTTTGCCGTCGGCAAAGCGGACATAGGCAATCTTGCCCGAAGCATAGGCAACAGCGCCTTGCGGCCCGGCGGCGACGCTGGTGATCCATTTTTTGCCTGCGGTCGCCAATTCCGCGGTATTGCCGCCAGCGGTCACGCCAAAGATCCTGCCGTCCTCACCACCGGTGATCAGCCGGTCGTTCGCCGCATCATGGAAGGCGGCGAGCATTCCGTCATTGGCCTGCACCGTCTTGTGGCCATGGTCGAGCCGATGGATTGTGCCGTCAGCCAGCGCAAAGTGCGGCACGTCGCCGAGGAACACGGCGGCGAGGCAGTGGCCTTCGAGATCGAGCGGGGCGACTGTGGGCATGAGAGACAATTCCGTTCGAGATTTTTGCTGCCTCACCCTTAAGGGGTTGAGCTGCCCGTCTCAACCCGTGCTTCGGATCGTCGTGAGTAGAGAGCGCCAGCGTTGCGGCTGCCCCTCCTCCCACAAGGGGGAAAAGGAAGAAGGCAGCTAAATCAAGCGGCCTGGCAGGCCTCGAAGCTTGTCTTCAGCCGCTCGGCATCGAGTTCGCGTCCGATGAACACCAGCCGGCTCTCGTGTTTCTCGCCGTCCTTCCAGGCGCGCTGGTGGTCGCCCTCGATGATCATGTGCACGCCCTGGATGACATAGCGCTCGTCATCGCCTTTCAGCGCGATGATCCCTTTCAGCCGCAGGATGTTCGGGCCTTCCATCTGGGTGACCTTCTCGATCCACGGGAAGAACTTTTTCGGGTCCATCTCGCCACCGCGCAGCGACACCGACTGCACGGTCACGTCATGGATGTCGGAAGGGTGCGCATGATGATGGCCGTCATGATCGTGGTGATCATGGCCGTCGTGATCATGGTGGTGGTGGTCATGATCATGATCATGATCATGATGGTCGTGATCGTCATGCGCCTCGAGGAAGTGCGGATCGTTCTCCAGCGCCCGGGACAGGTCGAAGGCACCGCGATCGAGCACCTCGGACAGCGCCACGCTGGCGCGCGTGGTGCGATGGATGCGTGCCGCCGGGTTGATGGCGCGGATCGTTGCCTCCACCTTGCTCAGCTCTTCGGGGGTGACGAGATCGGTCTTGTTGAGCACGACGACATCGGCAAAGGCGATCTGGTCCTCGGCCTCGCGGGAATCCTTGAGGCGCAGCGGCAAGTGCTTGGCGTCGACCAGCGCCACCACCGCATCGAGCCTGGTCTTGGAACGCACGTCGTCGTCCATGAAGAAGGTTTGTGCTACCGGCACGGGATCGGCGAGGCCTGTGGTCTCGACGACGATGGCGTCGAAGCGGCCGGGCCGGCGCATCAGGCCTTCGACGACGCGGATCAGGTCGCCGCGCACGGTGCAGCAGACGCAGCCATTGTTCATCTCGTAGATTTCCTCGTCGGATTCCACGATCAGCTCGTTGTCGATGCCGATCTCGCCGAATTCATTGACGATGACCGCGTAGCGCTTGCCATGATTTTCCGAAAGGATGCGGTTGAGCAGTGTCGTCTTGCCGGCGCCAAGATAGCCGGTGAGGACGGTTACGGGGATCTGCGTCTGTGCGTCGCTCATATTGTGCCTCGAATAGGGATTGTCGGCTCCATATAGGACGTGTGCTCGGCTTTTGCACGAGCCAAACCGGTGGACCAAAGAGAGGCTGTATTGCCGAACTTTCCTCACATTGCCGAACTTTCATTGGCGCGGGTTGGCGGTGGGCTTAGATAGGCAAAAGGTCATTTCACGAGGGCTGTTCGCATTGAAGAGACGCCAGATGTCCGACAAGTCCTTGCCACTAAGCCGTCGGCAGGCGCTCCGTCTCGTTGCGGTTACCGCTGGCGGCATATTCCTGCCCGCCGGTGCAAGGGCCGGGAAGGTTTCGCCCTATGCCGGGCTTACTTTGTTCGAAGCCGGTGCCGGCGTCTGCGCCATCACGCCCGAGGTCGCCGAAGGGCCGTTCTATTTCGACCCGAAGCTCGAACGCGCCGATATCACCGAGGGCAAGAAGGGCATCGCCCTCAATGTGCGGTTGCAAATCGTCGACGCCGCCTGCCGGCCGCTTCCCGGCGCACGCGTCGACATCTGGCATTGCGACGCCCAGGGCGCCTATTCCGGTTATCCCGGACAGGGTGACGGGCAGGATATCGACACGTCCGGCCAGAGTTTTCTGCGGGGCTGGCAGAGAACCGATGAAAGCGGCATCGCTTCTTTCGCCACCATCTATCCCGGCTGGTATCGCGGCCGCACCACCCACATCCATTTCAAGATTTTCCCTGACGACCGCTCCGTAATGACCGGCCAGATGTTCTTCCCCGACAGCCTCAGCGAGCAGATATTCGCCACCGTCGCGCCCTATAAAGATCGCCCGGGCAAACGCGATACATCGAACGCGCGGGACGGCATTGCGCGGCAGGCCGGGCTGCTGTCGCAGGCAGCGCTGCGGGAAATGGCGGACGCCTTTCAGGCCTTGATGGTGGTCGCGGTGAAGGCCGGTTGAGAACGCCTCGTCATGTCCCATCCAGCCCTTCCAGAAAGTCGTTTGTCATCTAACTGAAATAAACATCTGGCATTAGCCACGGCGAACACCGCGATGCTTGCCGGCAAAGCTATTTTCCGAGCCGGAATGTTTTCGATGGTCATTGCCAACCGGCGGCCTGCTTCTATGCTGTCCGCTCCGGTTCGGCCGAGGAGGGATGAGCATGGCCAAGGCGGACAAGACTGCAACAATGAGCCGGCTGCATTCGGCGGCGCGGCTGGCGCGCACGGCGCTCGCCGCCCGGCTTCTGGCGCATGGTTTCTATGCCGGCCAGGACCAGATCATGCTGGCGCTCGACCGCGAGGATGGGCAGACGCCCGGCAACCTTGCCGGCCGCCTCGGCGTGCGTCCGCCGACCATCACCAAGACCATCAACCGGCTGCAGGCGCAGGGTTTTCTGGAGAAGCGCGCCTCCTCCGCCGATGCCCGCCAGGCGCATATTTTCCTCACCGACACCGGCCGCGAAATCATCCACGCCATCGAGAAGTCGGTGAAGAAGACCGAAAAGCAGGCATTGAAGGGTCTCGACAAGAAGGATCAGAAAGCGCTGTTCAAGCTGCTTGCCCGCGTCGAGGCGAACCTGTCGAACGGCGAAATGGTGCTCCCGGATGACGAACTGGATATCGAAGACAAGATGCTTGTGTAGCTCACGCGTTCGCCGCTGACGGCCGCCGCGTCAGTGCCGACCAACGTCCCGGTGTGACGCCGAACGCCTTCTTGAAATGCCGATTGAAATGGCTTTGATCACTGAAGCCGGCGGCGATGGCGATTTGCGCCAGCGGCTCGTCGGCTTCGATCATCCGACGGGCTCGCTGAAGCCGGCGCATCAACAGGAACCGGTGCGGGCTGGTCGAGAAGGTCGCGCGAAAATGCCGCGACAGAGCATAACGGTCCAATCCGGTTATCGCCTCCAATTCGTCTGAACGTACAATCCGCGCGACATTTTCCTCCAGGTAGTCGCGCGCCAGGCTGGCGGCGCGCCACGCCGTTTTCGCTACCGGTTTCGCCGGCTGACCGGCGTGCCGGGCCATGCTTTGCATAAGCTGCGTCATGAAATCGACGACAAACAGCTCGTCCAGTTGCTGATCCAGCGGCCCGAGCGCCGAAAGCAGCGTCGCGCGGAGATCGCGGTCTGTCACCACGGCATTCCCGACGAATGGCAGTGATCCGCCGCCGAGACAATCGAGCATCAGCGACGGCTCCAAATAGAGCATTCTGTATCGCAGGCCGTCTTCGGTGCCGGCACCGCCATCGTGCAGTTCGTCGGGATAAAGGATAATGATCTGGCCAGGCAGGCTCCGATGCATTTGGCCGCGATAGCGGAAGCGCTGCACGCCATAAAGCGTCACCCCGATCGCATAGGTGTCGTGGCGATGGAGATCGAAGGCGTTGCCGTGGAACCGGGCCTCGATGCGTTCCATGCCGGCAGCACGGGGTGCCGGTACGATGCAGTTTTCGACTGCATCCACGCACAAACGTCCAAGACCCTGAAAGGCTTCCCCGTCTAGACCGTGCGGCATCGCTTTTCTCGCAGCCTCGGATTGGCCCCTTTCGGATTGGAAACTGTCGCATGTTCGATACGAAATTTGCAATCGTGCTCAAGGATGATCTTCCCGTCTGGCAAAAGCTCAATGTCACCGCCTTTCTGACCAGCGGCATCGTCGCGCAATTTCCCGACATTATCGGCGACCCCTACCGTGATCGCGCCGGCAACATCTACAACCCGCTGTCGATCCAGCCGGTCATCGTGCTTTCGGCGGACGGCCAGACGCTCGGCTCGATCCAGCGGCGGGCGCTGGAGCGTGGTGTGACGGTATCGCTCTATGTCGAGGAAATGTTTTCGACTGGTTATGATCTGGCCAACCGTGCCGTCTTTGCCGAATTTGCGCCGGAGGATGCCAAGGTGGTCGGCATCGCGCTTCGCGCCGAAAAGAAACTCGTCGACAAGATCACCAAGGGCGCCCGCATGCACGCCTGACTCTCCGGCCACCAGCAACAAAACCTGAGCCTGTCGTTGTGCCAGCCTCTTTTGGCTTGCCCGCGGGCGACAATTCCCGCATGGGTGAAGGACTGCCTTGCTTCCCGTCCGGCCTGAAATTGAATGCTTCCCCAAGACATGACGAAAGCGCGACATCGCCGGCGGCGATCCTGTGCATGCTTTCCGTCTATGTGTTTTTCACCTTCCTCGACACCGGCAGCAAGTACCTTGTCCTGGCCGGCGTCTCGGCGCTGATCGTCGCGTGGACCCGCTTCGCGGTCCATGTGCTGATCGTCGGCGTTTTTCTGCGCGGATGGCGTGAGCCGCTGCGCTTTCGTCCCGCCAACCTGCCGGCGCACATCACGCGCGGTCTGCTCCTGTTCGGATCGACGATGTTCAACATTCTGGTGCTGCGGACGCTACAACTGGCGGAAACCACCTCGATCTACTTCTTCGGCCCGATGGTGATCACCGCGCTTGCCGGTCCGTTGCTCGGCGAATGGGCCGGCTGGCGGCGCTGGCTGGCGATCATGAGCGGCTTTGTCGGCGTCCTCATCATCACCCGGCCGGGCGTCGGCGTTTTTGGCGTCGGCCATCTCTTTGCGCTCGGCTCGATGCTGTCGAACAGTTTCTACGTCATCATGACGCGCCGCATGTCGGCTACGGAAACCTCCGAAAGCCTCATCCTGTTTTCGGCGCTGGCGCCGGCCGTGCTGCTTTTGCCGACACTGCCGTTTTCGCCTTCGCTCCCGCAGGATGGCTGGCACTGGTTCATATTGCTGATGCTTGGCGTCTTCGGCGCCATCGGTCATTGGCTTCTTGTGCAGGCCTATCGCCTTGCCACCACCACGGCCCTGGCTCCCTATCCCTATTCGCAGATGATCTGGATGATCATCTCCGGCCTGATCGTCTTCAACCAGTTTCCCGATCGCTGGACGCTGGTCGGTGCCACAGTCATCGTCGCCAGCGGCCTCTACATCGTTCACCGTGAGCACCGGCTTCGTTTGCGCAACCGCGCAACGCTGGACGCGGAGGCGGAAGCGCTGGCAAAAAAACTTTGATTTGCTCGGAATCGATGGCATAAGAGCCGGCCTTTAAACAGTTTAAATTGCTTCGGGAGCCCAGGGCGCTGGCACAGAAGATCAAGCTTTCGACCATCGCGGATGCGCTCGGCGTGTCCACGGCCACGGTCTCGCTGGCCTTGCGCGACAGCCCGCTGGTCGCCGGCGGCACCCGCGACCGCATCAAGGAACATGCCCGCGCCATCGGCTATATCTACAACCGCCGCGCCGCCAGCCTGCGCACCTCGCGCTCGGGCATAGTCGGCGTCGTCGTCCACGACATCATGAACCCGTTCTTTGCCGAGATATTGCGTTCGATAGAGAGCGAGCTCGACCGCAGCCGGCAAACCTTCATCCTGTCGAACCACTACGACCAGCTCGAGAAACAACGCACTTTCATCGACACGCTTCTGCAGCTCGGCGCTGACGGGGTCATCATGTCGCCGGCCATCGGCACGCCGCCCGAAGACATAATCATGGCCGAGGAGAACGGTCTCCCGGCAGTGCTGATTGCACGCACCGTCGAAGGTGCCGACGTGCCGGTGTTTCGCGGCGACGATGCCTATGGCACCGGGCTTGCCACCAACCATCTGATCTCGCTTGGCCACAAGCGCATCGCAATGATCGGCGGTACCGATCAGACGTCGACCGGCCGCGACCGCTATCAGGGATATGTCAACGCCATGGAGGCGGCGGGGCTTGAGGTCAGGCCGTCCTGGCGTATCGCGGGCCCGCGCACCAAGCAGGCCGGCTTCGAGGCTGCCGGGCAGTTCCTGGCGCTAAAGGACAGGCCGACCGCGGCCTGCTGCTGGAACGACCTCGTAGCCATCGGCCTGATGAACGGCATTGCCCGCGCTGGTCTGGTGCCGGGCATCGACATTTCGGTCACGGGCTATGACGACCTCGAGGAGGCGGCGATCGCGACGCCGGCGCTAACCACGGTCTGGAACGGCCAGCGTGAGGTTGGCCGCCGCGCTGCCAGCGCGCTGCTCGACAAACTCAACGGACAGACGGTGCGGCCGTCGCAGGAACTGATCAAGCCGGAACTGCATGTGCGCCAGTCGACCGGCAAACCGGTGGAACGTGCATGACAAAAACCGACCAGCAAGCTGTTACCATTCTGGTGCCGGGCCAGTTCAACGACCATGCGGTCGGCCGCATCGACGGGGCGTTCAGCCGCGTCCGGATCGAACGCGCCGATCCGTCGCTGGTCACCGACGAGATGCGCCTTACCGTGCGCGGCATAGCCGCCTTTGGCGGCATAAGCGCCGCGTTGATGGACGCGCTGCCAAAGCTCGAGATTATCGCCAATTTCGGCGTCGGCTATGATTCGGTCGATGTCCACCACGCCGCACGGCGCGGCATCATGGTCACCAACACACCGGATGTGCTGACCGAAGAGGTCGCCGACACGGCGCTCGGCCTGTTGATCAATACCATCCGCGAACTGCCGCGCGCCGAGGCCTGGCTGCGCGACGGAAGTTGGCTGCGCAACGGCAACTATCCGCTGAGCCGGCTGACTTTGCGCGGTCGCCAGGTCGGCATCTTCGGCATGGGCCGCATCGGCCTCGCCATTGCCCGCCGGCTCGATGCTTTCGGACTGCCCATCGCCTATCACAACCGGCGCCGCGTCGAAGGCCTGTCCTATGACTATCACCCGACGCTGAAAGGTCTCGCCGAGGCGGTCGACACGCTGATCTCGGTCGCACCCGGCGGGGCCTCGACGGACAAGGCCGTCAATGCCGAAATCCTCTCGGCTCTGGGGCCGAACGGCGTCTTCGTCAATATCGGCCGGGGCAGCACGGTCGACGAACCAGCTCTTGCCGCCGCACTTGCCGGCGGCAGCATCGCCGCTGCCGGGCTAGACGTTTTTGCCGACGAGCCGAACGTGCCTGCGGCGTTGCTTGCCGCGCCCAATACCTCGCTTTTGCCGCATGTCGGCTCGGCCTCGCAGCACACCCGCCGCGCCATGGCGGACCTGTGCGTCGACAATCTGGTCTCGTGGTTTTCGCAGCGCAAGGCGCTGACGCCGGTGCCGGAGACGGCAAACGTCAAGGCGAGGCCGTGACCGCCCTATTGTTAACTTCAGCTTAACCCTTCGGAATCATTCTGCCTCCTTGGCTAGTGTATGTCCCCTTGACGGCACATGGCAGCAAGATGAAGCGCGCCTCCTCCTGATGACATCGAACACGGCGCGCTTGAAATGCGCGGAGAAACAGCATGAAAACGCTTCCCGCATTGATGGCGATTGCTGCGCTGTTAGGCAGCGTCCAGCTGTTTTACGCAGGTAGCGGTCAAAGCCGCGCAGCCAGTGAGCCAGCACCTTCGTCCAGCACCTACAGGCTGGTAGCCCATGGTGACGAGGCGTCTTGTGCGGTCACCCGTGGCGCCGAAATTTCGCAAGGCCTGTCGCTGTTGACGGTCGCCGCGAATTGCCGCCGGGTGTTGCCCGGTGTCGAGCAGGCGAAGTTCTGGCGAGAGCAGGATGACGGTACGGTCACATTCAGCGCCAACGGCAGCGATCCGATCGTCATGTTCTCGGTCGCCGATGGCGACGGTTACGAATCCTACGCGCCGGCGCTGCCGCTACTGACGCTGGCGTCGGCCGGCAACTGACGAGCGCTATTCTGCCGCAGCGCGCGCACCCGATTTCGCCGCCTGATGCAGCCGCACGGCATCGCCGAAAGCGCGAAATATCTTTACCGAGACGCTGTCCGATTTGACCCAGTATTCGGGATGCCACTGGACGCCGACGGCGAAAGCCCGTGCATCGCGCACCGAGACCGCCTCGACAGTGCCGTCGGCGGCGACCGCTTCGACCTGCAGCTTTGGGCCAAGCCGGTCGACAGCCTGGCGATGCACCGAATTGACCAAGATGTCGCCGGCGCCGAAGACCCCGGCCAGGCAGCTGCCGGGTTTTATCGACACGCTCTGGCGGATGGCGAAGCGTTCGTCCTGATTGTCGCTTGCAGGCGCACGATGATCGAGCGAACCGGCGCGTTCCTGGATTTCAGTGGCCAGCGTGCCACCCAGCGCCACATTCATCTCCTGGATGCCGCGGCAGATCGCGAGCAGCGGTACTCCGCGCTCCACCGCCCTGCGGATCAGCGGCAGCGTGGTGGCGTCGCGGGCGGGGTCGTAGGGACCATTGGCTTCACTGGCGTCACCGCCGTAGAGCGAGGGATGAACGTTGGACTTCGAACCGGTGACCATGACGCCGTCGACGGCGGAAAGCAGTTCATCGAAGTCGAGCCGGTCGCCGAAGGACGGTACCAGCAACGGGAACACGCCTGCCCCTGAAAGCGCCGCTTCAAGATATTGCTGCGGCGCGGCATGCCAGGTGTAATTGTCGAACTGGCGGACGTCGGTCGATATGGCGACGAGCGGCTGGTGCATTTGGTCCGGATCCCATCGGGTGCAACGAATTATCTGCCTGCAAAATAGGCGATCCGAAGGCGCATTTCCATGGCAAGTTTCGGCGTGTCGCGTAGGCCAGTTAATCGACCTTAGACTATAGTTGCAAGATCTGGCCCAACGCCGTGAATTTCCCCGAAATGCGCCACTCAAACCGGGCTGCCGCGCTGGACTCGACTCCTTGCCTGTGTATTGTCGGCTCGAAGCCGATGCGGGCGCCGAAGCGTCCCGAACGTCGGTCAGTTGATCCAAACGGGAGGAACTTCATGGATCGTCGTTCGTTCATCCGCAAGGCCGGCACCACCGGTTTCGGCGCCGCGGCCGCTACCGCAACACTTGCTGCGCCGGCCATCGCCCAGTCCAATCCGAAAGTGACCTGGCGGCTGGCGTCGTCCTTCCCGAAGTCGCTCGATACGATCTATGGCGGTGCCGAAGTATTTTCCAAGATGCTGTCGGAGGCGACCGACGGCAACTTCCAGGTCCAGGTTTTCGCCTCCGGCGAACTCGTTCCCGGCCTGCAGGCCGCCGATGCCACCACAGCCGGCACGGTCGAGGCCTGCCATACGGTGGCATACTATTACTGGGGCAAGGACCCGACCTGGGCGCTGGGAGCGGCGGTTCCGTTTTCGCTCAACGCGCGCGGCATCAACGCCTGGCACTATCATGGCGGGGGCATCGATCTGTTCAACGAGTTCCTGGCGACGCAGGGTCTGTTCGGGCTGCCGGGCGGCAATACCGGCGTGCAGATGGGCGGCTGGTTTCGCAAGGAGATCAAAACGGTTGCCGACCTTTCCGGCCTCAAGATGCGCATCGGCGGTTTTGCCGGCAAAGTGGTGCAAAGGCTCGGCGTGGTTCCGCAGCAGATCGCCGGTGGCGACATTTATCCGGCGCTGGAAAAGGGCACGATCGATGCCGCCGAATGGGTTGGCCCTTATGATGACGAGAAGCTCGGCTTCTACAAGGTTGCGCCCTATTACTACTATCCCGGCTGGTGGGAAGGTGGACCGACCGTCCATCTGATGTTCAACAAGGCGAAATACGACGAACTTTCGCCGGCTTACAAGTCGCTGGTGCACACTGCCGCCCAAGCGGCCGATGCCAACATGCTGCAGAAATACGACTACCTCAACCCGGCGGCGGTGAAGCGGCTGGTTGCCGGCGGCGCCAAGTTGAGTCCGTTCAGCCAGGAGATCATGGCCGCCTGCTTCGAAAAGGCCAACGAAGTCTATGCCGAGATGGAAGCCTCGAACGCGCCGTTCAAAAAGATCTGGGACTCGATCAAGGCGTTCCGCAAGGAGCATTATCTCTGGGCGCAGGTGGCCGAGTACAACTACGACACCTTCATGATGGTCCAACAGCGCAACAGCAAGCTCTGAACCTTGCTGCTCTGCGGCGCCGGCGTTCCTTCGGGACGCTGGCGCCGCAGCGCATTCCGTTTGCGATCAGCCGGGCACCACCAGAACCTTGACCTCGCCTGGCGCAGGCGGATTGGCGATCACTGCAGCTGACTCTTCAAGCGTGACCTGCCGCGATATCAGCCGGCCTACCTCGATTGCCCCCGAAGCGATAAGATCGGCGGCCCGGCGATGGGTAAAGGGATTGAGGAAGGAGCCCAGGACCTTCAATTCGCGGAACAGCAGGTCGAACGGTTCGAACGCCGCTTTCATGCCTTGCGGCATAACGCCGACGACGACAATTGTGCCGCCCGCTTTGGCCAGCCGCATCGCCTGCTCAACAGTGTCTTTCACGCCGGCGCATTCGAACACCACGTCGACGCCGCCCGGCATCAAACCCGACCGGCCTACGATCGCATCGGTGACATCGAAGGCGCCGGGATCGAGCGTCGCCGTTGCGCCAAGTTGCTCGGCAAGAGCCCGCCGCGAGGCCTGACGCGTCGACAGGATGATGGTCGTCGCACCGGCGAGCTTTGCCAGCTGAACGGTGAGCAGGCCGATCACGCCGCCGCCGAGCACCGCGACCGACGAGCCTGGTTTGATCGCGGCAAGGTCCACGCCATGCAGGCAGCAACCGAGCGGCTCGCAGAAAGCACCATGCGTAGGCTTCAGATCGCCTGGCAAGACGAAGGCCTGTTTCTGCGGCAAGGCAAGATATTCAGCAAAGCCGCCGTCGCGATGGATGCCGATGGCACGCAGATTGCTGCAGAGATTGACTCGGCCCGCCTGACAATGCGCGCAGCGCCCGCAGGCAATATTGGGATCGCCGCTGACGCGGTCGCCGACCGAAAAGCCGGATACGGCAGGTCCGATCGCCTCGACGATGCCGGAGAATTCATGCCCGAGCGTCACCGGCGGCGTGCACGGGAATTCACCATGGAAAAGATGTCTGTCGGTGCCGCAGACGCCGCACGCCTCGATCCGTACCAGCAGCTCGTCTGGCCCGGCAGTCGGTTTCTCGACCTCGCACACGGCGAGGCCGCCCACTCGCTCCAACCGAACCGCCTTCATGGCTGCCGGGCCTTCCTCAGTTGAAACTCGCCTCAGTTGAAACTCGGGGGTTGCGACAGATCGATTGCCGGTGCCGCCGGCTTCGCGGGCGGCTTTTCGTCGAAGCTCGGCGGCTGCGACAAATCCGGTGTGGAAGGTGAGGCCGGGGCAGTGCCGCCGTTGGCCGGCGGCGTGCCAAGCGGCGACAAGCCGATGCCAGGCGTTTCCGGCACCTGGTAGTTGATGGTGCCCGGATCGACGACGGTGCCTTTGTAGTGCATCACCATCTGCGGGAAGGCGATGGTCAGGCCGATCATGATCACCTGGATACAGACGAAGGGCACTGCGCCCCAATAGATCTGCCCGGTGGTGACCGGCGCGATCTGCTTGCCGGTGAGCCGGTCGATATAGGGCACGCGCGCGGCGACCGAGCGCAGATAAAACAGCGCGAAGCCGAAGGGCGGATGCATGAAGGAGGTCTGCATGTTGACGCCTAAAAGCACGCCGAACCAGATCAGGTCGATGCCGAGCTTGTCGGCCGCCGGCGCCAAAAGCGGCACGATGATGAAGGCAAGCTCGAAAAAGTCGAGGAAGAAGGCGAGCACGAAGACGAGGATGTTGACGCCAATCAGGAAACCGACTTCACCGCCCGGCAGCGAGGTCAACAGGTGCTCGACCCAGATGTGGCCATTGACCCCGTAAAAGGTCAGCGAGAACACCCGCGCGCCGATCAGGATGAACAGAACGAAGGACGACAGCCTGGTCGTCGAGGCCAGCGCCTGCTTGACCACGTCGAGCGACAGCCGCCCCTTCATCGCGGCCATTACCAGCGCGCCGACGGCGCCCATGGCGCCGCCTTCCGTCGGCGTGGCGATGCCGAGGAAGATGGTGCCCAGCACCAGGAAGATCAGCGCCAGCGGCGGGATCAGGACGATGATCACCTGCTGCGCCAGCCTCGACATCAGGTTGATCTTCAGGCGCTGGTCGACGATCGCCACGACATAGATGAAGATGACGCCAATAGTGGCGCCGAGGATATCGGCGTCGCCGCCATGGTTCGGCGCAAGGTAGCGATACGCCGCATAGGAAACCACCACCGCCGCCAGCACCGCCGCCAGCAGCGACAGCACGCCGTGGCCGAGCGTGCGGGCCTCCAGCGGCAGGGCCGGCATCGACTTCGGCCGGAAGATCGACATGAGCAGGATGTAGAGCATGTAGATGCCGGTCAAAATGAGCCCGGGGATCAGCGCTCCCTTGTACATATCGCCGACCGAGCGGCCGAGCTGGTCGGCCAGGACGATCAGCACCAGCGACGGCGGGATGATCTGGGCGAGGGTCCCGGACGCGGCAATGACGCCGGATGCCAGCCGCCGGTCGTAGCCGTAGCGCAGCATGATCGGCAGCGAAATCAGACCCATGGCAATGACGGAGGCCGCCACCACGCCGGTCGTCGCGGCAAGCAGCGCGCCGACGAAAATCACGGCATAGGCAAGGCCACCACGGACCGGTCCGAACAGCTGGCCGATCGTGTCGAGCAGGTCTTCGGCCATGCCGGATCGTTCGAGCACGATGCCCATGAAGGTGAAGAACGGGATCGCCAGCAGCGTATCGTTCGACATCACCCGGCTGCCATAGAAATTATCCGGCAACGCGTGCAGCAACGGCCAGGCGAGATTGATGGAGCCGCCCGAATAGGGCGACAGCAGCACGCCGATGAAGAAGAACATCAGGCCGTTGGCGGCGAGCGAGAAGGCGACGGGGTAGCCGATCAGCAGGAAGACGACCAGCGAGGCGAACATGATCGGCGCCATGTTCTGGGCGATGAACTCGATCACGAGCGCACCTCTTCGACGAGCGCCTTGGCTTCTAGCTCGGCCTGCTCATGCACCGATATGAACGGAGTGGGATCGTCCATCTGACCGCGCATGATGGCGATCTTCTTGATGATCTCGGAAATGCCCTGCAGCGCGAGCAGAAAAAAGCCGGCCAGCAGAATCGCCTTCGCCGGCCAGATGATCAGCCCGCCGGAATTGTTCGACATCTCGCCGCTGCGATACGACAGCGACACATAGGGAACGAAATAGACGACCATCAACGTCACGAACGGCATCAGGAAGAAGACGTGACCGAAAAGGTCGATCCAGTGCTGCACGCGGCGCGAGAACATGCCGTAGACGATATCGATGCGGATATGGTCGTTCTGCTTCAGCGTGTAGGCGGCGGCCAGCATGAAGGCGGCGCCGAACAGATACCATTGCAATTCCAGCCAGGCGTTCGAGGACATGTCGAACACCTTGCGGATCACGGCGTTGGCGGCGCTTACCAGGATCGCCAGCAGGATCAGCCACGAAACCCATTTGCCGATGAATTCGTTCAAACGGTCAATGGCTCTGGAAAGAGCGAGAAGCCCTGCCATGCATTCCTCCCTTGTGTCGGAGCGCGCCGGTTCCCTGTCCGTCGCGTCGCTGTGGACCAACGGTATGCAGTGCGTGGTTCGGCGGGTCAACATCGGACAGCCCGCATAAACACAGTTGTGAGGTGGCCGCCGGCAAATGCTGCCGCGTCCTTTGCATGTCCAACCAAAGTCGGATGCGGCTCAGGCGATCTTCTGTTGGTCGCGGCCGGAGCCGATCAGCACAAGCATAGCGACGAGGAACAGGTACATCCAGCCGTCCCGCCATTCGAGCGGGAAATAGCCGGCCCATAGCGATTCGGCCATGCCGAAAGCGGCGGCGCCCAGTGCCGCCCGCAAAGGCGAAAGATAGCCGCCCACTGCGGTCACGAACAGGATTTTCAACCCGTAGACCAACCCTGTGCCGAAGCTGATGTTGCCGTAGTAGAAGGCGGCGAGCACGCCAGCCATTGCCGCGCAAAGGCCGCCGAAAAGCACCGCACGCCGAAACACCGCGCGGACATCGACGCCGCACATCGCAGCGGCCTTTGGATCGTCGGATACGGCACGCCAGCTTCGGCCGAAGCTGGAATGTGTGAACCCCCACGCAGCCAGCGAAATAGCCGCCAGCACGGCGGCGCAATCGAGCAACTGAATCAGTGTCAACGTCGCCTTGAAGCTGGCATTCTGCGCGAAGACGATGGTCTGGGCCAGCATTGGCGGCAACCATAGATCATGGGTATCGGCGGCGATGCGGCTGGCTTCCGACAAGACCAGCAATATGCCGAGCGTGGTCACCACGATGGCGTTGGGCGAGCGGTCGGCCAGCGGTTCGAAGATGCTTCGCGACAGGACGTGGCTGAGCAGCGCCGCATAAAGGAATGCCGCCGCTACGCCGAGCGCGACCGATGCAAACAGCGTCAGCCACAGCGCCTGATAGCCAAATGCCGCGGTGAGGATCATCGTATGCCCGCAAAAGGCGAACAGCGCGCCATAGGCAAGATTGGTGCGGTGCAGGATGCCATTGGTCAGCACGTAGCCGAAGGCAAGCAATGCGTAGAGCGCGCCCGAATGCAGCCCGTTCAGAACCTGCTGGAAGAGATAGAGCATGCAAGACCCTCGATGCATGCCCCACAATCGGGGCGGGGGTTGAGACGACGACATTCTCAATACGGCGATCGCCTCACTGACGAGCGTTGCACCCGGAATCTAACTTGTCAAACGCGATTTATCGGTTAGATTCGCGATATGACAGTATCCTGGACTCCGCACCGCTTCACCGGTGGCATGCTGGCGCTCGACACGGCGAATACCGTCGTTTTGCGGAACGATCCGGAGGAAACTTTCGACCGTTTCGACGATCCGGCCGAGATCGCCCGCTTTGCCGAAGCCGCGAGTGGCTTTCGCGCCACCGAGCTCGGCGGCAGGCGGCTCGTAGCGCCGGCGCCTGAAAAGATCGCACCGGTGGTGCTGTCGATTCGCGAGACGACCGATCGGCTGTTTCGCGGCGCGGTATCGAAAGGTGCGATCGACACCGCCGACATGCCTGAATTCCTGGAAGCCTGCGCCGATGGCCTCGCCCATGGCCACACCGAAATCGGCATGCCCGGAAAACCGTTCGGCGATCCGGCAACGCCGATCGCCTTCGAGGCGGCGCTTGCGGTCTCGGCGCTGTCGCTGCTGCGCAGCGACACCATCGCCAGGCTGAGGATATGTCCGAACTGCAGCTGGCTGTTTGTCGACAAAAGCCGCAATTCCAGCCGCCTCTGGTGCGATATGGCGGTGTGCGGCAACCGCCAGAAGGCAAACCGATACTATCGCCGCCGGACGGCGGCCAGGGAGGTCACCAATGCCTAAGAAATATTCGCGCGCGATGATTGTCGTCGCGGCGTTGTTCGCGGCGACCGCGCTCGGCGCCTGCCGTGATTCCGGCAAGGACCAGCTGTTCGCCATTTCCGGGAAGCTGTTCGAGTTCAACTACCGGCTGGGTATCGCCACCTACGTCATCACCCTCAATCCGCTGCGGCCGGTGGGTGAGGGGCAGGTCGCCGTGGTCTCCTTCCAGAACCCGGCCGGTGGTGATCCGATCATCGTCACCCAGAAAATATGGCCGAAGCTGCCGCATGTGACGCTCACCAGCCCGCCGCTCACCTGCGTTGTCAAGGACAAGCCCTATGCGGTGTCGATCCGCATCGAGGATTCCAGCGGCCAGTTGCTGCAGAGTTTCGAGACCACTCTGACGTCCTCGCTCGACCAGTCGGTCCTGCCCGACCGGCCCCTGGTGGTCGGGCCAGTCTACGAGCTCAACAAGGACTTGGCCGGCCATGTCGACGGCAAGCTGCCCGGTGAACCGAAGCCCAGTTGCCCAAAGGCTGCATGATGCGTCACCAGCGGCACCGACCGCCGCCGGAGTTTTCGTGCTCGGCCATCCTCCCCGACAGGCGTTTCGTGGCGCCACACGGCCGCGCACCGATCGTTTGTTGCGGACCGCCTGGCACCTTCGATTTCGTTTGACCTCCCCGGCAAGGGAAGAAAGACTGTAGGCACTCGACTCCGACGTTGGCCGTGCACCTCCTGGCACGGTCTCCGCACAGGAAACGCCTGATGACGCTGCACAACGTCGCGCTCGACGACAAGTTCGACCTGGCAAAGGAGCGCATCTTCCTGTCGGGCGCCCAGGCAGTCATCCGCATGCTTCTGATGCAGCGCGAGCGCGACCGCCGGGCTGGCCTGAACACCGCCGGTTTCGTCTCCGGCTATCGTGGCTCGCCGCTCGGCGGCCTCGACATGCAGCTGTGGAAGGCCAGAAACCAGCTCGCGCAGTCGGACATCGTCTTCCAGCCCGGTCTCAACGAGGAGCTCGCCGCCACCGCGTGCTGGGGCTCGCAGCAGGCGGAATTGCTGGGCGAGGGTACCCATGACGGCGTTTTTTCGGTCTGGTACGGCAAGGGTCCGGGCGTCGACCGCTCCGGCGACGTGTTCCGCCACGCCAATCTCGCCGGGTCGTCGAAACATGGCGGCGTGTTAGCCCTGATGGGTGACGACCACATGGCCGAATCCTCGACCAACGCGCATGCCACCGAGTTCCTGTTCGTCGACACCATGGTGCCGATCCTCAATCCGGCCGGCGTCCAGGAGATCATCGACTACGGCCTCTACGGCTTTGCCATGTCGCGTTTTGCCGGCACCTGGGCGGCGATCAAATGCGTTAAGGACAACATCGAATCGACGGCCTCGGTCGATGCCGCGCTCGACCGGCTAGATATCGTCGTCCCGGACTTCGACATGCCGCCCGGCGGCCTCAACATCCGTAACGAGATCGACATGCTCGGCCAGGAGGAGCGGTTGCATGAATACAAGCGCGCCGCAGCTTCCGCCTTCATCCACGCCAATGGGCTGAACCGGATCGTCTATTCGGGCGGCAGCAGCGCCAGGCTTGGCATCGTCACCATCGGCAAGAGTTATCTCGACGTTCGCCAGGCGCTGGAGGATATCGGCATCGACGAAGCGGCCGCCAATCGTATCGGCATCAGGCTGTTCAAGGTCGGCTGCCCGTGGCCGCTCGACCTGCAGCACGTCGCCGACTTTGCTCGCGGCCTCGACACCATCGTCGTCGTCGAGGAGAAACGCTCGCTGATCGAGGTGCAACTGCGCGAGAACCTTTACGGCACCGCGACGCAGCCGGTCATCGTCGGCAAGAAGGACGAGCGCGGCGACTGGCTGTTCCCGGCCAAGGGCGCGCTCGACCCCAACGACATTGCCATCGCGCTCGGCGAGAGGATTTTGCGAACGATCGGCCCGTCAGAGGAAATCGCCGCGCGGGTGGCGAAATTGCGCCAGTTCCAGGCGATGCTGGCCGACACGTCAGACATCGCCTCGCGCACGCCGTTCTTCTGCTCCGGCTGCCCACACAATTCCTCGACCAAGGTGCCGGACGGCTCGCTCGCCGCCGCCGGAATCGGCTGTCATTTCATGGCGTTATGGATGGACCGCAATACCGTAGGCTTCACCGCCATGGGCGGCGAGGGCGCGCAGTGGGTCGGCCAGGCGCCGTTCTCGAAGCGCGAGCACATCTTCCAGAACCTGGGCGATGGCACCTACAACCATTCGGGCGTGCTGGCGATCCGCTTCGCGCTGTCGACCGACGCCAACATCACCTATAAGATCCTCTACAATGACGCCGTCGCGATGACCGGCGGGCAGCCGCACGAGGGCGGCCTGACGGTGGACATGATCGCCAGGCAGGTGCGCGCCGAGGGCGTCCAGCGCATCGCCATCGTCACCGACGAGCCGGACAAATATACCGGCAAGGTGGAATTTCCCGCCGGCGCCACTATCCATCACCGCGACGACCTCGATCTCATCCAGCGCGAGTTGCGTTCGGTCAAAGGCGTCTCGGTGCTGCTCTACGACCAGACTTGCGCTGCCGAGAAGCGCCGTCGGCGCAAGCGCGGCACCTTCCCCGATCCCGACAAGCGTATCTTCATCAACGAGCTGGTCTGCGAAGGCTGCGGCGATTGCGGCGTGCAGTCGAATTGCGTCTCGATCCAGCCGGTCGAGACCGAATTCGGCCGCAAGCGCAAGATCGACCAGTCGAGCTGCAACAAGGACTTCTCTTGCGTCAACGGTTTCTGCCCCTCCTTCGTTACCGTTCACGGCGCCAAAATCAGGAAAGCCGAAGGCATAGCCGGCGCGGCCGACCCGCTCGCGGGGGTGCCGGCGCCGGCGCAATTTACGCTCGGTGAACAAGGCTGGGCGGCGATCATCGACGGTGTCGGCGGCACCGGCGTCGTCACCATAGGCGCGGTGCTAGGCATGGCCGCGCACCTGGAAGGCAAGGGCTGCGGCATGATCGACATGGCCGGCCTCGCCCAGAAGGGCGGCTCCGTGTTCACCCATGTCCGCATCGCCCGCACGCCGGACGACATCCACGCCATTCGGGTATCGGCCGGCAAAGCCGACCTCGTGCTTGGCTGCGATCTCGTCGTTTCGGGTGCCAAGAAGGTGCTGGCCGCGGTGCGCGAAGGCCATACCATCTTCCTCGCCAACACCGCCGAGATCATGCCGGGCGAGTTCGCCCGTTCGGCCGATTTCTCGCTGCCCGTCGAGCGGCTGAAGAAAGCGATAAGAACGGCCGCAGGCGACGACAAGACGCATTTCTTCGACGCCACCCGCACCGCCACCGCGCTGTTCGGCAGCTCGCTTGGCGCGAACATGTTCATGCTCGGCTTCGCCTTCCAGCATGGCGGCCTGCCGCTGTCGGCGGAGGCGGTCGAGAAGGCGATCGAACTCAACGGCGAGGCGGTGGCGATGAATGTCGCGGCATTTCGCTGGGGCCGCCGCGCTGCCCACCAGCCGGATTTCGTGCGCGGCCCTCTCGCCCAGCCGGGCAAGGCCACGCAGCCTGCCGCCATTGCCGAGACGCTGGACGACATCATTGCCCGCCGCGTCGCCTTCCTGACCGCCTATCAGAACGCCGCCTATGGCAGGCGCTATGCCGACAGACTGGCGGCGCTGCGCAAGGCCGAAACCGATGCTGTGCCCGGCTCGACCGTGGTGACCGAAGCTGCCGCGAAGAACCTGTTCAAGCTGATGGCGATCAAGGACGAATACGAGGTGGCGCGGCTTTATACGGACGGCTCCTTTGCCGCAGAGCTCGCAAAGCAGTTCCAGAGCTATGGCAAGCTTGAATTCCATCTCGCACCGCCGATCATGGGCAGGCGCGGCAGTGACGGGAAGCCGAAGAAATCGAGCTTTGGCCCGTGGATGATGAACGGGTTCCGCCTGCTGGCGGCGATGAGGGGGCTGCGCGGCACCGCTTTCGACCTGTTCGGCTACAGCGCCGAGAGGCGTATGGAGCGGCAGCTTCTTGCCCTCTATGAAGCCGACCTGGAGCTTGTCGCCGGCGCGCTGGCGCCGGGCAAGATCGAGGCCGCTGCCGCGCTTGTTTCGGTACCGGCGCTCATCCGCGGCTTTGGCCACGTCAAGCAGGCCAGTGCCGAAAAAGCCGCCGGCGAACGCCAGCGCCTGCTCGACCGCCTCTCGAGGGCGCCGCTGCGGCCGCAACTTCAAGCCGCCGAATGATTCCGCGCTCTGACACCCCTTGTTTACCTGAACTGTAGTTTCCCTGCTTCCGCGGCGTCACCAGTGGATGCCGGCAGGGCTCGAAACGCCGCTCTAAACCTTTCTTAAGGCCAATGTGACACTGCTGGGTTCCCCAGGGTTGGGATCCAGGCGTGAATCTGAGACGAAAAAACGAGATTCCGGTCGACGTTTACATTCCGTTCGTGGAAACGCTGTTTCGCGACGGGTTCACGCTGTCGATCGGCCTTGTTGCGCAGACACTCCTCGTCATTCTGGTCTATTGGAAGACCATGGACTTGGCGTATCTTCTAGTTGCTGCTGGGCTCATCATTGTCGGTACTCTGCGCCTTCGCAACATCCGGAAATACGGGCGACTTCCTTCCCCGACGACGTGGGAAGAAGCCCATGATCGCGAAAATGATTACATAATTTTCGGTTCGATGCATGGTTTCATGCTTGGCGCGTTCTGTTTCGTTAGCATTTATCTGGCAAATGACAGCCACGACAACTATGCCGAAATAGCCTCTGTCTGCGTCACTCTTGCATCGGTTACGTCGATTGCCGGCCGCAATTATGGGTCGCCGCGCATGGTCATGATTTTTATCATTACCACCACATGGCCCATATCGCTTGGCTTTATCCTGCGCGGCGATATCTACCACATTATCCTCGGTCTGATGTCGGCCCCTTTTCTGTTTGCGATCAAGCGGTTCGCCGACATCGTCCGCGAAGTCCTGTTTACCGCCCTGTCGGAGGAAAAGAAGGCGAACCGCATCGCGCAGCGTTTCAACCGCGCGCTCAACACCATGTCGCATGGCCTTGTCATGCTTGGTCCCGACGGCCGGGTGGCGGTGGCCAATGCCGAAGCCGCGCACCTGATGTCGCTCAAATCGGCCGATGCGCTGCTAGGCCGCTCGATCCACGGTCTGCTGATGCGCGGCGCTGCAGGCGGCATGTTGGCGCCGAAAGATTGCCGTTACATCGAAGCCCAGTTGACGCGTGCGTTGCGCGAGGGCCGCGACCGTAAGGTCCTGGTCTCGCTCACCAACGGCCAGCACTATGAATTTTCGGCGCGCGAAGGCAGCCAGGAACTGGGCGTCGTCACTTTCGAGGATGTGACCGCCCGGGTCGAGGCGGAAGACAAGATCCGCTTCATGGCGCGCTACGACAGTCTCACCGGCCTGCCCAACCGCGCCTACTTCCACGAGTTGGTGGTGGAAGCCATGGCCTCAGGGGATCCCGCGCGTCTCTGCGGGCTGGTGGTGCTCGACCTCGACGATTTTAAGAGCGTCAATGACACGCTCGGCCATCCGGTCGGCGACGGATTGATCTACGCCGTTGCTGAGCGGCTGGCCGCGGTCGCCGGGCCAGGCATCACCGTCAGCCGCTTCGGCGGCGACGAGTTTATGATCTTCTTCGAGCGCATCGAGGATGAAAGCCATCTGATCGGCCAGGTTGATGAGATCTTTGTCAATCTACAGGGCGAGGTCGATGTCGCCGGTCACGGATTACGCATCCAGGCCAGCGGCGGCGCGGTGCTGTCGCGGGTCAAGGATACCGACGTCGACGCCATGATCGTCAAAGCCGACCTTGCACTCTACAAGGCCAAGGAGCTTGGCAAGAACGGTTGGCGGCTGTTCGAGGCCTCCATGGATGCTGCCTTCCGCAGCCGTCAGCTGATGAAGGCGGACCTGCGCAGCGCCGTGGAAAACAACGAATTGCGGGTGGTCTATCAGCCGATCGTGGCGATGAGCACGATGCGTATCGCCAGTTGCGAAGCGCTGTGCCGCTGGGATCATCCCGATCTCGGGCCGATTTCCCCCGGTATCTTTATTCCGCTGGCGGAGGAAATGGGGATTATTTCCGACATCAGCACCTTCGTCCTGCATGCGGCCTGCACGGAATGCGCGAAATGGCCGGCCCAGACCAGCGTGTCGGTCAATCTCTCGGCCAAGGATTTCCGCAACCGTGATGTCATCCAGAAGGTTCGCGACGCGCTAGCTGAATCCGGTCTTTCCGCCGGACGTCTGGAGATCGAGGTCACCGAGACGGCGCTGCTCGACGACAAGTCGCTGACACGCCAATATATCGAGGAGTTGAAGCGGCTCGGCGTTCGCATTGCGCTCGACGATTTCGGTACCGGCTATTCGAGCCTGAGCTATCTCCACAAGCTGCCGCTCGACAAGATCAAGATCGATCGCTCGTTCCTGATCGACGTCACCCAGAACAGCCGGTCGCTCGAATTGCTGAAGGGCATCGTCAACCTGTCGCGACCGCTGGGACTTTCAGTCACTGTCGAAGGTGTCGAGACCTTCGAACAGCTCAAGATCCTGGCATTGCAGGTCAAGCCGGACCTGGTCCAGGGCTTTCTGTTCGGATCTGCGCTCAGCGCGTCCGGCATCGAGACCATGTCGAGCACCGTCTGGCCTTTCGCCAAGGACATCCAGACGGCAAGGAAGGCGCCGCGGCGCTGACTTCGCGCTGAAAACCGCGTATTTTAGTATAATTTTATTAATTATTAACCTTAACGGGCGGTAAACGACCTCCTACTTATTTTCATCTTTACATCTCATGACCCGTCCGTAGTGTCGGCTGGTGGCGGCAATCGCGGGGAATAGAGTTCATGTGTGCCCAGTTGAGTTCGCTCGGCCATGCGGCGGGCGCTGGTGGGAAAGATGCGTCCGAGACCATGTCCAGCTTCGCGCAACATGTCTATGCGCTGCTTGACCGGACGGAGTACCGACGCTGTGAAAGCGGCGAGGACTTCGAAAGCATTTACAGGCTGCGCTACAATTCCTATCGGATGAACGATCTGGTGCCCGAGAATGCGTCCCGTCAGGTCCATGACGAGTTTGACGAACTGCCCAATTGCCATACGTTTGGAATCTACATCGAGGGGCGGCTGGTCAGCACGATGCGCCTGCATGACGTGTCTGCTGATAACGCCACATCACCAGCGCTCAGCGTATACAAGGACTTGTTGATGCCGCGTCTGGCGGCCGGCGAAGTCTTTATCGACCCGAGCCGTTTTGCCGTGGACGCCGAATGGTCACGGCTTTACCCTCAGATCCCGTATGTGACGCTGCGCCTTGCCGGCATGGCGTGCTTCCATTTCGGCGCGCCTTATTGCATATCCATGATCCGTGAGGACCATGCGGCTTTCTACAAGCGCATCTATCGGGCGCGACCGATCGGTGATGCGCGGCCCTATGCCGGCGTGATCAACTGTTTTGCGCTGCTTTATCAGGCCGATGTCCTGGCGATCAAGAATGAAACCTACGCTCGCTTTCCGTTCTTCCGTTCGACGCCGATGGAGCAGCGCATGTTGTTCGATAAGCCCGGCGCCGGCGAACTCGCGCCGCTGACCATCCTGCCGACCGCCAAGTATTTTCGCGAAGCCGCCTGAACGAGCCCATGGAGCCTTCCGATCGCTTCGGCGTTCTGGGCAAGGGTGCTGGTGGTAGGTCGGCATGGCCGACATCCATCACGCACCGCTTCGATTGCGATCCGATCAAAGGAACCGATATGACCATTTCCACGCTCGCCCTTACCCCGCTTATCTCGCTGATTGCAGGCGTGCTGATCCTGGTGATGCCGCGGCTGCTCAATTATATCGTCGCCCTTTATCTGATCGTTGTCGGCCTGCTCGGGCTGTTCCCCCATCTCGCCGGCTGACGACACCGGCAATAGCGGACCTGCCATCCATTGTGATTGGTATCGCCGCGCTCCGCGCCGCGATTTCAAGTTTTGCTTGAGATTGTTGGCTGCGGCGATGCGGCAATAGCGCCATTGCCCTTAACGCGGCTTTTCGCTATGTGCCTGAAAGATGTCTTCGAAGGGGTATTCCAATGGCTGAACACACGCCGACCGGTCCTGTCGAACTGGGCGCGAAGATGGACTATGCCGAGCACGACCGCACCTATGCCGGCTTTGTGATGCTGGCCAAATATGGGTCGCTATTTTGCGCCGCCGTGCTTCTTGCCATGGCGTTCGGCTTCTTTGTGGGCGGCTTCTTCTCGGCGACTATCCTGTTCGTGCTGATCCTGGCCATCGGCGCTTTTATTCTCCGATAACTCCTCCAACCTTTGTCGAAGGCGCCGCCGCGGACGGTCGGTGTCTTGCGGTAACAGGGTTCCGGCCGAAAGGATCGTGCGGTGGGACAGACGGTTTTCATCCCTCGCGAGCTCGACGCAAACGAGCCTCGCGTCGCGGCCTCGCCCGATACGGTGAAGCGGCTGGCAGCGCTGGGTTTCGACGTAATCGTGGAAACCGGCGCCGGCACGGCGTCGCGCATTCCCGACGAGGAGTTTGCCAAAGCGGGCGCCGCGATCGGCAAAGCCGGCGATGCTGCCAAGGCCGACGTGGTGCTAAAGGTGCGCCGCCCCATGGACGCCGAGCTGAAGGGCTACAAGTCCGGCGCCGCTGTCATCGCGATCATGGATCCCTACGGCAACGATGCTGCCGTCGCAGCCCTTGGCAGGGCCGGTGTTACTGCCTTCTCCATGGAGTTCATGCCGCGCATCACCCGGGCGCAATCGATGGACGTTCTATCCAGCCAGGCCAACCTCGCCGGCTACCAGGCGGTGATCGATGCGGCTGCCGAATATGACCGGGCGCTGCCGATGATGATGACGGCGGCTGGCACGGTGCCGGCTGCGAAGGCGTTCGTCATGGGCGTCGGCGTCGCCGGTCTGCAGGCCATCGCCACCGCGCGCCGCCTCGGCGCCGTGGTCACCGCCACCGACGTGCGCCCGGCCGCCAAGGAGCAGGTCGCCTCGCTCGGCGCAAAATTCCTGGCCGTCGAGGACGAGGAGTTCAAGGCGGCTGAGACGGCTGGCGGCTACGCCAAGGAAATGTCGAAGGAGTACCAGGCCAAGCAGGCGGCGCTGACCGCCGAGCACATCGCCAAGCAGGACATCGTCATCACCACGGCGCTCATCCCCGGCCGGCCAGCGCCGAAGCTGGTTTCGGCGGCGATGGTCGCCTCGATGAAACCCGGCTCCGTGATCGTCGACCTCGCGGTCGAGCGCGGCGGCAATGTCGAGGGCGCCGTGCCCGGGAAGGTGGTGACCGCCGCCAACGGGGTAAAGATCGTCGGCCATCTCAACGTTCCCGGTCGCGTCGCCGCCTCGGCCTCGCTTCTCTATGCCAGGAACCTCTATGCCTTCCTCGAGACGCTGGTCGACAAGGCGACGAAGACGCTTGCCATCAACCGCGACGACGAGCTGGTCAAGGCAACCATGCTGACCGATGCCGGCAAGGTCGTGCATCCCGCGTTCGTCAGGGCTGAACAGGAGCCACCAAAGGGCCAACATGTCGAACCACCGGCCATTCCGGCGAGGACGATGGTTGCCGAGGCTTCGGCGAAGCCGGCTGCGAAGAGACCAGCCGCTTCGAGGAAGCCCAAGACCACCGGAGGGATCGCGTGATGGATCAGACTCTGCAGAAAGCCCTCGACCAGCTCGACCAGGCGACAGCTGCCGTGCGGCTCGCGGTTCAGAACCTGGCCGCCGCGCCCGGCACCGAAGCGGCGGGTGACGCCGCTCACGCGCTGTCCGGCGGTGCCATCGATCCCTTCGTCTTCCGCTTCGCCATCTTCGTGCTGGCGATCTTCGTCGGCTACTACGTCGTCTGGTCGGTGACGCCGGCGCTGCACACGCCATTGATGGCCGTCACCAACGCCATTTCCTCCGTCATCGTAGTCGGCGCGTTGCTGGCCGTCGGCATCTCGGCCTCGGGCATCGCCACCGGCTTCGGCTTCGTTGCGCTGATGCTGGTATCGGTCAACATCTTCGGCGGCTTCCTCGTCACCCAGCGCATGCTGGCTATGTACAAGAAGAAGGAAAAGTAGGCCGCTATGAACGCCAACTTCGCTTCCTTCCTCTATCTGGTCTCCGGCATCCTGTTCATCCTGGCATTGCGCGGCCTGTCGCATCCGACCACCAGCCGCCAAGGCAACATGTACGGCATGATCGGCATGGGCATTGCCATCGCCACGACGCTGGCTCTGGCCACCCCTTCCGCCGGCCGCTTCGCGCTGATCGTGCTCGGGCTGGCCATCGGCGGCTCGGTCGGTGCGGTCACGGCACGGCGCATCGCCATGACCTCGATGCCGCAGCTGGTCGCCGCCTTTCACTCGCTGGTCGGTCTTGCTGCGGTCATGGTGGCGGCCGCCGCCATCTATGCACCGGAAAGCTTCGGCATCGGCACCGTCGCCGACATTCATGCCCAGGCGCTGATCGAGATGAGCCTCGGCGTTGCCATTGGCGCCATCACTTTCACCGGCTCGGTCATCGCTTTCTTGAAGCTCGACGGCCGCATGTCGGGCAAGCCGATCATGATCGGTGGCCGCCACTTCATCAACGCGGCGCTGGGCATTGCGCTGATCGTGCTGATCGTGCTGCTCGTCACCACCGAATCCAAGCTGGTGTTCTGGCTGATCGTTGCCGGCTCGCTGGTGCTGGGCGTCCTTCTCATCATCCCGATCGGCGGCGCCGATATGCCGGTGGTGGTGTCGATGCTGAATTCCTATTCCGGCTGGGCCGCCGCCGCACTCGGTTTCACGCTCGGCAATCTGGCGTTGATCATCACCGGCGCTCTGGTCGGTTCATCGGGCGCCATCCTGTCCTATATCATGTGCAAAGGCATGAACCGGAGCTTCATCTCGGTCATCCTCGGCGGCTTCGGCGGCGAGACATCAGCCATTGCCAACGACGGCATCGAGCGCACGGTCAAGCAAGGCTCGGCCGAGGATGCCGCCTATCTGATGATGAATGCGCAAAAGGTCATCATCGTGCCGGGCTACGGCATGGCCGTCGCCCAGGCGCAGCATGCGCTGCGCGAGATGGCCGATAAGCTCAAGGCCAACGGCGTCGACGTCAAATACGCCATCCACCCGGTTGCCGGCCGCATGCCCGGCCACATGAACGTGCTCTTGGCTGAAGCCAACGTGCCTTATGACGAAGTGTTCGAGCTGGAGGACATCAACTCTGAGTTCGCGCAGGCCGACGTTGCCTATGTCATCGGCGCCAACGACGTCACCAATCCCTCGGCTCGTGACGACAAGTCCTCACCGATCTACGGCATGCCAATCCTCGACGTCGACAAGGCGCGCACTTGCCTGTTCGTCAAGCGCTCGCTTGGGTCCGGCTATGCCGGCATCGACAACACGCTGTTCTACAAGGACGGCACCATGATGCTGCTCGGCGACGCCAAGAAGATGACCGAGGAGATCGTCAAGGCCATGGATCACTGAAAAGGCCTCGTTGCCAACTCACCGCCGATCGTCGAATACAGCCCGGCTCCGCGCCGGGCTTTTTCTTGGCTGTTACCGGTTCTGAAGCTACGATGCCGACCCGTCGTCTTGCAAACGACGTCATCGTGGAGGTGCTGGTGCCCGACCCTGGTTCTGCTGCATCGCCGGCCGCCGATCTGACCGCAGCAGAGAAGGCGCCACGCAAGCGCAGCCAGGCGGTAGTGGTCGTGCACGGCATGGGCGAGCAGCGGCCCATGGACACGTTGAGGGAGTTCGTCCAGGCCGTATGGAGCCACGATCCGGCCCGTGCACCGTTCTATGCCCATGTCGCCGATCCGGCCGACCCGATGGGTGCGAAGATCAACCAGAGTTGGATCACGCCCGACAGCCGGACCAATTCGCACGAACTCCGCCGGATCACCACGCCCTATGATGTCGATGGCCGCCGCACCGATTTCTACGAGCTTTACTGGGCCGACATCACCCAGGGCACGACCCGAAGCCGCCTTGCTGCCTGGGTGACGACCCTGCTCTGGCGCAAGCCCGCCGATATTCCGCGCGATGTGCGCAAACTCTACGTCGTCACGCTTTTGGCCACCATCGTCGTCCTCGGCGCGGCGCTGGCGCTCGCAACGTCGACCTGGCAAGGCTACATCTCCTGGACGACCGGTGTGCTTGTCACGGTTCTGGCGTCGTTCGTCATCTGGTCGGTGGACCAGTTTGGCTTGCCTTATTTCGGCGACGTCGCCGCCTATGTACGGGCCGAAGCGGCAACGGTCGAGAAACGGGCGCTTGTCCGCGAGCGTGGCCTCAAGCTGCTGAAGCGTCTCATGATGGACGATGCCTATGACCGCATCGTGCTGGTCTCGCACAGCCTCGGGTCGATCATCGCCTATGATCTGTTGCAGATCTTGTGGGCCGATTTCAGGCCTAGAAAGCTGGAAGCCATTCGCGACAAAGCGCGGCTGAAGGCGATCCACGCCGTCGACAAGGCGACGCTGGCCGCCGATGCCTCCGCCTGGCTCGACAGCCTCGATGACCTCCCCGCATTCCGGCGCAGCCAATGGGAGCTCTACCGGCAGCTTCGCGTCGGCGACGCCGATCATCCGCTGCCGTGGAAGATCAGCGATTTCGTCACGCTCGGCAGTCCGCTGACCCACAGCGAGTTCCTGGTGACCTACGACCTCGCCGAATTCAGGCGCGGCATCGCCGAGCGCCTGTTTTCGGCATGCCCGCCGATCGCCGACAGCGCGGCGGGCGGAACCATGCTCTACCAGGAAGGGCGCAGCCATTCCGGCAAGCCGCTGCGGGCGGTGCATCATGGCGCGGTGTTTGCCGCGACGCGCTGGACCAATATCTTCGACAGGGGCAATGGCTGGCTGACCGGCGACCCGATTTCAGGGCAGATGACGGAAAACTTCGGTCCTGGCGTGGAAAACATCCAGGTGGAGCTGCGCGGCTCGTTTGGCCGCGTCTTCACGCACAGGCTCTATTGGTCGCTGGCGGCGAGCGGCGTCGAAGTCAACGCGCCGGTCGGCGCACGGCCGCGCTCGCACCTTGCCGTGCTGCGCGATGCGGTCGATCTCGGCCGCAAGCTGGAAGCTGAGCTGTAGGCGGTGATCACGACAATGCCGCGGCGGCACTTCAAAGCAAGGTCCCCTTCGGGCGCAATCTTCCCGAAGCGGACCGAGTTCGCCTAGTCACCGATCAACGATTGGTCAGGAAAATTGCTTCCTCGTTGTCGCGCTGCCTGCCGCCAAGTGCTGCAGCCGCGCTGGCAATGAAGGCCCCGATGACCAGCGACAGCGCGCCAATCAGCGAGAAGGTGGCGCCTGCCTTTCTGGCGGTGTCGGCCGCCTGCTGGGCCTTGACCTTGGCCTCCTGCGCTCTGGCGATTACTGCATCGACGCGAGCGGTGGCATCCGCTTCGGACAGGCCTGTACGGGCGGCCACCAGCCGCGACAGATAGGTCTTGTCGTCGGCCGATATTTCGCCTGCTGCGGCACTCGCGATCAGAATGCGCGATGCCTGCGCCGTTGCCGCGGCGTCGCTCTCCGGATTGGCGGCAGCGAGCCTTGCCGGATCGGCCGGGCGGAACAGCGTATCGACGAAATACGATGTGGCGTCGTTAGTCGAGGCGCCACCAGCGTTTGCAGCAGCACCTGCCGAAGCGCCCATTGCCGCGCCCGATGCCACAGTCGAAGCAGCCTGTACACCGGTACCTATCGCGGCCGAAAGCGCCGTGCCGAGCACGCCGGCGACCAGCAGCGTCGCCAGCGCCCAAGCCAGGAAGCCGTGAGCGGTATCGCGGAAGAAGACTTCATCGGTGTGGATGCCGACCCATTTGGTGCGCAGGCGTCCGGCCAGGTAGCCGCCCAGGGCCGACGACAGCCACTGCACGACGATCAGCCAGACGGCAGTGGAAACTGCGAAAGTGGTGACTGACGCACCCGAGCCGGACCATGGCGACACCATGCTCAGCCCAAGCCCGGAGCCGAGCAGCATCAAGATGAAGGTAAGCGTCGACGCAGCAAAGGCGCCGGCGACGATTGGCCCCCAGCTGACAGCGGGGGTAGCGGATTCCGTCGGTGCGGAAACGTCGGCAGTCGTTAGGGTGGACGGCATCGAAGCCCCCTATCTTGCAAACAGCATGAGCAGAATAATGATCGGAATCGGGACTCCGAGAAGCCAGAGCAAAATGCCACGTCCCATGGATGCCTCCTGCGGCGATTGTGATCAACTACAATGCCTTGAAAGCCTTTCCGTTCCGGCGGTCCTGGTGATCTCTGTTGCTTGCAACAGTCGGCATCGGTGCGCCAAGGCGCACCAATGCACTTCATTGCCTTCTGGCTGGGTATCTGAGATCGTGGCTCAGATGTCCAGATTGGCGACCGACAGCGCGTTTTCCTGGATGAATTCGCGCCTGGGCTCGACCTCGTCGCCCATCAGCCGCGAAAACAAGCTGTCTGCATCCGTTGCATCATTGACCTTGACCTGCAAGAGCGAGCGCACATTCGGGTCAAGTGTCGTTTCCCAGAGCTGCTCGGCGTTCATTTCGCCAAGGCCCTTGTAGCGCTGCATGGTCAAGCCCTTGCGGCCGGTGGCAAACACGGCATTGAGCAGTGCCAGCGGCCCCGAAATAGTTTCCGAGACATCCTTGCGGCGCAGCACCGGCGGCTCGCCATAGATTTCCGCCAGACGCGGCGCATAGCGGTCGAGCTGGCGTGCGTCGGCGGAATTGATCAGCGCCAGGTCGAGATGTGCGAACTCCTTGACGCTGCGCACCGTTCGCTCGAAGACATAGCCGCCGATGCCCTCGTTCGAGGTCGACATGCGGCCGATCCAGCCGCGCTCGGTATCCTCGGCGATAATGTCGAGACGGCGTGCAACACGCTCGGCCGTCTCGTTGGCGCGGCGGAGGTCGGTGAAGATCTCCGGGTTGAGCGCGCCGGCAATCGCTGCCTGCTCGACCACGCCTCTGTTATAGCGCGTGTGCAATCCGTTGATGAGCTGGCGGACCGCTAGGGCGTCGTCGATGGCACTGCGCAAGTCCTGCCCGGCCCGCACCTCGCCCGTGCTGAGCGCAAGCGACGCTTCTTCCAGTCCGGAGCCGATCAGGAATTCCTCGAAGGCGGCTTCGTCCTTGATGTATTGCGAGCTCTTCCCGCGCGTCACCTTATAGAGCGGCGGCTGCGCGATGTAGAGATGACCGCGTTCGATCAGTTCCGGCATCTGGCGAAAGAAGAAGGTCAGCAGCAAGGTGCGGATGTGGGCGCCGTCGACATCGGCGTCGGTCATCAGGATGATCTTGTGGTAGCGCAGCTTGTCGGCATTGAACTCATCCTTGCCGATCGAGGTGCCGAGCGCAGTGATCAGCGTGCCGATCATGTCGGAGCCGAGCATGCGGTCGAAGCGGGCGCGCTCGACATTGAGGATCTTGCCGCGCAGCGGAAGAATGGCCTGGTTCTGGCGCGAACGGCCGCCCTTGGCCGAGCCGCCGGCGCTGTCGCCCTCGACGATGAAGATCTCGGATTTTGCCGGATCGCGCTCCTGGCAATCGGCCAGCTTGCCGGGCAACGAGGTGACGCCGAGCGAACTCTTGCGGGTGATGTCGCGTGCCTTGCGCGCGGCTTCACGCGCGGCCGCGGCCTGGATGACCTTCTCGATGACCGCCTTGCCCTCGGTCGGGTGCTCCTCCAGCCAGGTGCCGAGCGCTTCGTTGACCAGCCCTTCGACCACCGGACGGACCTCGGACGACACCAGCTTGTCCTTGGTCTGCGAGGAGAATTTCGGGTCGGGAACCTTGACCGACAGCACCGCCGTCAGCCCTTCACGGCAATCGTCGCCGATCAGCGCCACCTTTTCCTTCTTGGTCAGGCCCGAAGAGTCGCCATAGCCGGTTATCTGGCGTGTCAGCGCACCGCGAAAGCCTGCCAGATGCGTGCCGCCGTCGCGTTGTGGGATGTTATTGGTGAAGGCCAGCACGTTCTCGTGGTAGCTGTCGTTCCACCACATGGCGACTTCGACCGTGATGCCGTCGCGCTCGGCGCGGATCGATATCGGCTTGTCGAGCAACGGCTTTTTCGTCCGGTCGAGATATCGGACGAACTCTTCGAGGCCGCCATCGTAGTGCAATTCATGGCGCACGATGTCGGCATGGCGGGCATCGGTCAAAACGATGCGCACGCCGGAGTTCAGGAAGGCGAGCTCGCGCAGCCGATGCTCCAGCGTACCGTAGTCGAATTCGACCATGGTGAAGGTTTCGGACGACGGCAAAAACGTGATTTCGCTGCCGCTGCGGCCTTCATAGGTGCCGGGGAGCTTGTCTTGTTCATAACTGCCCGTGACACGCAGCGGCGCGTCGGCATTGCCATGCGTGAAGCTCATCTCGTAGATCTGGCCGTTGCGGCGGATCTTCAGTTTCAGCCAGGCCGACAGTGCGTTGACGACCGACACGCCGACGCCGTGCAGGCCGCCCGACACCTTGTAGGAGTTCTGGTCGAACTTGCCGCCGGCATGCAGCTGCGTCATGATCACTTCGGCCGCCGAAATGCCTTCGCCGGTGTGGATATCGGTCGGAATGCCGCGGCCATTGTCGATGACCGTCACCGATCCGTCCGGATTGAGCGTCACCGTCACCAGGTCGGCATGGCCGGCCAGGGCTTCGTCGATGGCGTTGTCGACGACTTCATAGACCATGTGGTGCAGGCCCGAGCCGTCGTCGGTATCGCCGATATACATGCCCGGCCGCTTGCGAACGGCATCCAAGCCCTTCAAAACCTTGATGGAATCGGCGCCGTATTCGGCTTCAACGCCGTTGGCGATATCGGTCTGTTCGCTCATGAAAACCTGTCTGATTGATGCCGTGTGCAGAGCGCGAAAAATCGGCTTCGAATCGCGCATTTCTAATGTCGTAGATATAGGCGCAAAAGGCGGTTTTTCCAAGGTTTGCAGGCATTTCCGGACGGAATGACGGTCGCGTCGGCCGGCTACTGGCGCTTGGCTTCGATCCTGGCCAGCCGCTGACGCAGGAACTTGATCATGAATTTGTATCGCGGCGCCAACCGCCCGCTTCGGTCGAGCTCGAGCGTCATGTCGAGCGCCTTGGAAAGCACGGCTTTCGGATCCTTAGCGACTTGCGCGTAGTCGATATAGGCGACCACCAGGTCGCGCTGCCAGGTGGCGTTGTCCGGATCGGACCGGGCAAGTTTCTCGCGGATGGTCAGGCTGTCCTGAAAGGCTTGCCGGGCTCCGCTGACGTCGCGCTGCTTTAGGCGCAGGGTGGCGACTTCGGACAGCGTTATCGACAAGTCACGCTGCCAGCCGGAATTGGCCGGATCGAGCTTGGCCAGCCGCTGCGCAATCGCGTAACTGTCCAGATAGGCTTTCAGCGCGCCTTTGTGGTCGCCCTGTATCGCCAGGACGCCGGCGACCTTCTCGAGGCAGACGGACAGGTCGCGCTGCCATTCGGTGTTGTTCGGGTCGCCGACGGCGAGCGCGCTGGCCTGCGAAAGTGCCTCACGATAAGCCGAAAGTGCCGCCGGCCAATTCTGCTGGTCGCTCAGCGCATTGCCGATCTTGGCGTTGCCGACCGACAGGTCGCGTTTCAGCTCGGTGTCGTCCGGATCGCGTTTCGCCAGTTGCTTGACGATCGCGAGGCCTTCCCTGTAAGCCGCCAGCGCCCCGGCGGCGTCGCCGCGTTCGCGCAGCAGGTCGCCTATCGTATCGTGGCTGACCGAGACGTCACGCTGCCGGTCGGCGTCTCCCGGTTTGTCCGCCGCCAGCGCCAGCCGCACCTTCAGGCTCTCTTCATAGGCCGCCTGTGCGTTGTCCAGTTGGCCTGCGACATGGGCAAGGTGACCGATCTCATCGTAGGTGATGGTCAGGTCGCGCTGCAGTTCGGCACGGTCGGGCTCTCCGGCGGCGAGCTGTTTCTTGATCGACAGACTTTCCTGGTAGACCTCTGCGGCGCCGGCCAGATCGCCTTGCGTCGCCAATACGTTGCCGATCTTGTCATTGGCCATGGCGAGGTCGCCGAACCACTCCAGATTGTCCGGTTCTGCCTCGGTCAGGCCCTGCAGAATGGTCTTGGCGGTCTCATAATTCTGCAGCGCTGTCGGCAGATTGCCTTGCGCCATCCGCACATTGCCGAGCTTGACGTGGCTGACGGCGAAGTCGCGCTTCACGTTGGGATCGGTTTCATGATGCAACCGCCGTTCGAGATCGGCTTGCAGCGCCTCGAAGGCGCGGCCGGCCGCATCGATATTGCCGACCGTGGTATAGAGCTTGCCGAGTTCGTCCAGCGTGCGGATCAAGCGGTCGGCATCGTCGAGCGACAGCACCACCTGTCCGGCTTCGCCATAAAGCGCGAGCACGGACTCGTAGTCCCTGATGGCTGTGGCGTAGTCGAGGTCGGCGCGCGCCGCCCCGCCGGACAGATAGCGCGTTGCGGCCTCGGAGAGCGTGCGGCTGACGAAATTGGCCTTCAAAGCGTTCCGAGAGACATTATCGATCTCGGCTGCCTCGGCGAGCTTTTTACGCGCCGCATCGAACGCTCCCAGCGAAAGCTGCTCTTCGGCCTGCCGGCGCAACGCTGCCACCCGCAGATCGTCGGATCCAAGCGTCTGCATTTCGCTCCGCACCTTGACGAAGGCGTCGGCTGCCTCACGCAGCCTGGCGTTCAGACTGTCGGCGGAGAGGTGGCCGGAATCGGAACTGATCAACGCGCCATAGAGCGGTGCCAGCGGCATGTCGGCGTCGCTGGCGATCTTCTCCACCTCGCCGCGCATCTGAGGCGTCACCTCAGCCATAGCGAGCAACAAGCGTTCGCGCTCGGGCAGTTTCTCCTTGGCTGTCGTGGCAAAGAACAGCTGCGGCAGGCCGCTCTCGACATAGGGCAATTGCTTGCCGCGCGAGAGGTCGTAGACCTCCTGCTGCACGAGCGTCAGCACGGAGCGGATCTCGAGTCCATCGGTGCCGAGATATTTCGTCAACGCCGCAGTGAACGGCGAATTCTGGCCGGTCCCATCCGCGGCGGTCTCGCCGGGCGCCGCCGAGAAGGCAAACAGAATGTTTTCTGCCCGCCCGACGCGGCCAAGACCCGGCCGGACCTTGACGCCGACCTCTTTTGCAAGCGCCGTTGCGCCGCGGCCTTCGCCGCCCGTAGCCGCAAACGGATCGCTGCGGCAGGCATCGAGCACGATCAGTCCGACCTTGCTGGTGGCGGCGACGGTCGTGCGGATCTCCTCCAGCGGCAGGCTGGTCTTTTCCAGTGCGTCGAGCGACGACGCGTCTGCATCGACCGGCAGGAGCCGATTCTCGCCGGCGATCTCGACCCCGTGGCCGGAAAAGAACACCAGTACCACGTCGGCGCCTTTGGCATCCTCGCGGAAATCGTCGAGCGCCCGGCGCATGCGCCGCAGGTCGCGGTTGGTTTCGAGGAAGACCTCGAAGCCGAGCTTCCTCAGCACCGTTTCCATCACCTCGCCGTCGTTGACGGGATTGGCGAGCGGCCGGATCAGCCGGTAGTCGTTCTCGGCGATGACCAGCGCAACGCGCCGCTCCGCCACGGCAGCGGAGGCCGTCGAGAGGATCAGCAGTAAGGCAAACAGAAGACGCAAATCGAACCGCCCCGGCCCGGTCGTTTGCCGGAGCATTCCATCTCTTTATGGCATGAGCAAGTTATGGCATCGGCAAGCTCGGCCGTTCGCGTTGTCAGCCGATCCGCATCGGCTTCAGCGCTTCGCTCCAGCGGAACAGCTCGTCCAGCATGGTCCTGGCCCCGCCGAGCACCTGCTCGCTGGGCAGGAAGGCGCCGGTCTCGTCGAGCAGCTTCTGGTACATCGGCAGCGCCACGCCCTCCGGGATCGGCATGACGCCGACGGAGGTCAGCAACGGTTTGACCGCCTGCGCCGCACGCAAGCCGCCGGAGACACCGCCGTAGCTGAGGATGGCGGCCGGCTTGTATCGCCATTCCCTGAGCAGGTAGTCGACCGCGTTGATGATCGCGGGGGCGGCGAAATAATTGTATTCCGGCGCTACGAAGACGAATGCGTCGGCGGCGTCGATTGCTTTCGACCAGGCTTTCGTGTGGCTGTTTTCGTATTTGCCGAGTCTCGGATGATGCGGCTCGTCCAGCACCGGCAGATTGAAGGCGGCGATATCGGTGAGCAACGGCTCGAATTTGCCGTGTTCGCGCGCAAAGCTTTCCAGCCACTTTGCGAAAACCGGTCCGGCGCGGCCCGGCCGCGTGCTGCCGATGATGACGTTCAACTGGTGCTTCAAAGCGGGGCTCCTGCCGATCGGTGGCATCTGTGGTGCTGCCACCTAAGACACGCAGCCGGACACAGCAAGCAGGCACTTTCCGGTGCCCTGATCACATTCCAGAGAGCGGATGCTTCGCCTTGTCGTCCAGTCACATGGACGCCTGCCTTGCCCGCCACTACATTGAGGTGTCAGCGGAGCAAGCCATGGACAGTCAGCCCGTCCCCTTCGTCCCGCCGGCGCCGAAGCCGCGCACAGCGCCGCCCTCGACGCTGGAGATGATCCGCATCGTCTACCGCAATCCGCTCGAGCTGTGGGGCGAGCCGACCTATAACGAGCCCTGGATTTCGGTGACCGGCATCGGCGGGCCGCTGGTCATCGCCAACGACCCCGGTCTCATTCGCCACGTGCTGGTCGATAACGCCAAGAACTACAAGATGGCGACGGTTCGCCAGCTGATCCTGCGGCCGATCCTGCGCGACGGCTTGCTGACCGCCGAGGGCGAGGTGTGGAGGCGTTCACGCAAGGCGATGGCGCCGGTGTTCACGCCGCGCCATATCTTCGGTTTTGCGGAGCCGATGCTGAAACGCACGCGGGAGTTCGTCACGCGCTACGAGGGCGGCGGCACGTTCGACATCGCGCACAACATGACGCTGCTCACCTTCGACATCCTGGCCGAGACACTGTTTTCGGGCGAGATATCGGGCGAGCCCGGCAGCTTCGCCAAGGAGATCGATCGCCTGTTCGAGACGATGGGCCGGGTCGATCCGCTCGACCTGTTGCGAGCGCCCGACTGGCTGCCGCGCCTGACCCGCATCCGCGGCCGCAAGACCATGGCCTACTTCCGCAAGATCGTCACCGACACGGTGCAGATGCGCGAGGCGCGGTTGAGGCGTGCTCCGGACACGGTGCCGCAGGATTTTCTTACGCTGCTGTTGAGGGCGGAGGGACCGGGCGGGCTAACCCGGTCCGAGGTCGAGGACAACATCATCACCTTCATCGGCGCTGGCCACGAGACTACGGCCAGGGCGCTCGGCTGGACGCTCTACTGCCTTGCCGAATCGCCGTGGGAGCGCGAAAAGATCGAGCACGAGATCGATGCCGTGCTGGCGCGTGAGCCCGACCCGACGAAATGGCTCGACGCCATGCCGCTCACCCGTGCCGCCTTCGAAGAGGCGCTCAGGCTCTATCCGCCGGCGCCATCGATCAACCGCGAACCGATCGAGCCCGAAACCTGGAACGGCCTCTACATACCGCGGCGTGCCGCGGTGCTGGTGATGCCGTGGGTCGTCCACCGCCATCGGAAATTGTGGGACCGGCCGGACGCTTTCATGCCGGAACGCTTCCATCCGGGGAATCGCGAAAAGATCGACCGTTTCCAGTATTTGCCGTTCGGCGCCGGGCCTCGCGTCTGCATCGGCGCCAGCTTCGCCATGCAGGAGGCAATCATCGCGTTGGCGATCATGCTTTCGCGCTATCGTTTCGATACCACCGCGCAAACCCGACCCTGGCCGGTGCAGAAGCTGACGACGCAGCCGCAAGGCGGGCTGCCGATGCAGGTCACCAGGCGCGCGCCGTAGGCAACCGGACGTCCGTTCGTGTTATACGGCGGACTTGCGCTGGAACTGGCCGGCGGCGCGGTAGCGCCAGAGATAGCTTGGCAGGATGGTTCCGATCGAACGCGGCTGGATACCGAGGCCGGCAAGCGTCCTGTTGTCCTTGACGGCGTCATCCGACACGACATTGTGCTGGCGCAACAGCAGGACCTGGTCCTTGGTCAACAATGGATTGGGCAGCAGCCCGAGAATTGATGCCTGGAGGTTCGCCAGCCACCATGGCACGGGCAGCAAAAAACGCTTGCGTTCGATGATGACAAGCAGCTCTTGCATGCACTCCCTGAAGGTAAGCACCTGCGGCCCGCCGAGTTCATAGATCCGGCCGCCTTGGACCTTGCCGTCGACCGAGTGCGCCACCGCCTCGGCGACGTCGCCGACATAGACCGGCTGGAATTTCGTCTGCCCGCCGCCGATCAGCGGCAGCACTGGGGAAAAGCGGGCCATGTTGGCAAAGCGGTTGAAAAAACCGTCCTCCGGCCCGAAATTGATCGATGGCCGCAAGATCACGGCGTCTTGGACCGTCTCAAGAACGGCCTTTTCGCCGAGCGCCTTGGTACGCGCGTAGTCCGATTGCGCGTGGAGGTCCGCTCCCAGAGCCGATATGTGGGTGAGGCCGGCGCCGACGGCGCGCGCCGCTTCGGCAATAGCGCGCGCGCCGAACTCGTGGACGGCAGTAAATTTCTGCCGGCCGGCCTCATGTGCGATCGCCACCAGATTGACGACATGGTCGGCGCCTTGCACGGCGCGGTCGACCGACCAGCGCACCCGGACATTGGCCTGCACCGGCTGGATCTGCCCGACATTGCCAAGCGGTTGCAAATGACCGGCGAGATCGGGCCGGCGGCAGGCGACCCGGATGCGGTAGCCGCGCTTGGCCAGCGCCCGCACGACATGACGACCGACAAAGCCGGAGCCGCCGAAAACGACGACGAGCTTTGGGGTCTGAAGGATTTCGGTCATGGCTGGCTCCGGCGGGCTATCCAGATGGCTTGATTGAAGCCGTTTCATAGTCGGTTTCGCGCCAAAGGCAAAGGGCGACCATAGGTCGCCCGGCACTGTTGAAGCATGATTTTCCGGATCCGTTCGAAATGGCAGAAAACGCCGTCGAGGCCCGGCTTTACGGCAACTCCATTAGGAACAGGAACCTTTGTTCGCTAGGCGATTTTAGATGTATGGTTTGATTCCGAATGGAGGATATTGCCGATGACGACAAAACGCGTTGCGATCTTCGCTCTGGCTTTCGTAACAGGCTGCAGCATTGGTGCCCCGGCATTCGCGGCAAACCGGCATCACCAAGCGCAACCCGAACGCTACGTTCCCGCCAACGGCGACATCATCGACATTCTGTTCGGTGGCCCGCGCTACTATGACAACCCCCTGTTCACGACGGCCGCCGAACCCTGCTCCTACAACAGGGTAGGACCGGACGCGAATGCGGTGAACGTCATCAACGATCATCATTGCGGGAAGTAGGCTCGCGCTCCCGGATCGGCCGGCCTCTGCCGCTCATCGTACAAACGAATTTCTTTAGGACGAATAGCGCGCGGCGAATTCGGAAATGCGTTGCACCACGGCTTTCGGCGCGCTTATGCCGCGCGCCGCCGCCTTCTCTGCCGCTTCTGCCCGGGCACGCCCCGGCACATGCACGCCATAGCGCCGCCGCAACCTGTCGAGTTGGTCCTTCATCCGTTTCTCGAAGTTCGGATCGAGCAGCTTGGGCTCGACGGCGAGCACGAACAGGCCGGTCCCCGGACTGTCCGGCCCGCCGCTGAACCATGGCGCATCGAGCGACCAGTTGGCGCCCGACAGGCCCGCAGCCAGCACCTCGACCATCAGCGCGATGTTGGCGCCGCGCTGGCCGCCGAAGGCAAGCATGGCGCCTTTCATGGCGGCTGCCGGGTCCGTGGTTGGATTGCCGCTGGCGTCCAGTGCCCAGCCTTCGGGGATCTTCTTGCCGTCCTCGGCCGCCTTGCGGATGTTGACGAAGGCAGTGGCGCTCGACGACTGGTCGATGACCAGCGGCGCCCCGTCCGTGGTGGGTGCGGCAAAGGACATCGGGTTGGTGCAGTAGACCGGCTTGACCGAGCCCGAGCCGGCAAGCACGGCCGGGCCGTTGGTGGCGGCGAACGACACCAATCCCTGCGCGGCCAGCCGTCCGGTGAAATAGCCGAGCGCGCCGCAGGTATAAGCATTCTTCTGCGAAAAGATGGCGACGCCGAACAGCCGCGCCGCCTTGGCGAGGTCATCGATCGTGCGGTCGAAACCGGTATGCGCTAAGCCGCCGCGCGCATCGGAAAGATAGACCGCGAGCGCCGGCCTGGTGATCACCGGATCGGCGTTGCCGTCAATACGGCCGGCTTCCAGTGCTTCGAGATAATCGATGAAGTGCGACAGTCCGACTGTCGACAGTCCTTCAGCCTCGGCCGCGACGATCGAGGCAGCCAGCGACTGCGCCGCCTCTTCGTTGGCGCCGGCGCCAAGTGCGGCCATCCGGCACAGCCCTGTCGCCTGGTCGAGACTGAGTTGCATGGCAGCTGCCCTGAATTCGCGACTTTAACAGCTTTAGCCTAGCTTGCTCGGGATCCGCGCCTCGAGCCTGCGGAAACCGAACACCAGGATACCGGTGATGGACATATAGACCAACGCCAGAAGCAGCAAGGGTTCGTAGGTGATGAATAGATCCTGGCGCACCCGCGAAGCTACGGCATAGATGTCGACCATAGTTATCGTTGCCACCAGCGGTGTCGCTTTCAGCTGGAGAACAGTTTCACCCGCCAGCGTCGGCAGTGCCCGGCTGATCGCCTGCGGGAGCCATATGCGCCTGAAGATTTTCCAACGGCTCATGCCGAAAGCGCGGGCCGCTTCGAGTTGGCCAAGCGGTACCCCGGCGAAGGCGCCACGCATTACTTCGCCTTCATAGCCGGCATACGAGAT